>NZ_JAQGKQ010000010.1 GCF_028290025.1 Cypionkella sp. | reverse complement strand
GACAAGTCCCATGCTGCCGTACTCCGACACCTGAAAGCAGCATTATTACCGCGTTATTAAGGGACTGGTCCGGCGCCAGAGGCAACTGCAAATGATTATTTATTGTCAGCCGAAGAAAGTGCGTTCACGCTGCTAAAGCTGTCACCACTGACTGCGCACGCCCCAATTCCTTTGCCTCGTATAAACTCTTGTCGGCAGAATTGTAAGCATTTTGGAACGAAAACGGCTGATCGCCACAGAACGTGGCGCCAATACTGACGGACAAAACGACCTCAGACCCCTTATACTTTACGTTGGTGTTCAAGGATTTGCGCAATCTCTCTGCAAATCTAGCCAGATCATCTTGATCGATAGCGTCGATCAGTACAGCGAACTCTTCTCCGCCAAAGCGGGCGGCGATATCGCTTTTTCGAGTCTGATCGGCCAGCTTTTGACTAACGATACGCAAAACTTCATCACCGGCATCATGGCCAACAGCATCGTTGATTTTCTTGAAATGATCAATGTCGATCAACAACAGCCCTTTGCGAGTTTGGCGCTTGGCTTCGACCGCAGACGCCACATCCATGAACTTGCGTCGATTGGGCAGGGATGTCAGGACATCCGTATTAGCGGCCATGTTTAGCTGGCGTTCACGGCGTCCACGCCGCTGCTCAGTTTCCATCAGTCGTCCAAAGATCATCACATTCACCAAAGTGAGAAGGCTTAGATACGCAACAATTTCAGCTTTGTTCGGGATGGGCACTAAAAGCATCATGTTAATCGGGATGATCAAAACGGCGGCGAGGGTGAGCCAGTCCGTAGTCGTGCGCCTGTTTTTTATACTATTGCGTGAAACCTTCCAAAAGCTCGCCAGCGTTGCCGTTGCCAAAATCATAACGCAACCGAGAGGCACTCCGGCTCCCCCTATCCAAAGCCGCATGAATGCGGTTATTACAGCAGCGACTGCAGCCGATATGGGGCCGCCGAAGACCGCCGCGATGCCGATGAATGCATTCCGACCATCCGCCTGATAACCATTGATAATCTCAATTGGTTGAGCCATCAAAACAGCTGCTGCCGACCCCATGACGACGCCAACCAACGTATGCCTCAGGATCCGGTTTTCAATATGGCGCTGCAACAAGCCATAGAGCAAGGTCGCAATGGCCATAGAACCAACTGCGTTGAACGAAAACAATAAGGCGTCTTTCAACACTATACATGATCCTCAATCAGGGTTCGCCAGATGCTCGAAGCTTGCGATCCGTGACGCGCAACAGAGCTCGCCATATTCAACTTCACGTTGTCGAAAGGCGATTCCGTGACTGAATTGCGGCTATTCTTTGTCCCAAAGGAGGACGTGTCGCCTTAGCACTCGTATACTTTCCCGTTTAGTAGTATTATGCGCCTTGTTGTTGGCCAAGCCTACCTGCCTTTTAACGCCTGGGACGGGGCGCTCCCTATCCACCTACTGAGCAAACCGTGTGAGCGCGCAAGCGGCGTGATTACCACAGACCTCAACTTGAGCGGACTGGTTACGGTCTTTAGCCCCTCTCGGCGTTTGCATGCAATCGCCTGCCGGGCAATGGATGCCCAGACGACCACCGCTTTGCTTGATCCCCTGACATTCCCTCCGAAGCGGTCGTTCGCGAAGACGCAGCGCGTGTTTGGCCCTAATTTCTGATCAGAACAGCCGCCAACCGGTGTTTCTTCCATGGGGTTTTATACGACCTTCAAGCCGGGCTACCCAGTCACTCAGGCTGCTGCAGCACGATTGAGTTTTGGAATGACGGCGTCGACGAACGTGTCCATCGTTGCTTAACCCATATCCACGACCTTGGCACCTTCGCCATGGATAATCCTCCCGTCGGTGATGCCGAGCACGTTTAGAATGGCCTCGAGGTATCGCGGGATAAAATTGAGGTGGTTTATGGGCGAGGCCTCGCCATAGACGCCGCCGGACGCCAGCACCACGGTGGCTTTCTTGCCGATCAGCAGTCTCTGGCCATCGAAGCCAAGCGTTACGCCCTTGCGCACAATGTGATCGATCCAGGCTTTTAGGCTGGCCGGGATAGTGTAGTTGTAGACCGGCGTGGCCATGACAACCTCGTCAGCTGCCAGCAATTCGGCAACCAGCGCGTCCGAGAGACGCAGTTGCTCGGTCATCCCCGGGTATGGGCCTGCGGAGGCATGAAATAAGCCGATAGCCACGGCATGGTCACATGCGGCAGCGCATCCACGGCGAGATCGCGCCGCACGACCGCACCGTCCGGGTGCACTTCGAGCCAATTGGCGACAAGGCGTTTGGTCAGCTGACGGGAAATCGAAGCATCGCCGCGCGCGCTGGTTTCGACAACGAGAAGGTGGGGCATGGTGTTCTCAAGATTTAGGCTGAATAGCCGGAACAGGTGTGAACACCATAGGACTCTATCTAGCGACGGTGACATTGGCCCCTCGGCTAATCCAGTTTGAGGTAGACTTTGGCCCAACCGAGAGGACCAGAGATGAAGCGCAGCAGGTTCACCGAAGACCAGATCATCGGCATTCTGAAGGAGCACGAGGCCGGCGTTTCCGTCGCCGATCTGTGCCGCAAGCGCGGCGTCAGCGATGCGACCGTCTACAAGTGGAAGGCCAAGTATGGCGGAATGGATGTCAGCGAGGCCAAGCGCCTGAAGGGGCTCGAGGACGAGAACGCGCGTCTGAAACGGCTGTTGGCCGATGCGATGCTGGATAATGCCGCGCTGAAAGACCTCCTAGGAAAAAATGTATGGTCCGCCCCGCTATTGCAAGGTTTTTGTGTGTGACGCACCGGCTTGCGTAAATGTATCCGGCCTCTGATCAGTCAGCCGCTTTTGGCGACAAGGCCTTGATGAGATCCGCCCCTCGGGTTCCAGATTAGAGGAACGGGATCACGTCCCGTTTTTTTTGCGTGTGGCTTACCCGTGGTCGATCAACCGTTTGGTCATCACGTCCTCTGCAATGGGTTTGCGGTAAAGGATCAGCTCAGGCTGCCGCGCCTTTTGACCGCAGGTAGACGGTGCCGAGTTGCGTGAGTATGGCCCAGACGATCCGGGTGAGCTTGTTGGCTAAAGCAACGACGGCCCTGTTGCGATGGGTTCGGGCTTCCAACGCATTCAGCCAGCGTCCCAAGGCATGGCTTTCGCGGTTCAGGTGCAAGAAGCAGGATCGCGCCCCATGGATGATCAGACGGCGCACATATCTGTTTCCGCGCTTGCTGATCCCCAGAAGGGTCTGCTTTCCTCCCGTCGAATGCTCCGCTGGAACAAGCCCAAGCCATGCCGCCATGTCCCGCGCCTTGCGGAATTGCAGGCCATCTCCTGCCGCGGCCACCAGTGCTGTTGCACTCAAGGCACCAATGCCGGGAATGGTCAGCAGCCTGCTGATCGTCTCGTCCTCTTTTGCGATCGCCTCGATCGTGGAGGTCAAGGCTTTAACCCGGTTCTCTATATAGGCGAGGTCATCCAGAAGATCAGTGAGCAACACACGCATATTCTGGGTCAGATCGTTGTTCAGATTGCCAAGGTGCCGCCGGATGTCGGCGTGGAAAGCGCCAGCGCCGATACGCATAGCCAGCCCATATTCGAGGCAAAAGGCGCGAGCTTGGTTCATCAAGCCGGTGCGTTGACCCACGAGCCGATCCCGGATGCGGTGAAGTGCCTGTAGGTCAACTTGCGCTGGCGTTCGCACCTCGACATATCGCATGGTTGGCCTCGTCACGGCCTCAGCGATCGCCGCTGCATCGACGGTATCAGTCTTGTTCCACTTCACATAGGGCTTCACGAACCGGGCCGGGATAATCCGAGCATCATGCCCCATATTGATCAGCCTCCGGGCCAACCATTGCGAGCCCGGACATGCTTCCATGCCGATTAAAGTTTTGGGCGCCAGATCGAAGAATGACTGCAACGTCTCGCGCGCAAACTTGGCACTCTGGATCACTGCACCGTCGCGGTTGACGGCAACAACGTGGAATACCTTTTTGCCAATGTCGATCCCATAGGCAAAGGCTTCGGGCAATAGTTTGGTTCGCATCCTTTCTCTCCTTTTGCTTGACGATGCCACCAGAGCATACGCTGGGGTGCGGGGCGGACCATCCCATTAGTGGTGACGCCCGCCGCGAAGCGGCAAGCGGTCGCGCATCTGGTGGCAATTCACGAGATGAGCGATGCCGTTGCCCGGCAGGCGATTGCGAAGCAATCTGCCGAGAGGGGGCGGGCGTGCCGGGTAATCGGCTCTTGCCGGATGACCATGCGGTATGAGGGAGTTCGGCAGGATGACCCCGTGCTGCGCGATCAGCTGAAAGAACTTGCCAAGGCTCGACGCCGGTTCGGTTATCGCCGGCTGCATGTGTTCCTGCGGCGCGAGGGCTTTGATCTCAACCACAAGCGCCTGTTCCGCATTTACCGCGAAGAGCAGTTGCATGTGCGCCGGCCGGGGCGGGCGCAAGCGGGCTATGGGCACACGAGCCCCAATGGTGCTGCCCTTGATGCCGAACCAGCGCTAGTCTCTGGACTTCGTGTCAGACAAGCTGACGGATGGACACCGGTTCAGGATCATGACGGTTGTCGATGACTGCACCCGCGAATGCCTTGCGCTGGTCGCTGACACCTCGTTGTCAGGCGCAAGGGTGGCGCGGGAACTGGCCACACTGTTCGACGCCCGCGGCAAGCCACAGACGGTGGTCAGCGACAACGTCCTAGCTCTGGAACAAAACGCGGTTTTGGGCGTCAGATCACGGGGCATCCGAGCGACCGGATACCTTTGGTAATAGTTGCCCAGGCGGGCTCCGCCGTCAAGAAGTGGTCTCTTCCATAGCAAATACAGGGTCGGCCTGGTTGCCGCCCTCACCGTCCTTAAGACGAGATCCTAAATCCCAAGCGGAAGGCCCGAACATTATCTACGAGGTCGCATCATGCGCCTCCACGGCCCTTTGAGAGAGAGGTCCTTCCGCCTGGGCTCACCCCCTCAAAGAAGGGGCGATAAGGTTCGCCGGATTTGATCACGGCGTGAATGGTGCGAGCCATCTTGGCTGCGATGGCGGTATATGCCTTGCGCCGAAGATCCGGGTTGTGGCGATCTTGCGCGATGTATCGCTTGAATTTGTCGCGGAAGCTGTTTGCCTTCTTCAGCACCGCCGTCTGCCCTGCCAGCCACAACGTGCGGCGCAGGCGGGCATTGCCATACTTGGATATCTTGCTTCGACCGCGGAACATGCCGGACTGGACGGTGGCCATATCCATGCCGCAGAACTTCAGAAACTGCCGGTGATGAAGAAAGCGGCGCAGGTCGCCCGTCTCGGCGAGGATGGTCAGGGCATTGATCGGCCCGATGCCCGGAATGGTCCGTAGCAGTTGATAGTCAGGCCGCGCACCGAGCAACTCCACAGCCCGATCTTCGATTGCGTTGCGCTGCCGGATCAGGCTTCGCCCTTCAGCTAGCATCATGCGGAACATGCGGATGGCGTCCGAATCCGGCGACACGGGCAATCCTGTCGACACCTTTGCTGTCTCGTAAACATCTGACAACAGGAGAGACTCTCAACCTTGCGCCCAACCACTTCCCACGCAGCCTGGATGAACTCCACCTTGGTCATGGCGCTGATCATGTGCGGAGAGGGGAACATCTCGAGAAATGCCAGGAACCAATCGGTGCGCGAACTCCGGTGGAAGCGATCGGCTTCCGGGAAGTAGAGCGGCAAGTAATGGGTCAGGATGCGGTGCCACATCTCGGTCTTGGACCGCGACACGGCATCATCGGTCTTGGACAACTCTTGAACGTCGTTCGTGCCGGCCACCATCGGGTCCTGGGAGATCTGCACCGACCCGATCTGCAGCATGTGCAATATGACTTGGGCATCCTTCGGATCGTTTTTGTCCCAGCTGTTGTGCAGCGCCTCGCGTGTGCGGGCCAAAGCGACCGAAGACGCCAGCTTCAGGTCGAACCCGGCGACGCCCAGATGATACATCAGCACCCGATGATAATTGCCAGTTGCCTCAAAACCGATCCGGACGGGCAGGCCGTATTCACGCAAGATCGCGATGAGCCGCATGAAGTCATCCGTGCTGTTGGTGATCGTCAGGCGTCGACGACGCGCCTTGCCCGGGACGGCAATCAGCACCTCGTGCCGGTGTTTGGAAATGTCGATGCCTACCAGAACACGGGCATCCGAAGTATGCTCAACCTTGGCCATAGCCGATCTCCTCTGTGGTGTGGTTCGCAAAACCATCATAGAGACCCGCCGGTGATGGCCGCCTGCTGCGCAATTTTGGAGGCTGCGCAGCCGGCCATAACCTTCAACGGCGCGTCATTCCCAACATGCTACGGGACCGAGTTCACCTCGAACGCGATTCTGAAGTTCGTGGGATGATCGTAAGTTTGACTGGCACTATATCGCCCCGGGCAAGCCGACCCAGAATGCCTTCATCGAAAGCTTCAATGGTCGACTGCGCGACGAACTCCTGAATGAAACCCTGTTCCCCTGAATCACGCCTGCGTCACGCTCGCCGCCTGGCGCATCGACTATAACACGGAACGACTCCACTCCCGCCTCGGATGGCAGACCCCAGCCGATTTTGCCCGAACCTTCATCCCACAACGGGGCCCGATGCTGCGCAATCCGCAAAGCTCCGCGCCAGCCCCCGTTGCCCAACCCGCCCAAATGGGCAAAACTCAAACACGGAGTCTCGCCCACGCTGGATAAAAGTTGGGGGCAACGTCAGTGGACACTAGGTCAACATGATCTCGCGGACCCGAACGCTGAGTGAGAAGTCGGCTTGCTGTGCTTCGAGAACTCATAGCCAGCGGCCAAAACAGTTTCGTTCTCAAGAGGTTGCATTATCGCCTTTTTCGACAGGCGACGGTGGGGTTGGGAAAGAAATGCGTTTTTTAAAAGACTGCGCGTCAAACGGCTTTCATTGCCGGAATATCAAGTGTCGACCAGCTCTCGCGTCAAGTTATCGGCAAAGTCAGTTTGGCAGTCGTACCGGGTCGCCGTTCAGAATATTCGATGCTTCCGCCCAACGTGCTCGCCATCGCTTTAACCAACTTAGTCCCAAGCCCAGTCCCTTGTGGCCGCTGGTCTAGTTTGCGACCAACGCCATCGTCTTCCACAAGCAGCTCCGCTGGGCCATCACCTATGCGCTTGAGCGTGACTCTGATTTCGCCGCCCCCGCTCGGATATGCGTATTTGAACGCATTGGTGACCCACTCCGACGTGATAATCCCGAGACTGACGCTTTTATCGGTCGGCAAGGACAAAGCGGCGATAGTTTGTTTCAGCGACGCTTGATGTCCGGCGTCACGCATGGAGATTTCCAGTTGTCGTAGCAAGCTGGACAAAAACCCGTCTAGAGCCACGGACTGAACTTCACCGGAAACGTACAGTTCCTTATGTACAAGGGCCACTGCGTTGATCCTAGTTTGAGCTTCGGCCAATGCTTCTTGGGTGTCTGTGCTCGTTGTCGCACGACTCTGCATCCCAACCATTGCCGCTACAAGAGCCAGACTGTTTGACACCCGGTGGTTAACTTCGAGCAACAATATTTCCGCTCGGTCGCGCGCCGCTGAAAGTTCGGCTGTTCGATTTTTCACACGGGTCTCGAGGTCAGAGTTGAGTGCTGCCGTAACATCTCGCGCACGGCGGAGATATCGCACGACGCCGACGATCATAACATACGTGGAAGTAACGACCACAACGATCAGCACCGCTGAAGTCAAAATGATGCGACGTAGCCGGAACAATCCATTTTTTTGAGCGTCGACATTTTCAGTTAAGCGGGCATTCGCGTTTCTGATCATACTGGCTATGAAGACATTCGCCTCATCCATTATAGCCTTGCCACGGTTTGATCTAAAGACGCTCAGAGCTTCCTCGTCCTTACGCTCCCGCTTCAGCGCGATGGTCGTGTCCATTTCTTCGATTTTGGAGTTAATGAGCATGACAAGCCGTTGGGTCGCCGCGCCGTCGCGTTGGCCGGGTTCCAATAGTGTTGTGAGTTTTTGCAGCTTGCGCAGGGCCAAAGCTTTGGCTGTACCGTAAGGGGCAAGGTAAATTTCATTTCCGCTGGCTATATAGCCGCGTTGTGCGGATTCCGCCGCCTGCAGTCCGTAGCGAAGTTCTACTGCTGCGGCCGAGAGTTCTTGTGTCGATAAAGACGTGTCAAACTGCGACTGCGATCGTTCGGCTAGATTGAACGTCACGCCGACAATGAGCAGCAGAGCCATAAAGCCCAGTCCGAGCAGCGTAACAGACAGCCATGTCACGCGCGATCCGCTAACCATGAATCCCAACCTCGCTTTCTGATCCGTCATCGTATGGCATGCACCGGGCATTGGCAGCATCTGCCCTTATACAAAAATTTTCGACAAGCGAACAGTTTCAGCGAAATTTTCCGCCTACCTTGGGCGTGAGAGATCCAGTTGACGAAGAAATGGGACTATGGGTAGATCAATCGCACGTGTCGCCCGTCCCCTGTCGATCAGCCCATCTGTGTGCTCTTACTTAGCGAGGTGCAGGTTAACGCATCCCAGGAGGAATAGAATGCTTACGCCCAAGATTTTTTTTTCATTTTGCCCGAAAATTATGCATCTGGCTTTGCTCGCAACATTGATCATCAATTGCTCGGTGAAAGCTGAGGCGCAGGATGAGCCTCCGGCATAACTAGGTCGGTTATTTTTTCGCAATTTAACCCAAAGGCACCTCTGTGCAGGGCGCCGCCCGGGTTAAAGAAGACGATAGCTTTCGTTCAGGAGAACGAGCGTGAGTTTTTACAGGGGGTTAACTACGGTCTAGAAAGAGCCGCCAGAGATAGGGGCCTTGCGTATAAAAAAATCTCAATTGACAACGATGTGACGAAGGCGGTCGAAATCATCGCCTCGTTACGCGCAGAAATGGTTGGCGCTCTGGTTGCGACGTCGTCCGATCCCACTGCAATTAGCCGCAGTCTGCAGGAGTTCATATGGTCGGGAGGATACGTCGGAACAATCGTGCCTCCACCTGCGACGTTGCTGCTCAATGCGCCTCAATACGCGACGGGCAAAGAGCTCACCGATGCGGCAGTTTCTCACATCATGACGCACCTCGGCGGAAAGGCTAAGGTCGTCCTGCTCACTCAAGATTCGATGCAGTTTCTCGCGCCGAGATTTGTCGCGATGCGTGACGGTTTGGGTGGACTTCCCGGCGTCACAATCGTTGCCGACATCACGCCAAATCCGGTGACCAAGCAAGGCGGGTTTGACACGATGAAGATCATTCTGTTGGCCGAACCTGATATCGATGTTGTCCTCGGAGGTGACGCTGTTGTGCTTGGCGCACTAGAGGCGTTGCGCGCTGCCGGCAAAGCGCGACCAGACCAGTTCTTGGGTGGCATTGACGGGGAGCCAGAAGCGGTGAAAGAGATCAACTCCGTCGGCAGTCCCTACAAAGCCAGCATTGCTTTAGCATCACCGGTGTTTGGCTACGCAATGGGTCAATTCGGGGCCGATTGGCTTGAAGGGAAAAGTATCCCTCAGGCGATGGATATTTTGCCCTTCGCTTTGACCCGTACCAATCTCGCCGAGTATCAAGATGATCTCCTAAATCCGGCTGCTGTGTTTTTCGATATGGAACGCCGGGGAAAATATCTAAAGATGTATGGCAACATTTGTTACGACACTCGTGATCGCTACGTCAACTTTCCCTGGTCATCAGAGTGACGCGCAAGGAAACTGCGCGAGCCAGCCAGCCTGTCATGGCGCTGTATATGGAGTAACATAATCGGGATTTTTCAAAGCAGCCCCGCTCGGCTCAATGAACGCTAAGGCCCGCACCGGCGGATGTTCACATTGGAAGCTCTACCAAGTTTTGCTACAGCCCGGGTTTCGGCGCGGGCGATGGCGCGTTCAAGCCACTTGGGTAAATCTGCGATGTCATTGCTATCCGGGTGAATCGGATTTCCGATCGAAATTTCGAGATCAAGCGGCGCGCCGCAATCATATTCAGAGTTTTTCTCGTCAAGCAGGTGCTGAACTTCAGCTTCGATCTCATTCGAGCAAAGCGGGGCAGCGCTGTTGGAAACCA
>NZ_JAQGKQ010000009.1 GCF_028290025.1 Cypionkella sp. | reverse complement strand
ATCGCCCGAAATACGCGAAGTTTTTGCAGGTCCGCTCGTGCTCAATTCGGATTACGACACCGTTGCCGAAGCGCAGGCCGCGATTGATCGGGGCACTGCTGACGCAATCGCATTCGGGCGCGCATATTTGGCGAACCCCGACCTCCCCGAGCGCCTAATGGACGGAAAACCTTTAAACCAGGGTGACCCCAAGACATGGTATAGTCAGGGCCCGCACGGCTACACCGACTACCCCACTGCATAGCTACGTGCCCGGCGAGCAGTTGGGGGCTGTTCGCGGGGGTGGCGCTATGCTGAGCTTAGTGGGATGGATAACCAACGTGATCTTCGTCCAACAACTACGGTCGACATAAATGGTCGGTTACCGGTAAAATTTACCTATGGCCGCGCCTGCCCGTAGCTCTGGTGACATAAAACTTTTTCAAAGGTTTAGCCGTTTCCGCGATATTACTCGTTGCGCGTTGATCCAAGCATTTGAACACGGATGGATGCTTTGGAATGGGGAAAGTCCTGCACCGGAAGCCCAGTCGAGGCCGGACCGGGCTTGGTGTAATACCGGTTACGGACCTGCATGTTGTCATGCAGCGCATCCGCGTTACTCCCTGCCACGTAATAGGTCGTCGCTTTGCGAACATCCGCGAATTTGAGGTCGTGATCGCGCAAGGTCAATTCTACCGCCTCCATGATCGCTCCGGTCTGCGCGACGAGATGCAACACGCCGCCCTCGTCCGCGGCCGCGACGTGGAAGTGATCTTTTGATCTGCTTAGTGTGACTTGCACGGCGGCGTCCCGGAAGGACGGCGTGCGAGCTTTGTGTGACTCAAACTGCACCGCGGATTTGGAAAAAGTGAGTTCCGAGTAGAGGCCGATTCCGTCGAAAGGAACGCCTACAACGGTGCGCTGATCACGACAAAGCCCCAGATGTTGGGCGGCATGCAGAACCTCCCGCGCACTGGTGTTGCATTCGAACCACTGGTCCGACAGCATGCAATCCACCGAAAGGCCGGCTTTCACCAACAACCGTTGCAGTCCGGCTTCGGCGGCATCAGCGTCCAGCGGTAGGGCCGACGCTGTGAAGTTGGCCCAAACTATATCGCCCGCATCCACAACCATCAGCTCAAACTCAGTCACAGCATCAGTGAAATTGCGGCACTCTTTGTTGTCGGAGCAACCGTGGACATCGACCTCGACCAACATTCCTTCATAGTAGAAGTGCGGTATGGCGACTGGCAGAACACAAAAGCTTGGCCCGAAATAACCATGGAAAAAGTCTTGTAGTGCCGAAGCATCGCCATCGCGCGTTTTGACGTAATAGACTAGGAGCCTTCCGATCACCGATGCTGCACAACCAATGTCACCAAGATATTGCTCGATAAAGCCAGCGACGGCATCAGCTTGCGCCAGCAGATTGCCTGGGAACAGAACTGCCCCATCCTCGTCCAGCGGACACTGTCCGCACGACCAGGCAAAAGCGCCATCCCTCACCAACAAGGAGTAAGGATGGTCGATCCGCATTTTCCAACGATTGTCGAACGAAAGGAACGATAGAGAGCTGTTACTTTTCATGTTGGTTTATCAGTTTTGCTCTATTTTCTCGGCGCGTGCATCGAAAATCTAACTGCGTTGAAATCGCAGCGGTTCTCGCCAAACCGACTTTGCCGCTCAAGTTTTAATCTAGCAAGCATGAACCACTAGGCTAGCGGAATGAGATGTTTCTGCAGGGGTGTCAGCGGCCGACATTGGCTCGAATTAAGCGCGGCCGGTTCCGCATCGCCTAAAAGGCAGCAATGTCAAACCAGACTTAAGCCCAACGATATCATTAAATATGTCTAGTGAGAACAAAGTAAGAAATTCACAGTCGGCTAAGATATTGCAGACGTTCGGCTATCGTTTTTGGGCCGCGGTGGTTTCTTCGACGGATCTTCGACATCCACTCCCAGTCACTGCTGAACTCCCGCGTGCGGATGAGCGCCATCACCTCTTCAATCGGTGCACGCCATTCGCCGAGCCACAGCGCAATGTCGTTATCCCCTTCCAGTAGCAGCGGCATGCGGTCGGTGATCGCAGAAATCAGCAGGTTCGCTGGGACCGTCACCTGGACGAATTCATACTCCGCGCCGCGCGCGACATCGAACTCGTCGTAGATGACGCCGATGATGGCGGGGCGACCTTCCTTGTGCCGGATTGTCCACTGTTGCGTCCAAGACTTGCCGGTGCGCTGACCGTCCTCGTAGGCCAGCGGCACCTCGCGACCCTCATTGAAGGTTTTGGCGAAGGTGATCCCGCGCCGTGCATGGAAGCCATCAGTGAAGGTCCAGAGTTTGTGCACCGTCTCACCCCGCGCATGCATGTGCTTAGGGGTCCGACGCCCATCGCCGCGCCGATCCGTGAAGCCCCAGTTCATCAGCGTGATCACGCGTTCACCGTTGCGATCCAGATGCACCACCGGCACCGCCCGCATCGGCGTGAAGGTGCGCACCTCGTCATCGACCCGCGCAGCAAACAGGTTCGAGAATTCGTGCACCTCGCGCCATGACGCCATCTGGGTGAACTTGCCGCACATTGGTGACCTCGGAGAAGGAAAAATAATGAGCAAAGCATAGAATAAAACCGACGGCGCACCACTATCGGTATGCTCGACTGAGCTATGCGGACTTTGTGGGGCCAGTCCTTGGAGCGGGCGCGCGCTTGAGTTGTCCTGCAAGGAAGGGAAGCGCGCGCCCTACCGTCACTGACCGTGCGCGGCTAGCCAGGCGGTCATCTGTGCAATCTCGGCCTCCTGCGCCGCGATGACGGCTTTGGCAAGGGCGCGGACTTCTGGATCTTTGCCGTATTGCAGGGCAACCTTCGCCATATCGACAGCGGCCCGGTGGTGCGGGATCATGCCAGCCATGAAGTCGACATCCGGGTCGCCGGTGTAGGGGATCATCATTCCGGCCATCATGTCGTTCATCGCCTTGGCATAGGCCAGCGTGGCCGGGTCTTTGGCCAACTCGGGTGGGATGAGCGTAGTGTGGTTCATGCCACCCATGGCCCCCATATCCATCTTCATGCCCGAATGGTCCATGCCCTCCATCGTGGTCTGGGCAACGGCAAGACCGCCAACGACGACGGCGGCAGCGGCGATTAAAGCAAGCGAGCGCTTGTTCATAGAATTCTCCTGTGTCGGGTTCAGTTGACGGAAAAGCCGGCATCGGCCAGAACGGCCTCGAGCTCGGCACGCGGTGCTGTCGTAAAGACGTCTACCTTATGCAGCGCGGGGTGCGCGTTAACCTGGGCAACTGGATCGACCGACTGGATTGCCTTGGTCACGCTGCGCACACAGCCGCCGCAGGCCATGTTCTCAATATGGAACTGCATGAGATCCTCCTTTGGTTTCGTCTCACGCCTAATGAGATAGGGCTTCCCACTATTGGAAGGTCAAGGATCAGAGTGCACATTCTTTTCCGAAACTTCTCCTTGACCTTCCCATGATTGGAAGTCCTATTCTCGGTGGGGGGAAGTGAAAATTTT
>NZ_JAQGKQ010000106.1 GCF_028290025.1 Cypionkella sp. | reverse complement strand
GGAGCAGCCCTTCTTGATACCTTGCAGAACGACAGACAGGCAATTGGTCTGCCCTTCTCTCTTGGGGGAAAAGTGAGCGCCTATATGTCAAAATTATGAGCATATAACATCATACAACATGCCGATGACACTAATTGGTAGAAATAAAAAAGCCAAGAATATGTCGGTCACAAGCTCAGTGGTGGTTGATTGACCATCGGCGCAATCGCAAAGTCTCGTCTGCCAAGCGCACGCTTGAAGCGAATTCATTTGGGAATTGCGCGCGCTATTGCTGATTTAGCACTGTTCCAACTCGAACGCACGAAGCCGGCAGTGTGCTGAGGCTGTCTGCTTCCATTCGGCTGCACCGCCTGCCTACACCCGGACAAGGCGAAGACGCGAGGGATCGGCGCATATTGCGAATGCCGGAAGGCGCAACGCTGGTGGCACCTGCAAAACCGATGACCGTTCCTGTGAGTCGCTCAATCGCGGCGACATGAAACGGTGGTGCAGAGCAGACCGTTGTTCACTGCTCACGAAGCAGCTGAGGAAAAGAGACCTAAATCCACCTGAAATCGGGGATCGCTCTCCGGCAGTGCCCCAGACCGAGCCCTGCCGTGCTTGTTTCCCAAATCTTCTTGATCTCGGCAACTCTCGCAACATTTTAAGTAGATCGGGTTATAAGGAGCATCAGATGTTGAAATCTCTAGCACTTGCGGCGCTGCTGGCCGCAACCGTAGTTCTTCCTGCCGCTGCAGAGACCATTCGTGTCGGCATGTCCGGCGGATATTTCCCCTTCACCTTTGTTCGGCAGGACAAGTTGCAGGGCTTCGAGGTCGATCTGATGAACGCCCTTGCAGAGCGGACGGGCGATACGGTGGAATTCTCGACCATGTCATTCTCTGGTCTGATTGGCGCTCTGGAATCCGGTCGCATCGACACGGTTGCAAACCAGATTACCATCACCCCCGAGCGCGCCGCAAAATTCGCCTTTAGCCAGCCCTACGTTTATGATGGCGCGCAAGTGGTGGTGAAAAAGGGCAACGAGACAGAAATCACCGGCGTTGAAAGCCTGAAGGGCAGGTCGGTAGGCGTAAACCTCGGCTCCAACTTCGAGCAGCTACTGCGCGCCTTGCCGTACGCCAGCGAAATCGACATCCGCACCTACGAAAGCAATATCGAGCAGGACACGGCGCTGGGTCGGATCGACGCCTTCGTGATGGACCGGGTTTCGTCGGCGCAGGTGATCAAGGAAAGCCCGTTGCCGCTGGCACTGGCTGGCCCCCCATTCAGCGAGATCCAGAACGCCTTGCCCTTCCGCAACGATGCCGCAGGTCTGGCCCTGCGTGACAAGCTGGATGCGGCACTGACCAAGATGAAGGCCGACGGTACGCTGAAAGCTATTTCCGAAAAATGGCTGGGTCTTGACGTGACCGCGCCGACAGGCTGACGCTATGCGGGCTCTTGACGTTGATTACATGCTTGGTCTGGTATCGGTCATTCTGGGCTATGTTCCGCTGACCATTGGTATGGCGCTGGCCGCGATGGTCTGCGCTTTGCTGCTGGCCTGCCTGATGGCGGTGGAGCGGGTGATGCGGGTTCCGGTGCTGGACCAGTTTGTGCAGTTGTTCATCAGCTTTTTCCGCGGTACGCCCCTGCTGGTGCAGTTGTTTTTGTTTTACTACGGCCTGCCGCAAATCCTGCCTGTTCTATCCGGGATCAATGGCGTGACGGCGGCAATCATCGGGCTGACGCTGCATTTTTCCGCCTATATGGCGGAAAGCATCCGCGCCGCGATCCTTGGCGTTGACCGCAGCCAATGGGAGGCAGCGCAGGCCGTCGGCATGACACAAGCGCAGTCGATGCGCCGCATCGTATTGCCGCAGGCGGCCCGGGTGGCCGCACCTACTTTGGTCAACTATTTCATCGACATGATAAAAAGCACCTCGCTTGCCTTCACCCTTGGCGTCACCGAGATGATGGGGGCGACGCAGAAAGAAGCCGCTGGCAGTTTCTTGTATTTTGAGGCGTTCCTCGTTGTGGCAGTGCTGTATTGGGCCATCGTCGAAACCCTGTCTTTCCTGCAAAAGCAGCTGGAACGCTACCTGAACAAGGCGATCACGCGATGATCAGCATTCGTGGACTGACCAAACGCTACGGGGCAAACACGGTGCTTGACGGCATCGATCTTGATATTTCGGCAGGTGAGCGTGTGGCCATCATCGGCCCCTCTGGCACCGGCAAGTCAACCTTGCTGCGCTGTCTGAACTACCTCGACCGCCCCGATAGCGGCGTGATCCGTATCGGAGATCTGACGGTTGACGCCGCAACGGCCAGCTCGGCGCAAATCCTTGCGCTGCGCCGCCGGACGGCGTTCGTGTTTCAGAACTATGCGCTGTTCGCCAACAAGACCGCCCGCGGCAACATTACGGAAGCCCTCATAACTGTGCAGCGCAAACCCCGCGCCGAGGCCGAGGCGCGCGCCAACGAAATCCTGCGTGAGATCGGCCTTTCCGACAAATCCGCGAGCTACCCCGCCGCACTTTCGGGCGGTCAACAACAGCGCATCGGCATCGGGCGCGCCATGGCACTGGGCGCCGCCCTGATGTTGCTGGACGAACCCACATCGGCGCTCGACCCCGAGTGGGTGGGCGAGGTGTTGGACCTGATGCGCCAGGTGGCCGAACGGCGGCAGACCATGCTGATCGTCACGCATGAGATGCAGTTCGCGCGCGAAATTGCCGACCGGATTATCTTCATGGACGGTGGGCGCATCGTGGAGGAAGGAACCCCTGCCCAAATCTTCGACACGCCGAAGGACATTCGCACAGCAAACTTCCTGCGCCGCGTCAGGTAGATATCGGGTTCGACATCGTAAGTGGCAAAGATTGCGGGGCTGGAGCGGTTCATCATAAGGCAGAAAGTCGCTCGTGCTCTACCGAAGGGCGCACTCCTGCGGGGCTGCGGATCGTCATTCGGCAAACCCGCATTGGGGATCCGTCAGACAGCCATTTCCATACTGTGGCCCGGCGCGAATCCCCTTCATAGCCTCATTAAGGGGACCTCTCGCTTGGTAATTTGGGATCCATCATGCAGATGCAGCGTCAGCGACTGGTCGGGGTATGTATCCCGGATCGTGCCGATGGTACGCGCGATTTGGCCGGGAGTTGCCCGGCCCAACGTGTCGGAGAGGCCGATATCTTCCAACACAATCTCGGACTCACCCGCCAGTTCGAAACCTCGGCGATGGTAGCCATCAGCTGTGCCGTCGTGATCTCGCCTTGAAAATTGCAACCGAAGGCGGCACTGATGCCGCCTGGTGACTGGCACGCCATTTGCGCGGAACATCGCAATCAGCGCCCGGCGCGTCTCGCGTTGCTTTCCAGAGTGGAGTTTTGATCGCGCGCAAGAAAGGCGGTCGAAGCGCACAGGTTAATGCTGCCTTCGATCTTCAACCGTCCCGTCGCGATTGCACAAGTGAGCCCCTGTTCGTTCAGGCAAAGGCCCGTGTAATGCACACCGGATTGCGGCGTGATACCAGCGACGACAGCCTCAGCGTCCGCCCATTGCGGGACACGCCTGGAGGTTACGAACGCCACGACCTGAATCTCGGCCAAGCCGGTCTGCGACAGTGCGTCGATCAACGCAATCTTGTCGGCAGTTGAGATCACATTGGTTTCGATCTGAATGCCTTCACGCGGACCGTCAAACTGACGCAGTGTTATTATGTTCTCACACTCATTCTGAATTTTGATGTTTTGTTATGACAATGTATCGTTTTTAACGATGCTTTGCCTGCCTGTAACCTTGCGCCAGTGTCGGGAGCAAAGGACCGGAGAATTAGGTCACTTGATAAGCAGATTGTTGGTGGGACAGCCCTTCCTCCGCCTTGATCCAAGCATTTCGCGAATACACACGTCGATCATTAGTGATTGTCTCGACAGGATACCTGGTTGCGTTGGGCTGATGCCGTTTTATCATGGCCGTCGCATGGTCGGTCCCGCGCTGACCGTGCGAACCCGCGCAGGCGACAATCTCTCCATTCATCAGGAGCTTGATGTTGCCCGGCCGGGCCATATCATCGTGGTGGATGGGGCAGGCTACACAAGTCGCGCCCTTGTGGCTGAAATCATGAAAGCGATTGCGGAGTCGCGGGGCGTCAAAGGTTTTGTCATTGACGGGGCTATCCGTGATGTCGATGCCTTCCGCCGGTCGGATTTTCCGTGCTTTGCGCGGGTAGCATCCATGTTGGGCCTTACGGACGTTCACCACGGCGGCAACCTGTCTTACCGTTGATCCGGTCATCCGGCCTTCTTCACCGACCCGCAAGAAAGCATCCAATCGCGGCGAGCTGAATTGCGGCGGCGCAGAGGAACAGCGAAGCCGATCCCGTCGCATCGCCCCCCTCACTCCCGCGCAGCAGACCAAACGCGGCCGGCGCAAATGCATATCCTGCCTGGCCGATGGCTACGATCAGCGGCACTACGCGGGCGGTCTCAGCCGGAGGAAACTCCTGTTGCGCGATCAGCGGCGGCAGCGATGTGGCATTCCCGATCCCCAGCCCGAACAGCGCAATACCCAGAAAAAGCCATGGCCCTCCGTCGCCTGCTGCCAGAATGAACAGCAGCGAACCGATCACCTGCACAGCGTAGCTGGCACAGGCAATAAGGCGGCGGTCGGCGGAGACGGCATCACCCAACCAACCAGCGACCGCCCAAGGATCGCGGCAACAGTTGCGCCGCCCATGGCAAAGCCCGCCAGACCCTCCCCCAGCACCGGAACCAGCAGCGAGAACACATGCGCCAGCAGCCGATCTGGGCAAACAGCCCGAGCGTCATGCCAGCCGCAAGAGACAGGAACTTGGGGTTGCGAAACAACGATTCGCGCGCAACAGAACCGCCCTGTGCCTATGGCCGGGCGGCTCTGCCTTCCACCCCGTCCGGGTATTGTCCTATGCTTTCAGGCGTGTGTCTGAAGACAAGCCCCGACAGGACCGCAACGACAGCAACGACAGCAACCATGACACCGCCAATCATCAGCGCAGCATGCGCAAAGCCGACACCCGCAATCAACGCGATCCAGAGCGGCAAGAATATGACACCCCAAGGCTCGCGCCATTGTAGGCCATGCTAAGCGCTGCGGGGCGATGCAGGCTGAACCAAGGCGCTATAAGGGCATTCACAGCGGCGGCCCCCATCGCGACCCAGCCCGCCCCACTGGCCATCGCCGCCCCGAACAGTTGCCACGGCTGTTTTGCCAATGCCCAGCCAGCGATCCCCAGCGCTAACAACGAAGCCCCTGCAACCGTTATTCTGGTCACACCAAAGCACCGATAAAGGCGCGGCAGATTGGCCACGACGCCCGCACCCAGCAGAAAATGCACCGTCACCGCCGCCGAGACCATCGCCACCGGCCAGCCGGTCCGGGCAACGACGGCATAAAGAAACACAGGCGGGCCAGAGAAGCCGACACCCCAGCCGAAGCTGGCGAGCAGAAATGTGGCAGCGACGACATGCCAGCCGAAGAACGGCTGTGCGTTGGGTGCAGGCAGGGGCATGAAAAAACCTTCGTTGATGTCCGTTCGGGTATGTACGCAATTTTGCTCTGAATGCTTCGGTGGAGACCGAAGCATTCCCAGTGGTTCTGTGCCAAGATCCGATCAGCCAGAGGAGCTCACATGGCCACATCGAACCGCATCGCCGAGGTTGCCGCTGCCATAGGTGAGCCTGCGCGCGCCGCCATGCTGGCAGCGCTGATGGATGGACGCGCTTTAACCGCAACCGAACTGGCCGCCGTCGCTGCGGTCACGCCCCAGACAGCCAGCGGCCATAGCCCGCCTGGTCTCCGTCGGGTTGATCGCGGTCGGGAAACAGGGCCGCCACCGCTATCACCGCCTCGCCAGCCCCGAGGTGGCGCGGATGATCGAAAGCGTCATGCAGATCGCGGGCGGTGTCCCACTGACACGGCTATTGCCGCGTGTTGGCCCCAAGGATGCGGCGCTGCGTCAGGCGCGCACCTGCTACGACCATCTGGCAGGCGCACTTGGCGTCGGCATCGCGGATGCGCTGCGCGCCAATGGTCTGGTCGAGATCGCTGGCGATGCAGCCTCCCTGACGGAGACCGGACACGTGCAGATGCAGGCCCTAGGCATCCTCGCGCCAGACGGCAACTCACGCAGCAACCGCCCGGTCTGCCGTCCCTGTCTGGACTGGAGCGAGCGCCGCCCGCATCTTGCAGGCGTTCTGGGGGCCGCCATCTGCACCCATGCGCTGGAAAAGGGCTGGGTCCGGCGCCGCCTCGGAACGCGGGCGCTGGAGATCACACCTGCGGGCAGGATCGGGTTCAGGCACGCCTTTGGGGTGGAATCTGCTGCCAGCTGATATGCCTACGGCTAGACAGATAAATTATGTGCGCAGCCAGGCACATTCAATGCGGGCAGCGGGCTCCAAGGTGCCCTGCTTCCAGAACACACCACATCGCGCCAACGGTAATTGCGATCGGTAGCAGACCCATCCCCTGTCCGATCTCGTTGATCAGGCCGATGACCAAGGACTTTTCCTGCGGGTTGTCTCACGACGGCGATGGCGAGGCGACCGCCTGCTCCCTCAGGCGGGCCGAGTTCGGCCAGATAGTAGGCAAGGATGTTGTTGAAGGCGTTGATGACCAGGCGACCGATATGGCGCGAAACTGACAGGCTTTCGACCACGCCATTGTCCGAGCAGTGACTCCGCTGCCGATCTGGCTATATGCAATTCGCTTCGCGTGTCGGGCAAGCAAACGCTAAAAATCTGCCCAAACTACTCGAGACAATGCCGCCCAATGCCCTTGACTTGTAGCCATAGCTGCGCGCAATACGTGAAAAACCGGGTCCACCCCAAAGAGGCACCGTTTTTTGCCTCGCGCGCGAATATGGTCATTTGCTGTGTCCAGTACTTGACGGGTCGCGATCGGTGAGGCGTAGTCAGACACGAGACGAGTTAGCTCCTAGGAAGTTGCATCTGTCGGCGGCTCTTCTCAGCAGAGACTTTGAGGCAGGTCGATAATGCCTCTGACCGCGTCGAGGATGATGTAACTATAACTGATGGCCTACGCTGGCATTTCACCTTAGCAGCCGTGCGCCTGCAACGACCCGATCGCCCTGGTGTGCGATGACGTATGTCGCATGACCCAAGGTGTCATATTGCTCAAATTCAATGTCTTTATGGCTTTGAAGAGACCAGTCCATCCGATCGATGAACACTCGTCGTCTTAAGACCAGAAATGCGCGAACCAAATCCCACCGCGCAGAGGCGTCATCGATGAAAGTAACTGATATTTGAAGCATATGCGGACACCACTGGGTTGTGTTTGGTACAAATTACACCAGATGAGGGGCGTCCGCCCAGAGGCATACCGGATGGGGTAAGCTTTCAGACCGAGGGGGTCAAAAGTTATCCCGTCTTGTTTCAGGTTGTGACCATTGATGCGACCCTTCGCGCCTTGTCGCACTCGGGGTAAATCGTCGCGCTGAACATCCGTTACATGGCGCCGAAATTATACCATGTGACCTATGCTGCCGAATGGGTGGATCATTGCGGCACCGAGCACCAACCGGCAGTTTCACGCTTCGGATATTTGCCGATTGAATAGGTCAGGCTGCATATGACGCGGGTGTGCTCAACGTCATCAGGCAGTACAATTGCCAGAGGTTCGCCGCCACGCTTGCGTCCATGGCCGGGCGGTGATAGACGGTGATATCTCAAAATGAATGGGGATGCTGAGCGCTCGGTTGGCGACGTGTCCATGCGCCCGACGCACCGCATCGCGACAATTTCATTCGGATCGCGCCGACTTACTTGCGGTGTACAATTGCGCGAAATGATTTGGTACGAGCCCCCCAGATGCCAGACAAAACTCCTAACCCTTCGGCCGCGAGCCCCCGGGGCATCGGCCATGTCAAAAACGTCCCAAACGACCGCTCCGGTTCTACTGCTCATAAGGCCCATAGCCATCTCCTAATAGCCGGCGGTAACGCCAAAATCCATCGAAAGCGCCGCCCCGGTGATCGGTGCCGCTTCAGGCGCACAAATGTACGCGACAAAACGGGCCACTTCCTCAGGTGTGATAAATCGGGCCGCTGCACCCTGCGGGTAATGAGATAACAGTCTGCGCTTGTAGCCTTCCGGGTCATCGCCGCCATACTGCTGGGCTTGGAATTCGATCATTGGCGTCGCGACATCGCTTGGGCACAACGCGTTTACGCGAATTTGGCGCGGCGCCAATTCCAAAGCAAGTGCCTTGGTCAATAGGACAAGCCCGCCTTTCGAAGCGCAATAAAGAGCGGCACCGGCGTTGCCAACCAAGCCCGCATCTGACGCGATATTAACGATTGACGCCCCCGCCTTCAGATGCGGCAACGATGCTTGAATTAGAAAGAACGCCCCCTTCAGGTTTACGTCCATCACCAGATCCCAGTCCGCTTCGGACACGGCCTCTGCGTTGCCTTCTCGCCAGACACCCGCTGCATTGACCAGAACATCCAACCGACCTGCCCAGCTGATCACACGCGCGATCACCTCTTGACAAGAAGCCAAGTTTCGAAGGTTCAAAGGCACAGCCAAAGCCGTGCGCGGGTCGGCGCCTAGCAAATCTACGCTCTCCTCAAGCCCGGTCGAAGCCAGATCCGCTATAGCCACCCGATAACCCTTCTGGGCAAAGGTGGCCGCGATAACGCGACCCATGCCCCCGGCTCCACCAGCGACCAAGGCGACTAGCCTGTCTTCAGTTCCTGTCAATTCTCTGATCCTTCTTGGCCTCAATGGCCGGCCGCTAGTTCACAAGCAGCAAGTTGACTTAGCACAGCGCAATGTTCGGACTCCATGGGGAAGCACAGTCCTTGGCAAGGCAATGACAGACACGCTGTGAGAACGAAGCTTTCGTTCAAATGGCGAGCCAATAGTTCTGACGCTCGCAACGCGCAGCATCCTCCATCACCGTTTTGAATCGATTTCGGGTTACCGATTCATAAATGTCATTGGACGCCGATGCATAGGCTTGGCATACTGAAAGCATGACTGAAATTGGCGATACAGCGGTTCATCTTATCCGTGTCGACGCGGACCAGAACATGGCCCGGTTCTACGAGATGTCGGTGCAGCCAACGTTTTTCGGCGAAGCGACCGTCTTTCGCAACCGGGGACGCAGCGGAATCCGGGGCAGCCGATGATGGTGACCTACGCAGAGGCAAACGAATCAGCCGCGGCGGGCGCCAAATTGGAAGGTCAGAAACAACGGCGTAGCTACCGATAATAGGATAGGCATTCGCGACACAACCCGCAGCTCGGCGGGTTTGGGTCGGAACAACCGGCATCCCGGTGAGATGCACCGATCCGACCTCGGCGTTGGGCGCGCATATCTGGAACGCGAACAGATCGTCGATGGTCTCGCCAGACTTCACATTGGAATCGATTTCCAACCATGCACTTCGATCCCGGCAAAGAACATCGGTGCGCCTATTCGGCAGGCGCAAACCACTGAATGCCGCGCGGTTTCGGCTCAGAAAGCGGCCTCACCGGCACGAGGCAGCGAGAACCGGACCCAAGCAGCGGGACGGAGTGCTCAAGCCTGAGAACATGAAAGCAAAAGCCCTGTCCGTCAGAATAGGCGCCTCTTGCGTTCCGGCGCGAAGACCGCGTGACGGTGTAATTCTTCCATATGCCGCGCGTCTTCTGCTTAGACTCACAGGACGGTAAAGCGGATGGCGCGCTGCACTTCGAAAAAATCGTTCGACCTGAAACGCAGGATGCGGGGCGCGGGATAGTCCATGCCGGGATACCAGCTGCCGCGGTAGGCATCGACGGGATTGGTGAACTCAATCTCCAGCTCCCACAGATCAGACCGTGCGGGCAAACCGCCTTTGGGAGCGGTTGATAGAGCGGCTTGCACGCCTTCCCGGATAGCGACCGTCGAACGGGCCGGGCTCATCGAGCGTGATGCCGGGCCGAAACCCTCGCTGGTGGCTACCGTGACGATACCGGGGATGGCCGCTTTGGCGGCATCGCACATGCCCCTATCGCCCGACAAAAACACAGACGGCACGCCGTAGCGGGCGGCGCAGTGTGAATTCAGAGTGAACTCTGACGCGGGCACTCCATTCAGCAGAATGCGCTGGATGCGTCCGGTAAGCGTATGGGCCAGCGGGTTGCTGTCGGCCCCGGCCCTGTCGTGGTAACCCGTGTAAATCGCCGCATCAAAGCCGTCATCAAGGCCGAACATCATCAAGTCAGGATGGCCGCTCCACCCGCGCACGATGCTGACATAGTCGGGCAGCTTTGACAGGATTAGGTTGCGGGCACTGGCGTGTGCGTCCTTCACGAGGATTTCCGTCGCCCCGGCAGCGCGGGCACCTTGGCACGCGGCGACCAACTCGTCTGTCATGTACTCGCGAAACTCTGCCCATTCCGGATGCTCGCGGTTGCCCTCGGCATGTTCGGTGATGCCCGCGGTGCCCTCGATATCGGCGCTGATGAAGACTTTCATGGGGTGTTCCCTATTATGCGAGTTCGGCAATCGACTGGATCAGCCGATCAACTTGTTGTGGGCTGTGTTCGGAAAAGACTGCGATGCGCAGTGTGGCCGTATCGGGCGCATCGGAATAACCGGACGCCGGCGTCAGCTTGACCACGATGTCACGCGCAGCCAATCTTGTCACAAGCGCAGTCAGATCGCGGCCCGCGTCCCGTAGCGTCACGATAGGCACTGGCGTGTCGGCCAGATCGAAGCCCTCTCCACGCAAGCCATCGCGCAGGCGTTTGACATTGGCGCGCAGTCGCTGACGAAAAGACGGATCACCCGACAAAAGCCGCAGCGCAGCATGGCCCGCCCCAGCAGCAGCGGTATCAGCACCAAGCGCAGGCCCTGCACTACGCACACTTCCCGGAGTGGCGGAGAGCCTTGGCAAGACGTTGGGCACAAGGATTTGGCCGAGCCCCTCATGTGGCAGCTGGATCAGATTTTGCCGCGCCGCGATATGCGGATCAGCGCAAATGTCTGCCACGGTGTTGACTTGCGCACAAGGCACATCGCGCGCGGCGCACCACTCTACCAAATCCGCCGATGTCATTGCCAAGGTCCAAGTCTGCACCATCGCATCGACTTCAGCCGAGTGGGCGAGCCGCACCGCAACCGCACCAAACCGCTCCGGTGTGGCGAGATCGGGATGACCCATAGCCTCGGCCAGACGGGCAAACATCCGGTCGTTGGTACAAGCGATGGCAACCCAACCATCTTTGGTCCGGAACTGCCCATGCGGGCAAGCGTTCGACGTGCCCCGGCCCTGAGGGCCACGAACGGTGCCAAAGGCCGCATAGGCAGGCACCATGTCGTCCAGAATCCGCAAGACCGGCTCGTAAAGCGCCAGATCAATGTACTGCCCTACGCCGTCCTGATCACGTGCCCGAAGCGCAAGCAACAGCCCCACCGCCCCATAAACGCCAGTGACGTAATCGGCGAGCGAGGTGGAACCCGGCGTCAGCGGCGGGCCACCGTCTTCCCCCGTCAGATGCGCCAGCCCGCCAAACGCATGCGCAATGCGGGCGAACCCCGGTCGGTTGCGGTTCGGCCCGTCCTGACCATAGCCAGAGACGCGCAGCATGATGATGTCAGGTTTGATCACCTTCAGATCCTCATACCCCAGCCCCCACTTTTCCAGCGTGCCGGGGCGGAAGTTCTCACACACCACGTCGGACTGGGCGACCAGCTCTTTCAATATCGCGGCACCTTCCGGCACCCGCAAGTCCAGCGTCAGCGACCGCTTGTTGCGCGCCTCACTCAGCCAGCAGAACGTATCAGCCCCCTCAGCCGACGGAGTCCCGAACCGGCGCAACGGGTCGCCGGTCAATGGTTGCTCAATCTTGATGACCTCGGCCCCAAATTCGGAAAGTATCGTCGCCGACAGCGGTGCGGCGATGAAGGTCGCCAGATCTAGAACGCGGATACCGTCAAGCGGGGGTCGTGGTTGCGTCATAGGTCAGGTCATCCGGTCATGGAAAGTTTGTAGGATGCTACGCAGATGAGCGGGCGTTTGGGAAAGACAACATTGCTCTGGACCCAATTAGAAAAGTTATGGATTGAGCGACGTTAGCATTTCCATCGTCGGAAAGGCTGTGCGAGTGTTGCCTTCAACCTGCGGCTATGGCGGGCGGCAGGCAGGGAAAATATATGGATGTCAGGCAGCTTCGCTATTTTCTGGCTATCGCGCGATGCGGCAGTTTCTCTCGGGCCGCGCTAGAGCTAAACGTGGCGCAGCCTGCGCTTAGCCATCACGTCGCCAATCTTGAGGCAGAACTCGGTGTGCGCCTGCTGGACCGCAGCAAACGCGGTGTCGTAGCGACCGAATGTGGCGTGGCTTTGATGGGTCAT
Organism: Cypionkella sp.; assembly: GCF_028290025.1. GTDB lineage: Bacteria > Pseudomonadota > Alphaproteobacteria > Rhodobacterales > Rhodobacteraceae > Cypionkella. Next base: position 3,794 of record NZ_JAQGKQ010000106.1, on the reverse strand, counting down.
GCCGAGATCATCCTGCGGCAGATGGCCCATGCGATGCATGATGTGCAGCGTCGGTCGGATCAGCCGTCTGGGCCAGTGACCATCGGCCTGCCAAGCTCTCTCGCTATCGAGATGACCCTGCCTCTGCTGAAAGAGATCGAGGCGCGATACCCAGCCATCGTGCCCCGGATTGTCGAGAACCATAGCGGCTATCTTGCCGATCTGCTGCTGAACGGGCAGGTCGATATCGCCATGCTGTTCGACGTGGAGGAGCCGGGGCTTTACGAACTTGAACTCGTGCTGACGGAACCGCTTATGCTGGTGTCATCCGTGTCCGGGCCGTTTGCCGGGCGAACAAGCGTTGCGATGGACGAACTGCTGGCTTTGCCGCTGATTACCACGACCGCCCAGAACGGTCTGCGCCGCCTGATCGAAAACAAAGCGGCGGAGCGTGCGATAGCGGCGACGTTCCGCATGGAACTCGATTCGCTGCAGGCAATCAAGCGGCTGGTTGCTGGGGGATACGCCAATTCTGTGCTGTCATGGTATGCGGTGCGCGAAGAAGCCGCTGCGGGCAGTCTGCATGTGGCCGCCATCACCGAACCCGAACTGTGGCGAGATGTCAGCCTTGCGCGGGCGCGCGACTGGCCGCGATCTCGCGCTGCGGATGTGGTGTGGAATATCTGCGCCGACCTCGTTCGGCAATTGACCACCAGCGATCATCTGCGCGGCAAGGTGCCTGGCAAATCCCGATTGATAAGGAAGCCACCCCAAAGTGGGGGAAAAACTTAAGACTTGCGCCTTTAACTCCATCGCGCGGATGGCGCTGGCCGACGTAGCCTCCGTTATGCACATCCAATTACTCTTGGTCGCTGTGCAACGGCGCGGTTCCATTGATCCATATCTTTTTTTTTGCGAGACATGCCAACGCTGCATGTCCGCTTCCCGCCGGGTGCGTCGACTGGAGTTGTGGAAACAATTATTTAGCCCGGGCCATTCGACCGGGGCCTTTGTTTGGCGATCAGTCGCCGCGCCACTTTTGGGGCAAGACCAGATGAGGCTGGAGCCGTCTCCGTCTTCGTCATCGTCATCGTCATCGTCATCGAAGATGATTGGCGTAGATGGGTGCTGCGAAGCTCGGATCGTCCGGCTTCAGGCCCAGATATGCGCGGCCCTCGTTCGATGTCTTCGTCCAGGCGGCGCCGATCTCAACTCGGCCGACCAAGACCCGGTGGGAGGGAGCGTTCTCGCCCAAGGCGCTGGTCGGGCCGTGAAAAAGCGCTGTCCCGAGCGGCTCGCCTGATGCCAGCGCCTCTCCATCCCGTCACATGAAAAAACGGGGTGACCGAAGCCACCCCGTTCAAGGTCATTCAGCGGCGATTGGGCGCCCGTCTGCGTCGTCTGGCTGAACCTCCTCGTCATCAAACGAGGAACGCGGGCAGCACGACATTCTCGACCCCCGCCTCCTCAACTACGGCTTCTTAGCCAAATTCCGAATCGTCCAAGCGCAGCGGCTCCGGCAGCCAGAACTAGCCTTCAAGCAGCCGCTCGGCTTTGCGCGCCATGTCGTCCTTCTTCAGATGGGCGATCAGTTCGACGGCCTGCGCCCCTGCCCCTTGGCGTACCGCCTCCAAAATGCGACCTTTGGTGACGCGGCCGAAGTAGTTGGCGACCGTCGGCTTCCAGCCCGCCTCGACCAGATCGAGCCGGGTGGTCCGGGCCAGCCGATCTGCCTCGCGCAGACGACGGTCGAGCCCGTTCTGGCTGATGCCCATGCCGCTATAGGGGTTCGGACGCTCATAGAGTGCGTTCACCCCGAAGCTGAGGCAATGAGAGAGAAGAGCCGGACGGCTCGCCTCATCCAATGTATGCAGCCAGTCCCAAAGGGCGTCATCCCCCTGCCCCAGCGGCATATCTTCGCGCCAGCCAGCGTGCCGCGTGTCGATGTTTTGCGCCGGAACGCTGTCGGCAAGATCAGCGGACTGCACCGGCAGGGAAATGTCCAGCACGGTCGCCTCCATGGCCGCACCGGAAGCGCGGCTCACAAAGCAATCTAGGACCAGTTTGTGCAAGAGCGCCGTGATCGCGATGTACGGGTTGTTCGCCACGGCGTCCCGCAGCGCCAGGGTGCGATGTGCCGTCAGTTCGAGGACCCGCCGTTCGGGCAAAGGCTTGATCGCATCGCCTTCGTCCTCGTCATCGTCCTTAGAAGGCCGGGTCTCGCATCCGAGATGTAGATCACCGGAGCATGGCTTGCACGGATTTCCGCATCCAAGGGCGCGCTGTAGGCGCCCAAATTTGTGAGGACCTCCCCATCCGACGCAGTCGACTGTTAGTCTTCCGGACGCACAAAACTGCGCTCGATTAATATCGTGCCGTCGCTGTCGATGCTGACGAAGGCACCCGCCCGCTGGACTTGCTCCGCCTCAAACGCCATCGGACGGCGGTCGAAGGCCCCAAGGTGACGCTCGATCTCGCCAAGTCGGGCATCATCCTCTTCGGGTAGATCGTCAGCCTCGGCATACCCGGCCTCCAGTTGGTCGTATTCGTCGCGCAGCGCCTCGCGCGTAACACGCTCCTCGTCGGTCAAATCGACCGCGGTGCCCAGCAGTTCGCGCAAGCCCATGGTGTGGCCATAGGGGAAGCCGACAGCGACCTCGATCCATCTCCAGCCTTCAGCGGCGACAGTCTCGGCTTCCTCCTCCAGCTTTTCGCCCACCAGCCCTTCCAGCAGGACGGGATCTTGCAGCCAGCCGCCGTCATCCTGCTGGAAAAGGTCACGCAGAACGAACCCACCAGCCGCCTCGTAGGCATCGAGTCCGAGGAAACGAGCGCGCTTGTCGGAGGCCAGCACCGCGGTTTCGGTCAACATCCGCCGGATCTGGTAGGGCTCTTTCGACCAGGAGTTTTTGACAGCCTTCCAAACCTGCGCCTGCCGTGCATGATCACTCGATATGGTGAAAGCCATCAGTTGCTCCAGCGTCATGCCATCTTCGGCATAGACTTCCAGCAGTTCGGGCGCGACAGTGACAAGGCGCAAACGCTGTTTGACGACCTTCGCGTCGACCAAAAAGGCCGCCGCGATGGCCTCCTCGGTCATGCCTTTTTCGCGCATGGCCTGGAAAGCACGGAACTGATCCAGCGGATGCAGCGGGGCGCGCTCAATGTTCTCAGCGAGTGAAAGCTCGTCGATGAGCACGCCATCTTCGTCATGGCTAACGATGCAGGGCACCGGTACGGTCTTGGCGAGGCGTTTTTGCTTCACCAGCAGCTCCAGCGCCCGAAAGCGACGCCCGCCGGCAGGCACTTCGAACGTGCCGTTCTCGCTGCCATTATCGCCCAGCACAAGCGCACGTGCAGGCTCTGGATCAGCCCACGGCGGGCGATGGATCCGGCGAGTTCATTTTGGTGGCCTGCTCCAGCGTGGTTATGTCGACGCTGCATTTGCGCGCGCGACAAAGGCGGATATATGCTCGGAGGATCGTTTCATGCGATCTGATGAGGGTCGATACCTTTGGGCATCGATTCGGAATTGCTGGTGCAATCCTAGCATTGTGCCGAATTGTGCCAGCTGCAAGCCGCAGGTTATCGCTGAGCCAGCGAGGCGCTTTCCTATGCGCGGCTGATTCGATGGAACTTCGGCCGGATCGACTTCTTCGCGCTGCGCATTTTTGCAGCGCAATTTGCTGTCGATTCGGCAAAAAAGTATCGGTAGATCTTAGCTGCTGTAGTAGTCTGGGGCGATGCGCCCTGCTAGCGTTGTCACTACCCGGCGAAAATCTGCCAGGTGGACGACGCAAGCACCGGGCCGGGAG
>NZ_JAQGKQ010000090.1 GCF_028290025.1 Cypionkella sp. | reverse complement strand
CCTTGCCCAAGTGGTTAACCTGTTGTAATACCTGCAAGAAAAGCTCGGGCTGAGCTATCTGTTCATCTGGCATGACCTATCGATGGTGCGTCATTTCGCCGACCTGGTGGCGGTGATGTATCTTGGGCGCATCGCTGAACTTAGCCCGCGCGACGATCTGTTCGCCAAGCCGCTGCACCCTTATGCCGAGGCGCTGCTGTCGGCAGTGAACGAGCCTGACCCCTCGCTCGCCCGTCGCCCCCGCATCATCCTGAAAGGCGATGTGCCGTCGCCTGCCCGCCCGCCCAAGGGCTGCAATTTCAGCACGCGTTGCCCGAAAGCTTTCGCGCGTTGCCACCTAGAAAAACCCGAATTGCAAGAGGTTGAGCCGGGCCGCCACGTCGCCTGCTTCCTCTACCAGCCGAAAACCGGATCAACCGGTAAATCCGAGGCCAAAGAGCTTAATCAACAAGGAGAACACCGATGAAACTGACCACAGCCCTTCTCGGGGCGGCCTGCGCGCTGTCGTTCGCGCCCGCCGCTTTCGCGGATCGCGGCACTGATGGTGAGGTGAAATTCACCTTCCCGCAGGCCGTGTCGATCATGAACCCGTTCCTGTCTTCCGGCACCAAGGACGTCTACGCAGCCTCGCTGGTGCTGGAGCCGCTGGCGGGCTTTGACGCCGATGGCAACATCATCCCGAAACTTGTGACCGAAATACCAACGCTGGAAAATGGCGGTATCTCGGCTGATTTGACCTCGATCACATGGAAACTGCTGCCCGATCTGAAATGGTCGGATGGCTCGCCCGTCACCGCTGATGACGCGGTGTTCACCGCCGCCTATTGCATGGATCCAGCGGGTGGCTGCGCGCAGTTGTCGAAGTTTGACAGCGTGGCCAAGGTAGAGGCTGTCGATGCCTCAACCGTGAAAGTCACCTTCACCGGACCGAAACCGAACCCCTACACCGCTTTCGTTGGGGCGCTGTCGCCGCTGCTGCAAAAGGCCCAGTTTGCGGCTTGCCAAGGTGCTGCGGCCCCGACCTGCACCGATCCGAACAACATGCCAATCGGCACTGGCCCGTTCAAAGTCACCGGCTTTACCGTCAATGACACCGTGACTTTGGCGATGAACGAAAACTACCGCGATCCGGCGAAACCGGCGTTTGCGAGTGCTGTGATCAAAGGCGGCGGCGATGCTGAAGGCTCCGCCCGCGCCGTGATGGAAACCGGCGAGTTCGATTACGCGTGGAACACTCAGATCCCGCCCGACAGCCAAGCCTCAATGACGGCGGCTGGCAAGGGTGAGTTCGTGGTGGCGTTCGGCACGCTGGTAGAGCGCATCGAGATGAACATGACCGACCCTGACCCGGCGCTGCCGGAAGGTGAGCGTGCGACCGTCAAGCATCCGCACCCGATCCTGTCGGATATCAAAGTTCGCACCGCTTTGTCGAAAGCCATCGACCGTCAAATCCTGTCGGACGTAGGCTATGGCGCGGGCGGTATGCCGACCTGCAATGTCATTCCTGCGCCTGCTGCTTGGGCATCTGACAACACCGGCTGCATCGCGCAAGACATGGAAGGCGCGAAAAAGCTGCTGGATGAGGCTGGCTGGGTTCCGGGCGCTGATGGCATCCGTGAGAAAGACGGCAAGAAGCTGCACATCCTCTATCAATCCACCGTCAACCCGATCCGGCAAGACTTTCAAGCCTTGGTCAAAGATTGGTGGACGGAACTCGGCGTCGATGTAGAGCTGAAAGCTATCGACCCGTCGGTGTTCTTCGGCGGCGATGCAGGCTCACCCGACACGTTCCAAAAGTTCTACGCCGATGTAGAGATGTATGCCAACAACTCGGACGGCACCGATCCTGAGACGTATCTGTCGCAATACCAGTGCGTCAACGCGCCTTCGCCTGACAATCAATGGCAGGGCGAGAACATGAACCGCTTCTGCGACCCGGCTTATGACGCCAAGGTCAAGGTTCTGTCCACCACCGTGGACGTCGCAGAGCGTCAGAAACTTGCCAAAGAACTCAATGACATGGTGACGAAAGACAGCATGGTCGTGGTGCCGCTGGTGCACCGTGGCACGTTGTCGGCGCATTCCAACACCCTTGGCGGCGTGAAAATCAACGCTTGGGATTCGGAAATGTGGAACGTCGCCGACTGGTTCCGCGTGAAGTGATCTGAACAAGGGCGGGGCCTGCGATGGCCCCGCCGCCCCTTCCCCCCTGACTTCTGACCAAAGGCGCAGCCGCCATGCTTACCTTCACGCTCCGCAGGTTACTGCTGGCCATCCCGACGCTTCTGGTCATCAGTTTGGTGATCTTTCTACTGGTCGATCTCGCGCCCGGCTCGCCAATGTCCGAGATACCGCTGACCGTCCCGCCCGACGTGCGCCGCAAAATGATTGAGGCTTTGGGTGCCGACCAGCCGGTATTCTTCCGCTATTTCCTATGGTTGCGGCAGTTCTTCTGGGTCGAGCCCGTGACATTATTCGACGGTTGGTTCGGCACGTCATGGGCTGGCGGCGAACAGCGCATCCTGTCTTGGCAATCGCGCGCGCCAGTGTTCACCATCATCGGCCAGCGCATCCCACAAACCCTGACGGTGATCGGCACCGCCTATCTGGTCGGCATCCTGATCGCGTTGCCAATCGGCATTTACTCCGCCTACCGCCAGTATTCGCTGTTCGACCAACTCGGCACCCTGATCGCGATGATCGGCTTTTCGGTGCCGACGTTCTTTTCCGGCACCCTGATCATCATCATCTTCGCCGTCACGCTCGGCTGGTTTCCGACCAAATATGACACCAACCTGCATGTCACCGATTGGGCGAGTTTCGTCAAACAGTTGCAGCAAATGGCGATGCCAGTGATGACGCTGGGCCTCGCCAATGCCGCCGTGATCAGCCGCTATATGCGCTCATCTATGCTCGATAACATGGGGATGGATTACGTCCGCACCGCCCGCGCTAAGGGTTTGACCGAGCGGGTGGTGGTGCTGAAACACGTGCTGCGCAACTCGATGATCCCGGTGGTAACGGTGATCGCGCTCGGTATCCCGTCGATTTTCGGAGGCGCTATCATCACCGAAAATCTGTTCGGGGTGAACGGCATTGGGGCGGCCCTGATCGGCGCTATCCACGCCAGCGATCTGCCGATGGTGCAAACCCTCGCCTTCATCTTCGCCGTGTTGATCGTCACCTTCAACCTGATCGCCGATGTGCTTTACGGCCTGCTTGACCCGAGGATTCGCTATGACTGAGGCCGCAATCGTCATCCCGAAACCCGAAAGCGCCGCCCGCGCGATTTGGGCGCAATTCCGCAGCCACAAGGGCGCGGTGTTCGGTCTTGTGGTGCTGTCTTTGCTGATCCTCGCCGTGGTAATCGGCCCCTACCTTTGGCACCCCGAAAAGCTGACGGTGGTTGAGGCGATCAAGTCGAAGAACAAAGGCCCATCGTTGCGCTTCCCATTGGGCAGCGATCATTTGGGCCGCGATATGCTGCAACGGATGATCCAAGCGGGGAAAGTTAGCCTAGCCGTGGGTTTCGTCGCCATGATGATCGCCATCGTTTTCGGCACGCTGATCGGTGTGCTCGCAGGCTATTACCGTCGCCTCGACGGCCCGCTGATGCGGCTGACGGATATGTTTCTCGCCCTGCCCCTGGTCCCCCTACTGCTGGTCATTATGATGCTGTTCCGCGACCGCACGGCGAGCATCCTCGGGCCGGAACTCGGCGCGTTCACCCTGATCGTGTTCGCCATCGGCATCACCTCTTGGATGCAAGCCGCCCGGATCGTGCGGGGCGAGGTGTTGGCGCTGAAGGAACGCGAATACGTGCTGGCCGCCCGCTCGATTGGTTCGGCGTCACGGCGGATCATCACGCGGCATATCCTACCGAATGTGGTCTCGCCGGTTATGGTGGCGGCGACGCTCGGGATTGCCGAAGCGATCATCACCGAATCCGTGCTCTCGTTCCTTGGCCTCGGCTTCCCGCCCGATTTCCCGACTTGGGGCCGTCTGCTCTATGATGGCCTGTCCTATATGCAGGTCTATCCTGAGCGGGTGATCTGGCCCGGGCTTGCTATCTCGTTGACGGTGCTGTCGGTGAACTATATCGGCGACGGTCTGCGCGATGCTTTGGACCCGCGCATCCGGGGACGTTGAGCGGGCATGAAACTTCTGGTAATCCACACGGGCGGCACCATCGGTATGGTGCAAACGGCGGCGGGCTATGCCCCGGCTGAGGGCGTGATAGAGGCTGCACTGCACAGCATCGGTGTGCCGAAGGTAAAGCTGCTGCCGTTGCTGCCGCTGATTGATTCTGCCCAGATCACCCCCGCCGACTGGAGCCGCATCGCCCAAGCGATTGCCGATAATCACAGCGATTACAACGGCTTCATTGTCACCCACGGCACTGATACTTTGGCGTTCACCGCAGCCGCCCTGTGCTTTGCCTTGGCAGGCTTGCGTCGCCCGGTGATCCTGACGGGGTCGATGCGCATCCTAAGCCATCCGCAATCTGACGCTTTGCAGAACCTTTCGGGCGCGCTGAAAGCCGTTGAGACCGCCCAACCCGGCGTCTGGGTGCAGTTTGCGGGCCAACTGTTACACGGTGCGAGGCTGCGCAAAACCGACAGCAATGCGCTCGATGCTTTCACCGCCAGCCCCGGCACCATGCCGCCCCGGCAAACCAGCCCGACCTTGCGGCTCACACCCTATTTGCCCGCCGAGATCGGTATTCTCAGCATGGCCCCCGGTCAATCCGAAGCCATGCTGTGCCACGCGCTGATGACGTTAGACGCCGTGGTGCTGCGGGTGTTTGGCACGGGCACCATCCCCGACAGCCCTGCCCTGCGCAAAGCCTTGGCACACGCCCAAAGCAAAGCCACGCCGATCATCGCGGTCAGCCAGTGCCCCGAAGGCGGCGTGAGCTTGGGCAGCTATGCCGCCGGTAATCTGCTGGTTGAAACCGGGGTGATCGACGGCGGTGATATGACGCCCGAGGCCGCCTATGCCAAGCTTTCGCATGTTTTAAGCCTGCCGAAACCCAAACGCAACGCCGCCCTAAGCCGCAATCTTTGCGGTGAGATCAGCGTGTAGGATCAAAGCATCCGCGCCTTGATCCGCCGCAACGCCCCCCACACTGCCAGCACCACCAGCGGCGTCAGCGCAGCCATACCCACCCCCTTGGAAACGCCAAGCCGTTCAATCACCGGATCGGCGATATAAGCCGCCAGCGATACCGCGTAATAGCTGATCGCCACCACCGACAGCCCCTCAACCGTATGCTGCAACCGCAGGGCCATATCGGCACGTCGGTCCATGCTTTCCAGCAGCATCTGGTTCTGCGCTTGGCGTTCGACATCAACCCGGGTGCGCAACAATTCCGCCGCCCGCTGCGCGCGTTCCGCCATCGACCGCAGCCGCGCTTCGGCAGATTTCACCGTCCGCATCGCCGGATCATAGCGCCGCATCATAAACTCGCCAAAGGTCTGCCGCCCCTGCACACGCTCCTCGCGCAGTGCCAAAATCCGCTGGTTCACAATGGCTTCATACGCGCCCGTAGCACCAAACCTGAACGAATGCTGCACCGCGAGGCTTTCCAACTCCGCCGAAATCGCCAGCAATTCATGCAAAGCTGCCTCCGCAGGCCGCGATACGCCATCCAAGCCGGACACCAGCGCCGACAGACGAGGGTCGAGCGCGTTCAGCCGCTCCGTCAGCCCCCGCGCGCGCATCAAGCCCAGCATCGACATGGCGCGATAAGTCTCAATCTCGCACAACCGTTGCACAATCCGCCCCACCCTGCGCGCGCCAGTTTCAGGCTGCACGAACACCGCGAACCGCATGTTGCCCGCCGGATCAATCCTGAAATCGCCCGCGATCACAGCGGCGCCGTCCACAACCCGCGCCACCGCAAGGCTTTCCGGCACAAACCAGTCCTCCAGCTTGGCGAGCATCGCGGCCTCGTCTTCCATCACCTCAACCCGGACCAGCACCGCCGCCAGCCGCTTGCCCGGCGCATCCGCGAGCCACGCATCGGCAAAAACCTCCATCTCTGACGGGTCAAACGCCCGCGCAGACAGACCGGGCGTGAACGCCGAATAGGTCACGAACTCGGTATGGCTTTCCCATTTCAAATCCGCCCGCCCCAAAAAGCCCGAGAAATGCGTCGCCTCTGGTTGCGGATGCGCCGAGCCATAGCGATCGAGCAGCGCCAGTAAATGCGCCCGATCCGCAGCCCGATCCCGGCTGTGCGCCGCAATCGGTTCCTTAATCGCGATATAAGCCGCCATAGAGGGCGCGCTCAGCGCCGGAAACGGTCGGGCATGTAATTCATTAACCAAAGCATAGCGCAGGGGGTGGTCGTCAGTCATCATCGCCTCAGGTCAGGATATATGACCCGATCAGGCAATGTCCGCGCCGCGATGACCAGAGTTTTCAACGCATACCGGGGTATGCACTGGCGCTGTTGCAGAAAAGCAAAACCCCGGCGTTTCGGCCGGGGTCTTGTCGTATGACAACGGCAGGGAAGGTGCTTCCCCGCGCCTATTCATTCAATCAGCGGCAGCAACGCATCCAAAGATTTCTTCGCATCGCCATAGAACATCCGGGTATTCTCTTTGTAAAACAACGGGTTCTCAATGCCAGAATACCCCGTTCCCTGCCCACGCTTAGACACGATAACCTGCTTGGCCTTCCAGCACTCCAACACCGGCATCCCCGCAATCGGGCTATTCGGATCTTCCTGCGCTGCCGGATTAACGATGTCATTCGAGCCAATAACGATCGCCACATCGGTCGATGGGAAGTCGTCGTTGATCTCGTCCATCTCCAGCACGATATCATAAGGAACCTTCGCCTCGGCCAACAGCACGTTCATATGCCCCGGCAACCGCCCCGCAACCGGATGGATCGCAAAGCGCACATTCTTGCCCGCCGCCCGCAACTTCCGCGTCAGTTCCGACACCGATTGCTGCGCCTGCGCCACCGCCATGCCGTAGCCCGGAATGATGATGATGCTATCGGCGTCGTTCAACAGCGCGGCGACGCCATCGGCATCAATCGCCACCTGCTCGCCCGTGACCTCCATCGCCGGCCCGGTGGTGCCACCAAAGCCGCCCAAGATCACCGAAATAAACGACCGGTTCATAGCTTTACACATGATATACGACAGGATCGCCCCCGAAGATCCCACCAGCGCGCCGACAACGATCAGCAAATCATTCGACAGCGAGAAACCAATCGCCGCCGCCGCCCAGCCGGAATAGCTGTTCAGCATCGACACCACCACCGGCATATCCGCGCCGCCGATGCCCAGGATCAGGTGATAGCCGATGAACAAGGCAGCCAAAGTCATCCCCAGCAGCGCCAAGCTTGACCCGGTTTGCAGATAAACCACCAGCAAAACCAGCGACACAATCGCCGCCGTGGCGTTCAGCAGATGCCCGCCCGGCAGCTTCTTCGCCTTACCGTCAACCTTGCCCGCAAGCTTACCAAACGCAATCACCGATCCGGTAAACGTCACCGCGCCAATGAACACGCCAAGGAAAGTCTCAACCCGCAGGATCGACACCTCGACGCCGGATTTATGCGCGATCACGGCGGCAAAACCGTTCAAAGCTGCACGCGCGGCCTCGTCCATGCCCGCCACCCGCACCATCTCAATATGCGTATTGTATCCGATGAACACCGCAGCCAGACCGACAAGCGAATGCATCGCCGCCACCAGTTGCGGCATTTCTGTCATCTGCACGCGCTGGGCGACAACCCAGCCAATCGCACCGCCCGCCGCGATCATAACCAGCGAAATCAGCCAGTTACTCGCCCCCGGCCCATAAAGCGTCGCCGCAACCGCCAGCGCCATGCCGACAATACCATACCAAACCGCGCGCTTGGCGCTTTCCTGCCCCGAAAGCCCGCCGAGCGACTGAATGAACAAAACGGCTGCGACCACATAGGCCGCCGTGGTGAATCCATATTCCATCTGCGCGCTCCCCTACGACTTTTGGAACATGGCAAGCATGCGCCTTGTGACCATAAAGCCACCAAAAATGTTGATCCCCGCCATGAACACCGCCAAAGCGCCAAGCACTGTCACCAGCCAACTGCCCGAGCCGATTTGCATCAGCGCGCCCAAGATGATGATCGACGAAATCGCATTGGTGATCGCCATCAGCGGCGTGTGCAGGCTGTGCGAGACGTTCCAGATTACCTGCACGCCGACATAAACCGACAGCACAAATACGATAAAATGCGACATGAACGCAGCAGGTGCATAAAGCCCGGCGAGCAAGATCAGCCCGCCACCGATCACCAGCATCCCCACCTGATTGCGGGTCTGATGCTTAAACGCCGCGACCTCTGCCGCGCGTTTCTCAACCGGAGTCAGTTCCTTCACCTTCTCCTTCGGCTTCTGCACCGCAATCGCCGCGATCTTCGGCGGCGGCGGCGGATAGGTGATCTCATGCGCCTTGGCGACAGTCGCGCCACGGATCACGTCATCGCCCATATTGTGATCAATCACACCGTCTTTCTTTGGTGTAAGATCGGCCAGCATATGCCTGATATTGTTAGAGTAAAGCGTAGATGCCTGCGCTGCCATCCGGCTTGGGAAATCGGTATAGCCAACAATCGTCACGCCATTATCGCTGACGATCTTCTGATCCATCACCGTCAGATCGCAGTTGCCACCACGCTCGGCGGCAAGGTCCACCACCACCGAACCCGGCTTCATCATCGACACCATATCGGCGGTCCACAGCTTCGGCGCGGGCCGTCCGGGGATCAAAGCGGTGGTGATGACGATATCAATTTCAGGTGCCAATTCGCGGAACTTGGCCAGCTGCTTGGCCTGAAACGCCGGGGTCGAGGGCGCCGCATAACCGCCCGTCGCTGCACCATCGGGCAATTCGCTGGCGTCGAACTCTAGATACACGAAACTCGCGCCCATCGACTCGATCTGCTCGGCAACTTCGGGGCGCACGTCGAACGCATAGACAATCGCGCCAAGACTGACCGAGGTGCCAATCGCTGCAAGCCCCGCCACGCCAGCGCCCACAACCAGCACTTTCGCGGGCGGAACCTTGCCCGCCGCTGTGACTTGGCCGGTGAAAAACCGCCCGAAGTTCGAGCCCGCCTCGATCACCGCACGATAGCCCGCGATATTCGCCATCGACGACAGCGCGTCCATTTTCTGCGCGCGGCTGATGCGCGGCACCATGTCCATCGCCACCACGGTCGCACCGCATGCCTTGACGATCTCCAGCAAGTCCGGGTTCTGCGCCGGCCAGAACATCGAGATCAGCGTTTGCCCGTCGCGCAAAGCCTCGGCCTCAGCCACTTCCGGCCCGCGCACTTTGACCAGTACGTCAGCCGCCGCAATCACCGCCGCCGCATCCGGCAAAACCTCTACCCCGGCCGATGTATAAAGCGCGTCCGAAAACCCCGCCCGCGTCCCCGCCCCGGCCTGAATGACACAAGCGTGGCCCAGTTTCACCAGTTGCAGCGCGGATTCCGGTGTCATCGCCACCCGGTTCTCGCCCGCATAAATCTCGCTCAACGCACCTATTTTCAATGTATTCCCCCGCGTTTGGGCGGTTCAAGGAGCAACCGTGACCGCCAAATCCCCCATGAGGCTTAACATTGCAGACCGATAGTTCAACGGCTGATTGCCGCTTTTGGCTAAAAACCTGTCGGCTTCAACAGCCAGACGCGTGGAATCGACCACCACAAGGCGAATATTCCACAGCAAAGCGCGCAGCGAGACGATTTTCCCGCCCAAGATATCACCGCCTTTTCAACATGCTACGCTGCCCCTCACCTGATAGCGCAAACATTGCGCAGCTTCGCAGCCCTTCCCGAGAATCGAAACAATTTCAAACTTGAAATTTTATCCCGCCGCAGCTATTGCTTCCAGCAACGCAAACCCTCCCCTGCCCGAAACCGAGGCCCTATGACCGATTTTGCCGCCACCAAAGCCCAGTTTCATCTGCCCGCAGGCATGATCTATCTTGACGGCAATTCGCTCGGGCCTTTGCCGCTGACCGCCGCCGCGCGGGTGGCTCAGACGGTTGAAGCGGAATGGGGCGCGATGCTGATCACTGCTTGGAACAAAGCCGCGTGGATGGACAAACCGATGCGCGTCGGCGATCGCATCGCGCGGCTGATCGGCGCGGAGGCTGGTCATGTGGTGATGGGCGATACGCTGTCGATCAAGGTCTATCAGGCGCTCGCGTCGTGCCTTGAGATGAACCCGACCCGCAAAATTATCCTCTCCGATACCGGCAACTTCCCGTCTGATCTGTATATGGCCGAGGGTCTCTGCCGCACGCTTGGCAATGGCTACACCCTGAAAACCGTCGCCCCCGAGGATATTCTGGACGCCATCGACGACAGCGTCGCCGTCACCCTGATCACCGAGGTTGATTACCGCACGGGTCGGCGTCACGACATGGCCGCGATCACCGCCCGCGCCCACCAACACGGCGCGCTGACGATCTGGGATCTGGCACACTCCGCAGGCGCGTTCCAAGTCGAACTGAGCCAATGCAACGCCGATTTCGCCGTCGGCTGCACCTATAAATATCTGAACTCCGGCCCCGGCGGCCCTGCGTTCATCTATGTCGCCCCCCGCCATGCTGAGGTCGCCCGCCCGGCGCTGTCTGGTTGGCAAGGCCACGCCGCCCCCTTCGCCTTCGATCTCGATTACCGCCCCGCCACCGGAGCCGAGCGGATGCGCGTCGGCACCCCGCCAATCCTGCAACTGGCCGCCTTGGAAGCCTCGCTGGATATCTGGGACACCGTGGATATGGCCGCCCTTCGCCAAGCCTCGCTTAAGCTGCAAGACCAATACATCGCAGGCATTGAAGCCGCCTGCCCGACGCTAAGCCTCGCGACCCCGCGCAACCATCAGGAGCGCGGCAGCCAAGTCAGCTTCCGCCACCCCGAAGGCTACGCCATCATGCAAGCGATGATCGCCCGCGGCGTGATTGGCGATTTCCGCGCCCCCGATATCATCCGCTGCGGCTTCACGCCCTTGTTCATCGACGCCCAAGACGTTGATAACGCCGTGAAGATCATCGCCGATATCATGCAAAACAACCTCTGGGACCGCCCCGAATACAAAACCCGCGCGAAAGTCACCTGATGCGGCTTCGCGTCATCCTCTGTGCTGAAATATCCCCGCCGGAGGCTCCCCGGCCAATGTCGGATGCCTCCGGCGGGGATATTTTGACCAATGTGAAAGCCACCAGCACAGCCCTTTGCCGCCCCGCCGGATGGATCGCCCAGTGGCGCACCATCGGCAATCTTTCCGTCCTCAACCGCGAAACTCATTCCTGCGCCTGACGCCCCATTTGGGCGAAACCCCATGACAGGAGAGAATGATATGACCAACCATCCTAAAACAAACGCCGAGACCTCCGCCGCCGAACAATCCGGCTGCCCGATGCACGCCACCACCGCCTACAACCCGGCCACCGAGGGCGCGCAAATGTCGTTCGATGGCCGGATGTCCTACGGCGATTATCTTCACATCGACCAGATCCTATCGGCCCAACGCCAACTCACCCCGGCGCATGATGAGATGTTGTTCATCATCCAGCACCAAACCTCGGAGCTCTGGATGAAGCTCGCCCTGCACGAGTTGAACGCCGCCCGCCAAGCCATCGCGACTGATCGTGCGCCCGAGGCGTTCAAGATGCTCGCCCGCATCAGCCGGATATTTGAGCAGCTGAACAACGCTTGGGACGTTTTGCGCACCATGACGCCGTCGGATTACACCACCTTCCGCGAGGGGCTTGGGCAGTCTTCAGGCTTCCAATCCTGGCAATATCGCCTGATCGAATACTCCGTCGGCAACCGCAACCTCGCCATGCTGAAACCCCACGCCCACCGCGCCGATCTGACCGCCCTGCTGGAAGCCGAACTCGCCCGCCCAAGCCTATACGATGAAGCCCTGCGCCACCTCGCCCGCGCAGGATTGCCGGTGCCCGAAGACGTGCTGAACCGCGATCTGCGCCAGCCTTGGGCGGTGCATGAGGGCGTGCAGCTGGTTTGGGAAACCGTATACCGCGACCCGACGCAGTATTGGCAAGCTTATGAGCTCGCCGAAAAGCTGGTGGATTTTGAAGATTACTTCCGCCGCTGGCGCTTTAACCATGTCACCACGGTGGAGCGGGTAATCGGCCTGAAGCGCGGCACAGGCGGCACTGGCGGCGTAAGCTATCTGCGCCGGATGCTGGATGTTGAGCTGTTCCCCGAGCTTTGGCACCTGCGCACGACGCTTTAGTACCTACACGCAGCACTCCTTATCAGGGTGCAACATGCTCCTAACGCGCCCCAACAAGAAACTTTGACGCGCCTGCACACTATCGGCTAGGCGAATGCAACCCGCTAAGCCCGCGATCCGCATGAGATTTTGACAAAATGAGCCGCGCACGACGTTGTGATTAGGTGACGATTGCGTATTTGGGGCTTTGACCTTGCTTTTAGCCTCCACTAGCGTCTTTACAAGAGAATCTGGGCGGCACTCCACTGCCCCCCCTTTTGTGATGGGCAGACGGATGCGCTTTTTGACGGTTAAACTACTGGCGGCGACAGCTTTGTCGCTGACCCTCGCGGCTTGTGTGCCGGGTGCGGCTTTGGACGGGGCAACCCCCGGCGTGGCGCAAGCCCCGATCCCAACCGATAACGCCCTGCACTATATGGGCGTCACCGATGATGGCATCGCCATCCCAACGGTCCCGGTGGAGAAAGTCCCGGCTGAATTTCAGGTGCAGCAGGTCGATTTTGCCAGCGACGAAGCGGTTGGCACCATCATCATCAACCCGGCTGAGCGCCACCTCTATTATATCAACGGCAAAAACACCGCTTTGCGTTATGGCATCGCGGTCGGTAAAGCCGGCTTCCAATGGGCGGGTGTTGCCAATATCACCAGCCGCACGCATTGGCCAAAATGGACGCCACCGCCAGAAATGATTGAGCGCCACCCAGAGCTTGCCAAATGGGAAAAAGGCCAGCCCGGCGGCCCGACCAACCCGCTTGGCGCGCGCGCTTTGTATCTGACCACCAATGGCGTCGATTACGGCTACCGGATTCACGGCACGCCAGAATGGTTCTCGATCGGCAAAAACGCCTCGTCGGGCTGTATCCGCATGATCAACCAAGACGTGATGGACCTGTATAACCGCGTGCAAGACGGCGCGAAGGTCGTGGTGCTTAACGCCGATGGCACCTACCCCGACAAGCTGAAACTGCCGCCACCCGCACCGAAGAAGAAAAAGCCCGCACCTGTTGAGGCTGTATCCCCGGTGCCAAGCGCCATCCCGACCGTGTTGCCGGGCACCACGACTTTGCCTGCAGCGCCTGTTGATGCCATGGCACCGACCACCACTTTGCCGGCCGATACCATGGCACCGACAACGACTGCACCCGCCGACACAATGGCTCCCGCCTCAACTTCTCCTGCGGCAACCATGGCACCGGACGCAACCACTGCTCCGGCTGAAACCATGGCTCCGGTGACGGCGGCCCCGATCACGGCTGCTCCTGTCGCACCTGCTCCGGCGACCACCGCGCCTGTTGCGACAGCACCAGCAGCTACGGTTCCTGCCGTGACACCTGAACCGGCGGCAACCGCTCCGGCAGAACCTGCCGTATGTTCTGCGCCATTGGTGAACGGTGTCTGCCCGCAATCCTAAGCGGCGACGCAGCTTTAAACGCAAAAACCCGCCTCAAACTGAGGCGGGTTTTTTCATGCTTAATGGAAGTATCTGCTTAATCTCAGTACCTGCTTAATCGCAGCTGCTCAATCGCGGTCCTGCGTCACAGCCACTTATCGTAATCGCTGACCAGCAGATGCGTAGGCGCTGCGTCTTCCTCAATATCCGCAAACCGCCCAATCGGCTCACGGAAGATATTGTCGGTAACATCGTCGTTCACGGTCGAGACTTCGCCGATCAGCACATCGCCGCCCTCACCCCAAAACGCATGCCAATCCCCCGGCATCAGCGTCACAGATTCACCCGGCGCCAGCCGCAGCTTGTCGCCGGGCTTATACGCCCGCTCAATCCCATCGCAGCGCACCAGCCCGCCCTTATCGGCCGCCCAGTTGCCCTGATCATCCGAGCCATACAACTCGACAATCAAAGTGGCCCCGCCGCGGTTGATAATATCCTCGGCTTTAATCACATGCGTGTGCATTGGCGAAAGCTGATCCTGCCGCGAAATCAACAGCTTCTCGGCATAACACATGCCGCCGCCACGTTGCAGATCTGCCAGAGAGCCATTGCGCAGCGTGAACAAAAACAGCCCCATCTCATCAAACCGACCCTGCCCGTAGTCGGTAACATCCCACCCGCAGCGCCCCTCAATCACCCGAGACGCAATTGGTCTTTTCGTCTTGAACTCCGCCGGAGACCAATTCGCAAACGGCGGCAAAACGAAGCCATATTGCCCGATCAGCTCCTGCGCCCCGGCCATGATCTCATTGATACGCGAGCGTTTCATTGTGCTGCCTCCCCTGCTGTGCACCGCGCACAATAGCGAATGCCCCTCGCGCTTCAAGCCTTCACGCAGACCCGCCCAGCCAATCGTCCAAGGCGGCCGCCAGCGCCGCCCAGTCGGTGTATTCACGATCAGCATGTGGGTCCACAACCTGCCCCCGCTGCCGCGCCACATAACGCATCGCCAGTGATTTAAAGAAGTCATATTCGGTAAAGCGAAACGCTCCGGCAACGTGCTCGACCCGCGCAGGCTGCCACCGCACGTCGGCACAAAACTGCGCCATACATTCGCGCAAACCCTGCCAATCTTCGGCATCATCGCCCGCCGCCGCCAGCGACACCGCCAAGAACAATGACGGAAGCGCGGCCAGCACCGCCGCATTGGCCCGCACAAAGCCATCGAGACTGCTTTGAAACCGCTTCAAATGCAGCGATCCGGCCAATATCACCCGATCGAATCGCGCCATATCCAGCCCCTCCGCCGCATCAACATCCAACAACTCGACGCTGTGTCCGACATCGACCAGATGATCGGCGACAAAACGGCAGATCTTGCGGGTTTGACCCTCAGTGCTGGCGTAACCTACGAATATTTTCATACCGCTCTCCTGTCGGAGAGTTCAGTCTACGCGACACGCGCACCACCGCCTTGATGTATCGCAATCGCAATCAACGCCCGCCCGCTCAGCCCCGCACCGCACAAGCCCCAACCGCCCAAGCCCGCACCGCATCGCCAAACGCAGTGAACAACGGTCGCGACACCGGATCATTCGCGGCGTTCCACTCCGGATGCCACTGCACTGACAGCGTGAACCCCGGCGCATCCTTGACATAAAGCGCCTCCGGCGTGCCATCCGGTGCCACGCCGTCAATCACGATCCGCGCCCCCGCCCGCGCCACGCCCTGCCCATGCAGCGTGTTGGTCATCACTTCAGACGCCCCCATCAGCCGCGCAAACACCCCGCCTTCGGTAAACTTCACCACATGGCGATGCGCAAACACCTCCTCCATCGTGCCATCCGGCGGCATCCGATGGTTCGTGCGCCCGGGCAGATCGCGGATTTCCGGATAAAGCGAGCCGCCCATCGCGACGTTGACCTCTTGAAATCCCCGGCATACCCCGAAAAACGGCTGCCCGCTTTCGACACATGCCCGGATCAGCGGCAGCGTGATCGCATCGCGGCCACGGTCAAACGCGCCATGCGCCGGGGTTTCCGCCTCGCCATACTCGTCAGGATGCACATTCGGGCGGCCCCCGGTCAGCAAAAACCCATCGCACACCGCCATCAGATCGGCGACCGACACAAAGCGCGGGTCCGCAGGCACGATCAGCGGCACGCAGCCCGCAACCTCTGCCACCGCCTCAGAGTTGATATGCCCGGCGGCATGAACCTCATAACGGTCGTTCATCAGATGAGCGTTGCCGATAATCCCCACAACGGGGCGGCGCGGGGCATGGAGCATGATGGGCCTGCTGTAACAATCTGCCTCACCATCATAGCAGCGCGCAGAGCAAGATGAAGCGCGAAAGCCACTTGCACTGCCATAACGCATCACATCTGCCTGTAATTGCAGCACTCGCCCTGCCAAATCGCCGCAGCCTGCGCCCGTAAATGTCGCAAACGCGCTGGACCGCCCCTTGCGCCCGCCCTATGCAAAGCCAAGTCGCAGCAGGATCGCAGATGCCAACCGCCCGCACCACCGCAAGCAAAACCGCCGCAGCCCCGCTGATCGGCGTCGCCTTCATGCTCGGCGCGATGGCGAGCCTGCCCTTCATCGACGTGTTAGCCAAGTTCCTCGGCCAGCAAAACGTGCCGGTGCTGCAAATCGTCTGGGCCCGTCTGACGATCGGAGCCCTCGTCGCCCTGCCCTTCGCGCTTTCCCACAACGGCCCGCGCGGCCTGATCCCAAAACGCCCGGCCTACCACAGCTTTCGCGCCGGCTTCCTGATCCTCGCGACGTTCTGCTTTTTCCTGTCGCTGAAATACCTGCCGATCGCCGACGCGCTGGCGATCTTTTTCGTGCAACCGCTGGTCGTCACCGTGCTATCTGCGCTGGTGCTGAAAGAGAGCGTTGGCCGCAACCGCTGGGCCGCCGTCGCCGTCGGTTTCATCGGCACATTAATCATCATCCGCCCCGGTTTTGTCGCCCTCAACCCCGGTAGCCTGCTCGCCCTCGCCGCAGGAACCTTCCTCGCGATTTACTTCGTGATGACGCGAAAAATCTCCGGCCAAGCCCCGGCGATGGTCACCACC
This sequence comes from Cypionkella sp., assembly GCF_028290025.1. Lineage (GTDB taxonomy): Bacteria > Pseudomonadota > Alphaproteobacteria > Rhodobacterales > Rhodobacteraceae > Cypionkella. The sequence continues at coordinate 42,366 of NZ_JAQGKQ010000090.1, read as the reverse complement.
TTCCAAACCAACGTCATCGGCGCTGCGTTTATGACCCTGACCATGCCGCTGATCTGGCACCACCCCACCCCTACACAATGGCTGATGTTCGCAGGATTAGGCACCATCGCCACCTTCGGCCACTATCTGATCGTGCGCGCTTATGACTATTCCGAAGCCTCGTTGCTCGCCCCGCTGGCCTATACTGAGATGATCATCGCCACCGCCGTCGGCTGGTATTTCTTCGGCGATTTCCCCGATGCACTCACCTTCCTAGGCGTCGCCGTCCTGATCGCCTGCGCGCTCTACATCACCCTAACCGAGCGCACCCGCGCCACACCCGACGCCATCGAGCAACCGTAAGACGTTGCCAGCCGACATTAATATTACCAAGTAACCCGTTAATTTAATTCAAGACTTCCATAGATCCAGCCTCCCAATTTCACATTGGCCCAAATATTCCCGCCGGAGGCGCACATAACCCCGCACACTCCCGCCGAAATGCAACTCCCGGCAGCGCGGCCAAGCGCCCCCTCGATGGGGGCCGAGGCCGCCCCGAACGACCACTCAAACCTCATCTCTCAAAGATGGCAAAGATCGGTAAGCCTCGAGGCTTGATAGATTACCTTGCGCTGACCGATGAGGTGCTAGAGCGCAGCTCCAACCGATACCGCTCAATCCAGCCCGCGCTCACCGCGTCCGCCAACTTCGCAACCCCCGGCTTCAACTCGCCGTTTTCAGGCATCACCAGCCCCAACGCCGCACAAATCCGCGCGACCTGCACCAACGGATCAGCCGCCAAATCCTCATAACGCACCCGCAGCGGCGCGATCCCCTCCGCCTCAAACCAGCGCAGCCAATCCGCATCAAACCGCTGCAACTCCGCCAGCACCGACCTGATCCGCGCAAAATCATACTGCGGTGCTGCGGGCGGGTGCAGCCGTTCCAATTCCGGCCCGTCAGGCCCGATATGCCACAACCCGGTCTGCTCAGCCTTGACTCACGACACCGCCTGCGCCAGCTTATCTTCGCGGCTCAAATGGATATATCGCACCTCGCCAAATGCCGCCCGCAGCCGCGCAGCGTCCGACGGCTCACTAAGATAAACCACTGCAATCATCCGCAATAAATCAGCCAAATCCTTTTGCATCAGCCGCAAGCCAAACACCGCAGTTTCGCCTGTCCCAGCCTTAATCGCCGCCCGCAGATAGCTTGCGGCATAGACCTCACGGCTCGACCCACCCCGCGAAGGCAATCCCCAAACCGCAGCCCAGACTGGATCAACCTCACTCATAAAAAACGAATCCGGTGCCCCCGCCACGCCGGTGGCAGTCAGCATATCGCACAGCATAGTGCTGCCACTGCGCGGCGTGCCGCAAATGATGTAACTCAGTGCCGCCATCTCGCCCCCGATTAACCCGCCGAAAACCGCAGCACCCCTGCCACCCGATCCCGACCATCACCGTCCAACGGATGCACCACCCCATCCATCACCAGCACTTCTGGAAAATCAAACGGCGACACCCCGGCGAGACAGGCGACGTTGATACCAAATTCCTTCGGATTGGAACGCCTGCGATGATGGGTGTAGATGCCGCAGGTCTTGCAGAAATAATGCTGCGCGGTGTGGGTGTTGAACTGGTAAAAGCTCAGGTTGTCCTCACCTTGCACAAACACAATGCCACCTTCCCGCGCCGTCGCGGTGACGGCCCCGCGCATCCGACAATACGAGCAGGTGCAACGGCGGATCGTGTTAAAGCCGTCACTCAACTGAACCCGAAACTGCACAGCTCCGCAGTGGCACGACGCAAGATGCGGCGCATTATCTTGATCCATCAACATATCCTCCAGCCGTTTTCAGCATTCTAACCACGCCAGCTAAATCCAAACAACGCCCAAGCCCCGCCGCAAATCAAACCCCGGCAGCGCGATTGAGAGCCCCCTCGATGGGGGCCGAGATCGCCCCACCCTTGAGCGCCAATCGTTAAAATTCGCTTAACACCCACCCCATAACCCCTTGATATTGCTAGGGCCAAATCCCGCCACGCGTGGCCACTTCAAACCCCAGCCCCCGCAGCCACCACGCCAGCCGCCGCGCCAAGCGCCCCCGGCCCATGCGGAATATCCAAAGCGATCATCCCTGCCTCCATCACCGCCAGCGCCCCCAAAGTCATATGAGCGTTCACATGCCCCATATGCGCCACCCGCAAAAACCCGTGGTAAGCTGGCTCTGAACTCAAAGCCATCCCAAGCCCGATCCCCAAAGTCACCCCCGCCCGATGCTCGCACCACTGCCGCAGCCGCGTCGCGTGAGGTGCTCCAAACCGAGCCGCCGTCACCGACCGCCCCCGATCTTTGGGGTCCGCCACATTCATCGCAATCGCCGCGTGCCCCGCCGACCAACAATCAAACGCCGCCCAAACCGTCCGGGCCAAACAATCATGCCGCGCCCAGACCGCAGGCAGGCCCTCGTCCAAGATCATCGTCAAAGCCTCGCGCAGCCCATACAAATGATGCGTCGGCGCGGTGCCATTCCAAAGCTGCCAAAACTCCTCCGCATCCGCCCGCGGCGTCCAATCCCAATAAGGCGTGCGCAAATCCGCCCCCAACGTGCGCGCCCGCGCCTTATCGGAAAACCAGACGAACCCCATCCCCGGCGGCGTCATCAGCCCCTTTTGGCTGGCGGCCACCGTGACATCGACGCCCCAATCATCCATCCGGTATTCATCGCAGCCGAGCGAGGCGATGCAATCCACCGCCAGCAATGCCCCATGCCCAGCCTGATCCATCACCGCCCGCAACGCCGCCACATCGGTGCGGATTGTCGAGGCGGTATCCACCTGCGTCGTCAAAACCGCCTTGATCCGCCCCGCCTTATCGGCCCGCAACACAGCCTCCACCCGCGCCATATCGACCGGCGCGGATCTGCCGAAATCCAGCACCTCCACCTCAATCCCCATCGCGCGCGCCGAATTGGCCCAACTCAGCCCAAACTGCCCCGTCGCCAGCACCAACGCCTTTTCCCCGCGCGAGAACATATTCGCGTTGGCGGCCTCCCAAATCGCATGACCATTGCCGATATAAGCCGCCACCGAGCCTTTCGTCCCCGCCACCGTCTTCAGATCTGGCCAGAGTGACGCCACCAGATCATACAAGCCGCCCTCATAGATATTCGGCGCCGCCCGGTGCATCGCCGCCAACACCCGGTCGGGCATCACCGAGGGTCCGGGAATCGCAAGGTAAGGACGGCCGTTGGCTAGGGTCATGTCAGGCTCCAATTACAAACCTCATATGGCTATCTGCGGCCCCAAGCTTCGTCAATCGCCAGTGGCCACTGATCCGGCAACCAAGACCAGCCACGCTTGCCCTCACCGCCCGCGCAAGTTAGACCAAACCAGCCAATCGCAACTGAAGGTGCTCGTTTTGCCCCCCGCCAGCCCCAGTCTGCCGAGTAACAGTCTGCCGAGTAACGGCCTGCCGCATGACGGCCTGCCGAATAGCGGTCTGGCAGAATCCGACCTTTCGAATGCCGAATTGCCAGACCCCAGCTTGCCGAAAGTCAGCCTGCCGAACCCAAACCTGTTCCGACGCTTCTGGCGCGGTTACATCCATAAGCACACTTTGGGCATCCTCGCCTGTTTGCTGCTGATGATCGTCGAGGGCAGCGCGCTTGGTGCTTTGTCCTACCTGCTGAAACCGCTGTTCGATGTGGTGTTCACTCCCGGCGGAGAAGCCGCACTTTATGGCGTCGGCTTTGCGATCTTCGGCCTGTTCGCGGCGCGTGCCTTCACCGTGGTTATATCACGCACATTGATTTGGTCGATTTCGCAGCGGGTATCGGCGGCGATGCAATCCGACCTGCTGCGCCATATCCTGACGCTGGATGCGCCTTTCTTCCAAACCAACCCTCCCGGCGTGCTGATTGAACGCGTGCAGGGCGACACCAACGCGGTGCAAGGGATTTGGAGCACTTTGGTCACTGGCGTCGGCCGTGACTTGCTGGGGCTTGTGGTTTTGCTGGCAGTGGCAGTGTCGATTGATCCGCAATGGACGCTTGCCGCGCTGATTGGCGCGCCGTTGCTGATCCTGCCCGCCTCGTTGTTGCAACGCTACGTGCGGCGCAAATCGAAAGAGCTGCGCAATCAAGCGGGCCAGCGCGCCACGCGGCTTGATGAGATTTTCCACGGCATCACCGCCGTAAAGCTGAACCGGATGGAAGACTATCAAACCAAGCGTTTCCGCGCCGTGCTGACTTCGATCCGCCGCGCCGAGGTGCGTTCGGTGTTTGGCCGCAGCCTGATGCCGGGGATGATTGATCTGGTGACAGGGCTTGGGTTTTTCGCGGTGCTGCTGATGGCAGGCAATGAGATTTCGTCCGGCCAGCGCACCACCGGCGATTTCATGTCCTTCTTCACCGCGATGTCGCTAACCTTTCAACCCCTGCGTCGATTGGGCGAAATGGCAGGCACTTGGCAGATCGCCGCCGCCAGTCTCGAACGCATCTACGCGCTGTTTGATGCGCGCCCCGCCTATCCCCGCCCCGTCGTCAGCATCGCTGTGCCCGCCCCTGGCGCGCCAGAAATCCGCTTTGAGGACGTCAACTTTGCGCATGGCGATCAACCCGTGCTGCGCGGGCTGTCGTTCACGGCTGAGGCTGGCCGCACCACGGCGCTGGTCGGTTCGTCTGGTGCCGGTAAAAGCACAGTGTTCCACCTGCTGACCGGATTGTTGGAACCCGGCAGCGGCGTCATCTTAATTGGTGGCGTTGCGGCTTCCGGCCTGTCGCTCGCCGATCAGCGCGGGCTGTTTGCCACAGTCACCCAAGATTCCGCGCTGTTCGATGAAACGCTCGCCGAGAATATCGCGCTTGGCCGCAACATCGCCCCGGCGGCACTGGATGCCGCATTGCATGCCGCGCATGTCGCCGACTTCTTGCCTGCCCTGCCGAACGGTTTGCAAACCCCGGTTGGCCCGCGTGGCTCGGCTTTGTCGGGCGGTCAGCGGCAGCGCGTCGCAATTGCGCGGGCTTTGGTGCAAGATGCGCCAGTGCTGCTGCTGGATGAAGCAACCTCAGCCCTGGATGCGCAATCCGAGTCCATTGTGGCCGAGGCGCTGGCCATGGGCAGCCAAGGCCGCACGACTTTGGTGATCGCACACCGGCTTGCCACGGTGCGCGATGCCGACAAAATCGTAGTGATAGACAAAGGCAGGGTTGTTGAAACCGGAACGCATGACCAACTGCTAACTCTGGGCGGGGTTTATGCCGGGCTATACCGCCTGCAATTTAAGGACTGAAAAATGTTGGGCGAAACCGCCGCCGACCGCCGCGTCTATACCGTCACCGGGGCGGATCGTCTGAGCTTTCTGCAAGGCATGGTCAGCAATGACGTATTGCCACTTGGGCGCGGTGATGGGGCGGTTTGGGCGGCTTTGCTGACGCCGCAGGGCAAATATCTTGCCGATTTCCTTCTGGTGGCACAAGGCGACCGCCTGCTGCTCGACATCAAAGACAGCATCGCAGAAGCCACCATCCGCCGTCTCTCGATGTACCGCCTGCGCGCCGATGTGCAGTTCGCCGCCGCATCGCTGACCGTATCGCGCGGGCTTGGCGCAGCACCTCCCGGAGCCATCGCCGACCCTCGCCACCCTGCCCTCGGCTGGCGCGGCTATGGTGCGCCGGGTGGTCCGCCCGAGATTGACTGGGACGCCATTCGCGTCGCGCATTGCATCCCCGAGACCGGAATAGAGTTGATCCCCGACGACAGCTACCTGCTCGAATCCGGGTTTGAGCGTCTACACGGCGTCGATTTCCGCAAAGGCTGCTATGTCGGCCAAGAAGTCACCGCCCGGATGAAGCACAAAACCGAATTGAAAAAGGGTCTGGTCACAGTCACCATCGAGGGCGCGGCCCCGGCAGGCACCCCGATCCTGCAAGGCGACAAACCCGCAGGTACCCTTTTCACCCAATCAGGCAACCGCGCCATCGCTTACCTGCGCTTTGATCGCGCCGACAACCTCACCGCAGGCACCGCCAAAATCTCGATGTGAAACCCTGCCTCAAGGTCATCCTCTCTGCAAAAATATCCCCCGCGGAGCGATTCTCCAGATGCCTCAGGCGCAACGTTGCTGGATCATCCCGCCAGCGCCGCATAATCCCGCGCCACCCGGCTCCACGTCGCTTCCGAATTGGCGACCACCAACACCCCCGCCCTGCGCGCCAGATCATACTCCGCGCCACCCAGAAACCGCGCCACACCGCCCGCCGCTTGCACCGCCAGCACCCCCGCCGCATGGTCCCACGGATGCGGCTCTGGGCCCGAGATTACAAATTCCACATGCCCCTGCGCCATCAGCCGGTACTCATGGCACGAGCAGCGCAGGCTGGTGACGCGACCATAGCCAAGCCCCGCCAACACTGCCGCGCGCTTTCGATCCGGCGCAAATAACCCCACCGGGATGAAGCCGCACATCTGGGCGGGGTCGCTTACCCTAGACACAGCCAACACCTGTGCCCGCCCATCCGACTGTACAAATCGCGCAGGGCCACCCGCCGTCACCTCAATCCAATCGTCCAGAAGCGGATCATACAGCAAGCCATAGCGCGTCACGCCATCTTGCACCGCCACGGCGATCATACCAAATGTCGCAATCCCCTTGGCGAAGTTCCAAGTGCCATCAACCGGATCGACGATCACCTGCCACCCGGACCCCGCCATAGCTGCACGAAGGCTAGGATCAGCGGCCACACCCTCTTCCCCCAGCACCCGCGCCTCAGGCCAAGACTGCGCCAAACTTGCGACAATCATCGCCTCGGCTTCGGTATCAGCAACCGTTACCAGATCGGCAAAATCGGTTTTCTGCGCCACATCCCCTGCGCCCAAACTGCGAAACCTCGGCAGAACCGCCGCCTTCGCCGCTGCCCGCACCGCCTGCAACACCACGTCCATCGCCTGCCTCCAAATGAAAGGCCGCCCACACGGGACGGCCCTAATATTGTCAAAATCGCGCCAATCTTAAGCGCGTTCCGAATATTCCATCAGTTCGGTATGCACGATGATATCTTCGTCCGGCCCGATGAACGGCGGGATCATAATCCGCACGCCGTTGTCAAGGATGGCAGGCTTGAAACTGCTCGTCGCAGTCTGGCCCTTTTGCACCGGCTCGGTATCGACCACTTTACAGCGCACTTTTTGCGGCAATGTGACGTTCAGTGGTTCTTCGCCGAAATAGTTCACCGTCGCCATCATGCCATCTTGCAGGAACGCCCGGCGGTCGCCGAGCAATTCCGCATCAATCTCTACCTGCTCGTAGGTCTCGGAATCCATGAAAACCAAGCGCCCGTCGGTCTCATACAAAAACTGCTGGTCTTTGTTCTCTAACTCAACGCGCTCTACCTTGTCTTCCGAACGGAACCGCTCGTTCAACTTGCGGCCATCGCGCAGGTTCTTCAGCTCAACTTGGGCGAAAGCGCCGCCCTTGCCCGGTTTTACATGGTTGACCTTAACCGCAGCCCACAGGCCGCCGTCGTGTTCCACGATGAAGCCCGGTTTGATTTCATTTCCGTTAATTTTAGGCATTTGTGTTAAAACCTTGTCAAAAGGTTGAAGAGATTTGAGATCACCCTATATATCGGGTCTGGGTTGCGAGCAAGGCGACTAGATACAGTATAAACTTTCTCAAGCCATGCTACATACGCATGACAGATATGCGAAAGTTGAAGCCCCGAATCGTAATCAAAACGTTACAAGCGCGGAAGTTACGGAAATACAAGAGTAAGAAAAAAGGACGATGTGATGTTAGGTACGGTTGACAGCACAGCCTTCAACTTTGAGCAAGGCCAACGGGCGCGCAAACTTTTTGCGGCGGTGGTTTTGGCTGCTTTGGATGATGCCATTGCAGATGACAAGAAATACGGCAACGGCCCGGATCAGATTGCGCGTTGGGCGCGGTCGCGGGACGGCCGTGAAGTTTTGTCCTGCGCCGGGATCGACCCGAATGAGCGTGTTGTCAAAGGGCTGATGGAATTTGTCTCAAAAGGCGTGCGCACTTCGGTGGCACTGTCGCGCGAAGAATCTGAGCGCCGCCACGCGCTAGAGTTAGAACATGCCGAGGCCGCGTAAGTCTTAGCAGTCAGGTAACTTCGCTAAATGGAATAGAAAAACGCGCCTTTTGGGCGCGTTTTTTAGTAAGTCAGAATGTACGGCGCACTGCCCGTCTGCAGCTGCTGTCAGCTAAAATCTTGCGTGGCCAACGCCCGTGCAATCTCGGCGCGGACCAGCTTGCGGATATTGCGGGTGATCCGTTCGCCCATTTTGCCTGCCAGTTCTTCGCGCAACATATCGCGCACCAGTTCGCGCAGCACGTCTTCATCAAAGCGCATGCCCAGCTCAAAATCTTCTTCTGCTGCCAATTCAGCAGAGCGCGTATCGGGCTCTGCCAAGGCCGCGATCACACTGGCTTCGGCGGCATCAGCCCAGAGCGGATCGGGCTCTACCGTGCCTTGCAGAGAGTCCGGTTCGTCGATAACCGGGGCGATATCTTGCAACATCTCGTCATCTTGGCCGCTGTCTTCCTGTTGCGCCCAGGCTGCCGGAGCGTCACCACCCGCCGCCTGATCGTCAGCACGATCTTCGGGCTCGGGAGTGTCTTCGGCGATGTTTTCATCCGGGTGCAGTATATAAGCGTCGGCCTCGTCAAGCTCCCAGGCAATGTCGGCTACGGTCGCATGTTGGGGTGCCGCATCGCCAGTTTCAGCCTCCCAGTCTTCCGGGGCTGCATCTACGGCCGCGCTGACGCTGGCGACAACGCTGCCCAGACTTGTGGCGGGCGCATCCTCTGCCATTTTGCTGCGCAGGGCTGCGACAAACATCGGCAGTGGCGCGGTATCGGTTGGAGGCGGGTTTGCTCTGACGTCCTTAGCCCGAACCGTGCCAGCCGCCGCAGCGTTGCTCACCTTCGCCGTGCTTGCCGTACCATCGCTGACTGGCACGCGGGCGCTTTGTACCACCCGTAACGCCGGGGTGAGAATTAATTTATCGGCGATCGGGGCTGCGCTACCTGCGCGCGGCGCTTGGCGCGTATCGTCTGACACCAGCCGACGGATAGACGACAGCACATCTTCAATCTCGGTCGAACTCAACGCCTCTGCCATGGTGCTGTCCTACGCTTCGCGAACCCAACTGTAGCGGTCAGTGTATCCGCACAAGCCACGCAAGACAAGGAACAGGCGCATTTATCGGTATGATTTAGCCGACCCAACAGGTCTAAGTTTAATGAAAACGACCCCTGCACCGCATCCGGGCAGAGGCCGTTTTTTATTCATTTGTAGAGATCCCCGACAGGGTAACGATATTCTCATAAGCTTGCAGTCAGGCGACGTCAAAGACCTGTCAGTTTACTTGGCAATCTTTTTCAAGATATTGTCCAGCCGTTTGCCGCGCGTCGAAGTCAGCGGTGCTTTCTTGACGGCGTTATAATACGCATCTGGGTCATAGGTCGTAATGCCAAGGTTCAGCTGTTCGGCGGTCAACTGGCCCATGCTGGAAAGCAGTTGATAAATGCCAACATAACGGCTGGCCTCGGATTGTAGCTTGTCGGCGCGTGCGTTCAGCAATTCTTGCTCGGCGTTCAGCACATCAAGCGTGGTACGCGCGCCTAAAGTTGCTTCTTCGCGCACACCTTCAAAAGCTTTTTGCGCCGCTACCACTTGCAAACTGCCCGCTTGGATCGAGGCTTGTTGCACGATCACATTCGACCAAGCCTGCCCGACAGCTTCGGTTACGTCGACCACGGCTTGCAACTGTCCCGCCGCAGAGGCTTCCTTGCTGGAAAGCGCGCGGCGATACAGCGCCGAACGTTCACCGCCCTGATAAATCGTATCGCTGAAGGTGATGCCAGCAACAGCGTTGCCCTCACCCGACAGCCAATCTTCCGTCACCGATACCGAACTGCTCACGGTCGGCAGGAACGCCGCCTCGGCAATTTTAACCCGGATGTCAGCGATCCTCACTTCATGCCCGGCTTGGTTGATCACCGGATGATTGCGCACAGCAATGGCTTTCGCGGCTTCTTCAGAGTTCGGCGCTTTCGGTAACCGCGGCAGACCCTGAAGATTGTTCGGGTAGTGCCCAATCGCCGCCTTGTAACGCTCGCGCGCCACTTCCAGCGCACCTTCCGCCGCAGCTAACCCGGATTGCGCAGCAGCCCTGCGCGCTTCGGCGAGCGACACATCCGTCAGCGTCACTTCGCCGACCTCAAAACGGTCACGCGCAGCCTGCAGTTCTTGCGAAATCAGCCGCACGTTGGATTGGCGCAACGCCACGATCTCCGCCTGCAAACGCACATCAACATAGGCCGAAACCGCATCCAGCAAGACTTGTTGCTCAAGGTTGACCAAAGCCGCGCGAGTTGAGAGCACGCTTTCCTTCGCCACTTCGAACGCCATCTGGCCGCGCCCACCGGCATAAATCAGGAACGACGCCGTAAGGGCCGCCGAAGCATCGGTCGACTCGGTATACAAAGGTCCGATCGGGGGCCCGAACACCGGGCGACTAAAAGCGTTGTCCAGCTTGGTCCAACTCGCCTGCGTCGCAAAGGTGATCACCGGACGCAGCTGCGCCAAAGCCACCGCCGCATCTTCGTCCGCCGCCCGCAACACCGCTTGGTTTCTGTCCAGCAAATGTGAAGTCTTATACGCCGAGATCAGCGCATCCGCCAAAGTCTCAGCCTGTGCGACAGGTGCCGCCACCATTGCTGCTGTCACCGACACTACTGCCCAAAACTTCTGCATTACGACCTCATATAATTATGTAGCTGCGCATTTTGCGCTTGTTGTAAGCGGCCAAGTCCGGCCGGTCGTCACACCTAAGGTACAGCTAATTTGTTAAAGCGCAAAGGCCGGAGCTTTCGCAAAGCCAGCCAGCACCGGAGCCGTGGCGTTGAACGAGAACCGCCAGTTTACCCGACCATCGTTTTTATGGCCAATTTTCACCAAGCCCAACGCGCCCTGCATGAAAATCGCGGCAATCCGGCCACCTTCGGCCAATTGCGCTAGCAAAGCCTCGGGCACGTCCTGCACGCCGCCTTCAACTATGATAACATCGTAAGAGCCCGGAGCGCCTGTCTCTAGCGGGCCGCTCACCACCGTTACGTTCGACACAGCCTGTGCCGCCAAACTGGCCTGCGCCGCTGCAGCCAATGCCTCAGTTTCCAAAAGCACGACCGAGGTCAGCATCCGCGCAAGCACAGCCGCGCCATACCCCAATCCGCCCGCAACATACAAAGCGCGGTCGGTTGGCTGCACGTCAAGCGCATCCAATATCTTCGCCAAAGTGCGGGCCTCCACCATCACCCGACCACCAATATCAAGGTTTTCCCCGACATAAGCAGCCTCCGCCTTGGCAAGCGGCACATAGGCTTCGCGTGGCACCGAAAGCATAGCCTCGATGATCGGAAATTTCGTGACATCAGAAGGGCGGACTTGGGTGTCGACCATCATCACGCGGCGGGCAGAAAAATCGCTCATCTGTCTAAACTCACCAGTCTAGTTTGCGTCTCTTTCCTCTTGCCACATCTGATCCAACAGAGCAACGCCCCATCGCAACAAGCCTCCGAATGTGATGCGCTGGTGTCGCTTCAGCGGCTTCGCTGCCGCCAAAATCAGCATTGATTGGGTGCCGCTGGCTGCGCGCGCGTCTGTTTTTGCTGCGCAGGCATTGATCGCAACCGATCATTAATCTTCTAACCGCATGATCCGAGATCAATGCCGTCACGAGGAATTTCGATGCAAAACCTTAGCCCTGCCGATGAGTTATCTGAAATCCGCGCCGCGGTCGCGCGGCTTAAAGCCCGCGAGATCAGCCTTTGCGCCAGTATAGAACAGGCGGCGCAAAGCCCAGCACCCACCCCGTCGCGCCCCGGATGGCCGATCATCCGCACGGCCGCAGTGCATTAGCGCCGCCGCTCGTCAACCGCCGTCGCGCAGGCGAAATCGCTGGATCTTACCGGTCTGTGTCTTCGGCAGCGCCGCTACAAACACCACGTTGCGAGGATATTTATACGGCGCGATCACCCGCTTCACATGGTCTTGCAGCGCCCTGATCATCAGCGCATCGCCAACACAGCCCTGCGTCAGCACCACATGCGCTTCAACGATTTGGCCACGCTCCTCATCTGCCCGTCCGATCACCGCACATTCCAGCACATCAGGATGCGCCAAAAGCGCTGCCTCGACTTCCGGCCCGGCGATATTATATCCAGCCGAGATAATCATATCGTCTGAGCGTGCCGCGAAGTGAAACCGGCCCTCGTCATCCATCCAAAAGCTGTCCCCGGTCAGGTTCCAGCCGTCTCGTACGTATTTCTCTTGGCGCACATCTGCCAAGTAGCGGCAGCCGGTCGGCCCGCGCACCGCCAAACGCCCGACCTCTCCAGCCGGCAATTCCGCCATATCCGGCCCAACAACGCGCGCTTCATAGCCGGTGACAGGACGCCCTGTGCACCCCGGACGGTGATCGTCAAACCGATTGGTCAGGAAAATATGCAGCATTTCGGTGGCCCCGATGCCATCGAGCATCGGCTTACCAGTCTTGGCAATCCATTCGTCGTAAACCGGGGCGGGCAGAGTTTCGCCCGCGCTGACCGCCGCCCGCAATGAAGACAAATCCGCGCCTTCCGCCACCGCCTTCAACATCACCCGATATGCCGTCGGGGCCGTGAAACACACCGTGGCTTTATGGGTCTTGATCAGCTCGATCATATTGGCGGGCGTTGCTTGCTCCAACAAAGCCGCCGCAGCGCCAAACCGTAACGGAAACACTGCGAGCCCGCCCAACCCGAAGGTGAACGCAAGCGGTGGCGAGCCTACGAAAACGTCCCCTGGCGTGACGTTCAGCACCTCTTTGGCGTAACCGTCTGCAATGATGAGGATATCGCGGTGAAACGCCATCGCGCCCTTCGGCTCGCCAGTGGTGCCGCTGGTAAATCCGATTAGCGCCACGTCATCGCGCCCGACGGGTGGCGGGGTAAACCGCACAGATTTCGACAAAGCCGCGCGATCAAGTTCCGCATCATGGTTCGCCGTGCCATCAAACCCAACCACGGTTTTCAAAAAGCCCGAGGTCTTGGCGCAAGCCACCAGTTCCTCCATCAATCGCGTATCGCACAAAGCCAAAGCGATCTCGGCTTTATCAACAATCTGCGCCAGCTCACCCGCCCGCAGCATCGGCATGGTGTTAACCACCACCGCCCCCGCCTTGGTCGCAGCCAGCCAGCACGCCACCATTGCTGGATTGTTGGCTGACCGAATTAGCACGCGATTACCGGGCTTTACACCGTAATCTTCAACCAGCACATGAGCCAACCGATTGGACCAATCGGTGAGTTCCTTATAAGTGCGCTGCCGCCCGTTGCCTATCAAAGCGGTATGATCACCAAAGCCCTTTTCGACCATTTTATCGGTCAACTCGACGCCGACATTCAGGTAATCTGGGTAGTCAAAGCCATCCAGCAAGAAATCTGGCTGCTGATCGGCAGGCGGTAAACGATCCCGGGTGAAGGTATCGCTGTGGCCCGACGGCCCGAGTTGTTGTGCGCGCTTTGACACCTCAGCCATCACACGCCCTCCGGTATAACAGCCGTCGCCTCAATCTCAACTTTCGCGCGGTCTTCAACCAAAGCCACCACTTGAACCAGCGCCATCGCCGGATAATGCCGCCCGATCACCGCTTTATAAACTTCTCCCAAGCCTTTGAGATTGCTCAAATACTCTTGCTTGTCTGTCACATACCAGGTCAAACGTACAAGATGCTCCGGCTTGCCCCCGGCGCAGGCGAGAACCTCGACTATGCCTCGCAACGCCGCTTCAACTTGGCCGACGAAATCGTCGGTTTCAAACTCCTGATCGGCGTTCCAGCCTATTAGCCCACCCGTGAAAACCATCCGCCCCGAAGCGGCCATGCCATTGGAATATCCCCGCGCGGCCTTCCAGTTTTTCGGGTGCAAAACCTCATGGCTCATGCCGCCTCCTCCATATATTCCGTCAAACGTTGCCGCATCGCATCAGGCCAAGCTGCCGATTTCATGCCGTCAATCCATACCAGCGTCAGCGCCACCCGCAGCCGCAGTTCCTCAGCCATATGGCCCTCAATTTTCAAAGCCACCGAGGACCGGCCCAGCTTTTCAATGACCAGCGAAAACAACACTTTATCGCCAAGCCGCGAGGGCGCTGCAAACTCCGCAGCAAGCGAAACCGTGGGCACGCCGTTCTGCGCACCGCGATGCATCGAGGCAAAACTGCGCCCCACCACATCGTTGAAAAAGTTCTCAACCACCGAGTTGGTCATCTCAAAATAACGTGGATAAAACACAATGCCTGCAGGGTCGCAGTGGTTGAACTCGATCTGGATCAGCCGCGTATAACTCATCCCAAAATGCTCCGAGCGATCACGATGCGCTGCACATCAGACGCGCCCTCATATATCCGCAACGCCCTGATTTCGCGGTATAAAGCCTCAACCGCGAAGCCATGCCGCACCCCGTCGCCGCCATGCAATTGCACAGCCATGTCGATCACCTTCTGCGCCGCTTCCGTCGCGTATAACTTCGCCATAGCCGCCTCACGACTGACCCGAGCCGCGCCCTGATCCTTCACCCAAGCCGCCCGGTAAATCAGCAAGGCGCTCGCATCGACCTGCAACGCCATATCCGCGAGATGCCCCTGCACCATCTGCAGTTCAGCCAGCGCCGCCCCTTGAATCCGCCGAGATTTCACCCGCGTTAAAGCCTCATCCAGCGCCCGACGCGCAAAGCCCAAAGCCGCCGCGCCAACGGTTGATCGAAACACATCCAGCACCGACATCGCGATCTTGAAACCATCGCCCGCCCGCCCGATCAGCGCGGTATCCGGCAAGATCACATCGCGCAAAGCCAAATGCGCGAGCGGATGCGGTGCGATCACCTCAATCCGCTCCACCACAGACAGCCCCGGGGTATCCGCTGGCAGCAAAAACGCCGACAACCCTTTCGCGCCCGGAGCCTCACCTGTCCGCGCAATAATCACATAAACATCGGCAATCCCGCCGTTCGAGATATAGGTTTTCTCGCCGTTCAGCACCCAACCGCCCTGCCCGCGCACAGCCGTCGTCGCCGTAGCAGCCACATCAGAACCCGACATAGGCTCGGTCAGCGCAAACCCCGAAATGGCCGTCCCCGCCCGCGTCCGCCCCAACCATTCGCGTTGCACGTCACTGCCAAACAGCGACACCGCCCCCATGCCAAGCCCCTGCATCGCAAAGGAAAAATCCGCCAAGCCATCATGCCGCGCCAAAGTCTCACGGATCAGACACAAGCTGCGCACATCCAGCTTTTCGCCCGCACCCGCGCCCGAATGTTGCAACCAACCGCCCGCGCCAAGCATCGCTACCAGCCCCCGGCAAGCCGCATCGACGTCGGTGTGATCGACGGGCAGATGCACCGAAGCCCAAGCCTCTAAAGCCGTCGCCAATGCCCGGTGACGATCCTCAAAAAACGGCCAGCTTAGGAAGCTTTGATCTGACACGGCTCATCCTCTGCGCTTAAACATCCCAGGGTCCGCGGCAGCGCCCCGGGGCTCGCAAGCAAGCGCCTTAATCCCCCGCGAAAACCGGCTTTTCCTTTGCCACGAACGCCCGATACGCCCGCTCAAAATCGCGTGTCTGCATACAGATCGCCTGAGCCTGCGCTTCGGCTTCAATCGCAGCCATCAGCCCCATATCCCATTCCTGCAACAGCTGCGCCTTGGTCACGCTATGCGCAAAGGTCGGTCCCGCCGCCAAGCGCCGTGCCAAAACCATCGCCTCGGCCTCCAGCGCATCGGCCTGATGCAAAGCGTTCCAAAACCCCCAACGCTCGCCCTCAAGCGCCGTCATCACGCGCCCGGTATACAAAAGTTCCGCCGCCCGACCCTGCCCGATAATCCGCGGCAGCATCGCACAAGCGCCCATATCGCAGCCCGCCAGACCGACCCGCGTGAACAGGAACGCGCATTTGGCTTCCGGCGTCGCGAGCCGCAGATCGGCGGCCATAGCGATGATCGCCCCTGCCCCAACTGCCACGCCATCCACCGCCGCAATCACCGGTTTTCCGCATGAAATCATCGCCTTGACAAGATCCCCGGTCATCCGGGTGAACGCCAGCAAATCCTTCATCGGCAGCCCGATCAGCGGCCCGATGATCTCATGCACATCGCCGCCCGAACAGAAATTGCCGCCGTTCGACGCAAACACCACCACATCGACATCATCCGCATAAACCAGATCGCGGAACAGGTCGCGCAACTCGGCGTAGCTGTCAAACGTCAGCGGGTTCTTGCGATCAGGCCGGTTCAGCCGCAGCACCGCCACCCGGTCCGAAACCTCCCACAGGAAATGCGCAGGCTTAAAATCCGCGAGTTTCATGCCTTACCCATCCTTTTCAAAATCTCGGTCAGACTGTCCAAATCCGCTTCGGTCAGCCCGCCAAACAGCCGGTCCACGGCGCGCTCATGGTCGCTTGCCAGCCCTTCAAAGTTCGCCAAACCCTGCGGCGTCAGCGCCACGAACACCGTGCGGCGGTCCTGATCGCTTTGGGTGCGCAGCACGAGGCCGTCTTTTTCCAGCCGATCCACCACCGCCGTCGCATTGCCGTTTGAAACCAGCAGCATTCGCGACAACTCGCTCATCGTCACGCCATCGCGCTTGCGATACAGCGCCGCCAGCACGTCAAAACGCGGCAAAGTGGTGTCGTGCTTCAGCCGCAAAAACTCACGCAGATGGCTTTCCGAGGCCCGCGTCACCCCGAGCATCCTGATCCACATTTTCAGCCGACGTTTTGACAGCTCACTCACAACTCACCCCCGGCAATGGTTAACGCCTGCCCGTTGATGCCTTCAGAGCCCGGCCCGCAGAGAAACAAAGCCATCGCAGTGACTTCCGAAGGCGCAATCAACCGCCCCTGCGGGTTCAATCCGGCCAAAACCGCCCGGGCTTCCTCCAAAGTTTTCCCGGTCTTCTCGGCAATCACCTCCACCGAATGATCGGTCATCGGCGTATCCAGAAACCCCGGGCAAATCGCATTCACCGTCACCGGACGCTTAGCAATTTCCAAGGCCAATGAACGCGTTAGCCCAATCACACCAT
Organism: Cypionkella sp.; assembly: GCF_028290025.1. Classification (GTDB taxonomy): domain Bacteria; phylum Pseudomonadota; class Alphaproteobacteria; order Rhodobacterales; family Rhodobacteraceae; genus Cypionkella. Next base: position 25,234 of record NZ_JAQGKQ010000090.1, on the reverse strand, counting down.
GCTTTGCCGCAGCATAGGGTGCGACCTTGGCATAGCCCTTCAGCCCCGCAGTCGAAGCTACCGAAATCAGCCGCCCCCACCCCGGCATTTGGTTCAGCCCATCGCGCAGCGTCAAAAACACCCCCGTCAGGTTCACCGCAATCATCGCATTCCACTGTGCCAGCGAGGTTTTCGCCATCACCGTGGAATCCGCAGCCCCGGCGTTGGCGATCACCACATCACATGGTCCCGCAGCCAAAAACATCGCCCGCACCGAGGCTTCATCCGTCACATCCGCCTGCACCGCCCGTATCCCCAGCGCGCGCGACACAACTGCCTGCAACGCATCCAAGCGGCGCCCCGCGATCACCACTTCGGCCCCAGCCTGCGCAAAGCCCAGCGCGAGGTTTTCGCCCGCGCCGGAGCCTCCGCCAGTGATCAGCACACGTTTGCCAGCCAGCGTCATACTCGTATTGTGCCTTCTGATTTTTGCACCAAACGCTGCGCCTGATCACGGCCCGCATAATACGGTTTTGGCCATGTGGTGCCAGTATCGCCGAGCGCCACCGATTGATGCAAAGTCCAATACGGGTCAGCCAAATGCGCCCGTGCCAAGCAGACCAAATCCGCCCGCCCCGCCAGCAAAATCTGGTTCACCTGATCGGCTTCGGTGATGTTGCCCACCGCCATCGTCGCCAAACCAGCTTCATTCTTGATGCGGTCGCTGAACGGCGTCTGGAACATCCGGCCATAAACCGGTTTCGCCTCAGTCGAGGTTTGCCCCGCCGATACGTCAATAATATCAGCACCTTCCGCTGCGAACATTTGCGCGATCAGCACAGCCTCCGCAGGCGTCACGCCACCCTCTGCCCAGTCATGCGCCGAAATACGCACCGCCATCGGTTTATGCCCCGGCCAATAGCGCCGCATTTCGCGGAACACTTCCAGCGGGTAGCGCATCCGATTTTCCAAGCTGCCGCCGTATTCATCGGTCCGCACATTCGACAACGGCGAGATGAACGACGAGATCAGATAACCATGCGCCGCGTGCAGCTCGATCATGTCGAAATCCGCGCCCTCGGCCATCTCAGTCGCCTTGATGAACTGGCGCAAAACGCTGTCCATATCATCGCGGTCCATGGCTTTCGGCGTGGCATTGCCCGGCTGCCACGGGATCGCCGACGCACTCAGCAACGGCCAATTCCCCGACACCAGCGGCGCATCGGCATCGGCCCAACCCACTTGTGTTGAGCCCTTGCGCCCCGAGTGCCCGATCTGGCAGCAGGTCTTCGCCTTCGTTTCGGCATGGATGAAATCGTTGATCTTTTTCCACGCGAGTTCGTGCTTCGGCGTGTAAAGCCCGGTGCAACCCGGCGTGATCCGGCCATTCGCCGACACGCAAGTCATCTCGGTATAAACCAGCCCAGCGCCACCCTTTGCCCGCTCGGCATAGTGGACGAAATGCCAATCCCCGGGCACACCTTCCACCGCGCGATACTGCGCCATCGGCGACACCACAATGCGGTTTTCCAGCGTTAGCCCACGCAGTTGGAAAGGCGTAAACATCGGCGCACGGCCCGGCTGCCCACCATATTGCGCCGCAAACCAATCCTCAGCAGAGCGCAACCAAGCCGGATCGCGCATCCGCAGATTTTCATGGCTGATGCGCTGCGAACGGGTCAGCAGCGAATAAGCGAACTGCGGCGCGGGCATATCGAGATAACGCTCGACCTCCTCAAACCACTCAAGGCTATTGCGCGCCGCCGATTGCAGTCGCAAAACTTCCACCCGCCGCTCTGCCTGATAGCGTTCAAACGCCGCCTGCATGGTCGGCTCCGAGTGCAAATACTCCGCCAAAGCAATCGCGCTATCAAACGCCAAGCGGCTTCCGGACCCGATTGAGAAATGCCCCGTCGCCGCCGCATCGCCCATCAGCACGACATTCTCGTGATACCACTGCGCACAGATCACCCGCGGGAACTGCATCCACACCGCTGAGCCGCGCAAATGCGCCGCGTTCGACATCAGATCATGGCCGCCGAGATGCTTCTCAAAGATCTTCCGGCAAGTCTCAACGGTTTCCTCTTTCGACATCTCCTCAAAGCCCCACAGCTCCCACGTGTCAGGGCTGCACTCGACGATGAAGGTCGCGGTATCCTTGTCAAACTGGTAAACATGCGCCCAGACCCAGCCGTATTCGGTCTTTTCGAAGATAAAGCTGAACGCATCATCGAACTTGGCATGGGTGCCGAGCCAAACAAACTTGCACTTCCTCACATCAATATCGGGTTGGAACACCTCAGCATATTCGCGCCTAACCAGCGAGTTAATCCCGTCCGTCGCCACCACCAGATCGTATTCGCGACGATACTCCTCCGCCGACTTGAACTCGGTCTCAAATCGCAGATCGACGCCCAATTCCCGCGCCCGCGCTTGCAGCAGCACCAACATCGCTTTGCGCCCAATACCCGCGAAACCATGCCCGCCCGACACCGTGCGCACGCCGTTATGCACCACCGCAATATCGTCCCAATAGGCGAATTGATCGCGAATGGCCTGCGTTGAAACCGGATCGTTCTTAGCCATCCGCCCCAGCGCATCATCCGACAACACCACGCCCCAGCCGAAGGTGTCATTGGCCTTGTTACGCTCCATCACCACGACTTCGTGGGAGGCATCGCGCAACTTCATAGAGATCGCAAAATACAGACCCGCCGGACCGCCGCCCAAACACAGAACCTTCATCGAAAACCCCTCCAATACGTTTTGGCCCGCCAAGACGTTTGCCTCAGCCTGCCACCATGACAAAACAATTTCAAGCTTGAAATTTCTAGCTTGAATTTTCCCGCCCACCCCGCATAGTGCTGTCATGGAAAATCTGACGATCACCCAGCACCCGTTCTGGCTGCATATTGAGCTGAACCGCCCTGCGGTGAAAAACGCGCTGAACACCGCGACTTTGGCGGCGCTGGCCGATGCTTTGACCCAAGCCGCCACCGACCAGAACATCCGTGCCGTCCTCATCTCCGGCAATGATGGCAATTTCGCCGCCGGAGCCGACATCACCGAAATCGCCACCAAAACGAGCGCGCAAGCCGCAACCGACCCCCGCAAAGCCCACTGGGCAACCGTCCGAGCCTTCCCCAAACCGCTGATAGCCGCCATCGACGGCTTCGCATTGGGCGGTGGCTTGGAACTTGCCCTGATGGCCGACCTCATCATCCTAGGTGAGACCGCCAAACTCGGCCTGCCCGAAACCAACCTCGGGCTGATCCCCGGCGCAGGCGGCACCCAGCGCCTGCTCGCCCTTGCAGGCCGTGCCCGCGCCAGCCGCATGATCCTGACGGGCGAAATCATCGACGCTGAGACCGCCCACCAATGGGGCATCGCCGCCTATCTCGCCACAGGCTCTGCCCTGCCCGACGCCGTCGCCCTCACCACTAAACTCGCCCAGCGCGCGCCGCTCGCCCTACAAGCCGCCAAAGCAGCCCTCGTAGCCGGAGACGAAGCCACCCTCGCCTTCACCGTGGAGCGCGCAAATTTTGAGGCGCTGATGGACACCAAAGACAAAGCCGAAGGCATCGCCGCCTTTCGCGAAAAACGTAAACCCAGCTTCACAGGCGCATAATGCACCCCACCATAGGTATCATCGGCCTCGGCACCATGGGCCTAGGGATCGCGCAAGTCTTTGCCAGTGCAGGCTTTCGCACCATCGCCACCGACGCCCACGCCCCGGCCCGCGCCAGCGCCCGCGAGCGCATGGGGCAAGCCCTAACGGCCCGCATCACCGCTGGAAAACTCACCGAGCAAGCCCGCGACGCCACCCTAGCCAACTTGCAGATCGCTGAAACCCTAACCGAGTTCACCGCCTGCACCCTCATCATCGAAGCCATCGCCGAGCGTCCCGACGCCAAACAAGCCCTATTTGCCGAGCTCGAAGCCATCATTCCCGCCAGCACAATCCTCGCCACCAACACCTCTTCCATCCCCGTCGCCACCATCGCGAGCACCGCGACCACGCCCAACCGCATCCTCGCGCTGCACTTCTTCAACCCGCCCACCGCGATGAAACTGGTCGAACTCGCTCCCCACGCAGGCACCTCCACTGCGGCCCTCAGCCTTGCCCGCGAGATCGCCGAAGCCGCTGGCAAAACAGTGATCCAATGCCCCGACCGCCCCGGCTTCATCGTCAACCGCTGCGCCCGCCCCTATTACGGCGAAGCCCTTGCCCTGCTTGCCGAAGGCCACGAGGCCGAGGAAATAGACGCCGCGATGATGGCCGCCGGATACCGCCTCGGCCCCTTCGCGTTGATCGACTTGATCGGAGCGGATATAAACCTGGCCGCGACCGAGGGCCTATCAACCGCCATGCAAAATCATCCGCGTTATCATGTCTTCGCAGCTCTGAAAGGCCAAGTCGCCAGCGGAAACTTAGGCCGCAAATCCGGCCAAGGCTTCGTCTACCCCGCGCAGACCACTCCGAAACCTAACCCAGAAATCGCACTGCGTATCGAGTCCACACTGATCAATGAGGCCGCTTGGCTGCTGGATGAAGGCGGCACCACGCCCGAAGGCATCGACACGGCTTTGAGGCTCGGCCTCAACTTCCCGCGCGGCCCGTTCGAATCCTTAAGTTTTCACACCACCGAAACAATCCTCGCCACCCTGCAAAGCCTCGCAGCCAAAGCGCCCGACGCCTTAAAACCCCGCTACGCCCCCGCCCCCTTCCTCATCCGGTGAACTATATGTCCGATACCTATTTTCTCTACCATTCCATCGGCATGTATCCCGGCAAGGCCGCCGATCTCGCCGCCGCCATGACCGAATTTGCGGGCGTGTGGGGCAAGCCCGATGATAGCCAATGGGCTTACGCGCTTGGCAAACGCGCAGATTTCATCGACCGCTGGCGCTCCATCCTGAACGCTCCGCCGCAGTCGATCACCGCCACCGAAAACGTCACCGCCGCCTTCCATGCGCTGCTGACCTCGCTGCCGGAAAGCCATCTGAAGGGCCGCAAAGTGCTGGTTGGGGCCGATTGCTTCCCCTCCAACCACTTCCTGCTGAACGGTATGGCCGAGAAATATGGCTTCACCCTGCACACCGTCCCACTCCGTCAGGGCATGGGATACGTCGAGGATGACGACTTCATTGAGGCTTGGACTCCCGACGTCGGCCTCGCCCTGCTGACGTGGGTATCGTCCCTCACCTCGCACCGCATCGACCTCAAACGCATGGTCGCCCACGGCCGCCGCATGGGGTCGCTGATCGGCACCGACATCACCCAAGCCGCTGGCCTGATCCCCTGTGACGTGATGGCACCCGAGGTCGATTTCACCGTCTCCACCTCCCTCAAATGGATGTGCGGCACCCCCGGAGCAGGCATCCTCTACGTCAGCCCGCGCCTCACCCCGCATTGCCACCCCGAGTTGCGCGGCTGGTTTTCGCAAGCCAACCCGTTCAACTGGGATATCACCGCGTTCGAATACGCCCCCGACATCCGCCGCTATGACAACGGCACCCCCGGCACGATGGCGGCGCTCGGGAGCCTGCCCGCCTTGGATTGGCACGCCACCCAAGACCAAAGCGCGCTCTTGGCCCACAACCGCCAACTCACCGCCCGCATCATTGAGGCCGCCGACGCGCTAAACCTTACCCTGCTTAGCCCAAGGCACCCCGACAAACGCGGCGGCTCGATCATGTTGCGCCTGCCCGAAACCCACAAAGCCGCCGAAATCGTCAACACCTTACGCGCCCAAGGCATCACCACCGACGCCCGCAGCCAAACCCTCCGCCTCTCCCCCGGCAACCTGACCACAATGGCAGGCACCGAAACCCTGATCGCAGCCCTCACCAAACTATTGCGCCCTTAACAATTCACATCGGCAAAAATACTCCCGCCGGAGGCTCTGACAGCAACACGAAAGCCTCCGGCACGATCACTCCCTAACCATTTCGCCTTGGCAAAAATATCCCCGCCGGAGGCATCCACCCCACAACCAAAGCCTCCATCACATACCAGATCGCCATCCCAAAAACCAAAACCACCCGCCCCAAACCCCTAACAAACCCTTAACTTCCAAAAGCCCCCCTTGATAACTAACAATTTTCCAAACAGTCCACACGCGGGCAGCCCTCGTTCTTTCCCGTTGCCCGACTCTCGCGGCGAGCCTACCCTGCGCCCATTCATCCACGGGAGGATACTATGACCGCACCCCTAGGCTTCGACACCCTTGCCATCCACGCAGGCACTGCACCCGACCCAGCCACCGGGGCGCGGCAAGTCCCGATCTACCAAACCACCGCCTACGTTTTCCGAGACGCCGATCACGCAGCGAAACTCTTCAACCTGCAAGAGGTCGGCTACATCTATTCTCGCCTGACAAACCCCACCGTCTCAGCCCTCGCCAACCGAGTGGCCGCGCTAGAAGGCGGAGCCGGAGCCGTCGCCTGCTCGTCCGGTCACGCAGCCCAAATCATGGCGCTGTTCCCATTAATGGGCCCGGGCCTGAACATCGTCGCCTCGTCACGCCTCTACGGCGGCACGATCACCCAGTTCAGCCAAACCATCAAACGCTTCGGCTGGTCGGCGAAATTTGTCGATACCGAAGACCTGCTCGCCGTCGAGCACGCCATTGACGAAAACACCCGCGCGATCTTCTGCGAGACCATCGCCAACCCCGGTGGCTATGTCAGCGACCTCGACGCATTGGCCCGCATTGCCGATCAAGCGGGCATCCCCCTGATCGTCGACAACACCACCGCCACCCCCTACCTGTGCAAACCCATCGAGCACGGCGCTACTTTGGTCGTCCACTCCGCCACCAAATACCTGACCGGCAACGGCACGGTGACGGGCGGGGTCGTCGTAGACTCAGGCAAGTTCGACTGGTCGGCATCGGATAAATTCCCCAGCCTCAGCCAACCCGAACCCGCCTATCACGGCCTCACCTTCCACGCCGCCTTGGGCCCGATGGCCTTCACTTTCCACTCCATCGCCGTCGGCCTGCGCGATCTGGGTATGACGATGAACCCGCAAGGCGCGCATTACACCCTGATGGGGATCGAAACCCTCGGCCTGCGGATGCAGCGCCATGTCGAAAACGCCATCGTCGTCGCGGAGTATCTGGAGCAAGACCCCCGCGTAGAGTTTGTGACCTACGCGGGCCTGCATTCCTCGCCCTACCGCAAACGCGCCGAGTCGATCACGCCAAAAGGTGCAGGTGCGTTGTTCACCTTCGCGGTGAAGGGCGGCTATGACGCCTGCGTAAAGCTGGTGGATAGCGTGAAACTGTTCAGCCATGTCGCCAACCTTGGCGATACCCGCAGCCTGATCATCCACCCAGCCTCGACCACCCACCGCCAGTTGGCGGAGGAGGCGCAAATTCGCGCCGGCGCGGCCCCGAACGTGGTGCGGCTTTCGATTGGGATTGAGGACGTGAAGGATATCATTGCCGATCTGGATCAAGCCCTGACGGAAGCGACCTCGTAGAATGAACAAGCCCAGAGGGATATTCCTCTGGGCTTGTCGATTTGAAATACTTCCGCCGGAGATTCATTCAGCCAATGTCGGATGCCTCCGGCGGGGATATTTAAGGACAGATGAAACTAAGAAGTTACTCGACGATCTCATAGGTGATCGTCACAGCGGCGGACATTCCGATCTGACCCGAGGCGACTGGCACCGCAGCGGCAGCTTTCTCATCGCGGAACATCGGCGTCGGCGCACCATAGCCTGCGCTTTCCGTGATCGACTCGATCTTGCCCAACTTCACACCGGCGGCCGAAGTCAGCAATTCGGCGCGGGCCTTGGCGTCGGCAATGGCGGCTTTACGGGCCTCGTCCTGCGCCGGGCGTGGCGCTGCGAGATCAAAGGTGATGCCGTTCAGCGCATTCGCGCCATCGGTGATGCTGGCATCCAGCACGGAGCCTAACGTATCCAAAGCCCGCACCCGCACGCTCAGCATGTTCGACGCCACGTAGCCCGCGATTTTCGGAGTTTGGCCCGAATCGTAACCGATCCAATTTGGGTTCAACGACAGGTTGGAGGTCTGCAGATCGCGGTCCTCAATCCCTGCCGATTTCAGCCGGTCGATCACGGCTTGCAGCGCTTTAGAATTGGCAGCCATAGCCTCGGCAGCCGACGCACCATCGGTGGTGACGCCAAGCGAGATTGTCGCCATGTCGGGCGTCACTTGCACGGTGGCTTCACCCGTGACGGTGATCACGTTATCGGCAAATGCTGGGGCCGCGAGTGGCAGTGCGAGGGCAGCAGATAGAAACAGAGAATTAATAACACGCATGGGAACCTCCAAAAGTTATGCGCCTTAGCTGTATTGATATGACGCGCGCCGCAAGGCATTCCTTGGTGGCGTCTTGGCTTTTTCTTTCCTTCGGCAAAAAGCTGCTATAGGAAGGTCAAAACCGTGCGAGGCGCGTTTCCTGCGGTGCCCCCCTTGTGCTAGACCCGTGAAATGAAACCAGCTTTTGCACTCGACTTCCGCGATGAAACCATCAGCTTGCTGCACCGCTCTGGAAGCGGTTGGCAGCTTGTTGGTGCTGTTCCGCTTGATACACCTGATCTGACCGAAGCGTTGGGCTATCTGCGGGCGACCGCGCTTGGCCTCTCGCCGCGCGGGCTTGAGACCAAAGTCGTCATCCCGAACGAACAAGTTTTGTACCTGACCGTGCATGCGCCGGGGCCGGATGCGGCGTCGCGGCACGCCCAGGTTACGGCAGCCCTTCAAGGGCGCACCCCTTACGAAGTCGCCGACCTGGCCTTCGACTATAGCGGCACCGGGCCAGAGGTTCAGGTCGCAGTGATTGCCAAGGAAACCTTGGCTGAGGCGGAGGGCTTTGCAGCCGAACATCGCTTGAACCCGATCGCCTTTGTAGCCTCACCAGAGGACGGAACGTTTGACGGCGAGCCGTGGTTTGGGCTTTCGGCAATGGCACCATCGCTGGTCTCTGATGACAGTGAGGTTGAGCGCGATACGATGCCGGTGATGATGGCCTCGCGTGGTTCGCACACCGCTGTGCGGTCAGTTGCCGAGCCCGAGGCTGAATTCGCAACAACTTTCCAAGCCGACCCGCAGCCTGAGTTTGTGTTGGAAGACGCGCCGGTCGCCGAGTTCGAGGTTGAAACAGCGCCGGAAGCCTTTGACACACCTGACGCCGCTACCGGGCTCACTTTACCGCTGGATGCAGAGGCGCAGCCTGCTTACGAGGCGCAGCCTGCTCACGAGCCAGAGCCTGCTTACGAGCCAGAGCCTGTTTACGAGCCTCAGCCTGCTTACGAGCCAAAGCCAGCGCCGCCTTTTACTCCCGAGCCTGAGCCGACGCCTTTTTACGCGGGCACGCTATCGTCAGAACCGGAAGATATTCTCGCGGCAGCGGAAATGCGCGAAGCCGATACGGTAGCGGCCCAACCAGAGCTGCGTCCTGCAGCGCGTAATTTCACGCCTGATCCGGGGCTTGCAGCTGAAATCGCGGCAGCGTCCCCTGAAGCCGCCACACCAGACGGAATAGCCAAGCCCGCGCTTCCTACTTTTATCGAAGCGCAACGCGGCGATGTGGGCCCCGAAGACGATAGCGCTCTGATCGCTGCGTTGGCGGATACGCTTTCGGCCCCAATAGCTCAGCCCGTGTTGCCACGACCTGCCCCGCCCGAGTCTGCAAAGCCGTTGCAACCCGAGGCTGACGAAGCGCCAATGGCCTTGGATGTTGCCGATGAGAGCGGCGATGATGACAGCAATGATCTGGAAGAAGCCGAGCCGCAGGGTGCCGGTGCAATCCGCGCCGCGCTTTCGGCAAAAGCCGCACGGGTAATTGATCCGGCCATTGCCGAGGATCTGCCTCCACTGCCTTCAGCTGCTGCCTTAGGCGCGTTCTCTAGCCGTCGACAGGGCAACGATCTGCTTGCGGGCAAAGCACCAGCCTTGGGAGCGGCAAAAGCTGCTGCGCAGCGCCCGTCCGCAGCAAAGCCGCTGGCGGGGATGCAATCCGGCGATATGCAGGCTTCTTCTGCTATGCAACCGTCCGCTATGCAGCGCCCCGGCCTCCAACGGCCAGAGGCGGCTGTTAAACCAGCTAAATCCGGCAAACCCGGCTTGCGCGGCCTGTCGAATTTTGCAACCCCACCCAGCAATGGCGCGGTAAAGCCACGCAGCAAGGTGGCTATTCCTTCCGCATTGCCGCCGCTGAAATCGACGGAAAGTACCGGAGCCAACTCTGCCGCCAATCCGCAGCCTCCGCGTCCGGCTACTGCGCGAAGCCCCGGTGGTTTTGCGCCTCGCGAACCCGTAAAGGGCAAGCCGCGCTATCTTGGCCTTGTGCTGACCGTCGTGCTGTTGTTCTTGCTCGCGATGATCGCGGCATGGTCATCTTATTCGATGGGCGCATGGAACATTGGCGGCGATCAACCGGTTGAGGTTGGTGCTGCCGATAGCGAGGGCACAGATGCCACCGATATTCCTGACGCGAACGACGAAATGCTGGCGGATATGCAAGACCCTGCCGAATTGTCCGACACAGCCTCGGTAAGCGACCCCGGAGCGGCCCCGGTCGAAGATATCGTGCCTTCCCCCGATGCGGCGGATGCGGCCGATCAGGTGGCGGATGCCATGGCTGAGCCTGCCACTGAGGCGGCAGCGCCAGCCGCTGTACCTGAACCTGCCCCGGCACCCGCCTTGGATGTTGCGGCCGAGACAGCGCCGCCGGTGAACTCGACTACCGGCACCGATGATGAGATTTTCTTGGCCTCGACGGATGCGGCACCTGTATCGCCCGATCCGCTGTCGCTTGAGCAGCCGCTGCCGCAAGGCGATCAACTGCCCACGGCCCAGCCATCACCGCCACCATTTGGCACGGTGTATCAATTCGAGGCGAACGGTGCGATCAAACCGACGCCCGAAGGCATTATCACCCCTGAAGGGGTTTTATTGCGCGCCGGCAAACCCGCGTTGGTGCCAACCGAGCGCCCGGCGACAGTGGCTGCAGCGGCGGCGGCAGCCAAGCCCGCGGTGACGAACCCCACGCTGCCAGAGGTTGCGTTGCCGACAGCCACCGCACCGCCGGTATTGGCAGACCCTGCCCTTGCTGGCAAAAAGCCAAAGACCCGTCCCGCAGGACTTGTCCCTGCCAGCACGGATCAAGGCGCGCTGGCTCCGGTTATTGATAGCCGGCTTGCGGGCCTGCGCCCCTCGGCTCGTCCGCCAGGCATTCTTTCTGCTGGACGGCAGGCCCAACAAGCTTCGGCCGGTGCATCGCTCGCTGCGCAAGCAGAGCAACTCAACCAGGAAGCCGCCCTCAGTGGCGGATCAAAGCTCGCGGTTGCGATCAGCCGCAAACCTGCGACGCGGCCTCGAGATCTGAGCCGCGCGGTAGAGGCAGCCGTAGCCGCAGTTGCGCGCCAACCAGAACCAGAACCCGAACCCGTCGCAGAGCCCAAGCCGAAGGTGGCCGCCGCCCCCGAGAAAAACACCAGTGCCGAGGCTGACGGTGAGCCAGAGATTGCGTCTGCCGCGCCGAAAATTCCCACCAAAGCCACGGTGGCCAAACAGGCGACGTTTAAGAACGCTATCAACCTCTCCAAGCTGAACCTGATCGGCGTGTATGGCACGCAGTCAAAGCGTTATGCTTTGGTCCGCACCGCGGCTGGGCGTTACAAAAAGGTGCGTGTCGGCGATAGCATTGACGGCGGCGGGCGCGTGGCTGCCATCACCGCAACCGAAGTGCGCTATCAAAAAGGCGGACGTCTGGTCGCTTTGGCGATGCCAAAAAGCTGATCACTCCGCCAAGCCTCGATCCGGTTCTGACCAAGCGTTGCTTTGATCTACTAATTAAACGCGCGAAGTGCTTCGCTGGCGTAGCCCAAATTCAAGGCGGAACTGCTGCTTGTGAATCATTGTTTGAGGTATTTGCCGCAAGGATGCGGTTTTTCCCCTCGATTTATTGCTGCAATGTGGCCACGACATTTCTGCCGCATTGGTGCGAAATCAAATTCGAAGATCCAGATGTCTGGGCGGTTTGCCGCTGTTAGCGTGAAAGTGCGTGATGGAAAGTTTTTTGCTGCAAGCATCAATCTACCTTGGTGCCGCGGTTTGCGTGGTGCCTTTAGCGGTAAGGTTGGGCTTGGGCTCGGTGCTGGGCTATCTGGCCGCCGGGATTTTGATGGGGCCGATCTTGGGTCTGACCGGCGCCGAAACAGCCGATCTTCAGCATTTTGCCGAATTCGGCGTTGTGTTGATGCTGTTCCTGATCGGTTTGGAACTCGAGCCGAAATCGTTGTGGGAGATGCGGCATAAACTGCTGGGCATGGGAGGCGCGCAGGTGGTGTTGACCACGGGCAGCGTCGCGATCGGCTTGATTTGGTTCGGCATGTCACCTGCGGTGGCGTTTGTTTTGGGCATGATGGCCTCGCTGTCATCGACCGCAATCGTGCTGCAAACGCTGTCCGAAAAAAACCTGATGCGCACACAAGGCGGCCGTTCAGCGTTCTCGGTGTTGCTGACCCAAGATATGGCGGTGATCCCAATGTTGGCGATCATTCCGCTGCTCGCGCTGCCCGATCTGGTCGGCCAGACCTCCGACGTTTACGGCGTTATCAATAGGCAGGATGTGGTCGAACACGCCGCAACTTCGCAGCTGATCACCACCGTGCAATCGTTGCCGGGCTGGGGTGCCGGGCTTTTGACGCTGGCGATTGTCGCGGGCATTGTACTGGCGGGTCATTATCTGAGCCGCCCGATATTCCGCTTTGTCCATGCAGCGAAACTGCCGGAAATGAGCACGTTCATCAGCCTTCTGATGGTGCTGGGTATCGCTTTTCTGATGATGCTGGTCGGCCTCTCGCCAGCTTTGGGCACCTTCGTGGCGGGGGTTGTTCTGGCGAACTCGGAGTTTCGCCATCAGCTTGAGGCCGATCTCAAACCGTTCAAGGGCCTGCTGCTTGGGCTGTTCTTTATGACGGTCGGAGTCGGCATCAACTTCAAAATGCTGGCGCGAGAGCCGCTGCTGGTGCTGGGCCTAACGCTGGGGCTGATGCTGCTGAAGGCGCTGATACTGCTGGCGATTTCTTTGGTGTTCAAACTAAAACGGCATGATCGCTGGCTGTTCGCGCTTAGTTTGGCGCAGGGCGGTGAGTTTGGTTTTCTGATCGTCAGCATTGCGCGATCGGAAAGCGCCTTACCGCTTGCGGCGGGTCAAATGGGGCTGCTGGTGATCAGTCTGTCGATGCTGCTGACGCCATTGCTGTTCATCGGTTATGATTGGCTGACCGCGCGCTTTGCCCATCGTACGCCCGATCATGCCCCCGATGAAATCGACGAGAAGGGCCAGGTAATCATCGCTGGAATCGGGCGGTTTGGGCAGGTGGTCAATCGGTTGGTGCGCACGTCTGGCATCCCGACGGTGGTGCTCGACAACGATATGACCACGATTGAAACGATGCGAAAATTCGGTGTGAAGGGCTTTTTTGGCGATCCTGGGCGGCCAGAACTGTTGGATGCGGCGGGCTTGGCCGATGCGCAGGTGATCGTTATCGCGATGGATGACCGCGAGACTGCGACGCGGATTGTGCGCTACGCCAGATCGCGGCGCCCGGATATTCACATCGTCGCGCGGGCCCGCGACCGGGTGCATGTCTATGAGTTGTATCAGGCGGGTGCCAATGACATCGTGCGCGAAACCTTTGACAGCTCCATCCGGGCCGGGCGCTATGTACTGGAAAACATGGGGTTTTCTGAGTATGAGGCCGCCAAGGTCAGCCAAGCCTATTTCCGCGTTGACCGTGGAGCGATGCGTGATTTGGCGGAAGTTTGGGTGCCGGGTCAGCCCACCCATCTGAACGACGCTTATATTGCGCGCGCCAAACAACTCGACCGTGATCTCGAAATCGCGATGATGGAGGAGTTGCACGAGGTCAGGCCAATGGCTGCAGAGGAACCGCCTGAGGTGCTGCAAGCGATGCTGTTTCCCGATATGGAAGAACCTACCGCTAAGCCAACGGACCAATAGCGACCAATGGAAAAGGCGGCCCGAAGACCGCCTTTTTGCTAAAATTTGGCCGCAGAACAAGCGCAGCGTCAGGCGGCGCGGCTAACCAAAACGTCGCCAACTTTTTTCTGTGCGCCAGCTTCATCGACACCCGATACGGCTGCAACTTCACGGGTCAAACGCTCCAACGCCGCTTCATAAAGCTGACGTTCCGAATAGGACTGTTCGCGCTGGTCATCGCTGCGATGCAAATCGCGCACCACTTCCGCAATCGCCATCAAATCGCCCGAGTTGATCTTTTGTTCATATTCCTGTGCCCGACGCGACCACATCGCCCGCTTAACGCGCGCTTTACCCTTGAGCGTATCAAGGGCTTTGGTCACCAGATCCGGCGACGACAGCGAGCGCATGCCAACATCGGTCGCTTTATGGGTCGGAACCCGCAGCGTCATCTTGTCTTTCTCAAACGAAATCACGAACAGTTCCAACACAAAACCGGCGATTTCTTGCTCTTCGATAGAGATAATCCTGCCAACGCCATGCGCAGGGTAGACAACGAACTCGTTAGGACGAAAATCAGGCTTCTTGGATTTGGTCATTCAGTCGATTCCTCGGCAGGACCCTGTTCCGTAGAAAAAAGCCACCGTCGCGGGGAATTCACCCCGACAAAACGGCTTCGTTTTCTTACAAGATTTCACCCCAACCTGTCAGCTTTTGGGATTATGCAGGCATCCGTGTTTATTTGTAACTTATGTATAACACAAAAATGCACTGATTCCAACCGTCACAACAGACCAGTCCAAGCGCATTACCATATGGAATCGCTGAATATTCAGTGTTGTACCCGTTTCGTGATCGAAGCAGCTCGAATCACCCAGTGCTTTAGTTCCCTTGCCCCGGCGCTTCCGAGAAATATTTCTCGCGCTTGCCAGTTTCTCCGTCACGTTCTTCGTAGCCCGGCAAAGGATCTTTTTTGGTGACGATCACCGGCCACATTTCCGAGTATTTGCGGTTAAACGTCACCCAAGCGTCCATATCGGCCTCGGTATCCGGGCGAATGGCATCGGCGGGACATTCAGGCTCGCACACACCACAATCGATACATTCATCGGGGTGAATGACCAGCATGTTCTCGCCCTCGTAGAAGCAGTCCACCGGGCAAACTTCGACGCAGTCGGTGTATTTGCAGGCGATGCAGTTGTCGATCACCACATAGGTCATGGTCAGGCGCTCCTAATTCAGCGTGGCCTGAGTACTAAAGCCGGGCCGATCATTCAAGCCGATCATTCAGATTGGCGTCGGCAGTTGGTGCCAGATCGAGATAAAGTGTTTGCGCTTCTTGGGCTGGGCCACGGCGTTCAGACAGTGCCAGCACACGGATCAGCCGAACCGCCCTGCCCTGCGAGAAGGTCAGCGTGTCACCTTCCATCACGCTATGCCCCGGCTTGCGACAGCGTTGGCCGTTCAAGCGCAGATGGCCGCTTTCGATCACTTCGGCGGCGAGGTCACGGTTTTTGAAAAACCGTGCCGCGAAAAGCCATTTGTCCAGCCGAAGTTTCGGCTGAACATCTTTTTGTGGTTTTGCCCCCGGCCCGGCCAATCAGATCCCGAAGACTACAGCTTGGCCTTCAACGCCATCAAAGCGGCGAAGGGATTGTCGGGGTCGATCGGCTTTTCAACGCGCGGCGGCCGCTGTTCGTAGGTTTTTGGCTTGTTGTCACGGTCATTGGGCTTGCCACCATGCGGTTTATTGCCCTTGTAGCCTTCGCGCTTTTCTCCTTCGCGGCGCGGGCCACGATCGGCCTGCGCTGGCTTGTCACCCTCAACACGCGGAGCGCGTTCTGGTCGAGGCCCACGATCTGCGGCAGGAGCATCGCCTTCCTTCTTCGGGCCGCGATCAGGCCGAGGCCCACGTTCCGGACGAGGTCCACGCTCTGCTGCCGGGGCATCTGGACGAGGAGCACGTTCCGGGCGCGCCGGGCGTTCTGGACGCGGCCGTGGTTTTGGTGCCCAAATGAAGGTGTAAAACGACTCCATCTCCGGCGCGGCTTCGGGCTCGACCGGGTCTGGCTGCACAAAAGCCGATTCGCCCTCTGGGATAGGCTGAATAGGAGCGTCAGGATCAACCGCCACCGGAACCGGGGCCGCCTTAACCTTGGGACGTTCAGCTTTCTCGCCTTTATAGCCTAACCCACCCATCAGATCGTTGAACTGCTCCAACGTCATGCCAGTGATCGACAGCATATCCGGCGTCGCCTCAAAGCCTGCTCGACTATCTTTGGTGCGCAGAATGTCCGCCAAACGCTCCAGCATATCAATGCGGATCGCGCGCGCGCCTGCCGGGTGATAGCCCGCCAGCGTGTAGTGCATTTTCGGCACAGCAGGCAGGTTCGGAATTGTCACCAGACCCGGAGGCGGGCTTTCAGGAAACTCATCCAAGCCGTTCCACAAAGACCACAAGACCAATCGCAATCGGGTCGGCGCAGGCTTCAGCAGCGCAGGCAGGAACACGGTGAACTGACCAAACCGCACGCCATGCTTGCGCAACGCGCCACGGGCTTCTTGATCCAATTCCTTGACTTCATTGGCGATATTCTCACGCGGGATCACGCCCAGCCCTTCGGCCAGACGGAACGCAAAACCGCGAGCCAACCCGGTCAGGGTTTCATCGCGGCCCATCGCCAGCAAAGGCTCAAAGTTCGCGGCGACCTTACGGTCGATGAAATGCTGCAAGCGGCGGCGCACTTTGTCGGCGACATCCGGCCCAGCTTCTTCATCGACAAACGCCTCAACACCGGGACGCGCAGGTTCAGCGCCCTTGATCAGCTTGCCCATCGCCTGAGTGCCCCACATCAGGCCCCCCTGCTCGGTGAAGTCCAGCTCGGTGTCCGGTGCGTTATAAAAACGATCCGCCCGCAGATGGAATTCCGGCTTTAGCGCCGCGAAGGCAGCCTGCCGCAGCGTTGCCGCCTCTTCATTGGAAGTGGTCGCATCCTGACGGAAACGGAACCCCTCAAGACGGCCGACGAACTCGCCTGCAACCGTCACTTCGCCCTTGTCATTCACCTCGGCCACGAGGGTCTCCTTCTGCTTCAACCGCCGCAACAGCACGGACGTGCGCCGGTCAACAAATCGTTGCGTCAAAGCGCCATGTAGCGCGTCTGACAATCGGTCTTCTACAGCGCGCGTCTCGGCGCGCCAATGGCTTTCGTTATCGGTCCACCCTTTGCGTTGCGCAACATAGGTCCAGGTTCGGATATAGGCCAGTCGTTTCGAAATGGTATCTATATTTCCGCCGGCTTTATCTATCCGCGCGATGGCTTTTTCCAGCCAATCCGACGGGATGCGAGTCTGCGCCAAACCGCGACCGGTGAGGAAATCGAAAATCCGCGCCAGCAAGGTGAAATGCTCATTGCCTGCCGCATTGCGAAAGTCTGGGATACGGCAAACCTCCCACAAAAGCTTGATGCGCTGCGGGGTATTAAGCTTTTGCTTCACCTCTGGCAGTTCCGACAGATATTTCAGCGCCAGTACATCGTCAGCATCCCGCGCACGGGCCAGCCATTTGTTTTCCGTCGGGGCCTCGAGACTTCGGATCAGCCGATCGACGCTGCCGAACTCCAGATCGTGATTGCGCCATTCCAGCTTGCGCACCGGATCGAAGCGATGTTCCTGGATCGCCTCGACGGTTTCCGCGTCCAGTGGCCGCACCTCACCCGTCACCCCAAACGTGCCGTTTTCCTGATAGCGCCCCGCGCGTCCCGCGATCTGCGCCAATTCCTGCGGATATAAAGCCCGCGTCCGCCGCCCGTCAAACTTCGAGGTCGCAGCAAACGCGATGTGCTTGATATCGAGGTTTAGCCCCATGCCAATCGCATCGGTCGCCACCAGATAATCGACATCGCCGTTCTGATACAAAGCCACCTGAGCGTTCCGCGTCCGAGGGCTAAGCGCGCCCATCACCACCGCACAACCGCCCTTTGTGCGACGGATCAACTCTGCAATCGCATAGACGTTCTCCACTGAAAACCCAACGATTGCAGAGCGTTCTGGCATCCGGCTGATCTTTTTTGACCCAGTGTAAGTCAGTTCGGAAAACCGCTCACGCTTGATAAACTGCACGCCCTCGATCAGCCCCGCGATTGCAGGCCGCATGGTTTCAGCTCCCATGAACAGCGTCTCATGCAGCCCCCTTGCGCGCAAAAGCCGGTCGGTAAACACATGCCCGCGCTCTGGGTCCGCACAAAGCTGTATCTCATCCACCGCGACGAAATCCGCGCCGGTATCCAGCGGCATCGCCTCCACGGTGCAGACCCAATACTGCGCGCGGTCAGGCACAATCCGCTCCTCACCCGTCACCAAAGCCACCACCGATGGCCCGCGCGACGCCACGATCCGGTCGTAAACCTCACGCGCCAGCAGCCGCAGCGGCAGGCCAATTACCCCGGTGCGATGCCCCAGCATCCGCTCAATCGCGTAATGAGTTTTCCCGGTATTCGTCGGCCCAAGGACCGCCGTAACCTGTCCGGCAGCAGTCATATCTCTGGCCCTGCCTTATAGGTCTTTGCCCTGAAGCTCGGTTTCGAGCCGAGAAACAGCTTCCTCAACCCCCGGCGCATGCGGGTCAATCTTTAACGTCGCTTTGTAAACCTCAAGCGCCTGCGCGGGCTTGCCGAGTTCCTCGAAGATGGAGCCCAAACCAGACAGCGCACCAAAATGCCGCGGATTTAATGTCAGTACTTGGCCCAAATCCGAAAGCGACGGGCCAAACTCACCGAGTTGATAATAAGCGGTGGCGCGGGCATTCCAAGCTTCGGCGAAATCTGGCGCATGGTCGATCAAAGCCGTCAAATGCTCCACCGCTACATCGGGTTGACCGTTCGCCATCGCGTCTTTGCCACGCTGCAACAGCAAATCCATCGCCGGAGAGCCTGATTTCGACCACTCCATCCAGATATCAGATTCGATTTGCGCAGCCTCGGCCGCATCCGCCTTCTGCAACCGTGCAAAAAGCTCGTCGAGTTTGGCGGTTTGGGCGGCGACTGGCAGGCATGACAGCAAAACCAGCAGAATTGCCGCAACGATACGATTGTGTAACCCATGATGCGCTTTCATAAAGGTAGGGTAACGCAATGGGCGGGGAATTCCAGTGCCGCCCGTTCACGAAGGAGAATATGATGAGCGATGTGATCTCGACGGCGGTTGCGGCTTTGGCGAAAAAGCTGCCGAACGGCTTTGATGGCGTGGCGAAATTTGTGTTGACGGGCGAAGGCTCAATCATGGTGGACCCGGATGGGGTGCGTGCGGGGGATGAGCCTTCTGACGTGACATTGACCGCAGAACCTGAGGTTTTTCAGGCGATGTTGGCCGGTGACATGAACCCGACCACCGCTTTTATGACGGGAAAACTGACGGTTGACGGTAGCATGGGGCTGGCGATGCAGCTTGGGGCGGCGATGTCGTGAACGACGCTCCGCTTTACGACAGCGTTGCGGATGGGCCTGAGGGGGGTGCGGCGTTTTGGCTGACGGCTGCGGATGGTGTGCGGTTGCGGGTTGGAGTGTGGACCCATGACGGCGCGCAGGGCACGGTTTTGCTGCTGCCGGGGCGGACGGAATATGTCGAGAAATATGGCCGTGCGGCGGGTGATCTGCGCGCGCGCGGTTTTGCGACGTTGGTGATTGACTGGCGTGGGCAGGGTTTGGCTGATCGGGTGTTTGACGATGTGATGAGCGGGCATGTTGGGCACTTCGACGAATACCAGCTTGATTTCAATGAGATGGTAGGTTTCGCCCGCGCAAAGGGGTTGCCGGAACCGTATTATCTGATGGCACATTCGATGGGCGGCTGCATCGGATTGCGGGCGCTGATCAACAACAAGGCTCCGATAAAAGCGGCGTCTTTTTCGGCGCCGATGTGGGGAATTTTGATCGCCGCATGGATGCGCCCGATGGCTGCGGCGCTGACTTCGGCGTCGCGGTGGTTCAAGTTTGATGGGCGATATGCGCCGGGAACTGGGGCTAAGACCTATGTTTTAACGGCTCCGTTTAACGCAAACACCCTGACCACCGATGCCGAGATGTGGGGCTATATGCGCCAGCAGGCTTTGGCACATCCTGAATTGTGTTTGGGCGGCCCGAGTTTGGGTTGGTTGAAGGCGGCGTTGACGGAATGTCACGCGCTGACGCTGCTGGCCTCGCCCGAGGTTCCGGCGGTTACTGCCTTGGGAACGCAAGAGAAAATCGTTGATACCGCGCCTATTCATGCCCGGATGTCAGTTTGGAAAAACGGCACTTTGGACATGTATCCCGGTGCTGAGCATGAGGTCATGATGGAGCGTGCAGCGACGCGGGGGCGGTATTTTGACACGGCTGCGGCGCTGTTTTCCAAGCACCGCTGAGGTCAGATCCAGTCTAGAGTTAACCAGAAATGAACGACCCATAAAGCGGCCATTTATAAGCCATTAAGCGGCCAGTTGATTTGCCGCGTTTTTTTCACTGCGTATTTGCAAATTTTACAAAGTGATCTGGGTGAATGCGTCGCGCAATGCCTTTGACCATGCTTCAGACATCAGACGGAAGCTATCATCGCCAGCCTCAATCCGGCGCTTGCGGCTGACCCGGCAGGCGTCTTTTTCAATGACGCACAAATCCAGCGGCATTCCCACCGACAGGTTAGAGCGCAAAGTCGAATCCATCGACAGCAGCACGGCCTTTTCGGCATCAGCCAGCGACGTGTTGGGGTTAACCACCCGGTCCAGAATCGGTTTGCCATATTTATGTTCGCCAATTTGCAGAAATGGCGTGTCTTCGGTGGCTTCAATAAAGTTGCCTTCGGGGTAGATCAGAAACAGCCGCATCGGGCCGCCGCGCCGCTGTGCCGCTACAATCATGCTGGCAGATGCGCTCTGCTTCATCGTTGACAACTTTTCATCAATCTCTTGACGCACCGTTGAAAGCATATCGCCGATGATCAGCGCGACCTTCAGCATGGTCGGCGCTTTCATGATAGAGGTCGCCTCGGTCGCATCAGGATCGTCAATCGCCTCACGCAGCCGCGCGATGGTGGTTTGCGTCACCGACAAAGAGCCCGCCGTGGTCAGAGAGATCACCCGTTCGCCCGGTTCTTCAAAGTGGAACATTTTGCGATAGGTTGCTATGTTATCAAGCCCGGCATTGGTGCGGGTATCCGACAGCAGCACCATGCCTGCATTCAACAAAAGTCCGACGCAATAGGTCATGGTTCACTCCGATTCACAGTCCGAAGAGTCTATTGCTCCTGAGTCTGAACCGCAACCGTGACCGACAAGATTTCCGAGCCCGAGCCGCGAGAAATGCCGCGAATCGGCGCTGCATCTTGTGCATCAAGGCCCGATCCGATCCGAATATAGCGATCATCCGGGCAGCAGCGGTTCGCCGGATCAAATCCAATCCAGCCGATACCCGCGATATAAAGCTCTCCCCAAGCGTGGGCGGCCTCGTGGTCCATGCCGTCTTGGCCCGATTGCAGATAGCCCGAGACATAGCGCGCGGGAATACCGCCTGCCCTCGCTGCCGAGATAAGCGCCTGCGCGTGGTCCTGACAAACCCCCTCGCCCTGCGCCAAAGCCTGTGCGGCGGTGGTGCGCGGCTTGGTCGAGCCGGGTCTGTAAACGATCGCATCGGAAATTGCGTCGCACAGGTTGTGACAGCCCGACAGTGGCGACTCGGCGGTCAGCACGATCTGCGCCAGTTCCAGCAAAGCCGCATCGGCCTCGGTGGCTTCGGTGTCGCGCAGATAGGCTTGCGGTGGCACCAGTTCCTTGTGGCCGCGCAAGACACCGGCGAGATCGGTGGTCAGCACCCGGCCCGATACCCGCACCTCGATCTCATCGACCGGGCCAGCGACTGTCCAGCCCTGCACCCAATCGCCGGCACCATCGCGAAACGCGCTGCCAAGCGTGCCTCCGGTCATCGTCACCGACCAATCCAGGGTTTGCTGGCCGTCAAACTTCGACGGCGTCAAGCGATGGCTTTGCACCACGCCGCGCACCGGGCGGTCGTAGCGATACATCGTAACGTGTTCGACACTGAGCAACATTACTGCATGTCCCCCGAAAGATAAGAGTTGTGGATGATCGCGCCCAAAGTCGCGGTTTCACCAATAAAACGGGTGAGAAACTCGTGCAGACCTTCCTCGAAAATCTGGTCGGTGGACTGATTCTCCAGATCGGTCAGCAACTTGGCCGCTGCCGGCTGCGCCTCTGTTTCACGACCGTAATGTTTTGCCAGCCGGATCAAATGGTTGTTCATCCCGGCAACACAAGTGATCAAACTGCGCGGGCATTGCGGGTTCAAAATCAGGAAATGCGCGATTTTGCCCGAGGTGATTTCACCGCCATAAGCCCAGTGGAACGCCCGATTGGCCGACATGGCGCGCAACAGCATCATCCATTGATCGTTGTCTAGGCCGCTTCCAACATAATCGGCGCGCGGCAGCAGCACGTAGTATTTCACATCCATCAGCCGGGCGGTGCTGTCGCCACGCTCCAGATAATAGCCGATGTTCAGCACGTTATAGCCGTCATTGCGCAGCAGCGTCGCATCAATAGCGCCGCGCACCATCGCGGTATGCCGCATCACCCAATCGGTCAGCCGCGAGAGTTCGCGGTAGCCGGTTTGCGCCTCAATCTGGCGGAGTTCCTGAAACGCGGTGTTCAGCGCATCCCAAACTTGCGTGGTCAAAGCCGTGCGCACGATGCGCGCGTTTTCGCGGGCGTTGACGATGCAGGACGCCACCGAGTTCGGGTTATCGCGGTCGAAAAACAGATAGGATTCGATCTTGGATTGCATCGGCGCGCCGTATTTCGCGACATAGCCGTTGGCATTGCCAGAGGCGCGCAAAAGGCTGTCCCAATCGTTGCGATAGCCTTGCGCCGAGGGCAGCAGCGATATCCGCGCCCCGACTTCAAGCAGGCGGGCAGCGGTTTCAGCACGCTCCATATTGCGGGCGATCCAGTAGAGGTTGTCGGCGGTTCTTGAAAGCATGATTTACTCCGCCAATACCCAAGTGTCTTTGACGCCGCCGCCTTGGCTTGAGTTCACCACCAAAGAGCCCTCGCGCAAAGCCACCCGGGTCAGGCCACCGGGGACAAGTTCGATACGTTCGCCGACGAGGCAATAGGGCCGCAGATCGACGTGGCGCGGCGCGATGCCTTCTTCGACAAAGGTCGGTGTGGTGGACAAAGCCAAGGTCGGCTGCGCGATGTAGTTGTTCGGGTCGGCCATGATCAGCGCGCGGAAATCTTCGACCTGCTGCTTGGTCGATTTCGGGCCGACGAGCATACCGTAACCGCCCGAGCCGTGGACTTCTTTCACCACGAGGTCTGCCAAGTTCTCGCTGACATATTTCAGATCCGACGCGTCACCGCATTTCCAAGTGGGGACGTTCTTCAGGATCGGTTCCTCGCCAAGGTAAAACCGGATCATCTCGGGCACATAGGTGTAGACCGCCTTATCATCGGCCACGCCCGCGCCCGGAGCCGAGCAGATTGAGACACCGCCAGAACGGTAGACATCCATCAGCCCCGCGACGCCCAGCATTGAATCGGGGCGGAAGCACAAAGGGTCGATGTAGTCGTCATCGAGACGGCGGTAGATCACATCGACGCGCTTCGGGCCTTCGGTGGTGCGCATGTAGACAAAGGCACCATCGACGAACAAATCCTGCCCCTCAACCAGTTCGACGCCCATCAGATCGGCGAGGAACGAATGCTCGTAATACGCCGAGTTGAAATGGCCGGGGGTGAGGATCACCACGGTCGGCTCGCGGTCACATTTCGCGGGGGCTACCGAGGCCAGAGTGCGGCGGAGTTTGTCGGGGTAGCTGTCGATCGGCTCAATGCGGTTCTCGCGGAACAGATCGGGGAACATCCGCATCATCATCTCGCGCGATTCGAGCATATAGCTGACGCCCGAAGGCGTGCGGCAGTTATCCTCCAGCACGTAAAAATCGCTCGGCCCGGTGCGGACGATATCAATGCCAACGATATGCGAATAGACGCCTTTCGGTGGGATGAAACCGCAGACGGATTTCTCATAGGCGTCGTTTTGGTAGACCAGTTTGGCGGGGATAAGGCCAGCGCGGACGATCTCGCCGCGACCATAAACATCGACCAGAAACGAGTTCAACGCCCGGGCACGCTGTTTGATGCCACGCTCCAGCTTGGCCCATTCATTGGCGGTGAACACGCGCGGAAACATATCGAACGGGATCAAACGGTCCGGGTCGCCGCCCTCACCATAGACCGCAAAGGTGATACCGATGCGGCGAAACAACGCTTCGGCCTCGGCCTGTTTCGCCAACCGGATATCGGCGGGCATGTCCGCGCTCCAGCCCTCCAACCCCGCATAGGGCGGTCGCACCGCGTTATTCTGGAACATTTCGTTGAAATAAGGGGTCATGCCTTGCCGCCTTTTTACTCTGATTGCTGTGAGTAAAGGCTGCCGAATGTGCGCCGTAAAGGGCAGAAGATTGAAAGCGCTTAGATTTTCGCACATCCGCTCGGTTCGCCTGCGATTTGCCGCTTAATTATTAAGCAAAGCGCCTTGGACAACTTTACGCGGGTGACCTTGCACAAGCCCGGCTTTGACCCCTAGATGCGTATAACAATCAATGAGGTCGCTATGTCGCTTGCCCTGCCCCGCCCCGGCCAACAACGCCCGGTGTTTGACGCCCGTATCGGATCGAACAGCTTCGGCGATCTTCCCGACTGGGATCTGAGCGATCTTTATCCCAGCCCAGACGCGCCAGAGTTGCAGCGCGACATGGCTTGGCTCGAAACCGCCTGCGCCGATTTTGCCACCAAATACGAGGGCAAACTGGTTGGCTTGTCAGCGGCGGAGATGCTGATTTGCGTGCATGACTACGAAAAAATCGACATCATCGCAGGCCGGATCGGGTCGTATGCCGGGCTGCGCTATTACCAAAACACCATGGATTCCGAGCGCGCCAAATTCATGGCCGACGTGCAGGACAGCATTACCAATTTCACCACGCCTTTGGTGTTTTTTAGCCTTGAATTCAACCGCTTGGAAGATGGGGCGCTTGCAAGCCTGATAGCGTCCAACGCCGACCTTGCCCGCTACAATCCGGTGTTTGAACGGATGCGCGCGATGCGCCCGCATCAGTTGTCGGATGAGCTGGAGAAATACTTGCACGACGCTTCGGTGGTCGGCGCGAGCGCCTGGAACAAGCTGTTTGATGAGACGATGGCCGGGTTGAT
>NZ_JAQGKQ010000076.1 GCF_028290025.1 Cypionkella sp. | reverse complement strand
ATGGTCGGCGGGCGGCGGCGGTTTGGCGGCACTCCGCTGTGGGTGATCGGCTCGGTGCTGGGGGTGGTGCTGATGGGCGCTTACTTTGGGCTTTCGACTCTGATCGCGCAGGAGGGGTCTGTGGTGTCGCAACGGCTGCTGTCGCTGACGCCGACCTCAAAGATTTCACTGGTGCGAGCCGTGGCGTTTACACCGTTAGAGGTGGCTCCGGTGACGGAAACCAGCCAGCTGGATCGGCTGCAACAGAAGATGAAGGACGACATTGCCAGCGGGCTGGTGGCCGTCGATATCAAGGGTGATTTCATCTTCATCCGCGTCAGCAACGCGGCGCTGTTTGCCAGTGGCAAGGCGGAAACCAAGCCCGAATTCGACGCCTTGGCGGCAAGGATCACGGCGGCTTTGGATAAAGAACCGGGGCCGGTTTATGTCTGGGGCTACACCGATAACGTGCCGATGTCGGGCCGCGGACGGTTCAAGAATAACCACGATCTGTCGCAAGCGCGGGCCGAAGCCGTGCAAAAGGTGCTGGCGGTCGGCATGACTGACCCGACGCGCTTTGAGGTTGAGGGCAAGGGTGAGGCCGAGCCCATTGGCGACAATAGCACCGAAGATGGTCGTAGCGCCAATCGCCGGGTGGAAATTATGATCAAGCGGGAAGAGACTTTGCAATGAAGTGGGTCAAACTCGCGTTAGTTATAGTTGGTTTTCTGGCGTTTTCCGCCGTGGTCTGGTTTGCAGGCCCGCTGATTGGTTTTGGCGAAGCACATCCGTTTGATCCGGTTTGGGTGCGGGCGCTGATCATTGGATTGTTGGCGTTGGTGCTGCTGGTCTGGGGGCTGATCGCGTTTTTGCGCAGGCGCAAAGGAAGTGCGGCGCTGGAGAAGGCGATTGTGGTCGATACGCCTGCGGGCGATGGGCGCGAGCTTGCCAGCCGAATGACTGCGGCTTTGAATACGTTGAAGAAGTCAGGCAATTCAAAGACCTATCTCTATGACATGCCTTGGTATGTGATTATCGGGCCGCCGGGTTCGGGCAAGACCACAGCGCTGATCAACAGCGAGATCAAGTTTCCGCTGTCGGGCCAGCAGGGCGGTTTGCAGGGCTTTGGCGGCACCCGCTATTGCGATTGGTGGTTCGCCGAAGACGCCGTGATGATCGACACGGCGGGGCGCTATACCACGCAGGACAGCGATGAGGGGACGGATAAAGCTTCTTGGACCAGCTTCCTGAATTTGTTGAAGAAATACCGCCCTAAGCAGCCGATCAATGGGGTGATATTGGCGATTTCGGTGGCCGATCTGATGAACGCGGGGCCCGAGAAGATTACCGCTCATGCCGAGACGATCCGGGCGCGGCTGGGGGAAATCCATGAGACGTTGAAGGTCGATTTCCCGGTTTACGTGATGTTCACCAAGGCCGATCTGATCGCCGGGTTCCGCGAGTATTTCAGCAGCTTTGCGGCGGGGCGGCGCAAGAAGGTTTGGGGTGCTACCTTCCAGACCGAAAACCGCAAAGAGCAGACGTTTGACCGGGTTGCGGGCGAGTTTGATGCGTTGGTGGCGCGGTTGTCGGATGAGGTGATTGACCGTTTGTCGGAAGAACCCGACGGCGTGAACCGGATCGCGATTTTCGGGCTTCCGGGTCAGATGGCGATGCTGAAAGACGAGGTGGAGAGCTTCTTGCGGCAGGTGTTTGAGCCGACGCGCTACAAAACCAGCGCCATTCTGCGTGGGTTCTACTTCACCTCTGGCACGCAAGAAGGCACGCCGATTGATCAGGTTTTGGGCGCGATGAGCCGTAGCCTCGGCGTGCAGGCACAACTGTCGGGCAAGGGCAAAAGCTACTTCCTGCATGACTTGCTGACCAAGGTGATTTTCGGCGAACAGGGCTGGGTTTCCTATGATCGCAAGGCGGTGCGGCGGGCTTCTGTGCTGCGCATGGGCTTGACGGCTGCGATGCTTTTGGGCTCAGCCTTGGTGCTGGGGGCTTGGGGCTATAGCTATCTGAACAACCGCACGATGGTGGCCAATGCTCAAGCCGCGATGGCGGATTATGAGCTGGCGGCGACCGAGGATTTGCAGGCGATAGAGGTTGAAGACACCGATTTCCTGCGCATCAGCAACGAGTTGAAGCTCTTGCGCACGATGCCATCGGGGTTTGAGTCGCCAGAGGAACCCGAGGGCGACTGGACGCGCGGTTTCGGGCTGTCGCAGCAGGGCGCAATCCGGCAGGCGGCGCGCGATGCCTATGCGCAGGGGTTGGAGCGGTTGCTGCGGCCTCGGCTGGTGTTGCGGGTGGAAGGCCAGTTGCAGCAGTTCGTTTTGGCGAACGAGCCGATCCCGATTTATGAGACGTTGAAGGTGTATAAGCTGCTCGGAGGGGCTGCACCTGCGCCGCAAGACGATCTGGTTAGAACGTGGTTCCATGACGATTGGGAGCAGGTATTGTTCCCCGGCATTAACGAAGAACCGGCGCGGGATATGCTGAACAAGCACCTCGCGGCGATGCTGGAACTGGATGATACCACAGCCCCGACGGTGGAGCTGAACGCCGATCTGGTCGCCAAGGCGGAAGTGATCTTGGCGCGGATGTCGGTGGCGGATCAGGCTTATTCTTTGATCGTGGCGACGGCACCCGTTTCGGGTCTGCCCGATTTCAACGTGGTGGAACGCGCGGGGCCGGATGCGCGGCTGGTGTTTGAAACGGTGGACGGGTCGGACCTTGGCACGCTGACGGTGCCGGCACTTTATACCTACGCCGGGTTCAACGACTTCTTTCTGGAACAGTTGGCGGCGGTCGCGCATAAACTTGAGACCGAACAATGGGTTATGGGCGAGCAGGCGGCGGCAGCAAAGGTGGATGAGCAGTTGTCGCGTCTAGGGCCGCAGTTGTTGGCGCGCTATCGCGAGGATTATCTCGCGGCTTGGGATGCGGTGCTATCCAACATCAAACTTGCACCGATGGCGGCGGATAAGCCTGCTTACATGGCCTTGTCAGCGGCCTCCTCACCTACGACTTCACCGATTTTGAAGCTGGTTGAAGGGATTTCGGCGGAGACCAAACTGACGCAAGCGGTGGTGCCAGAGGGCGCGCTGGATCAGGCTTCGGCGGATGCGGGCGCGGTCGCGGGCGCAATCACGCAGGCAGGCAATGATGTGACGCAGATGGTTGCCAGCCGGACCTCGGGCTTGCAGCGGATTGGCCTCGATATAGCACTTGCGGCGGGCAAATCGCAGAAGCGGGCGGGGGTGGCTGCGGGGGCTGGGCCGACGATACCGGGGGCCGATATAGAGGCGCAGTTTGCGGAATATCACGCGCTGCTGGAAGGCACGCCGGGGACGCGGCCGATTGATGCGTTGCTGAACTCGTTGGGCGCGATCCAGCAGGGATTGGTGATTGCGGCGGGGTTCAATCAGGCAGAAGCCAATGCGCAGATACCGGCGCTGATCGGGCAGTTGAAGACGGCGGCCAGCCGTTTGCCGCCGGAACTGTCGCGGATGGTCGGCGAGGCAGTGGATAATTTTGAGGGCGATGCGGCATCGACGGCTGTGGCGCAGATCAACGCCGATTTGACCTCGCAAGTGACGGCGGTGTGCGAGGGCATTGTGGACGGGCGCTATCCGTTTTCGAAAAGCCCGGCGCGGCAGGTGCCTTTGTCGGAGTTTGCGCAACTGTTTGCACCGGACGGCGTGCTCGATCGTTTCTTCAACGCCAACCTTGCCATCCACGCCAACATGGGCGCGGGCGATTGGACGTGGCGGGATGACAGCCCGCTGGCGAACAAGCTTTCATTGCAAAGCCTGCGGCAGTTTCAAAAGGCCGCGGCTATTCGTGATGCGTTTTTCCCGGGGCGATCGCCTGTGGTGAAGCTGGATGTGACGGTGAACCAAATTACCGCGCATGATCGGATCAAGCAGTCGATTTTGGTGATCGACGATCAGCCGATCCAGATGCGCAAGGCGGGCAATACGCCGGTGACGGTGACGTGGCCGGGGGGTGCCGGGAATACTTCGGTGCAGTTGCTGCCCGAGATGAACAACCGTGAAAGTCAGATCGTTTATCAGGGGCCGTGGGCGTTTTTGCAATTCCTGCGCGACGGCAATCCACGGCAGATCGGCGATGTGATGCAGGTGGATTATGTGATTGGCGGGCGCAATATCACCTATGAAGTCCGGGTGAACGCGTTGGTCAATCCGTTCAACATGGCGGAATTGCGCGAATTCCGCTGCCCTACCGGTTTGTAGATGGGGGCCTCTGACATGCTGGCACTTTACGGCAAACACCCGTCGAAGGGCGATTTTATTGGCGGTGGCTTGCCAGTGCAGGCTGGGCTGGAAGGGTGGCTGGATAGCGCCTTGGCCGAGGCGAGGCATGGGCTGGATTCCGACTGGGAGACGGTTTGGGGCTTGGCGCGCCCGCTTCGGTTCTGGATCGGGCCGAGCATTTGGGGCGAAACTTCAGCTGGGGTGCTGGCGGCAAGTGCGGATAAGGTCGGGCGGCGGTATCCGCTGCTGATCGCAGGCTTTGGGGCGGGGTGTCCGCCTTGCCCGGTGATTGATCCGGTGCAAGATTGGCACGGCGCAGTAGAGGCAAAGCTGGTCGAAATGCTGGCGGGCGAGACTGCTGAGTTGAATGGGTTTTCCGCCCGCTGCCAAGCCCAAATGCCAAGCGGCCCGCCAGAGTTTTGGGCGGCGCGGCCCGGTGCGGATGTGGTGGGGCTGCTGGAAGACATTGCGCTGACCGACCACCACCGCGCCAGCCACAACCGTAGTTATTGGTGGATAGCAGGCGATGACTTCGGCCATAGCCAAGTCTGGGCGGGCGAGGGATTGCCCTCGGGTCATGTTATAGCGTGGTTTTTGCGAGGCTATGCCGAGAAT
Source organism: Cypionkella sp. (assembly GCF_028290025.1). Taxonomy (GTDB): domain Bacteria; phylum Pseudomonadota; class Alphaproteobacteria; order Rhodobacterales; family Rhodobacteraceae; genus Cypionkella. The sequence goes on along the minus strand of NZ_JAQGKQ010000076.1, from coordinate 15,986 downwards.
GGCTAGGCAGATGCACCGCTTTCCGCCTATGCTGGCGCTAGTTTTTCAGCCCATCGGGCAAGGTTGTTTTATGCAGGAGGGGCGATGATCGAGGCTCCATTTCAGTTCGAGACCGGGGCCGCGACCGATACGGGCCGCGTACGTGATCATAATGAAGACAGTTTGCTGACATTGCCAGAGGCCGGGGTTTGGGTTGTCGCCGATGGCATGGGCGGGCATCACGCGGGCGATTTCGCCAGCCGGACAATTGTGGAAAGTGTGGCCTCGCTGGGCCGTCCGGTTTCTGCGCCCGATCTGCAAGCGCGCTTCATGGATCGGATTTTGCGCGCGCATCAGCTGATTCAAGACCAATCCGCGCTGTTGAATGGCGCGACAGTGGGGGCAACTTTGGTGGCTTTGCTGGCGTTCGATCAGCACTTCGCCTGCGTTTGGTCTGGCGACAGCCGGATATATCTGCTGCGTTCCGGGCAGTATACTCAGGTGACGATGGACCATACCGAGGTGAACGAATTGGTGCGCACGGGTGCTATCACCGCCGAACAGGCGCTGACTTGGCCGCGCCGCAATGTGATCACGCGGGCGATTGGGGTACATGCGACACCGCAGACGGATGAGCGTTCCGGTGGGTTGGCCGATGGTGATGTGTTCCTGCTGTGCTCGGATGGGTTGACCGAGCATGTTGAAGATCACGAGATGGCAGAGGCTTTGGTGCGATTTGCGCCGCAAGCCGCCTGCGATGCGCTGGTGCAACTGACCTTGCAACGCGGGGCGCGGGACAATGTGACGGTGTTGGTGGTGAAGGTCGCGGCGAGGGCGCGGTTATGACAGACGCCTCCAACAATGACGGGGAGAAAAGCCCGAACCATGCAACCACGGTGTCTTCCGGCACCCTGATCATGGGCACCTATGAGATTGAGCGGCTGATCAACTCCGGCGGCATGGGTGAGGTTTATCGCGGTCGCAACATCCACAATGACGAGCCTGTGGCGATCAAGATCGTGCTGCCAAGCCTCGCACACGACCCGAAGATCGTGGCGCTATTCCAGAAGGAAAGCACCACGCTGTCCCGGTTAAGCCACGAAGCTATCGTGCGTTATCATGTCTTTACCGTCGATCCAACCATCGGGCGACCCTGCATGGTGATGGAGTTTGTTTCTGGAACTGCAATGTCGGACCGCATTGAGCAAGGCCCGATGCCGGTCAATGAAGTGCGGGTGATGCTGCGTCGGGTGGCCTCGGGCTTGGACAAGGCGCACCGGGCGGGCGTAGTGCATCGCGACCTGTCGCCAGACAATGTGATCCTTGAGGATGGCCATGTTGAGCACGCCAAGCTGATCGACTTTGGCATCGCGAAATCGACCGCCTTGGGGGCGGGAACGCTGTTGCAGGGCCAGTTCGCGGGCAAGTTCAACTGGGTCTCGCCGGAGCAGTTGGGGGCGTTTGGCGGCACGGTGGATGGCCGGTCGGATATTTACTCGCTGGCCTTGGTGACGGCGGCGGCGAGCAAGGGCGAAGTGCTGCCGATGGGCGCGTCGATTGTCGATGCCGTTGGCAAACGCGCCGGTGTGCCGGATTTGACCGGGGTGGACGCAAGCCTAGTGCCGCTGTTGTCGTGGATGTTGCAGCCCGACCCTGCGATGCGACCCGCCAGCATGGCGGCGGTGATGGCGGCGGTGGATAACCCGGCCTTGGTGCCGCAGATAGCACCGCCTGCGCCAAAAGCGCCCGACCCGAACCGCACGGTGATTGGCGGGGCGTTGCCGATACCCGAGCCGAAGGCTGCCCCAGTGGCACCGCCGATCTCGGTCGCTCCGGTTTCTGTAGCTCCGGTTGCGGTGAAAACTTCGGCCCCGGTGGCAGCCCCCGAAACCGAGGATTTGAGCCCCTTCGATACCCCGGGGGCGGCGATGCGTGCTCCCATGGCCGAACCGTTGGCGGTGAAGAATAGCAAAGGCGGTGTGATTGCCGTGGTGGCGCTGTTGGCTTTGGGCGGCGGTGCGGCTGGTGCGTATTTTGGCGGGGTGTTTGACGGCAAAGCGGTGCCTGTAGCGGGTGAAACTCAAAGCGATGCTGATGCGCGGGTGAAAACCGAACAAGCGCAACAAGCCGCAGCAGATCAGGCTGCGGCGGATGCGAAGGCTGCGGCGGATGCGAAGGCTGCGGCGGATGCACTTGCGGCCAAGCAGGCAGCGGATGCGGCCGCGGCGCAGAAAGCCGCCGAGGATGCCGCAGCCGCCAAGGCCGCAGCGGATGCAAAAACCGCAGCGGATGCTAAAGCGGCAGCAGATGCCGCAAGACAGGCCGATGCCGCTGCAGCTGCACAGAAAGCAGCCGATGAGGCTGCGGCCAAATTAGCTGCCGATGCCGCTGCCGCCAAGCAAGCTGCGGATGCAACTGCCGCTCAGAAAGCGGCTCAGGACGCAGCTGCAAAACAAGCAGCAGAAGCGGCGGCGGCGCAGAAAATTGCCGAAGAAGCTGCGGCCAAGCAGGCGGCAGAGGCGAAAAAATCCGCTGAACTTGCGGCGAGCCAGAAAGCAGCCGAGGAAGCCGCCGCCGCACGGAAAGCGGCGGAGGAAGCTGCCGCGAAACAGGCGGCGGATGCGGCGGCGGCTAAGCAACTGGCTGAACAGGAAGCCGCGCGAAAAGCGGCCGCTGAGGCAGAACTCAAACGCGCCGAAGAAGCCGCTGCGGCACAAAAAGCGGCAGATGAGGCGGCTAAACTCGCAGCGGATGAGGCGGCCGCGAAGAAAGCCGCAGATGAAGCTGCCGCCAAGGCAGATCCGGTAACAGCGCAGCTTGCCTATCTTGCTGGCGTGAAGCCGCCGCTTTGTGGGCTGGTGACGCTGCGGGATGCCAATGCCACGGGGTTTGGGTTGGACGGCTACACTGCCGATCCGGCGGCGCTTGCGGGCTTTGTCAAGGATTGGCGGGCGGCGACCAACACCACGCCTGATCTGGCCGTGCATCAGATCAATGCAGCGCAATGCCCGTTGATCGACTTTGCCCAACGCTTCCCGGCACCGGACGTTGATCCGCTGGCGGTGGTGATGCCGACGGCGGGTGAATTGGTGAAAAGTGGTGCGAATGTCAGCGGCAAGGTCGAAGGGCTTGAGGGCCGCGATTTCGCGCTGTTCCTCTTCTCGGAAGCCGGTGGCGCGACCAATCTGAAACCATGGACGACAATCGGCGCGGATGGCACCGCTAGTTTTGAGTTCAATCTGACGCTGGAACCGAACGCGCCGCCTGCGCCGCAAATTCTACTGGCCATGGTCACGGACAAGCCTTTGCCTGCCTTGGATAAGGTGCCAGCGGGCGTCACTGCGCGATCCTTTATGCCGTTCCTTGAGAAGCAGTTGGACAAAGCCGATGTCAACCCGACGCTGAGTTTCGCTTATTTCCGGTTGGAGAATTGAGCGAGGCGCAGACGCGAACCGGGGCGCTGCTTTTCTTGCCAGATCGGCGCGGCTTGATGTAACGTGGCGGTATCCGGGGTTATTTTCCCCAGCCTGCCCGTTTTACGCATGAATTTGAAAGCGATACCCAGATGGCCACTACTTTTTCACAGGACAATCGCATCGGACGGATGTTCACGCCCCTAGCGGCGAACGATTTGGTGCTGATTGAATTTTCTGGCAGCGAAGCGGTGAATGCGATCAGCCAGTTTCGCGTCACAGCGCTTTCCGCCAAACCGATTTCCGCGATCGAGCCTTTGCTCGGCGAAGGTATTGCGATTGAGATCGTCACGCCCTTGGGTGATTTGCGGCCGTTTCACCAAATGGTCGATGCGATCCGCTATCTCGGGCCAGAGGGCGACAATCATGTCTATGAGTTTGAGCTGCGGCCGTGGTTCTGGCAATTGTCACGCCGGATAAACTGCCGGATATTCCATGAGATGAACGTCGTCGATGTCATCCGCGAAATTGTGGATGAATATGGCAACTCGGATGTGGCGGGCTTCATTGATCTGACCGTCGGCAGCTTCCCGCAGATGGAATATGTCGTGCAATACAACGAGTCTGACATGGATTTTCTGTGTCGGCTGATGGAGCGGTTTGGCATCAACTACCATTTCCAGATGGAGAAGACCCGGCACTCACTGGTGATGACGACGGGGGCTGATGCGTTCAAAGACGCTCCGGCCTCACCGCGGGCTTTTAGCCCTTTGGGCAGCCGGGGCGACAACACTGCCGAGAATTTTGATGCGTGGTCGCCGCAACGTCAGCTGACCACGGGGGCGGTGCGGCTGACAGATTACAACTTCAAGACCGTCTCTGCGCAGATGGAAGTCAGCCGCGAAAATCTGCGCGGCTTTGTCGGCGCGAATATGGAAAGCTTTGGTTATCCCGGCGTTTATCTGACGGCCGGCGAGGGTAATCCCATCGCGCAACGCCGCTTGGATGCCTACCGGATGGCGGACGCGACCGTGCGGGCGCAGGGCAACGCGACCAGTCTCGGGGCGGGGATGAAGTTCACGCTATCAGCGCATTCGGATGCCGGGCAGTTGTACGAATATGCGGTGCTCGGGGCGCATCATTTCGTCTCCAACGGCACGTTCCGCTCGGGTGGCGGCGTGGCCTCGGACACCGCCTATCAGGGATCTTATGTGTTGACCCGCAGTGCCAACCCGATTGCACCGCAACGTCTGACCCGACCGCCACGCGTAAACGGTCCGCAAACTGCGCTGGTTGTAGAAGGTGCCGAGGGCAATATTGACGAGTTTGGCCGCATCAAGGTCAAATTCTTCTGGGCACCCGATGACGTGTCGATGTTTTGCCGGGTTTCGCAGATCTGGGCGCATGAGAACTGGGGCACGATCTTTGTGCCACATGCAGGCATGGAAGTGATCGTTGAGTTTCTCGATGGCGATCCAGATCAGCCATTGATCACCGGCTGCGTGTGGAATCAGAAAAACGGGCCGGAAATGCCCGCGAACCATCTGACCAGCGGTTTCAAAACCGTGCGCAACAACCAGCTGTTCTTCGATGACACCGAAGATGCCGAGAAAATCTACATTCGCGCGCAAAAAGACATGACGCGCGATGTGATGAACGACGACAGAGCCACCACTAAGGGCAACCAGACTCTGAAAATTGACGGGAGCAAAAGCGAAAGTGTCGGTGGCGGAGTTTCCATCAACGTTGGCGGCGACGAGAGTCACAAGGTCACGGGCGCGCTGACGATTGAGTCGAAGAAAAAGATCGAGTTGAAGGTTGGCAGTTCAAGCATCACGATTGATGAGACTTCGATCAAGATCAAAGCTTTGAATGTTGAAGTTGAGGCGACAGCTATGCTGAAGACAAAGGCGGGTGCTATGGCGACGCATGACGGTGGGCCGATGATGATTATCAAGGGCGCTATGGTGATGATCAATTGATGACACCCGGTACCGATACAACTCCGCCAACTAGTCTGGAACCTGCACCGGGGCTGCGGGTGCAGCTGTCACGTCAGCTGTTCGGCACCATGCCTGAAATCGCCAACGACATTACCGCGCAACCCGGCGAGGGCGAGCATGTCTTCGATTTCTCACGTCGCCTGCGTTTGGGTGAGACGCCAGAGGAGGCAATTTCACTGATGGCCTTCGCGCTTCAGCCGCGTCCAGCAGTGTGGTGGGGGCATGAATGTCTGAAAGCCACGCCCGAGCTGCTGACCGCGCAAGACGTCGATATGCTTTCGATATGCGCCGCATGGGTGGCCGAACCGACCGAGGCCAACCGTTATGTGGCGCTGAATGCTGGCCTACACGCAGCAGTGCGCGGCCCTGGCGCTTGGCTGGCGCTGGCTGCTGGATGGGCCAGCGGATCAATGGCTCCCGAAGGTTTACCGCCCGCGTTGGTGCCGATGTTTGCGATTGGACGCGCGTTAAATGCCGGGATTTTAACGGCGCTGGCGCGGGTGCCGCAAGATAAGCGGCGCCGGATGCTGGATCACTACGTCGGCATGGCCGAGGTGCTGGCAAAAACCGCGTAGCCGCTTTATCTTAGTCCCACAGCCTCTTGGTCGTTGCGGCTAAGACAGAATCTCCCTTGGAATTGCCCTAATGAAGCTGACTTTACGGATCGAGAATTTGGATAGCCTGCCGGATGGCGGGCCGCTGGAGTTTTCGGCCGTTTCGCGCGGGTTTGAAGTGGGCCGTGATTCCGCGATGGATTGGACGCTGCCTGACACCAACCGCCACATCTCCAGCCGGCATTTTGAGGTGACATTTCGCGATGGCCAGTTCTGGCTGAATGACATCTCGACCAACGGTACTTTTGTGTATGGCGCGTCGATGCGGGTGTCATCGCCGTTCGCGCTGACCCATAACGAGCGGCTGCAAGTCGGCCAGTATATCATCCGCGTTCTGGTTGTTGATCAGGCCGGGGGACATGTTGCAGCCCCGCTGGCAGCGCCCGCATCAGACCCGTGGAGCCTTGGGCCAAGCCCTTCTCCGATGCCGCAATTTTCCAATACGCCCCTGCCCGCGCCGAGCAGACCATCTTCTGCACTCGCTGGGCAATTTGGCGACAGCTTTGTCGAAAATCCACGCCCCGCCGCGTTGGTACCGACCACACCGCCGCATGATTTACCGATTGCGCCGCCCGCCAACCCATTGCCGACCGTCAACGCCCCAACTGCGCCGCCGGCATCAACGGCTCCGCCCGCTCCACCGCTACCCACATCTGAACCGTTCCCTTCAAAACCCGTTCCGGTGGCGATCGAAACTCCGGCTGACGCATTGCCGCTGCTGGATGCGATCTGCAAAGGCGCGGGCCTGCCTGCGGGCAGTTTGTCCAAGGTTGATGTGACGCAACTGGGCGAAGACATTGGCAAATGCTTGCGGATTGCCACCGAGCAGATGATGGCGCTGCTTGGCGCGCGGGCGGCGGCGAAGCAGTTTGTGAAAAGTTCCAGCCGTACGATGATCGGCGGCATCAACAACTCGCCGCTGAAGTTCAAACCAAACGCGACAGAGGCGCTGACGACGATGTTCGCGCCAAAAACCGAAAGCTATCTCGGCGCAGTTGCGGCATTTTCCCAAGGTTTCGACGACGTAAAGCGCCATCAGACGGCGGTTTATGCCGCCATGCAACCAGCTTTGGCGCGGTTGTTGGAAGACCTTTCGCCTGAGTCGATTGAAGAACGATCCACGGGGGGAATCATGACCTCAAAGAAGGCGCGGGCCTGGGAATTGTTCGTTGAACGCTGGGATGCAAAGACGCATCCTTACGAAAATGGTATGCTGGACGTGTTTCTAGCCTATTTCTCAGATGCTTACGACGAGGCGGTAAAGTCCGCCACTCCGAAAAAGGGCGGTTGACCATGCCGCAGCGCGGCAGTAGCCTTCACATAAGTTTTGCAAAGGACCGACAATGACTGCCGCATTGATCACCCTTCTTCTTGGTACTGGCCTTTTGGCCGCCTTGCCCAAACCGCAGCCTGTGCGTGTTGCCGCGAACCGCAAGTAAATCTTCCCGGTGCGGCTGGATGATCTGATCAAGCCGATTGCTCCGGACGCGCCTTGCGGTGAAGACCTGCTGGCACTCGATGATCCCGATTTCTGCGATTACTACTTCGCCGTCGAAGATCGCTTGCCCACCAGTTACTTCAACATGGTGCGCGGCACTTTGTTTGATTCCAAATCCGTCGATCAAAAGGCCGAGTCATCGCAGATAGATGCGCTGCTGAAACGCAGCCGCGATTTGCGCCTGCTGGGGCTTGAGGCTAAGTTTCAGGTGCTTTCGGGCCGCTTCAAGGGCTTCGCTGATGCGGTGATGGGTTTTGCCAACCTGATTGAGTCGTATCCCGCCGACGTGCATCCGACTGATCCGGTGGACCGCAAGAACGCGATCGAAGAACTCAACGCGCTGGCGACGGTTGCGGCACCGCTAGATTACGCGATCTTGCTGACCGACAAACGCGTTGGCGATATCATATATCGCAGTTACGGCACCGCCACAGGCAAAATCCCGCCGCGTGAGGGCGAGCAGCCGGGCGACGCCGGGGCGATCACTGGTGCGCTGAGTTCATCCGAAAACGCCAAGGCGGTTGATACGCTTTATGAGCAGCTTACCGGTATGCGCGCTGCAATTAAGACCGTCATTCAGCTGTCACAATCCGGGCCGAAGCCATTCACACCAAAGCTGGATCGGCTGGATGAAAAACTCGCCGATATTTTGGCAATGGTCACTTCGGCGCGGGGCGATTTGGGCGGAACTGCCTCCGCTGTCGTGCAAGGTGCCGAGGCCGCAGATGTATCTGGTGCGGTGGCGGTTGCTGGCGGGGCTGGCACCACGATTACGGTGCAGACCGGAACTGCCGAAGTGCCAAACCACCGCGCAGCCTACCAGCTTTTGCAGGCGGTGGAGCGATACTTTGCCACCACGGAACCCGCCTCGCTGGCTTTGGTTCTGGTGACGCAATCGCGGCTGTTGATCGGGCGGCCCTTGGTTGAAGCTCTTGACGCGTTGCTCGAAAACTCAGCGGGTTACGCCACGATCAGCTTTGGCAGTGAGACCGGCTTTTCGATCTCTATGGCGCGGATGCGCGATCTGTCGGGGCAAGCGAACATCTCCAGTGATGATTTCTCGACCCCCAGTGAAAACGACCCGGTGGCGACCGAGGTGATCAGCCGTGAACATGCAGGCCAGATCCTGAAGCAGATCGAAGATTTCTTTCGGATGCGGGAACCTGCGAGTCCGATACCAATACTACTATTCAAAGCCAGAAATATGCTGTCTAAGGACTTCCACGCACTCGTGCGCGAATTGATTCCGCCTTCTTAAGTTTTTACCGATCTGACCACCTTCTATTTGACCAAATGCCACTTTCGGGCGCACAGTTGAAATCTGTTGACTTGTGAGGCCCGCGCGGCTTTCTTTTCGTATTTAGACAGGAGAATTGTTATGGCTTCCTCCGATTCAGCCACTGGCTTCATCAAACGCAATCGCCCTCCGCGGGTACAAATTTCCTACGCTGACCCGATCGAAGCGAACAAGCAGGTCGAACTGCCGTTCGTAATGGGGATCATGTCCGATTTGTCGGGCAACGCCAGCAAAGTTGAAAAGCCGCCCGTCGCGGATCGTGAATTTACTGCCGTGTCGTCAGACACGCTGGACGACTTCATGGAAAGCGTCTCGCCCGGCTTGGCGATCAATGTTGACAACAAGCTGGACCCAGAGCAGGGCGGCAAACTGTCGATCAACCTGAACTTCAAGAAAATGGCCGATCTGTCCCCCGGCGAGATCGCGCGGCAAGTGCCGGCGCTGAACAGCCTGCTGGAAGCGCGTCAGCAATTGGCCAACCTTGCCCGCTACATGAACGGCAAATCCGGCGCGCAGGATCAGCTAAAGCAGCTGCTGGCAGATCCAAAACTGATGGCAGCCTTGGACGAACGCCGTGCCGCCGCCAAGCCCGAGGGCGAAGAATAACCTAGCGCTGCACTTTCATGCGCGCATTCCACCAAGACATTTTTAGGACATCGACATGGCAACTGAATTGCAACAAGACGGCGGAGCCGGTGGCGCCCTTCACGAGCTGGACGAATTTTCGGCCATCCTGAAACAGAACTTCAAACCGCGCAGCGATGTTGCTGCGCGCGAAGTTGAAAGTGCGGTGGGCACGCTTGTCCGTGAAGCCCTCGCCGATGAAACCGTGATTTCTGACGATATCTTGGACACTATTGACAAGATGCTGGCCAAAATCGACGAAAAGCTGTCGCAGCAGGTCAACGAGATCATCCACAACGCCGAGTATCAAAAACTGGAAAGCGCTTGGCGCGGCTTGGCTTACACGGTGAACAACACCGAATCCGATGCGACGCTCAAGCTGCAAGTTATGAACATCTCGAAGACCGAACTCGACAAAGAACTGCGCGGCTATCCGGGTGCCAAATGGGACCAAAGTCCGCTGTTCAAGAAGATCTACGAGGCTGAGTTTGGTCAGTTGGGCGGCCAACCGTTCGGCGCGCTGGTTGGCGATTACACCTTCGACCATTCCTCCAGCGATGTGCGCCTGTTGCGCGATCTTGGCAAGATTGCCGCCGCCGCCCATGCGCCGTTTATCACCTCGCCCGCGCCAACCCTAATGGGGATGGACAGCTGGAACGAACTCGGCAATCCGCGCGATCTGTCCACCGTGTTTGATACGCCCGATTATGCTGGCTGGAACTCGCTGCGCGACTCGGAAAATTCGCGTTACATCGCGCTGGCAATGCCGCGGGTGCTGGCGCGCTCGCCTTACGGTCAGAATGGCGAACCGGTGGAGGAGTTCAACTTTGAAGAAACCACCGATGGCCATGAGGGCAAGCAATACGCTTGGATGAACGCCGCACATGCGATGGCGGTGAACATCAACCGCGCGCATAAAGAATATGGCTGGACGGTGCAAATCCGTGGCGTCACCTCGGGCGGTGAAATCACCGCGCTGCCGGTGCATAACTTCGATACCGGCGACGGCTCGACCGATATGAAATGCCCGACCGAATTCGCCATCAGCGACCGACGCGAAGGAGAGCTTTCCAAATCGGGGATCATGCCGCTGATCCACCGCAAGAACACCGACCGCGCCGCATTCTTGGGCGCGCAATCGCTGTACCGACCGAAGAAATACCAGAACGAAGAGGCCACGGCCTCAGACAATCTGTCTTCGCGCATCCCTTATATCTTCGCGATTTCGCGCTTCAGCCATTATCTGAAGTGCATGGTGCGGGACATGGTCGGTTCAAACCGCGAGCAGGCGCAGCTTGAAAAAGAGCTGCAAAACTGGATCAACCAGTATGTTCACGGCAACCCAGCAACCGCCTCGGAACGTGAAAAGGCGCTTATGCCTTTGGCAGCGGCCAAGGTGGAAGTGATCGCTGACGAGGAAAACCCCGGCTACTATGTCGGCAGATTCTTCCTTCGTCCGCACTATCAGTTGGAAGGCATGGATATCGGGATGAGCCTGGTGTCCAAGCTGCCGTCCGCTAAATAAGACGCGGCCTTGGACTCTGTTCAAGGCAGCTAAAGTTACTAAAGTTACATTCAAAGGAGAGTACAGATGGCCGGAACAGACATTTTTCTGAAGGTTGGCGGCGGTATTAACGGTGAATCCACCGATGACCAATTCAAAGATCACCTGAATATTGACAGCTATGGCTGGGGCGTTAGCCAACAAGGTACCTTTAGCGCCGGTTCGGGTGCTGGTGCAGGCGCGGGCCGTTCGGTTGTACAAGATATGCATTTCACCAAGCTGATCTGCAAAGCTTCACCCGACCTCATGCTGGCTTGCGCTACTGGCAAGCACATCCCGGATGCTACGCTTTACGTGCGCAAAGCCACCGGCGACAAAGCCATGGTTTATTTCCAGTTCGCTATGAAAGACGTGCTGGTTTCGTCGTTTCAAACCGGTTCGGGCGGCGGTTCAGGCGCGTTGATCAACGAGCAGTTCTCGTTCAACTTCCGCGAACTGACCCTGACCTACTGGCAGCAAACTGCGGCTGGTGGTCAAGGCGCGAAAACTGAGAAAAAATACGATCTCGCCAGCAACAAAGGCTCCTGATGCCGAAAGCCGGGCGAGGCTTACTCGCCCGGTTTCTCTCCGTCGATCACCGCTTGAACGTTTACCGCTCCCCAGGCGACCTGATCCTAAGAAAGTCGGCCTATGGCAGAGCGTGACGGCCTTTTCCAAGTCTCGTTGATGAACGTGTTCCGTCAGGCCGCCCGCGAACGGGATGCGAAGGCGCGCGACGATACCGCGGTGGACGCCGATGGCCGGGTGCTTTCGGCCCGTAGTATTGAGCGTCGCGAAGGTGCCGGGCAAGCCACGTTGCGCGATCATTTGGCGATCGATCTGGGCAATCTGATGGCCACAGTGCACTTGGAAGCCTCTATCTCTTTGACCGGCCTAGATTATGTGAAGAAATCTATTTTGAATTACGGTATTCCGGATATGTCGCGGCTGACGGTGGATGATCACCGTCATAGCCAAGTGGCGCGCGATTTACGCGACGCGCTGCTTGCGCACGAGCCGCGTTTGATCGCCGAAACCCTGGTGGTGAAAATGCGCCGCCCCGAGGCTGATGCCGCCCAACGCATCGCCTTTGACATCACCGCCGAAATGGCAGCACGTCCGGTTGACGTGCCTTTGGAATTTGTCGCCGAGATTGACACCGGAGCGGGCAAAGTTGCCCTGTCCAACCTTGTGGTGCGCGGATGAACCGGGCTTTCCTAGAGGCGTATAACCGCGAACTCGCCCTGCTGTACGAGGGCGCCAAAGAATTCGCCGAGGATTTTCCCGGCATTGCAGAACGTTTAGGCGGGCTGACCCAAGACAATCTCGACCCCGCCGTGGCTGGCCTGCTCGAGGGTGCCGCCTTCATGGCCGCCCGGGTGCAGCTGAAACTCGACAGCGAGTTTGACACCTTTACTGGTGAGCTTCTCGACCAGTTGTTGCCAAATTTCATGGCTCCGACTCCTTCGGCAATCTTGGCGCAAGCCGACCCGAACTTTGCTGAAGATGAGTTGGAAAAGGGCAAAAGCTTTCCGGCTGGCAGCTATCTTGATGCCCGCTATGTCGATCGTGACCAGCGGATTTCCTGCCGCTTTCGGCTGTCTGCACCGTTGACCCTGTGGCCGCTGCGACTGACCACTGCGCGGTTTGTCGCTGGCCCAACCGGATTTCAAGCGTTGGGGTTTGACGTGGGTGCCGATACTGCGGGCGGGCTGATCCTGTCATTCCTGCGCCCGGTCTCTGCGGCACAGAAGGATAAGCCCGGCAAGCCCGTCTCGGCAATTCAAGCCGACACACTGCCGATCTACCTGACCGGCGATCTGGGCGAGCAAATCTCTGTTTATGAACATCTGTTCACCAACGCGACACGCGCGACGATCCGCTATCTCGATGCACGCGGCGATCCGGTTTTTCTGCGGCTCGAACCCGGCTGGATGGATCAGATCGGCTTTGAAGACGCCGAGGCGATCTTTCCCGAAGACACCCGCGTGTTCCGAGGCTTCACTCTGCTGCGCGAGTTTTTCCTGTTTCCGCAGAAGTTCTTAGGCTTCCGCTTGCAAGGTTTGCGCAAAGTTTTGCCGCGAATCCCGTCGGCCAGCTTTGATCTGATGATAGAGATGAACGCGGTGCGCCCCAGCCTGCCCGCCCGCATCACGGCTGAGAATTTTCGGATGTTCGCAGCCCCCGCAATCAACCTGTTTGAGGAAAATTGTGCGCAGGTCAAACTAGATACTCTGCGCCATGACTACCTTGTCAGCGCCGACAGCAGTCCCGCCTCGCATTACGAAGTGCATCGCATCACCGAGGTTTTCGCCTATTACGCCGGGGTGAAAACCAAAATCCCGGTGCATCCGCTCTATGGTATGCCCGCCGATGTGATGGCCGCGCGTGAGGCGCTTTATTACACCGCGAAGCAGCGCCCCCGCCGCCTGACCGCGCAAGAAAAGCGATTTGGCCAAGTGCAGGGTTACACCGGCACCGAAAGTTTCATCTCGATCTACGAACCCGGCCATCTGGACAGTGCAGAACGGGTGAAACGCTTGCAGATCAAGCTGTTATGCTCCAACCGCCACCTACCGCAATACCTGCCACTCGCGCAGGGCGGCGCAGATTTTCGGCTGAATGATGACACCGCCGTCCCCTTGCGCTGCATTGCGGGGCCAACCAATCCGCGCGAATCGGTGTTGCAGCTGGATGAAAACGCGCCGCATCGCGCCAAGGCGGGGCCGGTGCAATGGCGGCTGATTTCCTATCTGTCGCTGAACTTTCTCGGCCTCGATAACCGCGGCAGCCGCGATGAGGCGGCGGCTTTGCGGGAATTGTTGACGCTGTTCGTCGATGTCTCGGCGCAGGTCACCGACCGGCAGTTGCAGGGATTGAAATCGGTCAACAGCCGCCCGGTGACACGCACCATCCAGCGCGCGGGCGGTTATCACGCGGCGCGCGGCACCGAGGTTACCCTGCGGTTTGACGAGCGCGCCTTTGAAGGCTCGGGTGTGTTCCTGCTCGGCGCGGTGCTTGATCGGTTTTTCGCCGAATACGCAAGCGTTAACAGCTTCACTCAGCTGGTGCTGACCAGCGATCAGCGCGGCACGATCAAAACATTCCCACCGCGCACCGGACAAGGCCCGCTGCTATGAGCGAGCGCCGCGATGCCCTGAAAGCCGACCCCGCCGCGTTTGGTTTTCTGGCCTTGCTGCGCGAGGTAGAACGCGGTCAGCCGACCCGCCCTCGCATTGGCCGCAACGAAAATCTGGCGCAAGAAATGGTGCGATTGGGGCAGGAACCGTTTCAAGCATTTCCTGACCGTAACGTCAGCCAAGTCACTGAAAATGCGAACGGAAAGCTGCGCGTCCGCTCTAACTTCCTAGGCTATTTCGGCCCGCAGGGTGCCTTGCCGATGAACACCACTGCGGAAGTGCAGCAGTGGTATATGTTCAAGGATGAGGCGTTTGTGCGCCTTGCCGACCTGTTTACCAACCGCTTTCAGCAGCTGTTCTTCCGGGCTTGGTCGGATGCGCGCGGTATCACCCAGTATGACCACGGCGGCGATGATCGCTTTCAAACTTATGTCGGAGCATCGGTTGGCATGGCCTCGGGCGCGCTGCAGTCGCGCGGTACGGTGCCCGATATCGCGCGACTGCCCTTGGTTGGCATTGCGATGGCGCGGGTGAAAAGCCCGGTGCGGCTGCGGCAGATTTTGGAAAGCCTGTGCGGCGTCAGCGTTGAAATTGAAGAAAACGTGCCGGTTTGGCTGGGGTTTGAAGCCTCCGATCTGACACGTCTTGGCGCCGCAAACTCTGGGCTTGGGCGGAATTGCCGCTTGGGCAGCCGCGTGCAATCGGTGAGTGAGAAAATCCGCGTTGCCGTTAAAACCGAAAGCCTGCCGCAATATCAAAGCTTTTTACCGGGTGGCAGCAGCTTCCAGCGCCTTACCGAACTTTTATTCACATACCTCGGACACGAAACCGAAGTCGAAATCGCGCCATCCTTGCCCGCCGATCAAATCAGAGGCGTCGCTTTGGGAAAAGCTGGCGCTTTGGGTTGGACAGGTTGGATAGCACCGCCCGCTGCCGAACCCGGAACCTACCGATCTGACGCGGTTTTCGCCTCGGATCGCCGCACCGCCTGACATTTGAAAACGACATTGAGAGGAACCCCGCAATGGCCGATATTAGCCTAGAAACAGTCGCCGGAAAACTGAACCGCGTCGGCTATGACGCGTTTTTACAATCACTCCGCCACGCAAAAAACGAAGGCAACCGCAATGTGGAACTGTCGCATTGGCTGTTTCACATCGTGCAAAACCCGAAATCGGATGTTTCCGCCACGCTGAACCATTTCAAGCTCGACCGCGCCAAGTTGGAGAAAGATCTCGCGCTGGTGATTGACAGTTTCCGCAAGAGCGCCACCGAAATGCCCTCAGTTTCGGAATCGATGACCACGGTGATGGATCACGGCTGGCGCTACGCGACGCTGCTTTTTGGTGAGGCGCAGATCAGGACCGGGCATATATTGGTCGCGGCGCTGAAGGACAAAGAGGCGCGCACCAAGCTGGTGCAGATGTCGAAAGTTTTTGGCGAAATTAACGTCGATACCTTGGTGAATGAGGCGCGCGGTGCGTGGAAAGACTCCGATGAGGAGGATATGCGCCCGATGGATGGCACCGGGGTTGGTCGGGCTGCGGCGGGTGCGGCTGCGGCTGGTGGTCCCACCGGGACCACCGCGCTCGACCGTTTTGCGGTGGATATGACGGCGGTTGCAGCCTCCGGCAAGATGGACCCGATTGTCGGTCGGGATGAGGAAATCCGTCAAATTATCGACATTCTGTTAAGGCGTCGGCAGAACAACCCGATCCTGACGGGTGAGGCTGGGGTGGGCAAAACCGCGGTGGTTGAGGGCTTTGCACAACGGCTGGCGGCGGGCGATGTGCCGCCGAAATTGCAGGGCAACAAGCTGTTCATGCTTGACCTCGGGCTGATGCAGGCGGGCGCGAGCATGAAGGGCGAGTTCGA
>NZ_JAQGKQ010000049.1 GCF_028290025.1 Cypionkella sp. | reverse complement strand
GCGCGAACGCCTGCTGACAGCGTTTGAACAGGTTAACGCCAACTTCGCGACGCTGTTTACCCATCTTTTCAACGGCGGTGAAGCGCGGCTGGTTCTGGTCGAATCGGATGACCCATTAGAAGCCGGCCTCGAAATTATGTGCCAACCCCCCGGCAAAAAGCTGGCGACACTTTCGCTTTTGTCGGGTGGCGAACAAACTTTGACCGCGCTGGCGTTGATCTTCGGGGTTTTCCTTGCCAATCCCGCGCCAATTTGCGTTTTGGACGAGGTAGACGCGCCTTTGGACGATGCAAACGTCACTCGTTTCTGTGACCTTTTAGATGAGATGACCCGCCGCACCGAAACCCGGTTCCTGATCATCACTCACCATGCCGTAACGATGGCGCGGATGGATCGCTTGTTCGGTGTTACCATGGCGGAACAAGGCGTTAGCCAGTTGGTATCGGTCGATCTAAAGCGCGCCGAGGCTATGGTCGCCTGAACATACTCCTGCGACATTTCCGCAACTTGAATGCGGCGTTTTTTGAGATCTAATTAGCTTGTCACAAAACTACACGGTTTTTCAGCAATCCTGATCCCAACGATGGAGACGATGATGCTGGAGTTTTTGCCAAACGAGATCAGCGAAGGTTTAGATGCCGCGCGCAGGCGTGAATCATCGCGCAAATCGCGGCTTCGAGTACAGGTTGGCGAGGCGGCATTCCCGGTTATCCGTATCTGGCAAAACGGTTTCGCGCTTGACGGCGCACTGACGCCGCATCTGCGCGGCTTGGTCGATGTCTACGACGGCTCACGGCATATTTTCCAATGCCTGATCATTGCGTCGTTGGTCGAGAATGGCGATTTGATATGCGATTTCAAGAGCATGACCAAAGTGTCCGATCGTGCCGCGTTGGATTACGAACGCGACGATCACGCACCCGTCGCCTTGTTGCCTAGGCTGTAATCACCGAAGTCGCAGTCGTTTCAGCGCCAAAATTGGCGCGGAGTAATGGCGGCAATGGCCCGTTATTGCAGGTCCGCAAACGCCATTTTCAGCCGTTTCACCGCTTCTATAATCACCGCGCGCGGCGTCGCAATGTTGAAACGCAAATACGATTCGCCGCCAGCGCCAAACGGCGTGCCATGATTAGCGGCGATCTTGGCTTGGCTCTGGACCCTATCGATGAACTCGGCCGGCTGCATGCCCGTCCCAGAGAAGTCCACCCAAGCGAGATAAGTCGCCTCAAGCTGCATAGATTTCAGACCGGGAATCTCGTTAACGCCCTCGTTAAAAACGCGCGCATTTTCTGCAAGATAGGCGCAGAGCTCATCCACCCATGCCGCACCCTCGGGGGAATAGGCTGCCGTCGCCATGAATATTCCGAACGAATTTGGCGATACGCCCATTGCATTCATACGCTCGGCGAATCGCGCCCGCAATTTGGCGTCTGCGATGATCACATTGCCAGAATGCGCGCCGGCAATGTTGAACGTCTTGGTGGTCGCCGTCATCATGACCAAACGTTCACTAATCCCCGGAAGCGCCGTCATCACGGTATGTTTTTGCCCGGGCATCACCAAATCATGATGAATTTCATCAGAAACCAACAACAGGTTGTGACGACCACAGAAGTCCGCAACCCCTTGCAATTCGTCAATTGTCCACACCCGCCCGCCGGGGTTATGCGGCGAACACAGAATCAGCATGGTTTCCGAGCCGGTCATCTGCGCGTCCCAAGCCGCAAAATCCATTTCATAACGTCCGTTTACATTGGCAAGCCTACACTCCACCACATCACGCCCCGCAGACTTTATCACTCGCGCGAAGGCATGGTAAATCGGCGTAAACAGCACAATACCGTCGCCCGGTTTGGTAAACGCATCGACGCACATGGCCGTGCCGTTCACCAAACCATGCGTGGTAAAAATATGCTCACGCTCCACAGCCCAGCCGTGACGGGTCTGCATCCACCAGCGAATCGCGTCCAGATAGGCCGTGTCGTCGCCGTAATATCCATACACACCATGCGCCAGCATCCCCTCCAGCGCGCGCTGTACGCAGGTCGGCGGCCGGAAATCCATATCTGCGACCCACATCGCGATCCCACCCTCAGCAGGCACGCCATAAATCGCCTCCATCGAATCCCATTTGACCGAATGTGTTCCGAGGCGATTGATTGGCGCGTCAAAGCTCATGATTTTTCCTGCTTGCCCAAGTCTTAAGTTCTACATAGCCCGCCGTGGGGGAACATCATACCAGAATATTCGCCGTACACAGAATTATATCTTCCATTACGGCCATCACTCGGAACTTCCGCCCGATAATCGCCAGAAGCCCGGATTCAAACCGAAATTCCACCACCCTCTTGCACGATTTGCCACCGCGCCGTAAATCCCCATCATGATCCGTGACATCCTGATCCATCCCGATCCGCGCCTGAAGAAGCCCTGCGAACCCATCGCTGCGGTTACAGCCGAGATTTTGACTCTCGCCTCGGATATGCTCGAAACCATGTATGAAGCGCCCGGAATCGGGCTGGCCGCGCCACAAGTTGGCGTGATGAAGCGTCTTATCGTAATGGATTGCATCAAGGACGGCCCGCCCGAGCCGATGGCGCTGCTCAATCCGCAAGTGACTTGGGCCTCGGAAGACCTTGCCAGCTACGAGGAAGGCTGTCTGTCGATTCCCGATCAGTATGCCGAGATCAAACGGCCGAGTTCGGTGAAAGTCACTTGGATGGATCTGACCGGAGCATTGCAGGAGCGCATCTTTGAGGGACTTTGGGCGACTTGCGTGCAGCACGAGATTGATCACCTCGATGGCAAGCTGTTTATCGACTACCTTGGGCCACTCAAGCGTCAAATGATCACCCGCAAAATGGAAAAGCTCAAACGAGAATTGGCGCGATCGGGTTCAAACTGATGGCTATTCTGCCAATCTTGCGCTGGCCTGACACAAGATTAACGACGGTCTGTTCACATACCGCCGGAGATATTTCACGGCTGGCCGTAGACATGCTGGAAACCATGTATGCGGCTCCCGGCCGCGGCCTTGCGGCACCGCAAATTGGCGTGTTGCAGCGCATTTTTGTAATGGACTGCACGTGGAAGGAAGGCGTATTCGCGCCACGTGTGTTGATCGACCCTGAAATGCTGTGGAAGTCGGATGAAACCGCGATTGGGCCGGAAAGCTGCCTGTCATTGCCGGGTATCACCACCGAGATTTCGCGCGCAAAGACGGTGACAATGCGCTGGACGAATTTGGCTGAAGCTATATGTGAAGAAACGTTCACAGGTATTGCCGCGATTTGCGCGCAACATGAATTCGACCATTTGAGTGGTGTGCTCACCCTCGATCACCTTGATCCGGCCGCCCGCACCCTAGCAGAAAGCGCGCTTTTATGACCGTCAAAGCTTGCGTTCCTTACCCACATTCCTGCCTACGAACCGCCGCCGCTCCGGTCTCCCAAATAACGGACGAGGTTCGGGCGATTTGGCGAGATATGGTCGAGACCATGGACGCAATGCCGGGCTACGGGCTGGCCGCCGTGCAGATCGAGATTGCACTGCAATTGGCAGTCGTTGATTGTTCTGATCAGCGCGGGCAAGCGATCTTGATGGCGAATCCAACAGTTTTACATGCTTCAGGACAGTTCCGCGAGCATGAGGAAGCCTCGCCAAATCTTCCCGGCGTGTCGGCGGTTGTGCTGCGGCCTCGTGCGGTTACTGTTCGGTTTCTGAATGCGGAAAACCAGATTGAAGAACGCGACTTTGTGAACCTTTGGGCGACATCTGTTCAGCATCAAATTGACCATCTGTCGGGTAAAATGTACTTCGATCACCTATCGGCGGTCAAACGAAAGATGTTGCTGGCGCGTTCAGAAAAATTGCGAAAACGTCAATGAAAATAGTGTTCATGGGCACCCCGGAATTCTCCGTCCCGATTTTAAATGCATTGGCACAATGCCATGAGATAGTTGCAGTATATTGCCAGCCGCCGCGACCTGCGGGCCGCGGCAAAGCGGATCGCGCAAGTCCTGTTCAGCGTCGCGCCGAAGCGTTAAACTTACCAGTGCACCACCCCGTCTCGCTGCGCACCGACGAGGCTCAGCAGGCATTTGCGGCCCTTGGTGCGGACCTTGCGGTCGTCGTCGCCTACGGGCTGATCTTACCGCAGGCGTTGCTGGATGCGCCGCGTTTGGGTTGCCTCAATATCCATGCCTCGCTGCTGCCGCGTTGGCGTGGGGCCGCCCCAATTCAGCGTGCGATCATGGCTGGCGATACCGAAACTGGCATCTGCATCATGCAGATGGAGGCGGGGCTGGATACCGGGCCGATCTTGGCGCGCGAAGCGACGCCGATTGCCGCAGAGGAAACCTCGGCCGAGTTGCACGACCGTCTTTCCATCATCGGGGCGCGGCTGATCACTGCGACAATTGATCAGCTTCCAGCACCTGCAATTCCCCAGTCCGATAGCGGCGTGACCTATGCCGCAAAGATCGACAAGGCAGAGTCGCGGGTGGATTGGTCAAAGCCTGCGGTCGAGGTGGATCGGCTGATCAGGGGCCTTTCGCCGTTTCCCGGTGCATGGTGCGAGGTCCACAGTGAGCGTATAAAACTCCTCGGCTCGCGTCTTGCTGAGGGCTCAGGTTTGCCCGGCCAGCTGCTTGGCGGGTTTCGCGTAGCCTGCCGCGAAGGCGCGGTCGATATCCTGATGGCGCAACGTGAAGGCAAGCGACCGATGCCAGCGGCGGACATTCTTAACGGTCTGAAACTTCCAGAACGGCTTTTGTCCTGACAGAAGCTGGCTGTAACGCAGGCTAAGCCTGCCGCGCATACAGAGAACATCTTGCCCAATGCAGCCACACCAATTTGGCTTTATCGCAAGAAACATGCTTCCGGCGGGCCGGGTCATTTCATTTTCGCAAAGCATCCCCATATCATAAACGTAGAATGGGAGAGTTTTCATGGGATTGGTGTTCTTGCTGATCGTCGGCACAGCCGCCGGATTTCTGGCAACCCGGACAATGCGGATCAATGCAGATGTGCCGACGACCATCGTGATCGGAGTTTGCGGCGCGCTTATCGGCGGCTTTGTCCTGCGCGGCTTGATATTGGTCACCAGCTGGATGGCGGGGCTAGTCGGAGCCATCCTTGGTGCTATCTTGCTGATTTGGTTGTATAAAACTTACGTAGCCAGGTAATTCAGCCCAGCCGCTTTATGAGCTCACCCAGCCGAAATCCTTTACCGCCGGCGTTACTCCATAACATCCGACACTGCCATGCCGCAAAGATCATCGCGGCCGTATCCTTGGCTTTGGCACTCACCTCCAACCGGGCCGCGATGGCCTGTTCGACCTGATTGCGCCAGGCGCTTGCGCGGGCAGTCAGATCGGGCCTGCGCTGGCTGAGCGTTAGCAAGGCTCCAGCATCAATCGAGCCGGTCAGGGCTTTGAGCAACCCCGGCAGGCCCTTGCTTTGGGTTGTGGCGTTCAGCGTCGCGGCCTCTGCCAGTGCATCGAGTTCGTCCCACGCTTGTGCGATTGCGGTCGAAATCATCTCCGCACAACTGCCGTAGCGTTGCACCAACGTTGGCGGCGCAAGACCAGTTGCCGCGGAAATTGCAGAAAAAGTCACCGATTTTTCGCCATCTTGCAGCAGCAGGCTTAGAACCTGCTTGAATACGTCATGGTCAGAAATCAGCCTTGTGCGTGCCATTCTGCCAATATGACTCAAACATCAATAATAGCAATCAATATGTGAACAGCGGTTCATCTTCGATAACTTACAGCTTCACCGGTTTAAATGGGGCCATCCCGGCGCGCGCCAGCTCATCGGCCCGCTCATTTTCGACATGACCAGCGTGGCCTTTGATCCAGCGCCACATAACTTTGTGCTTGGCTTGGGCGGTATCCAGCCGCTGCCAAAGATCGGCGTTCTTCACAGGATCCTTGCCAGAGGTTTTCCAGCCGTTGCGCTTCCAGCCGTGGATCCACTCGGTGACGCCGTTCTTCACATAGGCGCTGTCAGTCACAATCGTCAGTTCTGACGCTTTGGTCAAAGCCTCCAACGCCGAAATCGCGGCCAGCAGCTCCATACGGTTGTTTGTGGTATGCGCCTCGCCGCCAAACAGCGTGCGTTCCTTCACAACCGCGCCGTCTTCGCGCGCGAGCATCAAGACGCCCCAGCCGCCGGGGCCAGGATTTCCCGAGCAGGCTCCATCGGTATAAGCAAACAAATCCGGCATTTTACACACTTTCCCGCAATATACGCGGCACTTTGAACTCAATGTTTTCTTGTGCGGTTTCGACCAATTCCACCGTGGTCTCAAACCGCGCACAAAAAGCATCAATCACTTCATTGACCAACACCTCCGGTGCCGAAGCCCCGGCCGTAACCCCAACCGAGGCAATGCCTTCCAGCGAACGCCAGTCGATATCGGCGGCCCGCTGCACCAGTTGCGCATAGCTACAACCCGAGGATCGCCCAACCTCGACCAGCCGCCGCGAGTTGGACGAATTCGGCGCTCCGATCACCAAAAGCGCGTCAATCTTGCCGGCAATGGCCTTAACCGCCGCTTGCCGGTTGGTGGTGGCATAGCAAATGTCTTCCTTATGCGGCCCGATGATCGCCGGAAACCGCGCCTCAAGCGCCGCCACAATTCCCGCCGTGTCATCGACAGACAAGGTGGTTTGGGTGATATAGGCCAACCGCTGTGGATCGCGCACCGCCAGTGTCGCTACATCTCCCGCCGTCTCGACCAACAAGACTTCACCTACGGGCAATTGTCCCATGGTACCAATGGTTTCGGGGTGCCCGTCATGGCCGATCATCACCATCTGAAGGCCCGCTTCAAAATGCCTTTGTGCCTCATTATGCACCCTGGTAACCAAGGGGCACGTCGCATCGACCGCGATCATCGCCCGAGCTTCCGCCGCCGCTGGCACAGATTTTGGCACCCCGTGGGCCGAGAATATCACCGGGCGATCCGAAGGACATTCATCAAGTTCCTCGACAAACACCGCGCCTTTAGCCCGCAACGCATCGACCACGAACTTGTTATGCACGATTTCATGCCGAACATAGACTGGTGCGCCCCATTTTTGCAGCGCAAGTTCGACAATCTTGATCGCGCGGTCAACACCGGCGCAAAAGCCGCGCGGGGCGGCAAGATATAGGGTGAGTTTCGGTAAGGTCATTGGGGTTCTCGAGACTTCTCGCGTTTGGGCTAGACCTAAGCTGCCGGGCGCGCGCCGTCTAGTGTTGCGGGACAAACTAGCACTTCCCGCGCAATACTATCCTGCGCCCAGTTAGCCCGTATCTGGCAACACCCGCGTCTGACCATTGCCACATTTCTGCGCAATTACAGCTGCCTTAATTGCCAAGGCCGAGGCAGTTTCCCGCCCCGGCCAAAGCTCATCACCGCAAAGCGACGTTGGTCACTTCACATCAACCGGCTCTTCATCGCGCTCAGCGCGAGGCTCACGCGGCGGGCGACCGATCACGTCACGCAATTCGTCCAGTTCGATGAAATTATCAGCCTGACGGCGCAATTCGTCGGCAATCATTGGAGGTTGACTGCGGATGGTTGATACCACCGAGACCCGAACGCCCTGACGTTGCAGGCTTTCGACAAGCGGACGGAAATCACCGTCTCCCGAGAAGATCACCACGTGATCAACGCGCGGTGCCAGCTCCATCGCATCGACCGCGAGTTCGATATCCATATTGCCTTTGACTTTCCGGCGACCTTGGCTGTCGGTGTATTCCTTGGCCGGCTTCGTCACCATCGTAAAGCCGTTGTAGTGCAGCCAATCAACCAGTGGACGGATCGGCGAGTATTCGTCATTTTCCAGCAGAGCTGTATAGTAAAACGCCCGCAGCAGCTTGCCACGACGCATGAACTCTTGACGCAGTAACTTGTAGTCGATGTCAAACCCAAGCGCCTTAGCTGCGGCGTAAAGGTTGGAACCATCAATGAACAGCGCGAGCCGTTCGTCCTTGTAAAACATAAGTCGTCCCCTCGAAAAAACTGTTGCCAATCGCGCTTTCGTGAGTGGTCTACCTAATGTAGATAATTCAACGGCGAATGAGCTTGAATAGCAGGGTCGCCAAATGACGAGCAAGCCAATCTATTGTGAGGTTATCATCAACTATGGTCACAGAAAAGCACGCTCTAATTGCATTAGGCGCAAATCTCGATTTCGGCAAAATGTCGCCAATGGAAACAATTCGGGCCGCTTTAGCGGAGCTTGTGCGGCGTGGCGTGCAAATAACTTGCGCCAGCAAGTTGTATCAGACGCCATGTTTTCCCGCCGGAGCGGGCCCGGATTACATAAACGCCGCAGCGGCTATTACGTTGCGTCATGACACCTCCCCCGCAGAAATATTAGCTTGTTTGCATGATGTAGAGGCGGAGTTTGGCCGCGAAAGGCTACAGCGTTGGGGTATGCGGACGCTAGATATTGACCTGTTGGCCTTGGGCGAATCAGTGCTGCCTGACCGTAATACCCATATGCATTGGCAAAGCCTGTCGCCGGACGATCAGCGCCGTCTCGCCCCCGATCAGCTGATCTTGCCGCATCCGCGTCTGGCCGAACGCGCTTTCGTTCTGGTGCCGCTGAATGACGTTGCCCCCGGCTGGCAACACCCCATAACTGGCCTTACGGTGGCGCAGATGCTGGCGGCACTTCCACGCCAAGATCGCGCTAATGTCATACCTATCGCATCCGCTTGATTATGCCCTTGTCAATGCGCCGCGCAGCGCCTAAATAGACCGCTTCAAAGCCCCCATCCCTACTGGAGTCTTTCATGGCCCGCGTGACGGTTGAAGATTGCGTTGACAAGGTTCCTAATCGGTTCGAACTTGTCCTGCTTGCGGCCCATCGGGCCCGCGAAATCCAAGCCGGCTCTGCCGCGACTGTGGATCGTGATAACGATAAAAACCCGGTGGTCGCCTTGCGCGAAATCGCCGAGGAAACTCAGTTGGCTGACGGCCTGCGTGAGCGGATGATTGAAGGTCACCAGACCCAAATCGAAGTTGACGAGCCGGAAGAAGATCAGATGGCTCTGCTTATGTCCGGCGAAATTGATCGCCCGATGCAAGATGATATGTCGGAAGAAAAGTTGCTGCGGGCATTGATGGAAGCACAGGGCGAGCTCTAAGTCTGGCGCGAGCTTTAATGACGGGGATACCCGAATTGCGGGGCGGTGATGATCGACGTTGAAGACCTCATCGCCCTGGTTAAAAACTACAATCCACGCTGCAATTCTGAACTGATCCGTAAGGCTTATGCCTACGGGTCAGATATGCATGACGGCCAGTTGCGCAAATCGGGTGAGCCTTATTTCACCCACCCCGTCGCCGTCGCAGCCATCCTGACCGAACAACAACTCGATGATGCCACCATCATCACGGCCCTGCTGCACGATACCATCGAAGACACCAAATCCACCTATGCCGAGGTCGCCAAGTTGTTTGGCGAGGAAGTCGCCGAACTGGTCGATGGCGTTACCAAGCTGACCAACCTCCAACTTTCCAACACCGAATCGCAGCAGGCGGAAAACTTCCGTAAATTGTTCATGGCGATGTCGAAAGACCTGCGGGTGATCTTGGTCAAACTCGCCGACCGCCTGCACAACATGCGCACCATCAAGTCGATGAAGCCGGAAAAGCAGGCGCAAAAGGCCCGCGAAACCATGGAAATCTATGCGCCGCTTGCCGGTCGCATGGGTATGCAGTGGATGCGCGAAGAACTTGAAGACCTGTCGTTCCGGGTGCTGAACCCAGAGGCCCGCAACTCGATTATTCGCCGCTTCCTGACGCTGCAACGCGAATCGGGCGACGTGGTGCATCAGATCACCGCCGACATCCGCTCCGAGTTGGAAAAGGTCGCCATCGACGCCGACGTGTATGGCCGCGCGAAGAAACCCTATTCGATCTGGCGCAAGATGCAGGAAAAAGACCTCGCCTTCAGCAGCCTGTCGGACATTTACGGCTTTCGCGTCATCTGTGCCTCGGTCGCGGATTGTTACCGCATCTTGGGCGTGATCCACCAACGCTGGCGCGCGGTGCCGGGCCGGTTCAAAGATTATCTCAGCCAGCCAAAAACCAACGGCTACCGCTCCATTCACACCACGGTGTCAGGCCGTGACGGCAAGCGGGTCGAGGTCCAAATCCGCACACGTGAAATGCACGAAGTCGCTGAAGCAGGTGTGGCCGCGCACTGGTCTTACCGCGAAGGCGTGCGCGCCAAGAACCCGTTTGCCGTCGATCCCGCCAAGTGGATCGCCGCAATGACCGAACGTCTGGACGAGGGCGATCACGACGAGTTTCTCGAAAACGTCAAGCTTGAGATGTATTCCGATCAGGTGTTCTGCTTCACGCCGAAGGGCGATGTGGTGCAGCTTCCGCGCGGTGCCACGCCACTGGATTACGCCTATTCCATCCATACCCGCATCGGCAATTCCTGCGTCTCGGCCAAAATCGACGGTATCCGCGTGCCCTTGTGGACCCGCCTGAAAAATGGCCAGTCGGTCGAGATTATCACTGCCGAAGGCCAGCGCCCGCAGGCGTCGTGGATCGACATCGTCACCACCGGCCGCGCCAAGGCTGCGATTCGCAAATCGTTGCGCGAAGAAGATCGCGGTCGTTTTGTCCGTTTGGGTCAAGAACTTGCCCGCGCCGCCTTCGAGCATGTCGGCAAGAAAGCCACAGATAAAGCCCTGCGCACCGCTGCTAAAATGCTGGGATTGCCCGATGAAGCCGAACTTCTCGCAGCCCTAGGTTCCGCCGAACTCACCGCCCGTAAAGTTGTCGAAACCCTGTATCCCGAACTGGTGCAACGCGGTGTGGATGAGGTCGAATCCGCCCGCGCCGTCATTGGTATGCCCGATGATCAAACCTTCCGCCGTGCGCTGTGCTGTCAGCCCTTGCCCGGTGAACGTATCGTGGGCATTACCTATCGCGGCCAAGGTGTGTTGATCCACGCGATTGATTGCCCGGCGCTGGAGGAGTTTGAAGAACAACCGAACCGCTGGGTTGATCTGCAATGGCACGCGGGCCGTCATGCTGCGGTGAACACCGTTGCGCTGGATGTTGCCATCTCGAACGATCAGGGCGTTTTGGGGCGGATTTGCACCTTGATTGGCGAGCAGAAAGCCAACATATCCGATCTGCGATTCACCGAGCGTAAACCGGATTTTTACAGACTTATCATTGACGTGGACTTGCGCGACGTCGAACACTTGCACATGGTAATGACGGCACTCGAGGCCGAAACGGATGTCGCACAAGTGTCGCGGCATCGTGATATGACACGAAAGCCTTAACGGAATATCCGATCGGATTATCCACGAGGGCATACGCCTGATGGCAGAAAGGAAGCGGGGCCGATCCATGGTATTCAAACGTCGGCAACCGCTGGGATGGCTCGCTTGGATGCGCGAGATGATCTACCCGACCGGTGGATTCAAACGCGCCACCCGCTACGTCATTCACCGGATGAGCCGCCTGCCCGACGACCCTCACCGCATCGCGCGCGGCGTGTTTGCGGGCTTTATGATCGGCTTTCTCCCCCTCCCCGGCCTGCAATTTGTGGCCGCTTGGGCCGCTGCCCGCCTTGTGCGCGGCAATCTTTTCGCGGCGTTGCTGGGCACGTTCAACACCAACCCACTGACCACGCCGTTCTTCGCGGTATTTGCAATGACGCTTGGTCACTGGATCATGGGTGTGCAGGAACCGCTTTCCGCCGAAGCCATTGGCGGCGCGTTTGCCCATGCAGGCGGCGATCTTTGGCGCAACATGGTCGCAATTTTTACGCCTGAAACGATGCATTGGGGTGGCCTGATTCGCTTCTGGCATGAGATTTACGTGCCCTATTTTATCGGCGCTCTGCTGCCCGGTCTGGTGATTTCTGCGGTCGCGTATTACCTGACGATCCCGCTGGTGCAGACCTATCAAAAAGCCCGCGCTGCCAAGGCCGATGATCGCCGCGAACGCCGCCACCGCCTAAAGCTGGCCGTGGCCGATGCCAAAGCCCGCCTGCTGCATCGTGGTGACAAAGACGCCGATGCCGCAGCGCATAAGCACGATGAAAGCAAGGCCGACGCGCCTTAAATTATGGAGACGGCCATGGTTTCTGCTCTGTTACGGCAACGGCTTGGCATCAACATTGACCATGTCGCCACGGTGCGCAATGCGCGCGGCGCTGTCTGGCCCGACCCGCTGCGTGCCGCGTTGCTGGCAGAAGCTGCCGGCGCTGACGGCATCACCGCCCATCTGCGCGAAGACCGCCGCCATATCCGTGATAGCGATATGGAGGCTTTGCGCGCAGGCATCGGCATCCCGCTCAACTTTGAATGTGCCGCCACCGATGAGATGGCCGCGATTATCCTGCGCTTGAAACCTCACGCCGTCTGCCTCGTGCCGGAAAACCGCGCCGAACGCACCACCGAAGGCGGCCTTGATGTCGCCTCCGACGCCAACCGCCTGACCGATTTCATCACGCCGCTGCGCGAAGCAGGATGCCGCGTCTCGATGTTCATCGGCCACGACCCGCGCCAGATTGAGGCTTCCGCCCGCATCGGTGCCGCTGTCGTGGAACTCCACACCGGCCACTATTCCGACCTGCACGCCGAGGGCCGCATGGACGAAGCCGAGGTCGAACTGAACGCCCTGCGCAAAGCTGCCGCCTACGCCCACAGCCTCGGCCTCGAAGTCCACGCCGGCCACGGTCTGACCTACGACAACGTCGCCCCCATCGCCGCCATCCCGGAAATCATCGAGCTGAACATCGGCCATTTCCTGATCGGCGAGGCCATTTACGTCGGTCTTGAAGCTGCAATTGAGGAAATGCGCCGTCGCATGGATCAGGCTCGCGCTTAAATGATCCTCGGTATCGGCTCTGACCTTTGCAATATAGAGCGGATAGACGCCACTCTGACCCGTTTCGGCGACCGTTTCCGCAATCGGGTTTTCACCGAGCGCGAGCAGAAAAAGGCCGACTCCCGCCCCCGCGCTATCGCCGCCACCTATGCCAAACGCTGGGCGGCGAAAGAGGCGTGTTCCAAGGCGCTGGGAACCGGCCTGCGCATGGGCATCGCGTGGAAAGACATGGCGGTGTCCAACTTGCGCTCGGGTCAGCCCGTCATGCACCTGACCGGTTGGGCCGCCGAACGCCTCGCGCAGATGACCCCGCCCGACCACCACGCCATCATTCACGTCACTTTGACCGACGATCACCCTTGGGCGCAGGCGTACGTGGTGATCGAGGCCCGCCCCGGCCCCGCGCCAACTTGACTCCAAGCCCCTCGGCGCGCATGTAGCGCGAAAGATAAAAGTCGCGCGCGTAGCGGCAAAAGCTAAAAGCTGCGCGCATCGTGGCAAACTTGAGGTTACAGGCATCATGGCGAAAAACGATGGCGGCATTGTCGAAACGGTGAAAACCGTTGTTTACGCGCTGCTGATCGCGGGCCTGTTCCGCACCATATTCTTCCAACCATTCTGGATTCCTTCCGAGTCGATGAAAGACACCCTGCTGGTTGGCGACTTCGTCTTCGTCAACAAGATGGCTTACGGCTATTCAAAATACTCCTGCCCCTTCGCACTCTGCCCGATCTCAGGCCGCATCTTCGCCTCGGACCCTCAGCGCGGCGACGTGGTGGTGTTCCGCCATCCGGTCAACGGCTCGGATTTCGTCAAACGTCTGATCGGTCTGCCGGGCGACAAAGTTCAGGTCAAACAAGGCATTCTCTACATCAACGGCGCTGTGGTGCCGCAAGTGCCCGCTGGCACCTTTGAAGAAGTGATGGAGCCGCAAGGCCCGATGAAAAGCCGCCCACGTTGCGGCAATGGTGCCGTCGGCGATGGCGCGATGTGCAAAAAAGACCGCTTCCGCGAGACGTTGCCGAACGGCGTCGTGCATGATGTGCTGAACATCGAAGACGATGGCTACGCCGACAACACCGACGTGTTTACCGTGCCCGAAGCCGAGTATTTCTTCATGGGCGACAACCGCGACAACAGCCAAGACAGCCGCTTTGCTCAAGCCGTCGGCGGCGTCGGCTTTGTGCCCGTCGAAAATTTGATCGGCCGCGCCGACCGCATCATTTTCTCCTCCGCTGGCACCTCGATGCTGTATTTCTGGACCTGGCGCTCAGACCGCTTCTTCAAGGCGGTGGAGTGAGGCTCGCGGCCGATCTCAAAGCCTTCGAGGCGCGCATAGGGCACAACTTTCGCGAGCCAGAATTTCTGCTGCGCGCCGTCACCCATGCTTCGATTTCCTCCAACACACGTCCCGACAATCAACGCCTTGAATTCCTTGGTGATCGTGTGCTTGGTCTCGTGATGGCAGAGGCTTTGCTGGGCTCCGATATGGCGGCCTCCGAAGGGCAACTCGCCCCTCGTTTCAACGCTTTGGTGCGTAAAGAGACTTGCGCCGAGGTCGCGCGCGAAATCGGTTTGGGCGATGTTCTGAAACTGGGTCGCTCGGAAATGCTCTCAGGTGGCCGCCGCAAAGAGGCGCTTTTGGGTGACGCGATGGAGGCGGTGATCGCCGCCGTTTACCAAGATGGTGGCTTCGACGCCGCCCGCGCGCTGATCCTGCGGTTATGGGGGCCGCGCATCGGTGCCGTGGAACAAGACGCCCGCGACCCCAAAACCTCATTGCAAGAATGGGCGCAGGCCCGCGCCATGCCACCACCCATTTACACCGAACAGGGCCGCGAAGGCCCAGACCACCAGCCGATCTTCACCGTCGAAGTTCGTCTGGAAAGTGGCGAGGCAGAACTTGCCCGCGCCGGATCGAAACGTGTGGCCGAACAAGCCGCAGCCCGCGCCCTTCTGGCCCGGATGGAGAATTCTGATGAGTGAAGACAGCAAATTAACTGGCCGGATGCCCGATGGCCCCGGCACGCGTGCAGGTTTCGTGGCGCTGATTGGCGAGCCGAACGCTGGCAAATCGACCCTGCTGAACCGCATGGTGGGCGCGAAAGTGTCCATCGTGACGCATAAAGTCCAGACCACCCGCACCCGTATTCGCGGCGTGGCGATGGAAGGCGTGGCGCAGATCGTTTTCGTTGACACCCCCGGCTTATTTCGCCCGCGTCGCCGCCTTGATCGCGCCATGGTCAAAGCCGCTTGGGGCGGTGCCGCCGACGCCGATCTGATCGTGCTTTTGATCGAAGCCAACCGTGGCCTGACCGAAGGCGTAGCCACCATCATCGACCGGATGAAAGACCAAATCCCACAAGGCCAGCCGGTCGCTTTGGCGATCAACAAGATCGACAAGGTCAAAGCCGAGGTGCTGCTCGCATTGGCCGAAAAGATGAACGAAGCCTTCCCGTTCGCGAAAACCTTTATGATTTCTGCCGAAAAAGGTTATGGAGTCAAAGACTTGCGCGAATGGCTGGCCGAGCAGATCCCCGACGGCCCGTGGTTCTACCCCGAAGACCAGATCGCCGACTTGCCAATGCGGTTGATCGCGTCCGAGATGACTCGCGAGAAATTGACCCTGCGGCTGCACGAAGAATTGCCCTATCAGCTGACCGTTGAGACCGAGAAATGGGAAGACAAACCCGATGGATCAACCCGGATCGACCAGTTGATTTACGTCTCACGCGATGGTCACAAGGGCATCGTTCTAGGCAACAAGGGCGAGACGATCAAAAGCATCGGCCAAGCCGCCCGCGCCGACATTTCCGAATTTTTGGGCCGCACCGTGCATCTGTTCCTGCAGGTGAAGGTGCGCGAAAACTGGCAGGACGAGCCCGAGCGTTATTCCGAGATGGGTCTGGATTTCAAAGACGGCGAGGCTTGAGCCGGGGCGGAATTTGAAGCGAAGTTCGTTCAATAGATTGGCTCAAGTTCCGGTTTTGCAGTTAGAAACCGCGCGTCTGTTACACGATTGATCCCTCCGGGGGGATATTTGCGCAAAGAGGATGATCATGAGCGCCCGCCTGACGTCCGATCTCTGGGTCTCCGCTTATCTCACCCGGCTCCGGCTGGCGGATATTCCAGTTTATGTCACCGCCAAAGGTGATCCCACGGCGGGCGCGGTTCTGGTCAAGGTCGCCCTGCTGAACGGCCAGGCCCGCGCCTATCAACGCTCGTTTGATCTGATGGCCGACACCCGCGTCTGGGTGGTTCTCGCCGATGGGCCCGAGCCGGAAGTCGATGCCCTGCTGACCCGCCAGCGCAGCCGTGACCCTGACCTTTGGGTGATCGAACTCGAAGATCGTCAAGGTCGCACGCTGCTGGACCAGGCCGGTCTCTCCGATTAAAGCGCCCGGCTTCGCTGCGTCCCGTGCAGCGAGGCCCAACGGCAAAGTTGGTTACTCGGCTGAGTAAACCGCGCAATCATCCCCGCAATCCGGCCCAAAACCCAAGCACGGCGAGCCTTGCTCTGCCACCGCGCTGCGTCGATACTCGTCCTATGGAATGGCGCGATCAGGGTGCGGTGATTTCGGTGCGGCCGCATGGCGAGACATCGGCGATCATTGAGGTGTTCACGGCGGCGCATGGGCGTCACGCTGGCGTGGTGCGCGGTGGTGCCTCGCGCCGGATGGCCGCCGTTTTGCAACCCGGCACCCAAGTCGATGTGGCGTGGCAGGCGCGGCTTTCCGAGCAGATCGGCAACTTCAAGGTTGAACCTTTGCGCAGCCGTGCGGGCGTGCTGACCAACCGTCTCAACCTCGCTGGCCTCAACGCCATCTGTGCCATGCTGCACGCCGCCTTGCCGGATCGCGAGCCGCATCCGGCACTTTACGCCCGCTCCATCCAACTGCTCGACGCCTTGCTGACCCCCGGCTGGCCGCCCGATTATTTGCGGTGGGAGCTGCATTTGCTAGAGGAACTCGGTTTCGCCCTCGACTTCAGCCAATGCGCCATCACCGGCAGCCGTGAGGATCTCGCCTATGTCAGCCCGAAAACCGGCCGCGCGGTCAATCGCGATGCGGCAGGCGATTGGGCCTCGCGCCTGCTGCCGTTACCGCCGGTTCTACTCGGCCAAGGCCCCGCGAGCCCCTTGGAGATCGCGCAAGGTCTGGCACTGACCGGCCATTTCCTCAACCGCGCGATGGAGCCGCTGCTGAACGGCAAACCACTGCCCGACGCCCGCGCCCGCCTGTTGGCCATCCTTGCCAAGCATTCCGCCGACGATCCTTTTGCGAAATAGAGGACCGTTTCGCGAGGAAATTCGGCCATTCCCAAAAAATAAAAGCCTGATAAATAGTCGCAGATAGCCCAACCGCCGTCGCCTCCGACACAGACCCATGCCGCCATTCAAAGCCATATACCGACATGGCCCTGCGGTATCAGTCTTTGGAGTTGAAACACTCCTCCAGCCCCAAACTTCAGCACTTCGCCCTGCTTGCGGGATTAGAGGCTGCGGTGCGCGGCACGCTGATTTCCACCATTCCGATCGCGGTTTACGATGCTTTCGGCTCGGCGCAAAACCTGTCCACCGTTTACCTGACCGCCGGGATCATCACTCTGTTCTGGGGTCTGATGGTGCCGCGCCTCACCCAAATCTGGCCGCGCCGCTGGGTCTATTCGGCGGGCTGCGTGTTCTACCTGATCTCCATGGTGCTGTTCGTTTTGGGCACGCAATGGTCGGTGCAACTTGGCATTCTGATCATGTCGATGGCCACCGTGACCTGCTTTGTCTGCTTCAACGCCTATGTGCTGGATTACGTCCCCCGCGCCGAACTGGGCCGCACCCAAAGCCTGCAAATGGTCTATGCCGCAGCCCCTTGGGCAATCGGCCCGATGAGCGGCGTCTACATGCGGGCGTTTTGGGCACCGCTACCCTTCATCGTCGCCGCCATCTTCGCGGTGATCCTGTTCGCGGTGTTCTGGTATCTGCGGCTCGGCTCGGGCAAGCAAATCACCCGCGCCAAAGGCCCAGCCGTCAATCCTTTGGCATACTTAGGCCGGTTCTTCCGCCAGCCCCGGCTGATCGCAGGCTGGCTGTTCGCAGTGATCCGCAGTTGCGGCTGGTGGGTCTACGTAGTCTATGTTCCGGTTTTCTGCATTGAGGCAGGCTTGGGCGACAAACTCGGCGGCTTCATGCTATCGGTGTCCAACGCCACCCTTTTGCTATCGCCCTTCATGGCCTCATGGGTGCGCCGCCGCACTGTTCGCATCGCTTTACGCTGGGCGCTGGCCTATTGCGCAATCCTGTTTTGCCTTGCCACCATCGCCGCCCCGCTGCCGTGGATCACCATCGGCTGCCTGTTTTTAGGCTCATTCGGCCTCGTCATGCTCGACATTTCCGGCGGCCTGCCGTTTATGATGTCGGTCAAACCGTCCGAGCGCGCCGAGATGGCCGCCGTCTATTCCAGCTTCCGCGACGTCTCCGGCATCGCCACCCCCGGCATGGCTTGGCTGGTGTTATGGGTAGCGCCCTTGAACTTCATTTTCGCCGCATCCGGCCTCGCATTCGGCGCAGCCTATGTCATCGCCAGCAGTTTGCATCCGCGTTTGGGCATCTTGCGGCCCTCACGCGGCCGCCCCTAATCGAGCAGCCGCCGCGCGATAACCTGCGCCTGAATCTCCGCAGCGCCCTCAAAGATATTCAGTATCCGCGCATCACATAAAATGCGCGAAATCTGATACTCCAGCGCAAAGCCGTTGCCACCATGGATCTGCAACGCATTATCCGCCGCAGCCCAAGCCACCCGCGCACCGAGCAGTTTCGCCATCCCCGCCTCCAGATCGCAGCGTTTGCCGTGATCTTTTTGCGAGGCGCTGAAATAGGTTAGCTGCCGGGTAATCATAATCTCAACCGCCATCATCGCGAGCTTCCCCGCCACCCGGGGAAACTCAATCAGCGATTTGCCGAACTGCTTTCGATCCTCAGCATAGGCCATCCCAACTTCAAGCGCGTTCTGCGCCACCCCAATCGCCCGCGCCGCCGTCTGAATCCGCGCAGATTCAAACGTCTGCATCAACTGCTTGAAACCTTGCCCCGGCACCCCACCGAGCAGGTTCTCAGCCTTCACGCTGAAGCCATCAAACGCCAACTCATATTCCTTCATGCCGCGATAGCCCAAAACCTCAATCTCGCCGCCAGTCATGCCCGGAGTAGGAAATGGCTCGGCCTGCGTCCCCGGTAGTTTCTCCGCCAGAAACATCGACAAGCCTTTGTAATCGCTGCTTTCTGCGTCCGTGCGCGCTAGCAAAGTCATCACATGCGTCCGCGCCGCATGGGTGATCCAGGTCTTGTTGCCCGTCACCTCCCAGCCATCCGCGCCTTGCACCGCCCGCGTCCGCAAAGCCCCCAAATCGCTGCCAGTATTCGGTTCGGTAAACACCGCGGTCGGCAAGATCTCACCGCTCGCCAGCTTCGGCAACCACTGCGCCTTCTGAGCATCCGTCCCGCCGCACAAGATCAATTCGGCGGCAATTTCGCTGCGAGTCCCCAACGACCCCACGCCAATATACCCCCGCGACAACTCCTCGCTAACCACAACCATCGAAGCCTTCGACAAGCCAAACCCGCCAAACTCCTCAGGAATCGTTAGCCCAAACACCCCCATCTCGGCCAAAGCCTCAATAATCTCCATCGGGATCAATTCGTCGCGCAGATGCCAGCCATGCGCAAACGGCACGACCTTTTCATCGGAAAATCGCCTAAACTGATCGCGGATCATCTCCAGCTCATCGTCGAGACCGCAGGCCCCAAACGTCGCCCGCCCCTGATTGCTGCGCATCAACGCCACCAATCGCATCCGCGCCGTGGCAGTATTCCCGTCCGCCATCAGCGCGTGCGAAGCCGCCCCCGGCACCGCCGAAATCCCCAAGTCTCCCAGACGCGCAATCTCCCCCTGCGACATCGGAAGCCCGCCGTGGATCTGCGCCAAATACTCGCCGAAACCGATCTGAAGGATCAACGCCTCCATCTCGCCAAAGCGCCCCTCAGCCTCCAGCCGCCCCGCCCAAGCCCGCAACTGCCGCAGGCTTTCGGTATAAGTCGCAAGCCAAGCCAGCCCATGCGCCGCAAACTGATGCGCTTCCAACGCCGCGCCCGAGACTTTGCCGCCAACCGTCACCAGCCCCCGCAACGCCTCACGCGCACGCGAAAACAGCGCCTCAACTTCCGGCATAGCCTCAGCGGTCAGCTCCAACAGATCAGCCATCACGCCAGAGTTCTGATCCAAAGCCATCACGCAAATCCTCATGCTGCATCTGCGAAATAGCTAATCGCTTCGCATCCGCAGCGCAATAATAATTCACAAACAAGAACTGAAAAGATTTAAAGTGTCGCAGCCAATCCCGCGCGATCCGCTTTCACATTGGCGGAAATATCCTGCGGGGGTCTGGGGGTGCAAAACCCCCAGCGTTCCTCCAACAAGCAAAGCTTAACAGATCTTTAAGACAGTCTCGCAAGCCACTGAAAACCCCACACTAAAAACGGTCCCAACTCGGGACCGTCTCAATCTCACCCAATAGCCGCCGCTTTCACGTCCGCATCAATGAACGGCACATATTGCGCGAAATTATCCGCGAACATGCCCACCAGTTTCGCGGCCTGCGCATCATAACCCGCCGTATCAGCCCATGTCGCGCGCGGGTCCAGCAAGCCTGCATCGACCCCCTTCACAGCCACCGGCACCTCAAAGCCAAAGTTCGGATCGCGCCGGAACTCTCCCGCCGCCAGCGACCCGTCCAGCGCCGCCGTCAACAAAGCCCGCGTCGCCTTGATCGGCATCCGCTTGCCGGTGCCATACTTGCCGCCCGTCCAGCCGGTATTGACCAACCAGCACGACGCACCAAATTGCGCAATCTTCGCTTGCAACAGCTTGCCGTAAACCTCTGGCCGCCGCGGCATGAACGGCGCGCCAAAACAGGTGGAGAACGTCGGCGTAGGTTCGACAATCCCGCGCTCCGTCCCCGGCGTTTTTGAGGTAAACCCCGACAGGAAATGATACATCGCCTGCGCTGGCGTCAGCCGCGCAATCGGCGGCAGCACCCCATAAGCATCGCAAATCAGCATGATCACATGCTTCGGATGCCCGCCCATCCCCGTGTCGGACGCGTTCGAGATATACTCCAACGGATAAGCGCAGCGCATATTTTCGGTCAGGCTGCTGTCGCTGAAATCCAGCTCCAACGTTTCGGGATCGAACACCATATTCTCAACCACAGTGCCGAACCGCGATGTCGTGCCGTAAATCTCCGGCTCCGCTTCTGCCGACAGATGGATCGTCTTGGCATAGCAGCCTCCCTCAAAGTTGAAGGTGCCGCGATCCGACCAGCCATGTTCATCGTCACCGATCAAAATCCGCGACGGGTCCGCCGAAAGTGTCGTCTTGCCAGTGCCCGAAAGCCCGAAGAACACCGCCGAATCCACCGGATTGCCAATCGCATGGTTCGCCGAGCAATGCATTGGCATCACACCGTTTTCGGGCAACAGATAATTAAGCAGCGTGAACACCGCTTTCTTGTTTTCGCCCGCATAAGCCGTGCCGCCAATCAGGATCATCTTGCGCTCAAAGTTCAGCGCGATCACGGTTGAGGTCCGGCAGCCGTGCAGCGCCGGGTCAGCTTCAAACGTCGGGCAGTTGATGATTGTCCATTCTGGCACGAAGCTATTCAACTCGGCCCGCTCTGGCCTGCGCAGCATGTGGCGGATGAACAGCCCGTGCCACGCCAGCTCCGTCACCATCCGCACGTCCAAGCGATGCACCGGATCGGCCCCGCCAAACAGATCCTGCACGAAATAATCGCGCCCCTGCATATGCGCCAGCATGTCCGCGTACAGCCGATCAAACGCCTCGGGCGCCATCGCTGCGTTATTCTCCCACCAGATCGAATCCTCGACCCCAGCGGTGCGCACCACGAATTTATCCTTCGGCGACCGCCCGGTGAACTGCCCGGTAGAGCATAAAAATGCGCCGCCCTTGCCCAACTTCCCTTCACCACGCGCCACCGCGGCTTCGACCAACGCGGGCTCGATATAGTTGTAAAAGACGCGACCCAGCCCGCGGATGCCCTGATCTTCCAGCCTGTGCGATGGGTTTACACGTCCAATAGTCATCCTGCTCGCTCCCGTTCCCGTCAAAATACGACGGTTAAGTTTCCAACTTGTTACGCCCGGAATCTCAAGGCGCAATGCCGCGAAAACCACGTTTTGGTCTTCGTAATTCTGCTATAACATACGGATATTGCACGGAATAGGACGCGAAAGCGCCGTTAGCGCAACCATTTCCGGGTTAGCGCAACCAAAATGCAGTGTATCGGAAAACTGCGTCATATTAGTCATTCATTTGGAAATTTAGCGACTGATGGACTCTCCAGCCATGGGTGATTCGCAGTTAGCAGTTGCTTAGTGGCCCGGGAATACAGAATATGTGTCAAAAATCAGGCAAGCCGAGCAGAATAGGGAAGCCCAAATATGGCAAGGATCGCCCTTGTAGACGACGACAGGAACATCCTGACGTCGGTATCCATGACTCTTGAAGCCGAGGGGTTTGAAGTCGAAACCTTCAATGACGGGCAATCCGCGCTCGATTCGTTCAATCGCCGGATGCCGGACATGGCCGTTCTCGACATCAAGATGCCCCGGATGGATGGCATGGATCTTTTGCAACGGTTGCGGCAGAAATCCACCATGCCGGTGATCTTTCTGACCTCGAAAGATGATGAGATCGACGAGGTTTTGGGCCTGCGGATGGGTGCCGACGATTACGTCAAAAAACCGTTCAGCCAGCGGCTTTTGGTAGAGCGTATTCGTGCGCTTTTGCGCCGCAACGAAGCGATAGCGACGGGCGAAGTCGCCGTTACCGAAGAAACCAAGATTATGGAGCGTGGCCATCTGCGCATGGACCCGCTGCGGCATTCGGTGGCTTGGAAAGGTCGCGACGTTTCGCTCACCGTGACCGAGTTTATGCTGTTGCAAGCCCTCGCTCAGCGCCCCGGTTTCGTGAAAAGCCGCGATCAGTTGATGGACGTGGCCTATGACGATCAGGTTTATGTCGATGACCGCACGATCGACAGCCATATCAAGCGGTTACGCAAGAAAATGCGTTCGGTTGACGATGACTTTGCTGCCATCGAAACGCTGTATGGCATTGGTTATCGCTACAACGAAGAATGACTGCCAAAGCATGACCGCTGCGCAAAACATATCCATGAAAGACGTGATCCCGGCGAAGAAACCGGGAGAACTGCTCTTGGGCGAAGACTGGGTCTCGCCCGAGGTTGTGGCGGATAATGCATTGTCCCAAGGCCGTGGACGGCGTGGCATCGTCTCGCTGAACCGCTCGCCTTTGGCGCGCAAGATCATCGTATTCAACCTGATGGCGCTGGTGATTTTGGTCGCTGGCGTTTTGTTTATGAACCCATTTCGCGACAGTTTGGTTTTGCAGCGCGAGAAAGCCTTGGTAACCGAGGCGCGTTTGATTTCCAACGTCGTCGAAACCGCTGCGACCAATGCCGAAGGCAAACTGCCGACCAGCATGGCGGGCTTGGCAATCGGGCCGGGGGTCGAGGTTTTCGTATTTGATCTCAATGGCTTGCTTGTAAGCCACAACATCGGTCAAACGCTGCCAGGAACCGTGATCAAAGATGAGCGTCAAACCGTCATCACCGATTTTCTGAATGGCATTTGGGAGGCCGTCTCTGGCCTGCTTGGTTCCAGCAACCGCGCCGCCGTCACCGCCGATAGTGAGGCTTTAGCGCGTGACCTTTACGCCCAGGCTCTCAGCGGTGCCGTTGCGGTGAACACCGGGCGTGGCTTGGATGGCGGCGCACAGTTCTCGGTGGCAAGCCCGGTGCTGATTGCAGGCTCGGTGGTGGGCTCGGTGGTGCTGACCTCGGCGGAAGGTGAGATTGACCGTCTGGTGCGTTATGAGCGTGAGCAAATCCTACAAATGTTTGTGATTGCGCTGCTGGTGTCGATTGGCCTGTCGCTGGTGCTGGCCTCGACCATCGCCAACCCGCTGTCCGATCTCGCGGCCGCTGCCGAACTTGGCCGCGACCGTGACGCCCGCAAAATGTCGCCCGGTCGGGTGCGTATCCCTGACCTCGCCGCCCGGCCCGACGAAATTGGCCGCCTGTCGGTGGCTATGCGTGGCATGGTCGCGGCGCTTTATGACCGCATTGACGCCAATGAACAATTTGCCGCTGACGTGGCACATGAGATCAAAAACCCGCTGGCCAGCCTGCGCTCGGCCGTGGGCTCGATGCGGATGGTGAAGAAAGACGAACACCGTGAGAAGCTGCTGAACGTCATCGAACACGACGTGCGCCGCTTGGATCGGTTGGTTTCCGACATTTCCAACGCCTCGCGTCTCGACAGTGAACTGGTGAAAGAGGAGGAGGAGGAGTTCAACCTCGTTAAAACCCTCACCAACCTTACCGAATATCTGGGCGATCAAGCGCGCGAGAAGCACGTTGAATTCATTACTGATTTCCCGACCGATCCGATCAAAATCCATGGCCTCGAAGGTCGCCTCGCGCAGGTGTTCGTCAACCTGATCACCAATGCCGTGTCGTTCTGCGATGATGGCGATGCGGTGCGGGTTTGGGCGCGCCGCCGTGAAAACCGCGTGCTGATCGTGGTTGAAGACACCGGCCCCGGCATCCCGGAACAGGCGCTGACCAAGGTGTTCAAACGCTTCTATTCCGACCGCCCGACAACTCATTTCGGCAATAACTCCGGCCTTGGCCTGTCGATCAGCAAACAGATTGTCGAAGCGCACGGCGGCGTGATCTGGGCCGAGAACATCCGCCCCACCAACGCCGACCCCACCTCTGACCCGCTCGGCGCGCGGTTTGTGGTTGGTCTGCCGGTGTGACGCAGGCGTTGGTGCACGC
Organism: Cypionkella sp.; assembly: GCF_028290025.1. Taxonomy (GTDB): domain Bacteria; phylum Pseudomonadota; class Alphaproteobacteria; order Rhodobacterales; family Rhodobacteraceae; genus Cypionkella. Next base: position 45,057 of record NZ_JAQGKQ010000049.1, on the reverse strand, counting down.
CAGTTGCGTGGCGGTGGATGGGCGCGGTGTGCTGATCATCGGCGCTTCGGGCACGGGCAAATCCGCGCTCGCTCTGCAACTGATCGCTTACGGAGCCGCGCTCGTCGCTGACGACCAGACCCAGATCACCGCGCAAGCTCAGCAGCTTATCGCCACCTGCCCGCCACAGCTTTCCGGCATGATCGAAGCCCGAGGCGTCGGCCTGCTGCACTCCCACCCGCGCGCCAGCGCCCCGATCAGCCTCGTCGTCGATCTTGACCAGACCGAAACCGATCGCCTGCCGCCCCATCGCATCACATCTTTGCTGGGCGTGACGCTTCCCCTTGTTCTCGGCCTGAAAAGCAACCATTTTCCAGCCTCAGTCTTGTGCTATCTCAAAGCATCAAGGCTGGCATGAGGTGCTTTTGAAACCGTTGAAACCCCATATGGAACCTGGCGCAGAGCATCAACTGGTGCTGATCACTGGCCCCTCGGGCGCTGGCCGTTCCACCGCAATCCACGCGCTTGAGGATTTGGGATTTGAGGTCATCGACAACCTCCCCCTCAGTCTTGTGCCGCGCCTGATTGACGGCCCCACGCTTGGCCGCCCCATCGCGCTTGGCCTTGATGTGCGCAACCGCGATTTCAATACCACCGCCCTGATCGAACTGGTTGATACCCTGACCCGCGATCCGCGCGTCGGGCTAGACCTGATCTACCTTGATTGCGCGGCAAGCGCGTTGATCCGCCGCTATTCTGAAACGCGCCGCCGACACCCGCTTGCCCCGATGGAATCCCCCACCGAAGGCATCGCGCGCGAGATTGATCTGCTGGCCCCGATCCGCGCCCGCGCCGATCACATGATTGATACCACTGAAATGTCGCCGCACGATCTGAAAGCTGAGATCGGTCAATGGTTTGACCGCGGTGCGACCGGGCATATGTCGGTCTCAGTTCAGTCGTTCAGTTACAAGCGCGGGCTGCCGCGTGGCCTCGACATGGTGTTTGATTGTCGCTTTCTGGCGAATCCCTATTGGCAAGCCGACCTGCGTGGCCTAGACGGCCGCGACGCGAGCGTTGGCGCTTATATCGAAGCCGACGCGCGGTTTGTTGATTTCTTCCAAAGGTTGCAGGGGCTTGTTCTGATGCTACTCCCGGCCCATCTAGCAGAGGGTAAGGCGCATCTGTCGATCGGCTTTGGATGCACGGGTGGGCAACACCGCTCTGTTGCAGTTGCAGAAAAACTCGGCAAGGTGCTTGCGGAAGCAGGCTGGCCGGTGTCAAAACGGCATCGTGAATTGGAACGCAGGGCGGTGACGTTGCCTGCTGAAGGGTCGAGGTAAGACGCGCGTGATCGGTATCGTGATCGTGGCACATGGCGGCTTGGCGCGGGAATATCTTTCCGCCGTCGAACACGTGGTTGGTCCGCAGACCTCCATGCGGGCGATTGCGATTGAGGATGACCATGACCGCGGTGCCAAACAGCGCGAGATCTGTGATGCCGCTGATGCGGTTGATCAGGGCCAGGGCGTGGTGATGGTCACCGATATGTTTGGCGGCTCGCCGTCCAATCTGTCGCTGATGGCTTGCGCCGCTTCTGAACGCCGCATTATCTACGGCGCGAACTTGCCGATGCTGATAAAGCTGGCAAAATCGCGCGATCTTCCGGTGACAGAGGCTGTGGCAGCCGCACTGGAAGCTGGACGAAAATACATCAATTCGCTGGATCTGGGCGGGGGAGCCTGAACAATGCCCGCACAGGTGCTATACATTACAAACGAAAAGGGTCTGCACGCGCGCGCGTCGGCCAAATTCGTCGAGGTGGTCGAGGAATTTGACGCTACGGCACAAGTCACCAAAGACGGCATGACCGTGTCTGGTGACAGTATCATGGGGCTTTTGATGTTGGCAGCCTCACGCGGAACCTCTATTGAGGTCTCTACTGGCGGACCAGACGCCACGGCACTAGCCGAGGCTCTGGCGGCTTTGGTGGCCAATCGCTTCGGAGAAGAATTCTGAGGCGCGACGAGGAAGGCTTAGGCTTCGTGACAGACACGCCACAGACAGAGAGCGTCAGCGCAGGCCCGCCCAGCGGCAAGCGCGAATATGACATGCGGCGGCTGTCCTATGCCGGCACTTTCAGCAATCCGGTCAAGGCAGGCACGATTCGCGCGATCGAGTGGTTGACGGCGAAGATCACTTTGCTGCGGCTGATCCGCGATTTTGAACGCTCAGGTGCGCCGTTTGGCTCGCCGTTCTGGCCGAAGGCCATGAAACAAATGGGCATTCGCATTGATACTCCGCCCGAAGAAATCGCACTGATCCCTCCGACCGGGCCGTTGGTCGTGGTGGCAAACCACCCGCATGGTCTGGTCGATGGCATGATTATGGCCGACTTGGTTAACCGTGTGCGCTCGGATTTCAAGATTTTAACCCGCAGTCTGCTCACCGGGATTCCCGAAGTGGCGGAGTTCATGATTCCGGTGCCGTTCCCGCATGAAGATAACGCCCGGCAGTTGGGGCTGGAAATGCGCAATGAGACGATGGCGCATCTAAAAGCGGGCGGCGTGATCATCGTTTTTCCGGCGGGTAAGGTCGCGATGTCGGAAGGCTTCTTTGGCCCGGCGATAGAGGCCGAATGGAACGTGTTTACTCATAAGATGATCCAACGCTCGGGTGCCACGATTCTGCCGATCCACTTTACCGGCCAAAACTCGCGCACCTTCCTGATTGCCAACAAGCTGTCGGACACGTTGCGGCAAGGCTTGCTGCTGTATGAAATCAAGCGGGCCTTGTTTAAGCCCCAACGGCCCTATATCGGCGCGCCGATCTCTGCGACCGAGCTTGATAAATGGGAAGGCAACCCACGCGGCTTCCTCGCTTGGCTGCGCCAACACACGCTGGATCTGGGCAATAAACCATAGGGTTTGAATGGGGGAAATCGACGGAAGCGTTAAAACTTCGCAAACCACCCCCTCTTAACCCATTGATTTTACTGAAGCGCAAATCTGTCCACGCATGGACATCCTACCGGGTCGGAACCGGCACCTCGCCGCGATAATCATAAAAGCCACGCTGAGTCTTACGGCCCAACCAGCCCGCCTCAACATATTTTGCCAGCAGCGGGCACGGCCGATATTTCGTATCGCCAAGCCCCTCATGCAGCACATTCATAATCGCCAGGCAGGTATCGAGGCCGATAAAATCCGCCAATTCCAGCGGCCCCATCGGATGATTGGCCCCCAATTTCAGCGACTCATCAATCGACTTCACCGAGCCGACCCCCTCATACAAAGTATAAACCGCCTCATTGATCATCGGCATCAAAATCCGGTTCACAATGAACGCCGGGAAATCCTCGGCGCTCGCCGCCGTTTTCCCCAATTTGCCCACCACAGCCAGCAACGTATCATAGGTCGCCTTGTCGGTCGCAATGCCCCGGATCAGCTCCACCAGCTGCATCACCGGCACCGGGTTCATAAAGTGGAACCCCATGAACTTCTCCGGCCGATCCGTCCGGCTCGCCAGCCGCGTGATCGAGATCGACGAGGTATTGGACGTCAAAATAGTATCCGGCCCCAAATGCGGCAACAGCCCGTCAAAGATCGCGTTCTTGATGGCTTCCTTCTCCGTAGCCGCCTCAATCACCAGATCCAACGGCCCCAGATCAGCCAAAACCTGCGTCGTCCTGATCCGCCCCATCGCCGCAGCCTTGTCTTCAGCAGCCAGTTTGCCCCGCGAAACCTGCCGCTCCATATTCTTGTCGATAGTGGCGATAGCCTTGCCCAGCATCTCGGGGTTCACATCGTTCAGCAACACCTCGAACCCGGCCTGCGCGAACACATGCGCAATCCCGTTGCCCATCTGCCCCGCCCCAACGATGCCAACCGACCTGATTTCCATCCCAAACGTCCCCATGCTGCTGTGCGGCACAATACGCAGCCAACGCAGGCAGGTGCAACCCTGCGGCGGGTCCGAACAATTCGCCATAAATGCACGCATTAGCAATTCGGTAAGGCGATTCGGGCAAAGTCGATCTTGGGTATGAAGACGATTGGGTGGGCTATGGCGTATATTTTTCCCGGCGAGGGGTCGCTGGACTATTTTCCGTGCCGATATGGCAGTTCGCGGGTGCTGTTCCGCGGGCCAAAGCGAGATATTGAGCGGGCCTATGTGGCGGTCCTTGGCGGCACGGAAACCTACGGCAAATTCGTGCCCCTGCCATTCCCGGACCTCATTGAACGGGAGCTGGGGCTTCCGGTGGCCAATCTCGGCTGCATGAACGCAGGGCCAGACGTATTTCTGAACGAAGTCGCCGTAACAGAGATTGCCGCCAAAGCCACTGTGACCGTGGTGCAGATCCTCGGTGCGCAAAACCTGTCGAACCGTTATTACGCCGTGCATCCGCGCCGCAATGATCGGTTTCTGGGCGCGACGCCGCTGCTGCGGGCGATCTTTCCGCGCGTCGATTTCACCGAGTTCAACTTCACGCGCCACGTTCTGATGTCGCTGCAACAAGCCTCAGCCGACAAGTTTGAAGTCATCGCCGAAGAACTTCGCGCGGCTTGGGTCGCTCGGATGAAACTACTGCTGTCCCGGCTTGGCCCGCGCACGATACTTCTGTGGGTGTCGGACCAGCCGCCGCCCCCGCCCGCCCGCAAGGCGGATCTTACGCGCAATCCTCTGCTGATCGACCGAGAGATGATCCACGCCGTCCAGCCGCCAAGCGCTGCTTATGTTGAAGCTGTGTTCAGTCCTGCGGCCAACTCGCAAGGTGTTGACGGTATGGCCTTCGCGCCGATGGAGGCTCCTGCTGCAGCGGGTCTGCCGGGGCCTGCTGCACATCAAGAGGTCGCCGATCTACTGATACCAGTCATCCATCAGTTGATGTAAAAAGGGCGCCACGCGGCGCCCTTTTATCTAATAGCAGACCGACTTACAGCTTTTGGATCAGGTCCGGCAAGATGGTGAACAAATCACCCACCAGCCCGTAATCCGCTACTTGGAAGATCGGCGCTTCTTCATCTTTATTGATGGCGACGATAACTTTGCTGTCCTTCATACCGGCAAGGTGCTGAATTGCGCCAGAAATCCCGACGGCCACATACAACTGCGGTGCCACGACCTTACCAGTCTGCCCCACTTGCCAGTCATTCGGCGCGTAGCCCGAATCCACTGCCGCACGCGAAGCACCAACGGCAGCGCCCAGCTTATCGGCCAACTGTTCGATCAGATCGAAGTTTTCTTTGCTGCCAACCCCACGGCCACCCGACACCACGATACCCGCGCTCGTCAGTTCTGGCCGATCCGAAGTTGCGGTTTTATCCTCAACCCAAGCCGACAGACCCGCTTCACCCGGCCCGGCGATTTTCTCAATCGCAGCAGAGCCGGTCGCCTCGACAGCCGTGAAAGTCGCGGTGCGAACGGTAAGCACCTTCTTCGCATCCGCCGATTTGACGGTTTGCACAGCGTTACCAGCGTAGATCGGACGCTCAAACGTATCGGCGTCGATCACAGCGGTCACATCCGACATCACCATGACGTCAAGCAAAGCGGCGACCCGTGGCAGCACGTTCTTGTTAGACGCGGTAGCTGCACCACAGATGTGGCTGTAATCACCTGCCAAAGACACCACCAACGCGGCGGTAGACTCCGCCATACCGTGACAATACGCATGATCATCGGCGAACAACACTTTGGATACGCCGGACAACGTCGCAGCCTCGGCCGCCGCCGCCTCGCCACCGCTACCAGCCACCAACACATGCACTTCACCCAAACCAGCAACGGCGGCTAAGGTTTTCGCCACTGCATCGGTCGCCAAAGCGCCTTCGTTTACATCCGCAATCAGCAGAACGGCCATCAGATCACCCCCGCTTCGTCTTTAAGTTTTGCGATCAGCTCGTCAACCGAGCCCACTTTGACGCCAGCTTTGCGGCCCGCAGGTTCAACGGTTTTGACGATATTCAAACGCGGAGTGACATCAACGCCGAAATCCGCTGGAGTTTTGATCGCCAGCGGCTTGGCCTTGGCTTTCATAATGTTCGGCAGGCTTGCGTAGCGTGGCTCGTTCAGGCGCAAATCGACCGAAACGATCGTCGGCATTTGCACCGAAATCGTTTGCAAACCGCCATCTACTTCGCGGGTGACAACCGCCTTGTCGCCATCAATCGCCAGTTCCGAAATGAACGTCGCTTGGCTCCAGCCGAGCAAAGCCGACAGCATTTGCCCAGTGGCATTCATATCGTTGTCAATGGCTTGTTTGCCACACAGCACCAAACCGGGCGCTTCTTCGCGCACCACGGCTGCCAGCAATTTAGCGACTGAAAGCGGCTCGATATCGGTATGCACGTTGTCGGTCGCTTCGATCAGGATCGCGCGATCGGCGCCCATCGCCAAAGCAGTGCGCAGGGTTTCTTGGCTTTGTTTCACGCCAATCGACACCACAACAACTTCGGTCACGACGCCTTTTTCCTTCAGCCGTATCGCTTCTTCGACTGCGATCTCGTCAAACGGATTCATCGACATTTTTACATTGGCCAGATCAACCCCGGAACCGTCCGCTTTCACGCGCACTTTCACGTTGTAGTCGATCACACGTTTGACAGGCACAAGAACCTTCATCGCGTATATCTCCGTTCATTGGCCCGAAGGCCGCCCAAGCTCTCGCAGGTGTCATATCGTGTTGAGCCCGCCCATAACAGACCAAAACCGACAGAAATACGCGGCACCGCGTCGCGTCTAGCGGGTAAGGCCGGGCACCCACAGCACGTCGTCTTTGCCGTCGTTGTTGGCGATGCGCCCGGCAACAAAAAACCAGTCTGACAGGCGATTGAGGTATTTCACAGCCTCGGGGTTCACCGCTTCCATGGTTGAGAGTTCCACCACCAACCGCTCCGCCCGCCTGCAAACCGTCCGGCACAGATGCATTTGCGCGGCCAAAGCCGAGCCACCCGGCAGGATGAAGCTGCGCAAAGGCGTCAAACGGGCATTCATCGCGTCAATTTCAGCCTCAAGCCGATCAACCTGCGCCGCAATCATCCGCAACGGCGGGTAGGCCGCAGTCGCATCCTTCTCCATATCAGGCGTGCAAAGATCGGCTCCGAGATCGAACAAGTCGTTGGATATCCGTTGCAACGCCGCGTCGATATCACCACTGGAGTGTTGCCGCGCCAGCCCAACTGTGGCGTTGGTCTCATCGACCGTGCCATAGGCGCTGACCCGCGCCGAGTGCTTCGCCACTCGAACACCATTGCCCAAAGCAGTTTCGCCGGTGTCGCCAGTCTTGGTGTAAATCTTCGACAGAACGACCATCAGTTGCCTCCGCGGCTGCGCAAATAGGCGTAACCGACGATGATGATAACCGCCCCGGCTTGCGCGATGATCCGGTATCGCATCAGCCGGTTAGAGTTTTTGCGATGAAATTCGCCACCCTTGGCAAAGCTGCCGATGCCGATCATCAGGATGATAAGCACGAGAAAACATGCGAGAATGCCGATGGTGAAAATTGGGTCGCTGAGCATGGTGGGCTCCTTTCGCTTGCCTTGATTTAGGCGTTGGCGGCGCAAAAGCGAACTGGAAAACCCATCAGCCCTTTGCAATCATCCAATCCAGCAACCTAGTGGGCAGAATGCGCCGTGCAAAGCCCATCAGATGCGTCGGCATCGTGACATAGTAACGCGCCTTCGGTCGCGCAGATTCGAGCGCGTGGATAAGCTTTTCGGTCACCGCCGAAGCCGGCAACTGCCAGCGATCCTTCGGCCCCGCCTCATATAAGCGCCCGCGCAGTGCCGCGTATTCCGCTGACCGTGCCGAGTTCTGCCAATCAATCCAACGCTCAAAATGCGGAATCGCCTTTTCGCGGATCGAGGTGCCAATCGGACCCGGCTCGATCAAGATCACCTTGATGCCAGTGTCGGCCATCTCAATCCGCAGCACGTCCGTCAGCCCTTCCATCGCGAATTTCGTCGCCACATAAGCACCGCGCCATTTCAACGCCACCAGACCAAGCACCGAGGAACAGTTGATAATCCGACCGCCACCCTGCGCCCGCATCAAGGGAATCACCCGGCGCGTCAGGTCGTGGCAGCCAAACAGGTTGGTCTCAAAAATCGCCCGCAACGCCCCGCGCGGCAGATCTTCCACAGCGCCCGGGCAGGCAAAAGCACCGTTATTATACAGAGCATCCAGCTTGCCGCCGGTGCGCGTCACAACCTCGGCGACCGCCGCCTCGACGCTCGCCTCATCGGCGTAATCCAGCACGAAACTTTCCAAGCCCTCGGCCCGCAAACGCTCGCAGTCGGGTTCTTGCCGACAGGTCGCAAACACCCGCCAACCGCGCGCGCGTAAGCCTCTGGCTGCGTCAAGCCCGATGCCCGACGAGCATCCTGTGATCAAAATCGTGCGTTCCATGCCTGCGCCCTTTGTGGGTTTTGCCCCTCATTAGGCGCAGCAGCAGCGTTCGACAATCATTCAGTTCCCGATTGGCAGAAGCGATAGGTCTGGCATTGGTCTCAAATCACTGCCGCAACAGACGCGAGGCAACATATCCCTCAACCCCGTCGCCCTCGATTCGGATCAGCGACCAGTCATCCGCGCCTTCGCCTTGACTGACCACCAGCACAGATTCGCCGCGCACCAAACGCTCCACCACCTCAAAATCCTTACCCGGACCGGACCGCACATTGGCGGTTTTCGCGGTCACGACCATCATCAAAGCTGGCTTTGGCGATGAGGCGTCAGCGATGGATTCAACCGGCGGCGCGGCGATCAGCGGCACATCCGGCACGAAATTCGCCTCGGTCACCGACAAAATAGCAGGCGCGGGCACGACTTCGACCACTTTCGCCAAAGTCTCTCCGGGTCCCGCAACGGGCGTCTTGGCAATCAAACCAAAGCGTTGCTGACCGCGATCGGCTCCGCCCAAATACATCACCGCGAACAGTCCCGCGCATAGAAAAAACGTAAGCTTAAACATCGCACAGGCACTCCGCTGAATGGCAGCAGCCATAGCATAAGGTTAGCCACATTCGAGTGGAAAAAGTAGCGATTTTTCCCCGTAAACGATGTAATCTGCGTTCTCACCTTTCGTTTTCCCGCTGGACCAGGCCACGGCCCCGCTCTACACCACATCCATGTCCGACGCCGAAGATGATCCCAAGATAGAGCCGATTACCCTTGCCGAGCCTTTGGCCCGCGCGATTGGTGAACGCTATCTGACCTATGCTTTGTCCACGATCATGCACCGCGCCTTGCCGGATGCGCGTGATGGCCTCAAGCCAGTGCACCGCCGGATTCTCTATGCAATGCGGGAACTTAGGCTATCGGCGACCAGTGCTTTCCGCAAATCAGCGAAGATCAGCGGCGACGTGATGGGCAATTATCACCCGCATGGCGATAGCGCGATTTACGACGCGATGGCGCGGCTCGCGCAAGATTTCAACGTCCGCTACCCGTTGGTCGATGGCCAGGGCAACTTCGGCAACATCGACGGCGATAACCCAGCAGCCAGCCGTTACACCGAAGCCCGCCTGACCGCGATCGCCGAAACCCTGATGGAGGGGCTGACCGAGAACGCCGTCGATTTCCGCCCGAACTATGACGGCACGCTCGAAGAGCCCGTGGTGATGCCCGCCGCCTTCCCCAATCTGCTGGCGAATGGCTCGTCGGGTATCGCGGTTGGCATGGCGACCAACATCCCGCCGCATAACCTTGAAGAACTGATCCTCGGTTGCCACGCGATGATGGCTGATCCCGCGATCAGCGATGATGCCCTTGTCGATATCATCCCCGGTCCCGATTTCCCCACCGGCGGCACTATGATCGAGCCGCGCGCGACGATGCTCGAAGCCTACCGCACCGGGCGTGGCAGCTTTCGCACCCGCGCGAAGTGGCATGTTGAGGATTTGGGCCGCGGCACTTGGCAGATTATCATCACCGAAATCCCTTATCAGGTGCAGAAATCCAAGCTGATCGAAAAGCTGGCCGAACTGATCCAGACCAAGCGCATCCCCCTGCTCGCCGATGTCCGCGACGAATCCGCTGACGATATCCGCATCGTGCTGGAACCCCGCTCGCGCACGGTTGAAGCCGATATGCTGATGGCGGCGTTGTTCAAAACTTCGGACCTTGAAGCGCGGTTTAGCCTGAACATGAACGTGCTGATCGACGGGCGGCAGCCGAAGGTCTGTAGCCTGAAAGAAGTCCTGCGCGCCTTCCTCGATCACCGCCGTGACGTGCTGAAGCGCCGCAGCACGCACCGGATGGAAAAAATTGACCACCGCCTAGAGGTGCTCGAAGGCTTCATTATCACCTTCCTGAACCTCGATCGCGTCATCGACATCATCCGCTACGATGATGATCCGAAGGCCGCTTTGATGGCCGAAAGCTGGGGCAAGCCGCACAAACGCGCGATGTCCGAGAAGGATTACGTGCCGCCAAAGCCCGGCGATGGCGAACTGACCGAGGTGCAGACCGAGGCCATCCTAAACATGCGCCTGCGCTCTTTGCGGCGGCTAGAGGAAATGGAACTGCTGGCCGAGCGTGACGCTTTGATGGCCGAACGCGCCGCGCTGGTTGACCTCTTGGAAAGCGATGCTCTGCAGTGGGTGCAGATTGGCGTTGAACTTGACGACATTCGCCGCAAATTCGGCAAAGCCACTGTGATCGGCAAACGCCGCACCGCCTTCGCTGAGGCAGGCGATGTTGAAGAAGTCAGCTTTGAGGCGATGATTGAACGCGAGCCGATCACCGTGGTTTGCAGCCAAATGGGCTGGATCAGGGCGCTGAAGGGCCATGTCGATCTCTCCACCGAGCAGAAATTCAAAGACGGCGACACCGCCCGCTTTGCTTTCCATGCCGAGACCACCGATAAAATCCTGCTGATCGGCGCGAACGGTCGTTTTTACACGCTGATCGGTGTCAACCTGCCCGGTGGCCGTGGCATGGGCGAACCTGTGCGCTTGATGGTCGATCTGCCCAATGATTCCGAAATCGTTGATCTGCAAATCTTCAGGCCCGGTGAAAAGCTGCTGGTCGCCTCCTCCGCTGGCGATGGCTTTGTGGTCACCACGGACGAGGTTTTGGCGCAGACCCGCGCCGGCAAGCAGGTGCTCTCTCTAAGCGCCGGCGCGAAGACTGCGATCTGCCGCAAAGTGGCGGGCGATCATGTTGCCGTGGTCGGTGATAACCGCAAGGTTCTGGTGTTCCCATTGGCAGAGTTGCCCGAGATGGCCAAGGGCAAGGGTGTGCGGCTGCAAAAATACAAAGACGGCGGGCTGTCGGATGCCACCACTTTCGTGCTCGCGGCTGGTTTGGTCTGGAAAGACCCGGCGGGGCGGACCCGGACAGAAACCGAGCTTGCCGAATGGATCGGCGCGCGCGCGACGGCGGGGCGGATGGCACCTCGGGGCTTCCCGCGCGACAATCGCTTCAATTAAGCGACAATCGGCGCAATACTTGGCTGCGCAATCAGCGGGTTTTCGGTATCTCGCAACGTTCGCGCTGCAACCTTCTCCGCATCTTCGGCGGCCCACGTTGATTTCTGCGCGCGTTCGGACAGCTTTTAAGCGGAACCATAACTCCAAATCAGAGTTTCAACCGGGTGTGGGCATAGTGCCACTTGCAACGCGCCACAGGAAATTCATTTTTGGAGGAATAGAACATGGCTAACACCAAGGCGACCTCGGGTTCAGACAACGGGCAGCCACGTGACCAAGACGGTCGCTTCACTGCCAAATCTGAAGGTAAATCCGCCGGGGGCGCGCGTGGCGGCTCATCCTCGAAAGAAAGCAAAAGCAAATCCGCCGATTCCCGCGGCGGTAAAACCTCCGGCGGCTCCAAATAAAGCCGGAGGTGTCGGTCGCTGTCCGTACCCCTAGGCAGCGACCGATTCTTTCAGACCGCTGTGATCTGCCTAACGAGCTGATAACTCAGCATTTCGCGAAACGGTGTCGCGTCTCTACCCGCTCAAATCAACGATTTTGCCAAGCTGCCAAGATATACGCCGCCGTCATCAAATCCAGATGGGCGCCGCCGCCGTTTTTCGCCACAGTGATTTCATCGTCCGAAGTGCGACGGTATAACCCCTTGGCGATATCATAAAAATCCGCCCTGATCTCCGCTTCGGAAATCACTCCATTAGCAATCGGATCGATCAGCTCGCCAATATGGTGCAGGGTGGTCGCACGTGCATCGACAAACACCGAACCGCGCCGCATCACCTCATCGTCCGCCTCGCGCATCGCTGGAGTATAAGCGCCGATCAGGTCTAGGTGCTGGCCCGGCTGCAGCCACTCGCCCCTAATCAGCGGCGTAGTGCTCATCGTCGCGGTGCAAATCACATCCGCCGCGCGCACCGCAGCCGCAAGATCGCTGACCGCCGTCAGGCGCGGATCAGCCGCAGCCATCGCCTGCGCCCCGGCAGCCGTGCGGTTCCATATGCTGAACCGTGCATCGGGGAATAGCGATGCGTAAGCCTCAACCATCGACTTCGCGACCACTCCCGCCCCGACCAAAAGAATGTTGCGGCTGTCTTTGCGCGCGAGTTTGCTGGCAGCAAGCAAGCTGTCGCCCGCAGTTTTCCACTTGGTGACCAAATGGAAGTCCACCAGCGCCTGTAGCACGCCAGTCTGGTCGTCAAACAAAGTCACCACGCCGTTAACTGTCGGCAGGCCCAACTCACGGTTGCCAGCGCAGAGCGTCGCAACCTTCACGAGCGCGCCGAGGCCATCAATCCACGCCGCCCGGTCCAACAGGGTATCTGCGCCACGATACAGGAAAAGATCGTCAATCTCGGCGCGCGGCAGTCGGTGTCCAGCCTCAATCGCCGCGCATAGCCCTGACCATGACAGCAGCGCCTCGGCCTCTGGCCCAACAATTTCAACGCTCATAGACCTGCCTCTTGCATACTTAACAAACCTTCCGCGACCAGCCGCGCCGCCCAGCCCTGCCAGCTTTCAAACTGATGCGTCCGCCACCCGCGCCGCGCCGCAGCTGTGATGTTCTCTGCCTTGTCATCGGTGAACAACAACCTGTCCGGCGCTATGCCGCAATCTTCCTCAACCATCTGATAAATCCGCGAATCAGGTTTGATCACCCCCATCACGCCAGAGACATACAGCTTGTCAAAATCTTGCAGAAAATCCATCTTCGGCGCGGCTTCTTCAAACGAGTAGCGCCCGAAATTGGTCAGCGCGAACACCGGGATGCCCTTGGCCCTCAGCGCCCGCTGCAAGGCAATACTGCCCTCAATCCGCGGCGAGGCGAGTTCGATCCACCGATCATACCACATCCGCACTTCAAGATGCCATTCGGGGTGTCGCTCCGCCCAGTCATAGATCGTCTCGCGGAACAACGCGCCCTCATCGACCCGGTCATTCATTCCGTGCAGATCAACAGCGGCGAACAAAGCCCGGCGTCGATCCTCACCAATCACCCGGTCGTAAAACGCTTCCGGCTGCCAGCGCGTCAGCACATTGCCGATGTCAAATATCACCGCTAGGGGCTGCAACATCCAGATCCTTTTGCTTGCGCACCGTCTCGCGCCACAAAGTATAAAGCCCCGCGCCGCAGATCAGCGCAATCCCTGCCCACGCGGTATGATCGGGGAAAGTGCCAAACACCACCACGCCCCAGAAAATCGCCATCGGCATCCCGATATATTCAAACGGAGCCACCAGCGCGGCTTCGGTCGTCCGGTAAGCCTGTGACATCAGCAACCCGCCTACCCCCACAGCCACGCCCGTCGCCAGAAACGCCCACCAATCACCGACCGGAGGGCTATGCCATGGCCGGAACAAAAACTCCCACGTGCCGCCCGGAGCCTGCGCAAAGCCGCCATCGCCCGCGACCAGCCCAAACGTCGTGCTCACCACGATAAACCCGCATTGCACGAAGAAATTCAACGTCATGGCGCTTTCGGTCCCCCGCATCCGCCGCGTCATCATATGGCTGGAGGCATAGCAGAATGCCGAGATCAGCACCAAAATCGCCGCCGGTTGGATAATCCCCGCCCCCGGACGCGTCATAATCACCACCCCGAGCATCCCCACACCCACCGCCGCCCAGCGCCTTGGCCCGACATGCTCACGCAGAATAAGCGCCGACATCAGCGTCACGAACAGCGGCGCCACAAAGGCCGTCGCCACCGCATCCGCCAAAGGCATCAGCGACAGCCCAACGAAATACGTCACGTTCGACACCATCACGATGCAAACCCGGAACAAATGATCGAGCGGTCGCTTCGTCAGCAGTTGCCGAAAGCCGCTGCCCGAAAACCAAATCACCGCCAAAACGATCGTCATGCCAACAAATGCCCGGATCAAGATCACCTGATGCAGCGCATACGTTCCCGACAATGCCTTGATTGCGAGATCATTAATCGACAGCACGACGCCGCCACCGAGCGCAAAGAAAATCCCCTTAGGAAACTTCGTCGCGGCAAGCTTCGTCGTCGTGTTTTTGGATTGGTCCGACATGCGGCCACCTGACCGCACGGTGCAGCCGATGTCTATCGCAGAGGCGACATCAAAGCTTCGATTGCCGCACAACCCGCTCTAAAACTTCCAAAAACCGACTGCGATCCGCTTTGGAAAATGGCCGCCCGCCGCCTTGCCGAAACGGATCAGCCGAGCGCAAATCCTGCATCAAATCGCGCGTTGCCAGGACGTTGCCGATATTGGCACCGTTCAATTCCTCGCCATTGTGCTTGACGACCTTCGCCCCCGCCGCGACGCATTTCGCAGCCAACGGAATATCCCCCGTCACCACCACATCGCCCACACCGCAAGCCTCGGCGATCCACTTATCCGCCTCATCTGGCCCAGCCGCCACAAACACGCTTTCCACCAGCGGGTTCGCGCTTGGTCTTATGCCGCCATTCGACACCAGAATCATCCGCATGCCGTGCCGCGTCGCCACCCGCTCGGCTTCCGCCTTCACCGGGCAAGCATCTGCATCAATAAAGATCCGCCCCGAAATCTCAGCATTCATGGGCGTGCGAAAACCTGAACCCAATAATATTTCATGGCGTACTTCTGACCTTTCAGTGGCGCATCATCCGCTTGATACACCACCGCAATCCCGGTTTCGGTCAAGCCACAATCCAGAATATTCTTACGGTGTCCCGAACTGACCATCCAGTCCCGCATAATCCCCGCCGACGAGCTTTGCCCCGCACCGATATTCTCGGCCACTTTGCTGTAACGATAACCTTGCGCCTTGACCCGGTTAGAGAACTTGCCGCCATTCTTGCTGGAATGGCCAAAAAAGTTGTTTTGCGCCATAGACTTAGCATGACCGCGCGCCGCTGCCTGCAACTTGGAGCTCGTCGAAAGCGCCGCGCAACCCGCCCCGGCGCGGGCTTTATTCACCGCCAACAACACCTGATTTTCCGTATCACCAGCCCAGACGGGCTGCGCCAATATCGCCAAAATAGCTGCCAGTTTAAGCATTCAGTGCTCCTGCATGAAATGCCACGTGCTCCTCCATGAAAGTGCTCACAAAGAAATAGCTGTGGTCATAGCCCTTCTGCATCCGAAAACTGCCGCCCTGCCGACGCTCGGCCATAGCGCCTGCCAAAGCTTCCGGTTTCAACAAATCCAGAAACTGATCCGACGTGCCTTGGTCGATCAGAATCGGTCCGTCAAAACCCCGTTTCTTCATCAACAGTGTTGCATCATACGCGGCCCAAGTCGCCTCATCTGGCCCAAGATAGGCGAGTAATTGCTTGCGGCCCCAATCAGAGGTTGTAGGCGAGCAGATCGGAGCAAACGCCGAAACGCTGCGGAATCGCCCCGGAAAGCTCATCGCAATGGTTAAAGCACCATGTCCGCCCATCGAATGTCCGGTAATAGACTGCGCCGCTTCGGCCAAGGGAAACGCCTGAAAAAGCTCGCGCGGCAGTTCTTCCGTCACATAATCCCACATGCGGAAATTCTTATCCCACGGGCTTTGCGTCGCGTTGACATAAAATCCCGCGCCCTGCCCCATGTCATAGGCGGCATCGTTCGGCACATCGTCGCCACGCGGGCTGGTATCTGGAAAAACCAGCGCAATTCCAACCTCAGCCGCCCAACGCTGCGCACCCGACTTTACCATCGCGTTCTCATGCGTGCAGGTCAGCCCCGACAAATACCAAAGCACCGGCACCAAACCTTCTTCGGCCTCAGCCGGCAGGAACAACCCAAAGGTCATTTCGCCGCCAGTCACCGCCGAGGCATGGCTGTAAACCCCTTGCACGCCGCCAAAAGCCCGGTTTTCAGATATGGTTTTCATTATGCCCCTCGTTCGGTTCAGACTCAGATTTTAACGCGCCACAAATGCAATCACCGCCGTCACGGTTAACACCGAAAACGCGGTCGAGATCAGAATGGCGGTCGACACACGTTGCGGGGCCACCCCGAAATGCTGCGCCAGAATAAAGACATTCCCCGCCACAGGCAAAGATGCCGCCGCCACCATCACGCCAGCCGCATAGCGCTCCACCGGGAAAATAACCAGCGCGGCCACTGCCACCGCCGCAGGATGCAACACAAGTTTGGCAAAACTTAGCCAAGCTGCCACCTCAAGCCGTTCTGCACTGCGGCCCGCAAGGCTCGCACCAATCGCAAACAGCGCGCAAGGCGTCGCCGCAGCCCCCAGCATCACCATAAACTCATTCGCAGGCGCAGGCAGCGCCCAGCCCGTCGCACCCCAAGCCATCCCCAACACCACCGAGACGATCATCAGGTTTTTCAGCAAGCCCACGCCCAGCACGCGAAAGATGCCCCAAGACATCCGCCCCTCGCGAAAGCCCACCACCAACAGCGTCAGCACAGAGGAAAACACCACCAAATCGACCGCCAGCACCAGCAAAACCGGCCCCACAGCCGCTGGTCCCAGCAGCAGCGTCAGCATCGGAATCCCCAAAAATCCAACGTTACCGATGATGCCGGTATGCGCCTCAAATGCCGCGACTTCTGGCTTGGCCCCGCGCAGCAGCGCCACGCCCACCACCAAACACCAGACCAAAGTTGAGGCGAGCAGGTAAGCGCAGACAAACGCCCAAGAGAAAATCTCAGCCAAATCCAAATTGGCCGCAAAGCCGAACAGCATCGCGGACAACGCGAAGTAAAACACGAACTTCGTCAGATAAGCCGTTGCCTCAGCGGTGAAAAACCGCACCCGCCCCGCGCCATAGCCAAGGCCAATCACCGCAAAGAACGGCAGGGTTTTCAGGAAAATCGCCAGCATAAGCTCAGAGTTTCACGCCGCCCCGCCAGACACAAGGCCACGAGCGCAAGGTTTTCGCATCGCAATGCAGCGCAGGCCGCCTGCGCAAACCTTAACAATCTATGAATGACCCCCAACTAAGTCATTGATATTGCTAAGCCACCCAATCCGCCACACGTGGACACGCCCTCAACCACTGCCGATCAACACCCCCGTCGCAAACACCAAAGCCCCACCCAGCACCACCTGCAAAGCCGCCCTCAAAAACGGCGTCTCCATATAGCGGTTCTGAATCCAGGCAATCGCCCACAATTCCACAAACACCACCACCATCGCAATCGAAGTCGCGGTCCAGAAATCCGGGATCAGATACGGCAACGCATGACCCAAGCCCCCCAAAGCCGTCATCACCCCACTCGCCAAGCCCCGTTTGAACGGCGAGCCCCGCCCCGACAGCACCCCATCATCATGCGCCGCCTCGGTGAACCCCATCGAGATCCCCGCCCCCAAACTCGCAGCCAGCCCCACCAGAAACGTCGTCCAAGTATTCTGCGTCGCAAAAGCCGTCGCAAATATCGGCGCCAACGTGGAAACCGAGCCATCCATCAACCCAGCAAGCCCGGGCTGCACCCAAGTCAGGATAAACTGCCGCTTGGCGACTTTATCCTCTCCCGTCCGCACGTCCGGGCCGACCAGATCAGCCTCCAACCCCTCAGCGTGCCGCTCATGCGTGGCCTCCGCCGCCGCCAAATCCCCCAGCAGTTTCCGAGTGGCCGCATCCCCCGTCCGCGCCGCCGCCCGCAGATAAAACTCTGCCGCATCATGCTCCATCGCGCGCGCCTCGTCACGAATTCGCTCCAGCCCGAGATTCTCGGTCAGCCAAACCGGACGCCGCGCGAAAAATCCCGCCACATGCTCGCGCCGGATTAGCGGAATCATCGAGCCAAACCGCGCCACATGCAGATCAATCAGCATCTGCCGGTGGCCGTCCTCTTCAGCCGCCATCTCATCAAACATCGCCGCCGAGCCCGGATACGCACCGCGCAAACCATGCGCAAACGTCCGATAAATCCGCGCGTCATCCTCCTCGGATGAAATCGCCAGCGCCAATACCTCCTGCTCCGTCAACTCCGCGAACCGCCTGCGGTGAGAAATACCAATGCCCATATCAGCCTCATTCTGGAATGATTCTAATATGGGGCATTTCCAGCGAAGGCCAAGCAGAAATCACATAGTGTACCAAGCCGTTCAGATTTTATTGCCATAATGTTCGAATCTGTCCATAAATTTGAACCGCTCAGTTCAGAACATCCCCGACATTAAACGCCTGTCCGTTACACTGATGCTTAGCCTTGCCGCCGCTACACAAGCTCGGCAATTTCTGTTAATGTAATCCTGCTCGATTTGAGATTCCCGCCAACCGCCACAGCGCAAGACCCTGCGCATCCCGGCAAGTGACCAACCGCTTGCCCGCGCCCCCGCTGCCGCTGTAGACTGCCAACAGGGGGACAAAAATGGGTGCCAAGCCGCAGCTTATAGTTAAGGGTCGCAAGTTCGATCAGGTGCTGGAAGGCGCGCGCAATGTATTCATGCGCGACGGGTTTGAGCGCGCCTCTGTGGACGACATCGCGCGCGAGGCTGGGGTCTCAAAAGCCACACTTTACGCCTACTTTCCCGACAAACGCCTGCTTTTCCTAGAATGCGCCAGCGCCGAATGCCGCAGGCAAGCCGCCGATGCCGAATCCCACATAGACCCGAACGCGCCGATTGCCGACGTGCTTCGGCTCGCTGCAGAACGGATCACCGCGTTCATGCTGTCCGAATTTGGCCAGCGCATTTACCGCGTCGCCGTCTCAGAATCTGAGAATTTTCCCGCAATCGCGCAAGAGTTCTACCATTCCGGCCCAAAATTGGTGCAAGGCCGCATCGCCGAAGCCCTGCGTTGCGCCGTCGAACGCGGCGAGGTCGCCATCGACGACATCCCGTTTGCCGCCGCGCAGTTTGCTCAGTTGTGCAAAGTCGATATTCAGGATCGTCTGATCTTCGCCCCAGCCCCCTGCTGCACGCCGCAGGACACCACACGCGTCATCGAAGGTGCGGTCGCGATGTTCATGGCACGTTATGGAGTGAAGGTTTAGGCGGCGTAAGCCGAGCGGGGTGAGCAGGTCCGAGAGAGCAATCCCCTAACCGTTTTCTCGCAGCACACCCCCCGCAAGATATAGCGACCCGCAGATCAACACCCGCGCATAAGGTGAGACTGAAACCACTGCGGTCAAAGCCTCGGCCACCGAACCCGCTACCACCGCGTCAATCCCGACAGAACGCGCCGCCTCTCGCGTCACTTCGGCAGGCAGAGTGTTCTTCTCGCCCGGGATAGAAACCGCGTGCAGGCGCGTCACATGCGGCGCGAGCGGCTGCATATAGCCCCGCACATCTTTTGTGTTAAGCATACCGCAAATCAGATGCGTCTCACGCGCAGGCATCCGTGCCAAGGTCGCAGCCACCGCAGCGCCGCCCGCCGGATTGTGGCCACCATCGAGCCACAACTCGACATTCGGGGCGCTTTCAACCAGCGGCCCTACCCGCAGGCGCTGCATCCGCGCTGGCCAATACGCCTTTGTGACCGCAGCTTCGCACGCCGCCTGATCTTTGCCCAACGCTCGCAACGCCGCAATCGCCGCTCCAGCGTTTTGGATCTGAAACGGCCCCGGCAAATTCGGCAACGGCAAGTCCAGCAGCCCGTTTTCATCCTGATAGATCAGCCGCCCGCGTTCTTCCCACGCGCTCCACTGCTGACCAAACGCCAGCACCGGGCTGCCCAACCGCGCCGCGCGCGCCTCAATCACCGCCATACCCGCATCTTCTTGCGGGCCAACCACGCACGGCACGCCACGTTTGATGATCCCGGCTTTTTCGCCCGCGATTTCGGCCAAAGTTTCACCCAGATACTGCTGATGGTCGATCGATACCGGGGTTATCACCGTTAAAACCGGCTTGGCGACGACGTTGGTCGCGTCCAAACGCCCGCCTAACCCCACTTCGAGCAATGTGTAATCCGCCCTCACGCGGCTAAATGCCAAAAACGCCGCACAGGTGGTGATCTCGAAAAACGTGATCTCATCCGGGCCATTCGCGCGCACACATTCGTCGAGCAAAGCCGTCAACGCATCTTCGGAAATCAACTCGCCCGCCAGCCTGATCCGCTCATGAAACCGTGCCAGATGCGGCGAGGTATAGGCATGTACCAGCGAACCGCCCGCCTCTAACCCTGCCCGGATCATCGCTTGGGTCGAGCCTTTGCCATTCGTCCCGGCGATATGAATAACCGGAGGCACCGACCGCTCCGGGTTGCCCAAGGCGGCCAACAACCGCTCCACCCGGTCCATCACAAGGTCGATCACCTTGGGATGCAGCGTCATCATCCGTTCTAGGACGGCGTCAGAGCTCACTCTTTGACCTCAGCCGCCTCAAGAATATCGCCCGGCGGCGGAAGATCGCCCTTTACCGCAGGGGATTGGTTCATCAGCATCCGCAGGATCGTCACCAATTCCTCACGCAGCGCTTTACGATGAGTGACCCGGTCCAGCATGCCGTGATCCAACAGATATTCGGCGCGCTGAAAACCTTCTGGCAGTTTCTCGCGGATGGTTTGCTCGATCACCCGCGGGCCTGCGAAACAGATCAGCGCGTTCGGTTCGGCAATCTGCACATCGCCGAGCATCGCATAAGACGCGGTCACCCCGCCCGTCGTCGGGTGGGTCAAAACCACCACATAGGGCAGGCCCGCCTCTTTCAGCATCTGCACCGCCACCGTGGTGCGCGGCATTTGCATCAAGGACAAAATCCCCTCCTGCATCCGCGCGCCGCCCGCTGCCGAAAACAGCACCAATGGCCGCTTCAGCTGCACCGCACGCTGCGCCGCCGCGATAATCGCGTTACCGACATACATCCCCATCGAGCCAGCCATAAAGCTGAAATCCTGCGCCACTGCGATGATCGGCGTGCGGCCAACTTCGCCCTCGGCGACCAGCATCGCCTCCCGCTCTCCGGTGGTTTTCTGCGCGGTTTTCAGGCGATCGGGATATTTCTTCTGGTCGCGAAAATGCAGCGGATCAACCACGGGCTCCGGCACTTTAACCTCAACGAACACGCCCACATCAAACAGCCCAGTAAATCGATCACGCGGGGAAATCGCCATGTGATGATCGCATGAGGTGCAAACGTTCAAATTTGCCGCAAGTTCGCGGTGAAACAGCATCGTCCCGCATTCCGGGCATTTCGTCCAAAGATTCTCGGGCACCTCGCGGCGCGAAAATAGAGAGTTGATCTTCGGGCGGACGTAGTTGGAAATCCAGTTCATCGCCTGTCCTGCGGTAACATCGGTCTACCGTCAGATAGTCCGAGGAGGTCGGAAATGCAATCGCTGCCACGCCGCAATGGCACGGCGTCGCAACCCGTTGCTGTCAGTCGCCGTCCGCGGCAGAATGCTCAAGCGAGATCCAGCCAAACCTGCCCATTGCGATAGCCGCCCGCAATCACATGCCCGGGCTGGCTGATTTCGGGATGTGTATCGGCCCAATCGCGGAACCGATCATTGCTGACGATGCGCGCCCCCAGCGCCTTTGCAGAGGCCAAGATAACCGGATCGGCAGGCGTACCCTTATCGACAACCATCACCCGATCTGCCGGCAGTCCCAACAGCTTACCCAAAGCGTAGTCGTGCTTGTAGCGCCCCATCAATTTGTAACCGGCATTGGCATCAAACACCACGCCGGGCGCATAGCCTGCGTGAACCAGTTGGCTTATCACCGCTTTCACAGCCTCAATCTGCGGCACACCGTCTTTCCAATGCATCACGTTCGAGCCATCGACCACCACATAGTTCGGCTTTGCGCGCGCAAACAAACCGCGCCGCGGCGGCCCCGTTTCGGTCCGCATTGTGCGGTCAAATGCCGTGCGATCCGCTGCGCCAAGCCGCAGCCGCGCTTGCGATAAGATCCACAGGCCAGCCAGCAAAGCTGGCCCAGTCAGCATCACAAAATCTTGCCAGCCGGGCAACGCAACCGCCAAGGCAAGCCCAACGACGGAGATTAAACACAACAGCAGCGGCACGATCATTGCGACACCCAAAACTCAACGCGGCTTTCTTCAGACGTGATTACGCCCGGGACTTCGCCGCCAATCCCCACTTAAGTGCCGATTCATTAAAACATCGTTACCAATCAACAGCGTCTGCCCAATGCCACAATCGCCCGACGCTGCGACCAACTTTACCGCTTTGGGCGCAGATCAACGATCCGCACCGCCTTGCCATCGCTACGCGGCACCGACCCCGGCACGCCTGCGCTGACCTCGACGTTAACGCCCAAAATCTGCCGGATGCGCTTATGCAGCCCAAGCGCCAGTCCCTCATGTGCAGCCATTTCGACGCCCACGGCAGCCTCAACTACCACGCGCATACTGTCCATCCGACCATCGCGGCGCAACTCGATCTGAAAATGTGGCGCCAAACCCGGATGCGCCAGCACCTGCTCTTCAATTTGCGAAGGAAACATATTCACCCCGCGCAGGATTATCATATCGTCACTGCGGCCCCTGATACGCTCCAGCCGCCGCATCGACCGCGCCGTGCCGGGCAACAGCCGGGTCAAATCCCGCGTCCGATACCGCACAATCGGCAACGCCTCTTTGGTCAGAGATGTCAGAACCAGCTCCCCATAGGCGCCATCAGGCAACACCGCGCCGCTTTCAGGATCAATGATTTCGGCCAGAAAATGGTCTTCCCACAGCGTCAGACCATCTTTGGTTTCCACGCATTCAATCGCTACTCCCGGCCCGATCACCTCGGACAGCCCAAAGCAATCCAGCGCATGCATATCGAAAGCGTCCTCAATCTCGGCCCGCATCGCATGGGTCCACGGCTCACCGCCAAAAATCCCCACCCGCAGCGGGCTTTTGCTCGGATCGCGGCCCTGCGCACGATATTCATCCAAGATTGACAACATATAAGACGGCGTCGAGCCGATGGTGGTCGCGCCAAAATCTTCGATCAGCGTCACCTGCCGATGCGTCACGCCCCCGGAAACCGGCACCACTGTGCAGCCCATTCTCTCAGCGCCATAGTGAAAGCCAAGGCCACCGGTGAACAGACCGTAACCAAACGACAAATGCACCACATCACCGGGCCGGGTGCCGCAAGCCCGCATAGAACGCTCCATCAGATGCGCCCAAGTGTCGATGTCTTTCGCCGTATACCCCACCACGGTCGCCTTGCCCGTCGTTCCCGATGAAGCATGCAACCGCACCACTTTTTCGCGCGGCACCGCGAACATGCCGAACGGATAATTCGCCCGCAGATCAGCTTTGGTGGTGAAGGGAAACCGCGAGATATCACTCAGTTGGCGCAAATCATCGGGATGCACACCAGCGGCTTTGAAAGCCGCATTGGCGTGCGCCACGTTGTGGTAGGCGTGCGCCAGCGACCACTTCAGCCGACTAAGTTGCAGCGTCTCTATCTGATCGCGTGAGGCGGTCTCGATAGCTTCAAAGCTGCGCGGATCGGGGGAAAGATCAAGCATGGACTCTCCTCGCCTTGGCGGCGCTATAGCTGCGGATATACTGACTTACGCCAACAATCTGGCAATCTGATGGCAAACGCGCGATAGCCTCGGTGCGCTACGTGGCCGGTCCTCGCGTGCAACTGCAAAGCGACATCGGCATTTTTGTCCAAGCACCCCGGCTATTTAGAGCATCCAGTGCCTTCAAGCTGCGGCTGCCTGCTTCAACAGCCAATCGCAGAAAAGTTGCAGCGATGGTCGCAACAACCCCGGACGTGTCACCAAAAAATAGCCCTCGCCACCCCGATCTTCGTGTAACAAGCGCAACCGCCCCGCTGCCAGATCGGCTTCGACAAAGATGCGGACCGCGATCGCCACCCCCTGCCCATCCCGCGCCGCATCCAACAGCAGTGAGCCGGGCATTGAGGTCATGCCAGCACCAAACGCGCGCTGCAAGCCGTGCTTATCCAGAAATGCCGTCGCCTCTGAGGTGCCAAGTTCTTGCAGCCATGGCAGCTTCTCTAGATCGGCCAAGCTAAAGGCCGCGCCCTCTGGCACCAATTTCGGTGAGGCCACCACCACAATGCTTGAGCGCAACACCCGCCGGGCAACCAGCCCCGCCCAATCGCCCTTGCCATAGCGCACACCCAGATCAGCCTCGCGGCCGATATCACGCGCGGCAGCCGTCGGGTCGATCACCAGATCAATGCCCGGATAGCGCGCACGAAAATCGGCCAACCTCGGCAACAGCCATCCCGCCGCAAATGTCGAAGTTGTGGTGATCCGAAGCACCCGTGCCGCATCCGCCCCGGTCAGGTCTTCAATCGTGCTGGAGATCGCAGAAAAGCTGGCGTGCAGACTTTCGGCCAGCCTACGTCCCTCCGCCGTCAACCCCAACCGCCGCCCACCACGCTCAACCAAGGCCAGACCCATATGTGCCTCAAGAGCGCGGATCTGCTGACTGATCGCGGCATGGGTGACGCCAATCTTTGCACCAGCTTCCTCTAGCCCGCTGGCCTGTGCAAAAGCTGAAAACGCCCGCAGAGCGGACAGCGGTGGCAGTTTTCGCCAATCCGTCATGGAAGCTCACCTTACATGAAAACACCGTTGCTGCTTTGAAATATGCGGCATTAGAAGCGACATTGCTAGCATGAAGCAACGTAAATAGGAGAGTTCGATGTTAGGTATTCTTGCAGCAGCCTTTGGCTATGCCACCCGCACCGATACCCGTACCAGCCGCGAAAAAATCGTCGAGCAACGCCGCTTGGAAGAAGAATACTTCTGGCAAGGTCGCAAAACTTTGCCCAGCGAGTGGCCAGATCATTGATCGCTGTCACCGATCCGCCCTCGGTATAAGCCGAGGGCGGCGTCCGGATCGTATGCGATGCGCTGACGCCGCCGCTAAGGCGCTAAAGCGGCACGGACTTGATCCGCCTAAGAAAACGCCCCATGTTGAAGCACTAAGGTCAAGGCAGTGCGCTCTACCGCACTCTGTGGTTGCATCTTCGCACAGCCAAAACCGTAGCACATCCAGTGGGGAGACCGAGTGATGGACTACAAAACCATTCTGACCGTTCTAAGCAGTTCCGCAGACGCAAAACGCACCATAGCTTGCGCCGCGCGCGTTGCCCGCGCCCAAGACGCGCATCTTGAGGTGCTGGTATTGGGCGTTGATCGCACGCAGATGGGCTATTCCTATTTGGGCACCGAAGCTGCGCTGGTGCAGGTTGGCATCGACCGCGCCGAGGCCGATATCAGCGCGCTGCAAGCAGAGGTCACCGCCGCTTTGGCCGCTGAGGGCAGCGATCTGCGCTATTCCGTTGAAACCGAAATCAGCCAACTTGGTGCGATCAGCGATCTGGTCGCCCAGCATGCCCGCTACGCCGATCTCGTGGTTCAGCCCTTGCCCTATGGCGCCAATACCGGTTCCGAGGCCGAAGCAGTGGTTGAAGCCGCTTTGTTTGAGGGCAAGGCCGCGGTGCTGGTGCATCCCGTCACTGGGCCTGGGCAAAACGTGCAACCCAAACGCATCGTGATTGCATGGAACCAGACGGCCGAGGCGATGACCGCCGCTCGCCGCGCCATGCCCCTGCTCAAGGCTGCCGAACTGGTCAATATCGTGATGGTCGATCCGGCCAGCAGCGCAGCGGCGCCCGCAGAGCCTGGCGCGTTACTGTGCCAGATGCTTTCCCGCCACGGTGTGCGCGCGGAAGTATCGGTGCTGGCCCGCACATTGCCACGCGTTGCTGACGTTCTAAACCAGCACGCCCGCGACCAGAATGCCGATCTGTTGGTGATGGGCGCTTACGGCCATTCCCGGCTGCGCGAGGCTATTTTGGGCGGCACCACCCGCTACATGCTGGAAGGCGCGCTCGTCCCGGTACTGATGGCCCGGTAGCCCAAGCTGACGCCAAAACGCAATCGGACAAACAAAAACCCCGGTCACTTCGACCGGGGTTTTTTCAACTATAAATCAGCGGCTAAAGATCAGCGACGCACGTCGGCGTCTTCATCCTCTTCTTCGTCATCATCATCATCATCGCCGTGCGGCAGGTTGAAGAAGCTATCGGCGTCCGAGAAATCTGCAGGCTTTTCTTCCTGTTCTTCACGGGTGAACTGCGCGATACCCGACGGCATCTTGGCCTCAGTATCCATGCCCAACGACTGCTCGGTCGAGACCAGCTTGCGCCGCTCATCATCCGTCATAACCGAGCCTTCAGCCGCTTTCTTACGCACAGCAGCTTGCACAGCCGTATCCAGCTCCGACTGTTTGCAAAGCCCCAACGCCACCGGATCAATCGCGGTGATATTGTTGATGTTCCAATGCGTCCGCTCACGAATAGCTTGGATCGTTGGCTTGGTGGTACCAACCAGCTTGCCAATCGCGCCATCCGACAATTCGGGGTGAAACTTAACCAGCCACAGAATTGACGCCGGACGATCCTGACGCTTCGACAATGGCGTATAGCGCGGTCCGCGACGTTTTTCCTCGCCCACCGCACTCGCGTTAAACTTCAGTTTCAGCTTGTACAGCGGGTCTTTTTGGCCGCGCTCAATCTCAATCGCGTCCAACTGGTTGTTGCCAACCGGATCGAAACCCTTCACGCCGGTCGCCACATCGCCATCGGCGATGCCCTGCACTTCCAATTCGTGCATGCCACAAAACTCCGCGACTTGGCGGAAAGTCAGCGTGGTGTTGTCCACCAGCCAAACGGCGGTCGCTTTAGACATCAGGGGGCGAGACATAGCGCAATCCTCTAGAGCAATGCCCGCGAACAGGCGGGACTTTACAAATCTCCCCCGAGCCGGGAAAACGGCTGCGACCGAGGCCGCGAAGTTTTCGTTTTCAGGGAATTCTTGGCCCATATAATGCGGTTTTAGGTAAAGGGGAAGTGGTAATGCGTCAACTGGCCTTGGTGCTCGCGGCGATTTGTCTGGGTTTCGCCGCAAAGGCGCAGGGCGACAAGCCGGGCGATTTCGACTTTTATGTGATGTCGCTGGGCTGGTCGTCAAACTGGTGCGCGTTGGAAGGCGATAACCGCCGCGACCCGCAATGCGACGCCGGGCGCGGCCTGACATGGACGCTGCACGGGCTATGGCCGCAATATGAACGCGGCTACCCTGCGAATTGCCGCACAGTTGAAAACGACCCCAACCGCGGCGATTCTGCCCAAATGGCCGATATCATGGGTGGGGCGGGGTTAGCCTTCTACGAATGGAAAAAACACGGTCGCTGCTCCGGTCTTTCCGCCAAAACCTATTATTCCACGATGCGCAAAGCCTACAATTCGGTAGTGATCCCGCCGATTTTCGCCAAAATTACCAAAGATCTGCATGTGCCAGCCTCAGTGATCGAAGATGCATTCTCCGAGTCCAACCCGCACATCGCCCGCGATCAAATGACCATCACCTGTAATCAAGGCATGATCCAGGAACTGCGGATTTGCCTGACGAAGGACTTGAAGCCAAGGCGCTGCGGCGCGGACACAATCAAAGATTGCAAGCTGAAAGACGCGGGACTTGAGGCTGTGAGGTAGGTGCAGCTTATCGCGTCCCTATCGGGAAAGCGGTTGATCTCAAATTCTGACCAAACGTTCCCTAAACCATTGCACCAACGCGTCAAAGTCCACGTCGCCGCTCGCGACACCTACCACTAAATCGTCAATCGGCTCATCATCAGGAATATTCAACCGATAGCCGCTGCGCTCAACCAAAAGCTCGGCGAGTAACCATGCTGTTCGCTTGTTGCCATCGACAAATCCGTGGTTCGCAACGACGCTATGCAGCAGTGCCGCGACTTTCTTCGCGATTGGGGAATGATAGCCCGAGTAGGGTCGCGCCAATGCGGACTGAATCAGGTGCAGGCTTGTCACACCTTCTCGACCACCATAGCTCAAAGCCTCATCATGCGCTGTAAATGCGTCGGCCAGCGTCAATCCGTAATGGCGGCTAGCGATCTTTCAACCGTTTCAGCGCATCGCTGCGCTTAGAGGAAGCACCCTTTACAACCGCTGCCGACTTCGGGCTTGGCACTACCGCAGCCTCAGTGGTGCGCACTTCCATCAAGCGCCCACTTTCAGCATCACGCTTCACCCAGCCTCCCTTGACGGGTGTCGTTATCGGGTCTGATCGCATCTTGTCACCCAAACAATCTTCGGTCTCTAGGCATTGTATCAGGTATTTATGAACTAGCTCAAAACTTTGAAAGCCAGCCGACACAAATTTCAGCAGATGCCCGCATGGCGGGACACACCCAAATCCGCAGCTTACTTCTTAACCTTCTCGGCAGCCGCAGCTTTCATCCGCGCTACCAATTCTTCCTTGCTGGCCTTGCCGCCGTTCGCCGATCTCTCCGCGCCGAGGCCCTTGCCAACATGGTGCTTTGGTACATTCTTGGCACCCTTGGGGTTGCCCGATTTGCTGTAATCCATAGTGCCGCCTCTTATCCTACTTGTGTTGCCCCGGTCATGCCTGAATCCGGCGCATCCCGCAACCCACAGCGAAAAGCCTCAACCCCGCGTGAATATACATCGCAAAACAAAGCATGAAAGCTTCCCAGTTGCGGAAATATTCCCAGCGCAGCCGCTTCAGGTCAGCAAAGGCGCAAAGATTTACAAAACCTTAATCACCCTGCTAACCCGTTGATTTTACGTAAGCGAGAGCCCGTCCACGCGCGGCAGGCCATTAAATCAACCCTTCAGCGGCGAACAAATCGGCCAAATTCGCCTCAGGCCGCGCTCCGAAATGCCCGATCACCTCAGCCGCCGCAACGCAGCCCATCCGGCCCGCAATCTCCAACGACCGCCCCGTCGCGATGCCAAACAAGAACCCCGCCGCGAACTGATCGCCCGCCCCGGTCGCATCGACAGGCACCACGCGGCGCACCGGAACCACGGCACGCTCATCGCCCCGGATGACGATCACTTCATCGCCCGACCGCGTGCAAACCACCAGCCCCGCATCCGCCGACGCCTGCTTCAAAGCCGCGTCCAGATCGGTCTGATACAGGCTCGACCATTCATGCTCGTTGCCGATCACGTAATCCAGATCCTTGACCAACCGCCGGAAATCCGCGCGATGCCGATCCACGCAGAACGGGTCCGACAGCGCAATCCCCGCCTGCCCGCCCGCCGCCTGACACAGCTTCGCCGCCCGCTCAAATGCCTGCATCCCCTTCGGCTTGTCGTAAAGATAGCCCTCAAGGAACAACACTGCAGCATCACCGGCCACCTCATCCGAGACATCCTCCGGCCCAAGCTCCGACGATATCCCCAGATAAGTATTCATCGACCGCTCCCCATCAGGTGCAACGAAGATCATCGAGCGCGACGTCGGCAGGTCACCACCCGAAACCGGAGCGTTGACGAAATCGGTTCCGCCCTCAGCCATCGAGGTCGCATAGAACTTACCCAACGCATCATCATGCACCCGACCAATGAACGCCGTGGTCAGGCCAAGATTGCCGAGACCCGCCAGCGTATTCGCCACCGATCCGCCCGGAGCCTGCACCCGCCCGGTCATCGCCGCATACAACAACTCGCCGCGTTCCCGCTCGACCAGTTGCATGATGCCTTTCTCAATGCCCATATTCTCTAGAAAGCTGTCATCCGCCTGAGCGAACACGTCCACGATAGCATTACCGATACCGACAACCTGATAGCGTTTCATAAGTTTTTTTCCTCGTACAAGCAGTCATCAACTATGGGGCAGATAAAACATTTCGGAGTGCGCGCGATGCAGATATACCGCCCGTGCAGAATTAGCCAGTGATGCGCGTGATGCTGGAATTCTGCGGGCACATTGTCTTCAATCGCCCGCTCGACCGCCAGCTCATCCTTACCCGGCGCGATCCCGGAGCGGTTGCCAAGCCGAAAGATATGCGTGTCCACCGCCTGCGACGGCTGACCAAACCACATGTTCAACACCACATTCGCTGTCTTCCGCCCCACACCCGACAGTGACACCAATGCGGCACGGCTGGACGGCACTTGGCCATCGAACTTTTCGATCAACAACTGCGACAGCCGGATCACATTCTTGGCCTTGTTGCGGTAAAGCCCAATGGTGCGAATATGCTCAATCACGCCCTCCTCACCCAAAGCCAACATCTTGGCGGGGGTATCGGCGATGGCGAACAGCTTGCGGGTGGCTTTGTTGACCCCCACATCCGTCGCCTGCGCTGACAAAGCCACCGCCACCACCAAAGTGAAGGCGTTGGTATGCTCCAACTCACCTTTTGGCTCGGCCTCCAACTGCTGGAACCGAATGAAAATGCGCTGCATGGCGGGGTAATCAAGCTGGCGAGTCATGGTTTTGATATGCCCGAAGCCAGGCAACCCGGCAAGCTTTAGCGCAAGAATCGGGTCGTGAAAGCCCGCATGCAAGCCTACATTGTCGGCAAGGAGACCAATATGACCGACCAATCCAGCTATCATTACGCCGTTATCGCGCGCGCATTGAAAGTCATTGACGCAAGCGGCCCAGGCCAAAGCCTTGACGATCTGGCGGCGCAAATGGGGATGAGTGCGGCGCATTTTCAACGCACTTTCTCGCAATGGGTCGGCGTGTCGCCCAAACGCTATCAACAATATCTGACGCTGGATCATGCGCGTGGCCTGCTGGCGGACCGCTTTACCGTGCTGGAAACCGCACATGCGGCGGGGCTGTCAGGCGGTGGGCGACTGCACGATCTGTTCCTGACATGGGAGGCGATGAGCCCCGGCCAATACGCTACGGGTGGCGCGGATCTGGTGATCCGTTGGGGCTATTTCCAGACCCCGTTTGGCGAGGCTTTGGTGATGGCGACATATCGCGGCATCTGCGGTCTGGGCTTTACCGAAGAGTTTGGCCGTGACTGGTCGATGGCCGATCTGACTGCCCGCTGGCCGCAAGCGACGTATCTGCAAGATCAAAACATTGAGCCTTTGCTGACAGAGGCTATGTCGGGTCGTGAGGCCCGCCTGCATTTGATCGGCGCGCCGTTTCAGATCAAAGTGTGGGAGGCTTTGATGCAAGTGCCGACGGGATATGTCACTACGTACTCACAACTTGCGGGCGCGGTTGGCCATCCAACGGCGCAGCGGGCGGTCGGCACGGCGGTTGGCCGCAATCCGATCAGCTTTCTGGTGCCGTGCCACCGGGCGTTGCGCAAATCCGGCGGGCTTGGCGGCTATCACTGGGGGCTTCCGGTGAAACGCGCCATCCTCGCATGGGAATCCGCGCGCGAGGATGCAAGGATCTAAATCTACGCTCCACGGGTTTTTCACTTTTGCGCGATAATTTGCCAAGTTCGCGCGGGAACCATGCCGCACATCCCGCGTTGCTGTATATAGGGTGCTTAGGTCGAATGCGGCCCGCACAGACATTCAGAGGCAGACATGATCTTTAAGACTCCGGTTATCATCTCCACCGCCGCGCTGTTGGCATTGACCGCTTGCGTTAATCCCGATGCCTACCCGAACGATCCCAATGCGCGCGCCAAGAATGGTGCGCTTGTTGGCGGTATGCTGGGCGCTGTAGCCGGCGGCACCAGCAAGGGAGATAACGCTTTGGCAAAAGCCGTTATCGGTGGTGCTTTGGGCGCTGCGGTCGGTGGTGCGATTGGCTCGTCGCTTGACGCTCAAGCCGCCGATCTGCGCGGTTCGCTGTCCTCGAACATTTCGGTCACCAATAACGGCTCCTACCTTGTGGTAAACATGCCGCAAGATTTGTTGTTTGCCAGCGATAGTGCAAACTTGCGGTCTGATCTGACCTCCGATCTGCGCGCCGTTGCGGCTTCGCTGAACCGTTATCCGAATTCGAACATCGAAGTTATCGGCCATACCGACAACACCGCTTCGGCAGCGTATAACCAAGACCTGTCGCAACGCCGTGCATCCGCTGTGGCGAATGTGTTGCGCGATAGCGGCGTGCCTGGTGGCCGGATTTCGGCCTACGGTCGCGGCGAAGATCAGCCGATCGCGTCGAACCTTAACGCATCGGGTCGCGCGCAAAACCGCCGGGTCGAAATTATCATTCGCCCAACGCGTTAAGCTTATCGAAAACCGCTTAAGGGGTCGGGGGAAACTCCGGCCCTTTATCATTGAGCCATGGATGGATTGGTCATATATTTGCACCAATCCAGCCGGAGCCAACGATGCCCTTCCTGAAAATTGACGCCGAAAAACTGTCGCAATCCGTGGTGCAGCAGATTGAACTGTTGATCCTGCGCGGCATCTTACGCCCCGGTGAGCGCCTTCCCTCCGAGCGCGAACTGTCAGAACGGATGGGGGTTTCACGACCTTCGTTGCGCGAGGCCGTGGCCGATCTGCAAACGCGCGGGCTGTTGACCAGCCGCCCGAACGCCGGCATTTTCGTGGCAGACGTGCTCGGATCGGCGTTTCCGCCCGCGCTGATCGGGTTGTTCTCCGCGCATGACGAAGCGGTATTTGATTACCTGGCCTTCCGCCGCGACATGGAAGGCTTGGCCGCCGAACGCGCGGCCCGTCTGGGCTCGGATACCGATTTGGCAGTGGTCGCGGCGATTTTCGCCAAGATGGAAGCAGCGCACAGCAAGCGGGATCCGTCTGATGAGGCTGAACTTGATGCGAGTTTCCACATGGCGATCATTGAGGCCAGCCACAACGTCGTTATGCTGCATATGATGCGCGCGATGTATGATTTGCTGCGGCAGGGCGTGTTCTACAATCGGCAAGTGATGTTCAAAAATCGTCTTAACCGCGACAATCTTCTGGATCAGCACCGCGCCATCAATAGCGCAATTCAGACACGTGATCCGCAGGCGGCGCGTGATGCGGTGGCGGCGCATCTGGGCTTTGTCGAAGCAGCTATGGTCGATCAGATGAAGGCGCGCCGAAACGAGGCGATCGCGCGACAACGCTTGCAGCACGAGCAGTCAAAATAGACCCAGCCAAATGAAAAAGCCCGGCGCGTGCGCCGGGCTTTTCGCAATATCGTCGGTTGGTTAGTGGAACTTAGCGTCAACCGTTGCGATCGCCGCGTCGATCGAAGCCGAAGCGGTTTGCGCGGTCGACTGCTTGGCCAACACCTCGCCTGCCGCAGCCACTGCAACCAAGATCGCGCTTTCGCGGACTTGACGCAGCGCCGCCGCTTCAGCCGAAGCAATCTGCTCCTCTGCCGCTGCCAAACGGCGGGCAATCGAGGTTTTCAGATCTTCTTTGGCCTGCTTAGCAGCGGCCTCAGCCTCTTCCTTGGCGGAAGCGATGATGCGCGCGGATTGCTCTTGCACTTCCTTATGCTTGGCATCGTAAGACGCCAGCAGCAATTTGGCTTCGTCACGCAAGGCGCGCGCTTCATCCAGTTCGGCTTTGATGCGGATCGCACGAGCATCCAGCAATCCGGCCAATTTCGCCGGAACACCTGTGTAAAGCAGGATGCCGATGAAAATCAGGAAAGCCAACAGCACCACAAAGTTGGTGTTGCGCAAGCTGATCAGTTCCGCGCCGTGATTGTTGCCAGTTAGCACAGCGACGATGCCAAGCAGAGCGACGACTAGAAAGATGTTTTTCATCGCCTTAGCCTTTCAATCGAGCGTTTACAGCGGCTGTGATCGACGCTGCATCAGACTGGCCGCCCAAAGCTGCAACCAGCTCTCCGGCGGTGTCTTTCGCCACTTCCGAGATAGCATCTTGCGCACCTGCCCGGATTTCGCCAATCCGACCCGCCGATTCCTCAGCTTTCGCCGAGATTTCAGCATCAGCCTTTGCAATCGCCGCGTTCAAATCCAACTGGATGTCAGCTTTCGCCGCGGTGACGATCTTGCCAGCCTCAGCCCGCGCCGAAACCAATGCGTCATTGTAGGCATTTTCCGCTGCCGCAACCTTTTGCTTCAGCTCTTCAGCCGCAGCAAGATCGTTGATGATCGTGCCACGACGGGTGGCTAAGGTGCCTCCGATGCGTGGCAAAGCAACCAGCTTCAGCACGAAAAAGATTAGAACCAAGGTAACAGCTAGCCAGAAAATCTGGTTCGCGAAGTGGGTCGGGTCAAGCTGCGGCATCCCTGCCTTAGCGCCTTCATGCGCAACTTCCGTTGCGGCTTCAGTGGTAGTCGTGGTCGCCATTTTGCCCTCCGTCGGACCCTTTTTGAAGTTCAAGGGCGCCGCGCAATGGCGGCACCCCTGACCGTAAGGATGCGAGCGTCAGATCAGACTGCGAACATCAACAGCAGAGCGACGAGGAACGAGAAGATCCCCAAAGCTTCTGCGAAGGCCAGACCGATGAACAGGGTCGCAGTTTGCGAGCCAGCTGCCGACGGATTGCGCAAAGCGCCAGCCAGGAAGTTGCCAGCAACATTGCCAACGCCGATTGCGGCAGCGCCAGAACCGATAGCGGCCAGACCAGCGCCGATGAATTTGCCGAGTGCGGCTGCGGTTGCGAGATCCATGATATTCTCCTTAGGATGGAATAGGTTAGATGAGGTTAAAAACTTGCGTCAGTGGCCCGGATGCAGCGCATCTTTCAGGTAAACGCAGGTCAGGATGGTAAAGACATAGGCTTGGATGAAGGCCACAAGAACCTCCAGCGCGTAGATGGCGGTGATGGCAAGGATCGACACCGGCGTTACCAGAACACCAATACCCGAGATCAGGATCATCGGCGCAAAAGCGGCGAACACTTTCATAACCGCGTGGCCTGCCATGATGTTGCCAGCAAGACGGATGGAGTGGCTGACCGGGCGCACGAAGTAGGAGATCAGCTCGATTATCGCGATCACAGGGCGCAGGATCAGCGGTGCGTCCTTCATCCAGAACAAGCCCAAGAAGTGCATCCCGTGCTTATAAAGACCTAGCAGCGTGACGAACAGGAACACGCCGATACCCATCACCGCCGTTACAGCGATATGCGATGTTGGCGAGAACGAACCGGGCAGCAGGCCGAGGATGTTTGAAAACACGATGGTCAGGAACAGAGTCATAACCATCGGGAAGTATTTCGCGCCGTCTTCGCCAGTTACATCGACAACCATGTTGCGGACGAAGTCATAGCCCAACTCACCAACCGATTGCATCCGCGACGGCACCAGCTTGCGACCAGCCGAGCCCAAAACGAACACGCCGATCACGCAAATCGCTGCCAAAAGCAACCAAACGGTGGCATTTGTTATTGTATACCAATGGATTGGGCCATCGCCGAACAGCGGGTGAACCTCAAACTGTTGCAGAGGATGGAACGACAATCCTTCGCTATGCGCTTCGCCTGCCACGTCAATCTTCCTCTTCATCGTCGGCCACCGAAGTGGCTTTTGGTTGCGGGTCAGTCGCAGAAGCGTCTGATTTTGCCTGCATTTCTTTAGCTGACCGCAGCATGGTTTTTACCCCAGCCGCAAAGCCCGCCAGTATAAAAATCACCAGAAACAGCGGCATGGTTCCCAACAGGTAATCCAGCGCGTAGCCGATGCAGAAACCGATCATCAGACCGGCCACAAGTTCTATTACCATGCGCCAAGCAAGCTGTGCCTGACGATGGTTA
This sequence comes from Cypionkella sp., assembly GCF_028290025.1. GTDB lineage: Bacteria > Pseudomonadota > Alphaproteobacteria > Rhodobacterales > Rhodobacteraceae > Cypionkella. The sequence continues at coordinate 9,322 of NZ_JAQGKQ010000049.1, read as the reverse complement.
TCCTCTTGCGCCGAACGCCGGGGCGCAGCAGCTGCTTTGGCGGTTTCGATCCGCTTTTCGAGTGCGGCAAGGCGCTCACGATCCGCATCAGATACCACGGCAATAGCCTCCAGAGGTTTGGGGGATAACTACGGATTGGGACGCTGTGAGTCAAGTGCGTAAGCTGATCCCTAAACCGTTGATTTTGCTATGGGTTTACCGGAGCAGATGAATGTTCAGCCGCGCCATATGACCGCTGGCATATTCAACCATTTGGTTGACGATCGGATTTGGTGGCCCGATAACAGTGCGATGACAGCCAATCTCGACACCGTATTCTCTGCCCTCGCCGACCCTACGCGGCGGGCGATTTTGGCGATGTTGCTGGAGGATGACATGGCCGTCACCGATGTGGCCGAGCCGTTCCAGATGAGTTTAGCCGCTATTTCTAAACATCTGGGCATCCTTGCAGAAGCCGGTTTGATCAGCCGCGAAAAGCGCGGGCGGGTGATATGGTGCAAGCTAGAGCCGGATGCGATGCGAAGCGCGAGTGTGTGGATGCAGGGGTTCGGACAGTTCGAGCCGGTTGATCTGGATGCGTTTGAGCGGTTTTTGGAGGGCGAGTTAGCGGAGGATGAAAACAGCGTTGAAACGCTGGATTAACCTTTGGAATTGCCCGGTTTTTGGTGGCTGGAAAACTGCCATAGGTTTGTATCGCTCTGACGGTAATCATTTATTTCTTGAACCAGCCGGCATACTCGGCCCGCAGTAGGTTCTTTTGCACCTTACCCATGGTGTTTCGCGGCAGATCGCTGACAACGACAGCAGCCTTCGGTTGCTTGAAGCGCGCTAGGTTTTGCGCGACCTGTGCAAGTACCGCCGCAGGATCAAGTTTCGCGCCTTTGCGCGGCGCGAGCACCGCGAACACCGCCTCGCCAAAATCCGGATGCGGCAGGCCGATCACAGCGGATTCCATCACTCCGGGCACCTCATCAAGCAAAAGTTCCAGCTCTTTCGGGTAAACGTTAAAGCCGCCGGTGATTATCAAATCTTTGGCGCGACCGACGATGGTGATGTAGCCATCAGCGTCCCGCGTGGCGAGATCGCCGGTAAGGAACCAGCCATCAGCGCTTAGCTCCTCGGCGGTTTTCTCTGGCATCTGCCAGTAACCCCTGAACACGTTTGGTCCGCGCACTTCGATCACACCCACCTCGCCCGCCGCCACTTCCGCGCCATGCGCAATGAGGCGCAGTTCGACACCCGGCAGTGCCAAACCCACGGTTCCGGCACGCCGCTCGCCGTCATAGGGGTTGGACGTGTTCATGTTGGTTTCGGTCATGCCATAACGCTCAAGGATGCGATGGCCGGTTTGCGCTTCAAACGCGACATGGGTTTCGGCCAACAACGGTGCCGAGCCCGAGATAAACACCCGCATGTGCTGAGCCGCTTGCGACAGACCTGGGGTATCAAGCAGGCGCGTGTAGAACGTCGGCACCCCCATCATTACAGTGGCTTTCGGCAACAATCGGATCACGGTTTCAGCATCAAACCCCGGCAGAAAGATCATCTTGCCCCCCGTCAGCAGACTGACGTTAGAGGCGACAAACAACCCATGCGTGTGAAAGATCGGCAGCGCGTGCAGCAGCGTGTCGGCTGCGGTGAACTGCCAGACCTGCGCCAAAGCCTGCGCGTTAGATAGCAGATTGTCATGGGTCAGCATCGCACCCTTAGAACGCCCGGTGGTTCCAGAGGTATATAGGATCGCCGCACGATCACCCGGCGCGCAGTCTGTCGGCGTAAAGTCATCCGACTGCAGCGCGGCCAGATCGGGAAAACTGCCGTCTGCGTAGCCGCCCAGTGTCCGCAGATGCACCGCATAAGCCGTCGCGATCGGTTGCAGGCTGGCGGATTTCGCCGGATCACATAAGAAAACTTTTGGCGTGGCGTTGCCGATAAAATAATCCAGCTCGGCTGCGGTATAGGCAGGGTTTAGCGGCAGAAAAATCGCGCCCATGCTGACAGAGGCCGCATAGATTGCCAACGCTTCGGGCGATTTTGCAATTTGCACGGCGACCCGGTCCCCCGGCCGCACCCCAAGGCTGTGCAGAGCATGGGCATAGCGCGCAATCTGGGCATGAAACACCACGCCCGAGATCTCGCGACCGTCTTGCAGCAGCAAAAGCGGCGTTTCCCGACGGGCCAAGGGCGCGAAAAGTGCATCATAAAGTGGGTTCGGCATCGACGTTCCTTTCGGCCTTTGCTGCACTATCGCCGATAGGCGCGCCTCTCGCAAAGCCTGCCTCGAAACCAACTGCCTCAAACGTCACTGAATTGGCTCGAAAGCACCGTTTGAGTGACATTTTCCCGCCGCGTTTCAACTCCAGATTGGTTACGTGAAATGCAGCCTACAGGAGATCCCCATGAAATTCGGCTACGCTCTGTTCGCCCGGTTTGGCTTGTTTACGCAAAAGCCAGACGCAGGTAACGATCTGTTCGATACGCGACTGGAACGCACTCGTAGCCGTGAGGCGCGGCGTGAGGCGCTACCGCTGCTGTTCAGAACGAGACTGTCACACCTGGAAGCCTAAGCTCTTTCAGCAGATCGCGCAGTTCTTGCCGCGCTGCGATGTTAGACAGGTTCAGCTGATCAACGCCGGTATCCTTGAGATCCAACAGCGTCAGCCCGCGCGGAAATAGCTCGCGAAAGATCACTCGTTCGGAAAATCCGGGTGAGACACGAAAGCCGATGCGCTTGGAAAGTTCTTCTAACGCCGCGCCGACTTTCTTCTTGTTGTGCATTTGTTGCGCGCCCAAACGATTGCGCAGCACGATCCAGTCGATAGGCTTCAGCCCGGCCTGCGCGCGCAGTTGTCGCGCATTCCAGACCATCTCTGAATAAATCGACGGGCCTTTGACGCGCCCGGTTTCCGCATCGACGCGGGCCAGCAGATCAAAGTCGATGAAGCTGTCGTTCAAGGGGGTAATCAGCGTGTCGGCAAGCGAATGTGCGACTTGGCTCAAGCGCGTGTGGCTGCCGGGGCAGTCGATCAGGATGAAATCGGAAACCTGTTCCAACTTTGCCACCGCTGCAGAGAGCCGCGCATCAAAGGCGTTCTCGCCCTGCGCCAAGGATCCCGGCTCAAGCTCGGGCAAATCGCTGTAATCTGGGGTCGGCAGAGAAAGGTTGGCGCGCGCCATGAAAGCGCGGCGGTTCTCAACATAGCGGCCGAAGGACTTTTGCCGCAGATCGAGATCGAGCCCGCCCACCCGATGCCCCATTCGGCACAACGCTGTCGCCACATGCATACAGGTGGTGGATTTACCCGAACCGCCCTTCTCATTGCCGACAACGATAATATGCGCCATGCCGCGTCCCCTTTGGTCTGTGAAACTTGCTATACGGTCCCGGCCGTTTGCATTCAATCCGCATCGAATTGATTGCAAACCAAGACGAGAACGGCGCTAAGAATGTCGCGATTTATGGTAGTTGGTGGCTTGGGACGTCGTTTTACGACATCGGCACTTCCGCTTCACAAAACTGCACCATGTTGATGCATCGATCAGTCGGCCAATCGGTGCGGTGCCAGCAGTAGCGATTTGGTGCTTTCAGCGGGCGAAACTCCCACACCACAAGCGTGCCGTTTGGGGTTAAGATTTCTTCATCGTCAAAGCGGATTTCAATACCGCGCTGGGTAGGGTGCAGCACGGTGAACGGCAAATCCAAGCTAACATGCATGTTCGGTCCCTGCGGATCGCTGACCACCTGCAAATCGCCGCGGGTGTTTTGATCAGCGAAAGTCAGGCGCTGCACGGCTTGAGTGCAGTCTGCGCCATCGGGATGCGGATCGCCATAAATGCCCGACAGACGCTGAAACATATTGACGTCGGCAAAGGCCGGCGTGCTGCAAAATAACAGGGCAAACAGGATGCGAGACATAAGACTTCGTGCCACCTAATTGCGGCGAAACTTCGGGCATGCATGTAAAAAAGGGCGCCTCCGCGGAGACGCCCCAATTCTCGCAGCGGTGTTGGATCAGAAACCCAGACCGGCGTATTTGTTCTTGAACTTCGACACGCGACCGCCGGTGTCCATCAGTTTTGCCGAGCCACCGGTCCAGGCCGGGTGTGCCAGCGGGTCGATGTCCAGCGCCATTTGGTCGCCTTCTTTGCCCCAAGTGGTTTTGGCTTGGAACAGGGTGCCATCGGTCATTTTGACGGTGATGGTGTGATAGTCGGGGTGAATTCCGTCTTTCATCGCTCTGCTCCTTACTCTGCTTTGGCTTTGTAGTTGGTGTCTTCGACGATCCGGGCCGACTTGCCGCGACGATCGCGCAGATAATACAGCTTGGCACGACGCACGCGGCCGCGACGGACCACTTCGAAGCTGTCGATGTTGGTCGAATACAGCGGGAACACACGTTCCACGCCTTCGCCGAACGAGATTTTACGCACGGTGAACGAAGCAGAGATGGTCGAGCCACCTTTGCGAGCGATCACGACGCCTTCATAATTCTGTACGCGTGAGCGGGTGCCCTCGGTAACTTTGTAGCCGACTTTCACGGTATCACCGGCTTTGAAATCCGGGATTTTCTTGCCGAGCGCAGCGATCTGCTCGGCTTCGATGATGGCGATAATATTCATCGCAGTTCCTTTGTTTGCAGGGTTTTCCCCGACGTGATGCAGCCGTAGAGCTTCTGGTCTTCGATCGGGTCGCTATCGATTCTGGTTCTCAACCGGAATTGATAACCCCGCCAGAGATGCGGCTTGCTTTTGAAGTCCGAAGTTCCGGCCAGACTCGCGGAAGAAGGCAAGCATTGCGGCCAAAAAGAATCGGGCCCGATGGGCTTTTGACCCCGGACAAGGCGCGTATAGGGTGGCTGACGGGATGGGTCAAGGGGCGCGCCTAAAGCGTTAGGCCCAACGGGTGACCTCATAGCGTCGTTCGCAATTCACCGCTACGGCAACTCGACCCAGCCTCGCCGACAATGCGCGCTTGTTGCAGCGCGTGACCGCGTTCGTACTCGGCCGCTGGATTGCTTGTGCCATCACGCTTTGTAAGCTAGCTTCAGACAACTTCTCGGATTCTTAGACCCATTTTAAAACTACTTTTGCGTAAGCCAATCGAAACAACGGCTGCGTTAGGCCGAGCCTGTTCTCGACCGCCACGATCCACTTTTATGCGTCATATTTAAGGAACACACATTGGCAACCTATCGTCACGATTGGGATATCGGTCCGGTATCCCCTACGGTAACTGCGCTTCTGGCAATGTCGATTTTGCAGGCTCGGCCCAATTCCATTTTTCCTTTTACGGTTTCAGGCCGGGGCGGGGCGTCGTCGATCTTGTTGGGAACGACCTACGATTTGATCGATACAATGGGGCCATTTGACAATATGGGCACTGGGTCTGATCCAGTAACGGTAACGGCAGTTGCACCGCTGGCTTTCACTTTCACCACATTGGCCGGCCATCATCGGGGCGCTGGGCAGACAATCTCGTTTGAGTGTTATGAGAAGGCTGGCGTGGTCGAACTGGCGCAATATGGCACTTACGTCAGCACTTGGTCGCACCCTTTCACCTCGGCATTCAATCTAGGTGCCAACGCAGGGGCTTCGGGCGCATGGGCGTTGCAGGCGCACAACCTGCGTCTGGCTCTCGACATCGCCACAATTCCGGTGCGCTTCACCGTCTGGTAGCCATGCTGAGGTAAGCCTGTGGACGGGCCTCAATCTAAGCCTTGCGACGCAGATAGGCTTGCCACAGGTCAGGCCGCCGCAGTTTTGTGATTTCTTCTGACTGCGCCTGCCGCCATTTTGCGATGGCGGCGTGGTTGCCAGATTGCAAAACCTCAGGGATGGGCAAGTCGTTCCACACGGCAGGGCGGGTGTATTGCGGGTGCTCTAGCAGGCCATCGGAAAAGGATTCCTCTACCGTAGAGTGTTGGTTTCCCAGCACTTTCGGTAGAAGCCGCACCGTCGCATCTATGAGTGCGGTGGCTGCAATTTCGCCCCCGGTCAACACGAAATCACCAAGCGAGACTTCCTCGATATCGTGATGATCGAGCAGCCGTTGATCAACGCCTTCAAAGCGACCACAGAGCATAGTGATGCCATCGCAGGCGGCGAAGCGGCGGGCCATGGCTTGATTGAAGGGCTTGCCACGCGGCGAAAGATAAATCACTGGCCAGCGGTTGCGGTCGCGCGGGGTGTGTTGCGCGGCATCGTTCAATGCCAGATCCAGCACATCGGCGCGCAGCACCATGCCCGCACCACCGCCCGCCGGGGTGTCATCGACGTTAAGGTGCTTGCCCTGCCCAAAGCTGCGCAAGTTTATCACATCCAACGCCCAAAGGCCGAGATCCAGCGCCTTGCCAGTTAGAGAAACGCCCAAAATACCCGGGAATGCGTCTGGCATCAGGGTGATGATCTTCGCCCGCCACGCATCCTTAACATGCAGCGGCTCCTCCATCAAATCGCGCGGTTTCAGGCTGGCGCGGATTGAAATGCGGCCATGCGATTTTGTGGGCGGGGTGTCGGGCGTGTCGGAAGTATCGGTCATACCGGCTTTTAGCCTTTGAGTGGGCGCGCCGCTAGGGCGTTTGCGTTGCGGTGAAACCGCCCGTGGTGCGCGCATTGCAAAGGGGCTAAAATCAGAGCTTACGCCAAGCCATCTTCCGGCTGCGCGGCGTCGGTGGCGGCGATCAAATCGCGCAGCGGTGTTTCGGCCCTTGTGTTAATGTACTTCGCCGCCGCTGCCTCTAGTAGATCAAAGCTGGGGGATTTCCCCCAAATTTCTGCGTGTTGCGGCATCGCTTCGGCGAGGCGGCTGGCATAAAGCGCGATCAGATCGGGGTCTTCGGGCACCAAAGCCATTGCCAACGTCGGGCCATCTCCCGGCACTTCCACGATCAGGCCAGGGTCGGTGCTGTGCAAGATCAGAGCGATGATTTCGGCACGGTTCGCACCCGCACGCGCACGCTCAAACAAAGCCGTGCGGACATAGGCAGGCTCCGCAAATGCCGACAGCGCCAGCAAATGTTGGGCGATGGCAGCGGGCGGGGTATCGTCGGGCAGATCGGCAAGCGGAGCAATCATCCGTCGCGCGGTGTTCATCTCGCTGACCTCGACCGGATTGGCGGGGTGCGCGATCTGATCAATGGCGTGATCTAGAAAGTCATTGACGCCATGGGGCTTCCACGGGTTCCAGATCAACCGGGCGAGCGGGATCGACAGGAACGAAATCGCGACGGGCAGCATCTCGGTGTAAAGCGGCACGAAGCCCAGAGCGCCACCAATGCCGCGACCGACGCCGAACAGCAATGCCACGAAAAGCAACTGCAGTGCTGCGTTGCTGGCAAGGGTGGCCCAAGCCGGATACTGCGTCCACTCATGGAATTGACGCGGCCATTGCTGCGGGCGCAGGATGAACTGCCACAGCAAGAACAGTACCATAAACACCGGCACCAGCGGCCAACCAAAGCCGCCAAGCCCCGCCAGCAGTGGCCCGATATACAAGAGCGCCGTCGCACCCATCAGCCATCGCATACGGTTATGCATGAAGCCCCCATTTCGCCTGCGCGCAGAGTGGCTTAGCAAGTTAGTTTAGTCCAGCCCTTGCTGTTGGGTGGCACCAAAGATCGTTTGGGTAATAGGCCGACACAGGGCAGAGCCGACCGCGGGATCACGCGCCGAGGCAGCCTCTTTTACAGGATTTCTGCTGGCCTCGGTTGCAAAAGCGACCTCCCGGCGGGAGGCCCTCCTCTCGACGATTGCAAATTGCTATCGCCTGCCGGGCAATGGGCGCTGACCGGCGCGCTTCGCCCTTGATATCGGAATAAGGCCGCTCTGACCCTATTCCAAACCTTCCGGCGGATCGACGACTATGCGGCCTGCGGCGAGATCGACGGTCGGCACCACGGCAAGCGTGAACGGCAGCAGCAGCCCGGATTTCAGGCCGGGGCCAGCGATTTCGAGCAGATCGCCCGCGCCGTGGTTATGCACTGCCAGCACGCGACCGAGTTCAGCGCCGCCGGTATCGAAGGCGGCGAGGCCGATCAGATCGGCGTGGTAGAATTCATCATCCGGTAAACGGGGGAGTTTTTTCTTGTCAACATAGAGGCTTATCCCCTTCAGGGCGTCGGCCTGTTCCTTGGTTTCCACACCAGCGATGCGCGCGCCAAGACCGCCTGCGACGGGCTTCGTCAGTTTGACCTTATAGCTGGTCTGGCCGTCTTCGCTGAACAATGGTCCGTAAGACGCGATGGCTTCGGGGTCAGAGCAAAAGCTTTTCAGCCGCACCTCACCTTGGATGCCGAAAGAGCCTGCGATGGCGCCGACGCAGATGTGGTCTGGGTTGGGCATTGGGCTCTCCGATGTTAAGATGCGGCCCCCAAGGTTAGGGAGCCGCAGTTTTCAATGTTCAGCGATTATTCTGCAGCTGCCGGAGCTTCTGCACGCGCTGCTTTTTTCTTGGTCAGCTCAGCCATACGTTTGCCGGGAACTGCCGATTTCGGGTTCGAGCGAACCTTTTTCGCCAGCACGCCAGCAGCTTCCAGCATACGCGCGATACGGTCGGTCGGCTGCGCGCCTTGGCTCAGCCAATGTTTCACGCGGTCGAGATCCATTTTCACACGCTCTTCGCTGTCTTTGGCGAGCAGCGGGTTATAGGTGCCGAGTTTTTCGAGGAAACGGCCATCGCGCGGGTTGCGGCTGTCGGTTGCAACGATCGAATAGTGCGGGCGCTTCTTAGAACCACCGCGCGCGAGGCGAATTTTCATGGACATAGTGTAGTCTCCTTAGGTTTGGTTTGAACCGCAGTTTGCGGCTATTTCTGTAGTTGTTCGTGATGCCTGATAACTTCGGAAATGATGAAGGTCAGGAATTTCTTGGCAAATTCGGGGTCGAGATCGGCTTCTTTCGAAAGCCATTCCAGCCGTTCGATCTGGCGGGCTTCCCGCGTCGGATCAGATGCTGGCAGGTCGTGTTCAGCTTTCAGGCGGCCAACGGCTTGGGTGCGCTTGAAGCGTTCGGCAAGGGTGTAGACGAGGATCGCATCGAGGCGGTCGATGCTCTCTCGGTGATCTTTCAGCAATTCGGCGGCGATGATGGTGGCGTCGGTCATTGCAAGTTCTCCGGTGCTGGATGGCGCCATATCTGGCTGACACCGAAGGTTTCGTGAATGAATTCGCCGTCGAGGCTGCAGCCCATGCGTTGCGCTAGGGCCTTGCTGCGGAGGTTTTCGGCGGCGATCAGGCTGATGGCGGTTTTCCAGCCCAAAGCGGTGTAGGCATGGGCGCGGGCAGCGAGGGCAGCCTCATACGCGAGGCCGCGGCCTTCGGCTTCA
>NZ_JAQGKQ010000081.1 GCF_028290025.1 Cypionkella sp. | reverse complement strand
TCAGGGTTTGGTCACGGAAATCTTCGGCCTCAATCACTGCCTTTTCCGCCAGCGGATTTTGCGATGAGGCGATAAACATCGGGTGATAATCGAACAGCGGATTAAAGGTGATCCCCGGCAAAGGCTCGGGGTTTGACGAAATGACCAGATCAACCTCCTCACGCAGCAGGGCGGGGAAGCTGTCAAACGCCAAGCCCGCGCGGATATCAACATCGACTTCCGGCCAAGCGTGGCGAAACAGTTCCAGCACCGGGAAAAGCCAATCAAAACAAGCGTGGCATTGGATGGCGATGTGCAGACGGCCGGTTTTGCCAGCTTGTAGCGCGCGAAATTCTTCCTCCAACGCGGTGATTTCCGGCAGGATACGCTCGGCTGCCCGGAGCATACGGATGCCTGCCGACGACAGGGTCATCGGTTTGGAACGGCGCACAAACAGCTCCATCCCCACCTGCGCCTCTAGCCCCGCGACCTGATGTGACAGCGCAGATTGCGTCATGTTCATCAGGTCAGCCGCGCGGGCCAGACCACCAGCCTGATGAATTGCGCGGATGGTGCGCAGATGGCGAAGCTCCAGATACATGCGCGATACTCATGTTTATGGTGAAAAATATGAATTGGCCTCAACTTGCCGAAGGTGAGACAAAGAGGCAAGCAAAAGGAGCCTACAGATGTCTGCACCGCGTATCTCGTTCGAATTTTTCCCCCCGCAATCGTTGGATGCCTCATTCAAGTTGTGGGAAACCGTGCAGGTGCTGGCCCCAATGCAACCAGACTTCGTCAGCGTCACTTATGGTGCGGGCGGCACCACCCGCAAATTGACGCATGAGGCGGTCGCCACGATCAAGCGTAATTACGGGTTGAATGTGGCGGCGCATCTGACTTGCGTTGCTGCGACCCGCGCCGAAACCCTCGAAATTGCAGAGGCTTACGCTGAGGTAGGTGTGACCGAGATTGTCGCCTTGCGCGGCGATGCCCCCAAAGGTGCGGATCGGTTTACGCCGCATCCCGATGGTTTCACCTCGTCGGTAGAACTGGTCGAAGCCTTGGCGAAAACCGGAAAGTTCAAGATCCGGGTTGGCGCTTACCCCGAGCCACACCCAAGTGCTGCTGACAAGCTTGCCGATGTGACGTGGCTTAAGCGCAAGATTGATGCCGGGGCCAGCAGTGCCATCACACAGTTTTTCTTTGAGGCTGATACGTTCTTTAGGTTCCGTGATGCCTGCGCAAAAGCCGGGATCGACGCGCCGATCATTCCGGGGATTTTGCCCATTCAGTCATGGGAGGGCACCAAGAAATTCGCCGCGCGCTGTGGCACCAGCGTGCCGCAACGGCTGGACGAAGGTTTTGCGATGGCCAAGCGCGATGGGCGCGAAGATTTGCTGGCGCTTACGCAATGCACAACGTTGTGCAGCCGTCTGATTGAGGATGGCGTGCAGGATCTGCACTTTTATACCCTCAACCGTCCGGAACTTACGCGCGAAGTGGTGCGTGCCTTGGGTATCGCGCCCGAGCTTTCGCCGCAAATTGCACTCGAAAAGGTCGCTTAAACGTTAACGTCTCCCTGACGGTAGGTCTGCGGACCGGCGACCCCCTCGCGCGCCTCCCCCCACGGGAGGCGCGTTTTTTCTGTGCGGCGGCGAGGCAGATACGATAAAGCTTGGAAAATATCGCAAGGATGCCTGCAATGAAGCCGATTTTCGTTATCAATGGTCCCAACTTGAACATGCTGGGCCTGCGTCAGCCTGAAGTTTACGGGCAAGAAACTCTGGCCGATGTGGTCGCGGCGCTGAATGGTTTGGCGCTTGAATTGGGGCTGACGCTGGAAGCTATGCAATCCAACCACGAGGGTCAGTTGGTGGATTGGATTCAAAGCGCGCGCGGCGTGGCGGCAGGGATTATCATCAATCCAGGAGCTTATTCGCACACCTCGGTGGCGATATTGGATGCGCTAAAGGTGTTTGAGGGGGTGGTGTTAGAGGTGCACATCTCAAACATTCATCAGCGCGAGGCGTTTCGGCACCATTCCTACGTGTCGGGGCGGGCGGATGGGGTGATCGCCGGGTTTGGCACCGAGGGCTATTTGCTCGCGTTGCGGCGGATGGCATCGGTTCTGAAGCGATAGGGCGTAGGGGCGCGCCGCGCGGGGATAATTAGGGACAGATGAAATTGTTCAGGTGGCATCCTGAGGCTAAGGTTGTGGGCGATGACCGGAGTTTGCGTCATGCTCTGGCTGTGCCGGGGCGGGCGTTTCGGATTGGCGGGGTGGGGCCGCAGCCGGTGGGTCATGGTGTGTTTGAGACGCTGACCTCGGGGTCATCCGGTGCGCCTCGGCGGATTTTGCGCAGTATGGAGTCGTGGATTGCCAGCTTTGCGGTCAACGCCGGACTGTTTGGCATCGGGCCGGGTGTTCGCGTCGCGGTGCTGGGCGATCTGGTGCATTCGCTGGCGTTGTATGGCGCGTTGGAGGCGCTGCATCTGGGTGCCACCGTGCAACTTTTGGGCGGAATGCGGCCGGATCGACAGGTTTTGGCGCTGGCGGGAGCGGCGGTGACTTACGCGACACCTGCGCAACTTAGGCTATTGGTCGAGGCCGGTTGGCAGGCGCAGGGGTTGATTTTGGTCGGCGGTTCGAAGCTGGACGCGAAGCTGCGGACGGCCTTGGCGGGAGCGGATATCCGAGAGTTTTATGGCGCGGCGGAGGCGAGTTTTATCACGCTGGCTGGGCCGGATGCGCCTGAGGATTCGGTGGGTTCGGTTTATCCGGGGGTTGAGGTGGACGTGCGCGCGGGGCAGATTTGGGTGCGCTCACCATATCTGTTTCAAGGCTATGCGGGCGTCGATGCCGGGGGTGCTGTTTGGGATGCGGGCTGGCTGTCGGTGGGGGAAATGGGGCGGCTGGAAGCCGGCTATCTGTATCTGTCGGGTCGGGCGGGGCGGATGGTAACGGTGGCCGATCAAAACGTGTTTCCCGAAGAAATTGAGAGCTTCATCGCAGGGCTGCCGGGGGTGGCACGGGTGGCGGTGCTGCCGCGTCGCGATGCATTGCGGGGCGCGGTGATGGTGGCGGTTTTGCTCGGGGATGCGGCGGCAGAGGTTGCGATTTTGACGGCATGTCGGGTGCGATTGGGATCGTTGGTGGCACCAAAGGCGGCGATCTGGGTGAGGGAATGGCCGCTGCTGGCCTCTGGCAAAACCGATTTGGTGCGATTGGCGCGCGAGGTGGCGGTTTGAGCGTTATTCTCGCCGCGAAGCGGACGGCGGTGGTGCCTCGGGGTGGGGCGTTTGCGAAGCTCGAGATTGAGGATTTGGGCGCGCCCGTGGTGCAGGCGCTCTTGGAGGCGGCGGGGGTTTCGGCCTGGCAGATTGATGAGTTGATCTGCTCGAACGCTTTGGGCGCGGGGGGCAATCCGGCGCGACGGGTGGCCTTGGCGGCTGGGCTGCCCGAGCGTGTGGCGGGGCTATCGGTGGACCGGCAATGCGCGGGGGGGTTGGATGCGATTTTGCTGGCGCGGGCGTTGGTGGATTCGGGTGCTGCCGATGTGGTGATCGCGGGTGGGGTGGAGAGTTACTCGCGCAGGCCGTTGCGGCTTTGGACCGATCCTGATGGCGGGCCGGCGGTGGCCTATGATCAGGCGCGGTTCACGCCTTGGGGCGACCGTGATCCGGCGATGGCGGAGGCGGCGTTTGGTTTGGCGGAAAGGTTGGGGATTTCGCGCCACTCGCAGGATGCTTGGGCGGTGGGTAGTCACGCCAAGGCGCGGGTTTGGCAAGGCGAGATCGTTGAGGTTGCGGGGCAGGGGCGGGATGCGTTTGCGCGGGGTTTGAGTTTGGCGGTGGCTGCGCGGGCGAAGGTGGTTTGCGGGTCAATTACGGCGGCGAATGCTGCGGTGGCGGCGGATGCGGCGGCGTTTGTTTTGGTGGTGTCGGATAAGATTGCTGCGGATTTTCAATTGGGGCGAGGGTTGCGGATACTGGGCGGGGTGACGCTGGGGGGCGATCCGGTGGAGCCGGGGTTGGCTCCGGTTGCGGCGATCCGGGCGGTGCTCGATCGGGCTGGGGTTTCGGTGGACAAGGTCGCGGTCGCGGAGATTATGGAGGCTTATGCGGTGCAGGCGATGGCTTGCGTGGCCGGGGCTGGGTTGGCGGTTGCCCGGATCAATGTGGGGGGTGGGGCGCTGGCGCGCGGGCATCCGATTGGGGCTTCGGGGGCAGTGCTGGCGGTGCGGTTGTTTTATGAATTGAAAGCCGGGATTGGCTTGGCTGCGATTGCGGCCGCTGGGGGGATTGGCACGGCTTTGTTGGTGGAGCGATGAGGCGTGTCCACGGGTGGACAACTTTAGGTCCCAATAGAATCAATGCGTTAGCAAGGGTACATTAGGAAATCGTTAAGGTTTCCGTGCGGAAAGCGCGCTAAGTTGCTGCAACATCTTATGACGTTGACAGTTTGGTTTTGCGGACAATTTCCGGCACTCGTGTTCTTCTATCCTGCCGCGGTCGCCCGCGACTATCATTGGCCGCGCTAAACGCGCGACCAATGGCGCGAATGGATTTACGGAGTGATCCAAGCTGGCTTCACAAATGTTACCGGGTCGATTTCGACCGCTTTGAACATCGGAAAACCGGCTTCGGCGACGGCGGCGGCGCTGACCATATTCAAGCTGTCGCCGAACTTTTGGATGCCAAAATCTTCAATCGTGACATCGGTGTATTCTTTGCAGATCGCTTGATATTTGCTGCGCAATACCGTGCTTTTTGGCGATAGATTTGTGATCATCACCAAACCGGACGGGTTGCAATCGACCACTGTCACCGTCAAATCTGGCCGGTACTTTTTCAGGATCGGGATCAGCTTCCAGACGTCGCCAGTCCAAGCGCCCTTTGGCAGGTTGTCGAGGTCTCGTGTGGTCATTTCCGAGTTATAGGGAATGCAATCATGCAGCATGATCACGCCATCGGCGTCACTGCTGGCTTCGGTGTTCATAAAATCGCGCAGCAAAAATTCGAACAGGTGCATACCATCAATGAAGCTGACGCTCAGCTTGATTTTGTTCAGTGTCAGAAATTTTGAGGCAAAAAAATCGTCGCTGGTGGCCTGAAACACGTGCATAACGGGTTTTACGCCGATGATGTCGCCCTCAACTTGAAAATAGGGGTCCACCGCGATGGTCTTGCCGCGCACTGGTGCGAACGAACGTCCCCGCCGGCAGCCGATTTCCATATACCAGTCGAAAAGCATATCGCGGTGCATCGCTTTGAAAAACTTAGAATATTTCAGCCCCAGAGCTTGATTGAACACGCTTTTCCACCTTTTACTTATGCAACTCATAGCCACAGTGGCATCATTTGATAACGTGAGCAAGGAATGCTGCGCGGCCTGTGTCCTGCGAAACAAAACGGTCTGAGCGCGAGTGCCGATGCGTTTGACCCCGCACTCGGTCTAGATGAAACGCACTTTCGCTGTGGTCAGAGGTGCTTTGTTAGGGGGCGCGGTGGGCCAGCCTGAACCAGCCCTCTGCCGCGTCAATCACCGCCCAAAGCTTTTGCGGAATGGCGAGGGCGGTAATCCGTTGCGTATCGAGCCTGGTCGCAATTCCGCTTCGCGGCCCGAAAGTGCGAGTTCGACCCAATCGGGGTTCATCACCAGCCCTTGACCGAGCGCAACGACCGATAGTCCCAGCGCCAAAGCTTGGCTCGCTTGATCCGGCGTGCACAGGCTGCCTGCGGCGATCACCGGGATGCGGCCAGCGGTATGGGTCACATAGCGGGCAGCGATGGTCGGGCCGTTTGGTTCGTCCATCGGGCAGTCGGTCAGCACATTGCCAAGCGAGGTATGGATATAGTCGATGCCCGCGTCGATCAGGTAATCAAGCAGCGCAAGGCTGTCGGCAATGCGGTAGCCGTTGTCGCCGGGTTCTTCGGCTGAAATGCGGTAGCCGAGCGCGAACGGGCGGTCGGTGTGGCTGGCGATCACGCGCTTGACCTCTGCCACCACAGCAATCGCAAAACGCATACGGTTGTCGGGCGAGCCGCCCCATTGATCTTGGCGTTGATTGGTGGCGGCTGAGAAGAAGTTCTGCATCAGGAAGCCATGCGCGCCGTGCAGTTCGATGCCGTCAAAACCAGCCTCAATGGCGCGGCGAGTGGCTTGGCCGAAGGCTGCGATAATGTCGTGGATTTCAGGCTCGGTCATTGCGCGCGGTGTTTGGGCCGGGAAAAACATCGTGGAAGCGGCAGGGATGGCGCTGGCAGCGATCACATCGCGGTTTGGAATAAGCTCTGGCAAGGCTCTGACGCCTGCATGGAACAGTTGCAGGATCGCAGGCGCGCCGCCACTTTTCGCGGCCGTGGCGAGTTTCCTCAGGCTTTCCACATAGCTGTCGTCGGCGGCGGAGAACTCATCGGTGAACCCCATACCGTTTGGCAAGACATGGGCGCAACCGGTGATCACCAGACCGACGCCGCCGACTCTGCGGCGGTAATGGCGGCTTCGGCATCTGAAATTGTCAGATCGCTGTTGGCGGCCCAAGTGGTCATCGGCGACATCGCAATGCGATTGCGCAGCAGCAGGCCAGCAAAGGTTGTGGCGGAGAACAGGTTTTCGCGGGTGTCTAGCATTGGAACCTCGTGCGGTGATTGGTGTGGTTTGTTGACGCCGATATAGACGCCGGAGGTTTTGCCGATTAGCTGTTGAATATTGGATGCGATTAGAAATGGGGTTTCTGAATGGCTCTGCCGAAAGACAATTTAAGCGATCTGCGGGCATTTATTGCGGTGGCGCGGGCGGGCAGTTTTACCAAGGCGGCGGCGGGGTTGGGGGTGTCACAATCGGCGATAAGCTATACGGTGCGGATGCTGGAGGAGCGTTTGGGATTGCGGCTGTTGTCGCGGACCACGCGCAGCCTTGCACCGACCGAGGCTGGACAGCGTTTGATCGACAAGCTCGGGCCGATGTTTGAGGATATTGAGGCGGAACTGAGCAGTCTGACGGCGCTGCGAGCAACACCCGCTGGCAAGGTGCGGATCAACTCGGTTGAATACGCATCGCAGGCGATTTTGTGGCCGGCTTTGCGGGGGGTTATGGCGGAATATCCTGATATTGATCTTGAAATCATTGATGATTATCGGCTGACCGATATCGTGGCGGCACGGTTCGATGCAGGGGTGCGGCTTGGGCATCAGGTCGATCAGGATATGATCGCGCTGCGGATCGGCCCGGATTCGAGGCAAGCGATTGTAGCGTCACCGGGGTATCTTGCGGTGCACGGCGTGCCTGCGGTGCCGCAGGACTTGTTGGCGCATGACGCGGTGATGCTGCGGTTGCCAAGTTCGGGTGGGCTATATCCGTGGAGTTTTATGAAGGACGGTCAGGAGCTCATTGTGCGGCCAAAGGGGCGCGGGATTTTCAACACGACCGCGATGATGCAACAGGCGGCGTTGGACGGCTTGGGACTTGCATCCTTGCCCGAGGGATTGGTGGCGGGGCTGATCGCAGAGGGGCGTTTGGTGCAGGTATTGCTGGATTGGTCGCCGCTGCGGCCGGGGTTTCATTTGTATTACCCAAGTCGGCGGCAGCCCTCGCCCGCTTTCGCGATTGTGCTGCAGGCGTTGCGGCAGTTTCGCGGGGTTTAGCTGCGCGACAGCAGCGCATCGGGGCGCATTCGGGCGATGGCTTGGGTGATGAAGCCCGCCAGCACGGATTTGATCAGATCACCGATCAGGAAGGGCAGGGCGAGCAGGCTTGCCTCGGCCAAGTTTTTGTCCAAAACATAGGCCATGCCAAGGATGCCGATGGTGTTGAGCAGCACAAGTCCGCCCAAGAATGCGGCGATGATGGCGACAGGCAGGATTGGAGCGCGCCAGTTCTCCACGATCATGCCGGTAACGAAGGCGGCGATCGGGAAGCCTATCACATAGCCTGAGGTGGGCGAGGCCAGCACGCCCAAGCCACCGCGTCCGCCTGACAGCAGCGGCAATCCAGCCAAAGTCAGCGCGAGAAACAGCAGTACGGCGAGAGCGCCACGTTTGGCCCCAAGCACGGTGCCGCACAGCATGATCCCCAAAGATTGCGCGGTGATCGGCACGCCCGAGGCGAGGTCAATCTTCGGTACCAGCCCGAGCACTGCGATCAGTGCTGCGAACAATGCAATATGAGTAAGGTGCTTTTCCACGATAGGCTCTCTGATTAGCTGGCTGATAAAATGAACCGGGTTAGATGTATTTGTGGCGCAGTTAGCCTGTGGCGAGCGGTTTGAGCAACATGAATTTAAAGGGGTTGGGTTAGCCTAGGCCACCGCGCGCGCGCAAAGCTTCGGCGGCGCGGTCGGCATCATCAAGGGCAGCGAGGGTGCTCGGCAGCAAGATGCGCCAACCGGGGCGTTTAGGGGAGCGCGCGCGCCAGCCCTCGGCGATTTGGTCTGCGCGGATCAGCAGTGTGGGGGTGAAGCGGATGGTCAAGGCGATGGCGAGCGCCAAGGTTTTGGGTGGCAGGATGGGTTTGAGGGGGCGGGCGAGGGCTTCGATCACCGCGATCATGTCGGACAGTCGTGTGGTCATGGTGACGAAATTGGCCGCAGCGACGGCGGTGATCATGCGGAGCAGGATCGGCGCTCCGCCGGGATCTTGGGTGATGACGTGCCACAGCGCGACAATGAGGATGAACGGGATCAGCGGGCGGAGCATTTTCAGCGACGCGTGCGCGAATTGCGGGCCGGCCGTGGCGATCAGGGCGGCGAGGGTGAAGGCGGCGAGAGTGAGGCTTACGGGAGATTTCAGCGCGAACAGCACAATGGTAAAGCCGCAAAGCAGCGCCAGTTTCAGCCCAGTGGGCAATCGGTGCGCGTAAGTTTGGATGGGCGAGGTGAGGGCTAGCATCGGGGCGTCCATCGTAGTGGCGCGTGGTGGCGGTGGTCGGGGGTGCGTGCGTCATTGGGCGGCAGGTCGTGCCATTGCACGCGGGTGCTGCGCGGTAAAGCGGGGAAGCTTGAGTTGGCGTATCGTGCCGTTGGGTGGGCGGCGCGAAGGTAAAAGCTGCTTGTCTGCATCGGGCTTCTGCGCGTCACGAGGCGCGGAGTGGCTTGGGCATCTTTGGGCGCTAAGTTAACGCCGTCAGAGGGCGAGGGAGGTGTCGGCATCGCGCTCTCCTAGCTGCGCCATCTCGGCGGTGAAGGCTTGCAGCGTCGCGGCGGCGGGGCCGTCGGCGCGAATTTTGCCTTGGTCGAGCCAAAGCAGACGGTCGCAATCGGCGACGGCAGCGGGATCATGGCTGATGGTGATCAGGCGTTGCGGCAGGGCGGCGAGGCGGCGGTGCAGGCGGATTTGGGTGGGCAAGTCGAGGCCCGCGAAGGGCTCGTCCAGCAGGATCGTCGCAGGCTGCATCAGCAGGATCGACAGCAGGCAAAGATAGTGGCGCTGGCCTTGGGATAGGGTGTGGGTGGGGGCGTGGGCCCAGTGGGCGCGGGATTCCTGGTGCAGCAGTTGGGTGACGGCTTGGTCGGCTTGCGTCTGGGTTCGGCCTTGCTGGCGCAGGCCGAAGGCGAGTTCTTCGGCCACGGTGGGGAACAGGATTTGGTGGTCGGGATTTTGGAACAGGATGCCGAGGCGGGGCAGGACGGCTTTGCGGTCGGTGGGGTCGAGGCCGTCGATTTGTACGGTTCCGGTGGTGGGCGCGATCAGGCCGGCGATCAGGCGCAGCAGGGTGGTTTTGCCCGAGCCATTGCGGCCGATGATGCCGATGCGAGGCTCGGTCAGAGCGAGGTTGAGGTTCGACAGGATCGGTTTGCCGCCGAGGGTGACGGAGGCGTTCTTAAGGGTGATGCCTTGGGTGGTGGTCATGGATGGGTGCCCCTGTTGGTTTGGGGTGATAGCGCGGCGAGCGGTAGGGGGGAAGGGGGCGGAGTTGTCCGCGCGTGAACAGCGCGGTCTGCCCAGATCAGTTCATTGCTCCCGAATGCCTTGGTGCCAAACGTTCGCTGTAAGGCTTATGGAACATTATGGACCCTGTATCGGGTCAAAAGCTCCAGTGACCCATTTTTGGTTACAGCTGCATCACGAACGCTCTGAACTATAGAGGCGCAGTATTTCGCGACGGCGCCGCATTTCTTGGTGGTGCTGGGCGGCCACTCAGTCGGGCGGGAAAGTGCTTGTGCGCTCGAATGCCTGCAAAATGCAGCAGCAAGCGACGTCATTGACCCTCACATGGGTCAAAATTTTTATTGACCCATAAATGGTTACAAGTGTAGGATGGGCCCATGCAGGGTTCAAAGCCACAGTATTTCGCGGTTGTGATGGGCGACTTGGTCCATAGCGAAAAGTTCCTTGCGCCAACGGAATTGCATGAACATTTCAATGAAGCCGTCGATGCGCAAAACCGGGCACATGCTGACGTGCTGAAATCGCCGCTTACGATCACACTTGGTGATGAGTTTCAGGGTCTTGCGGGGTCGCTCGCCCAAGCCTTGCCCATTGTGCGCGATTTGCGGCTACAATTGATGAGCCACGCCATTGAGTGCCGGTTTGTGATTGGGCTGGTCGAGTTGAAGACCGAAGTTAACCATGAAAAAGCGTGGAATATGATGGGGCCGGGGCTTGCGCGGGCTCGGTTGAAACTTAACGAAAAGAAAGCCAGCACGCTTTATCGTTTCACGGTGGATGAAACCTCTGTCACCGAAACATTGCTGGATGCCTTGGGTGCAGGTCTTACCGCGATTGAGCGCCGTTGGACCAGCCAACAACGTGATGACATTGCGGCCCTAATTGGTGGCGTAACTCCGGCAGAGCTCGCCAAGCGTCGCAACGTTTCGGTTCACAGTATATATAAAGTGCGGGCTTCGGGCGATATGGAGGCTTATCTGATGCAATGGCACGCCATTGCTGAGGCGCTTGCCGCCATCGACACACAAAAAGGGCTTGCGTGATGCAAATTCTCCATGCCGCGATCTATACGATTGTTGCGATTGTTTTGCTTACGGGCGCAGGCAACTGGGCCTGTCGGGCGTTATTCCGGTTCGCTGGGTTAAAAGATGACAGCGCCGTTGCCCCTAAAACAATCCGTCCCGCGGGCTGGATTATCGGCTGGTTGGAGCGGCTGATCCTTGCCATCGGGATTTTAACCCATAGCTGGGAAGTGTTGCTTGCGGTGATTGCGCTTAAAACTGTTGCGCGCTTCAAAGAGTTGGACGACCAACAGTTTGCCGAATACTTTTTGGTCGGATCGCTGTTTAGCGTTCTCTGGGCCGTGTTGATAACCAGCCTGTGGCTATTCTACGATAACCATTTCGGGGTCGATCTGCGCGACTGGGTTTCGATGATGATTGATGCCGGATAAGGTGCGATAAAAATTCCGAAAATTGCACAAAGAAAAACCGGAGCGTTAACGCTCCGGTCAGCAATTGGCGGATACATCTCGGATCAGAGTTACGCGGCCCGAGCAGCCGCTACGGCTTCTTCCAGAATATCCATCGCTTCGGCGAAATGTGCGTCCGGGATGGTGATGGGGGCCAGGAAGCGGACGACGTTGCCGTAAACGCCACAGGTGAGCAGGATCAGGCCGCGGTTTTGCGCCTCAACCCGGACGCGGGTGGTGAAGGCGGCGTCGGGTTCGTGGTTGGCGGGATTGGCGAATTCAACGGCGACCATAAAGCCGGGGCCGCGGATGTCGGTGATCTCTGGCGTGACAGAGCGGATGGCCTCGAGGCGCTGTTTCAAACGGCCGCCGAGTTCGTTGGCACGCGCGCAAAGTTGTTCTTCCTCAATCACGTCCAGTACGGCGTTGGCGGCGGCGATGCCCAAGGGATTGCCGCCGTAAGTGCCGCCCAAACCGCCGGGGTGGGCGGCGTCCATCAGGCTGGCTTTGCCGGTCAGCGCCGCGAGCGGTAGGCCGCCCGCAAGACCCTTGGCCATGGTGGTGATATCGGCGGCGACACCGGATTGCTCCATCGCGAACATGGTGCCGGTGCGGGCAAAGCCGGTTTGCACTTCATCGGCGATCATCACGATGCCGTGGTCGTCGCACAGCTTGCGGATGGCACGCAGCAGGTCTTTTGGCGCGGGGTAGAAGCCGCCCTCACCCTGCACGGGTTCAAAGATGATCGCGGCGACGCGAGTGGGGTCAAGATCGGCTTTGAACAGCTTGGTGATGCCCGCCATCGCATCCTCGGTGGTGATGCCGTGGATCTCTTGCGGGAAGGGCACATGATAAACGTCTGGCATCATCGCGCCGAAGCCCTTTTTGTAGGGATCAACCTTGCCGGTGAGGCTCATGCCGAGCAGGGTGCGGCCGTGGAAAGCACCGCCGAAAGCGATAATGGCGTTGCGACCAGTCGCAATGCGGGCGACTTTCACCGAATTTTCAACGGCTTCTGCACCGGTGGTGACAAACACCGTTTTCTTCGGGAAATCACCGGGAACAAGCGCGTTCAGACGCTCGGCCAAGCGGACATAGTTTTCATAGGGCAGAACTTGGTGGCAGGTATGGGTGAATTTCGACAGCTGTTCGGTGACGGCCGCCATGACTTTCGGGTGGCAATGGCCGGTATTCACCACGGCGATACCAGCCGCGAAGTCGATATAGCGATTGCCCTCAATATCCCACACTTCCGAATTCAGCGCGCGATCGACGTAAATCTGCGTCTGCACGCCAATCCCACGAGAGATCGACTCGTCACGGCGGCGGGCAACTTCGGCGTTTTTCATGGCATTTCCTTTGCGGTGATCGCGTGAGGTGGCGACTTTGTTGCGGTGCATTTGATCAAAGATTTCAGGCTGGGGCAATCGGCCAGAGATAGGTTTCGATAGGTCCAGATGTGCGGTGGGGTCAGTCCAGTCTTGGGTGGGGGTGCTTGCGGTAGGATATCGGTTTCGCCGCAGTATGATTCACCAGTTGTTAACCCTCTGCGATGCAGACTGCGAATCGTGAGTGATGCGGGACGCAGATGGCAAGAGGTGTAACCAAAGTTTCCAAGCCAAACCCCGCAACTTTGGATGCGGACCCGTTGGCATGGCTGCGGCTTATACGCTCGCGTCGGGTTGGGCCGGTGACGTTTCATCGCCTAGTGGCGGATCATGGCGGCGTAGAGGGCGCTTTGGCGGCACTGCCGGGAATTGCGCAAGCGGCGGGGGTGCAGCACTATAGTATTTGTCCGCTGGAGGTGGTGCGCGCCGAGATGGCGCAGGCGCGGCTGGCCGGGGCGCAGATGTTGCTGTGGGGGCAGGCGGGTTATCCGCAAGCACTCATGGATTTGCCCGATGCGCCGCCTATTTTGTGGGCGCAGGGTGATATTGGTCTTTTAGCGCGGCCGATGGTGGCGCTGGTAGGCGCGCGGAATGCGTCAAGTCTGGGGTTGCGGATGACCCGGCGGCTGGTCGAAGGGCTGGCGCAGGCGGGGCAGGTGGTAGTCTCGGGCCTCGCGCGCGGCATTGACGCCGAAGCGCATCAGGCGGCGTTGGAGAGTGGCACGGTGGCGGTGCAGGCGGGCGGCGTCGATGTGATCTATCCGGTCGAGAATACCGAACTCGCGGTGGCGATTGCGGCGCGCGGTTGCCGGGTTTCCGAACAACCCATGGGGTTGGTGCCACAGGCGCGGCATTTCCCGCAAAGAAATCGCATCGTGTCGGGCCTTGCGCGCGCCGTGGTGGTGGTCGAAGCGGCGGCGCGTTCTGGCAGCCTGATCACGGCGAAAAACGCTTTAGATCAAGGGCGTGAGGTTTTGGCGGTGCCGGGACACCCGTTTGATGCGCGTGCTGCGGGCTGCAATATATTGCTGCGCGATGGCGCAGTGCTGGTGCGCTCGGCGCAAGATGTGCTGGAAGCTATTGGAGTGCAGGGGCATTTCGTGGCGCAGGTGGCGTTGCCGGTGGAGGCTGTTGAAGTGCCGGAACCCTTGCCCGGTCCAGTGCCGCAACGGCGCGCTTTGACGGATATTTCGGCGGTGCACAGCCAGATTTTGGCGCGTTTGGGGCCAAGCCCGCTAGCCGAAGATCAGTTGATCCGGGATCTGGCGCTGCCACCAGGGACGCTGTCTCCGGCGCTGATCTCACTGGAGTTGGAGGGGCGGATTTTGCGGCAATCGGGCGGATTGCTAAGCCTCGTAGTGTGAAGGCTCAGTTAAATTGAAGCCGCCATTATTGAAGCCTCAACATAAGAGAAGATGAAGCCTCACTATAAGAGAAGGTCGCTGAAAGCTTTCTATGGTCGCTCAGAGGGCATTGTCGGGACGCTGGGCTTTACCAGCGGAGTTTTGTTAGGCGCGCTTTACCAATTTCCCGTTTTGACTTTGCGCAGCCCTGCCGATTTCACACCGTCAAATGTCCAGATCGCGGCGGCCTGATGCAGGAAGTCGAAGCCTTTTTGCGTCATGCCGGGATGCCTCTGGCGGTAGCATGTGGACCATTGTGAAACCCTGAAGGCCCGGCAGGCGACGCCATCCCGATAGCCCCGGTTGACATCTGCGCGCAAACCCCCACATGGTGCCAAGCCGCTTTCACGCCTGTTTTCAAGGGAATTTCATGCCCGTCGTTGTAGTAGAATCGCCTGCTAAGGCCAAGACAATCAACAAATATCTTGGCTCGGACTATGTGGTTCTGGCCTCTTACGGCCATGTACGCGATCTGCCCGCCAAGGACGGTTCTGTCGATACCGCCAACGGATTCGACATGCTGTGGGAGGTAGCGCCGGATAGCAAAAAGCACATTCGCGCGATTGTTGAGGCGCTGAAAACTGACGACACGCTGATCCTCGCGACCGACCCTGACCGTGAGGGGGAGGCGATTTCGTGGCACCTGCAAGAGGCTTTGGCGAGCACGATTAAGAAGGGCAAAAAGGTGTCTCGCGTCACCTTTAACGCCATCACCAAAGAGGCTGTGACCGAAGCGATGAAGCATCCGCGTCAGGTCGATCAGCCGTTGGTTGATGCGTATTTGGCGCGCCGCGCTTTGGATTATCTGGTCGGCTTTACGCTGTCGCCGGTGCTGTGGCGCAAGCTTCCGGGCTCGCGTTCGGCAGGGCGGGTGCAATCGGTATGCCTGCGTTTGATTGTTGAACGCGAGATGGAAGTTGAAGCCTTCCGGGCGCGCGAATTCTGGTCGGTATCGGCCGTCCTGAACACTCCGAGGGCACAGGAATTTGAGGCTCGGTTGACGGTTCTCGGCGGCCGCAAGTTGGATAAATTCGACATTCCTACTGTTGAAGCTGCGGAATTGGCGGTGCAAGCTGTCACTTCTCGAACATTGAGCGTTCTTTCGGTCGAGGCGAAGCCCGCCAGCCGTAACCCCTATCCACCGTTCATGACCTCGACCCTGCAACAAGAGGCCAGCCGCAAATATGGCATGGGCGCGAAAGCCTGTATGTCGGCGGCGCAGCGGCTGTATGAGGCGGGCCACATTACCTATATGCGGACCGACGGCATCGACATGGCGCCGGAAGCGGTGACGGCGGCGCGCGCGGAAATTGGTAAACGCTTTGGGCCGGCCTATGTGCCAGACGCGCCGCGGATTTATAAAAACAAGGCGAAAAACGCGCAAGAAGCGCATGAATGTATCCGGCCGACCGATCTGGGCGTCGCCCCGGCAGAGTTGCGTTTGTCCGAGCGTGATCAGCAAAATGTGTATGAGTTGATCTGGAAACGCACGATTGCAAGCCAGATGGCGGGCGCTCGGATGGAGCGGACGGTGGTTGAGATCGGCAGCGCGGATGGGCAAGTTGGTCTGCGCGCTAATGGCCAAGTGGTTCTGTTTGATGGCTTTTTGAAGGTTTACGAAGAAGGCCGCGACGAGGACGTTGAGGACGAGGGCCGTCTGCCGCAGATCATGCAAGGCGAGGCCGCTGTTCCTAAAAAGGGTGGCTTCGAGGCTGCGTTCAAAAAGCAGGCCGATGCTGCGGGCAAGGATGACTTCGATCTGATCGAGGCGAAATCGGCGCTTCGTCGCGTGCCGTCGGCGGTGATCAGCCCGGATGGCGCGATTCTCGCCAGCCAAAGCCACACCCAGCCACCGCCGCGCTACACCGAAGCGACCTTGGTGAAGCGGATGGAGGAGCTTGGGATCGGTCGGCCCTCGACTTATGCGAGCGTGCTGACCACGATTGTTGACCGCGAATACGTCCGCAAGGATAAGAACCGGCTGTTCCCCGAGGATAAGGGGCGGCTGGTGACGGCGTTTCTGACCAACTTTTTCCGCCGCTATGTCGAGTATGATTTCACCGCCGATCTTGAGTCGCAGCTGGATGATGTCTCGGCTGGCGAGCGCGATTACAAGGAAGTTCTAGCGCGGTTCTGGCGCGATTTTTCGGCAGCGATTGCCGAGACAGCAGATCTGCGCATCGGCGAAGTGCTGGATAAGATTGATGATTTTCTCAGCCCGCACTTGTATCCGCTGCGTGAAGATGGCTCTGATCCGCGCATCTGTACCACCTGCGGCACCGGGCGCTTGCACCTGAAAACCTCGCGGTCGGGTGGGGCGTTTATTGGTTGCGGCAATTACCCTGAATGCCGCTATACCCGTCCGATCTCGGGCGAAGAAGGCGGCTCGGTCGATGGTCGGGTGCTGGGGCTGGACGCGGATGGCGTGGAAATCAGCCTGCGCGCGGGGCGGTTTGGCCCCTATGTGCAGAAGGGCGAGGCGACTGAGGAGGCTCCAAAACCGCCGCGCGCAAGTCTGCCCAAAGGCTGGGAATCCGCAAGTCTGACACTGGAACGGGCGATTGAACTGCTGTCGTTGCCGCGCCAAATCGGGCCGCACCCGGAAGACGGCGTGATGGTGGAATCGGCGATTGGGCGGTTTGGGCCTTATGTCAAACACGGTCCGGTTTACGCCAATATCCCGGACGTTGAGGAAGTCTTTACCATCGGGATGAACCGCGCGGTTGAGGTTTTGGCTTTGAAAGCGGCGGGTCGGCGTGGGGCGGCGGTGGCGGAACCGTTGCGGGCGTTGGGCGAGCATCCTGGTGGCGGGCCGGTGCAGGTTATGCCGGGCAAGTATGGGCCATATGTGAAGTGGGCGAAGGTCAATGCGACCTTGCCGAAAGAATTGACACCAGAGGCGGTGACGCTGGAGGAAGCCCTTGCTTTGATTGCAGAAAAAGCGGGTAAGTCGGGTAAAAAGCCACCAGCGCGCAAGGCTGCGAAAGCGCCGGCCAAGCCTGCTGCTGCGAAAAAGCCTCCGGTGAAGAAGGCCGTGGTGAAGAAGGATGCGGTGAAGAAGGATGCGGCGAAGGCTCCGGCGAAAGCGGCGGCTGTGAAGAAGCCTGTCGTCAAGAAAACGGCAGCGAAAGCCGCCGTTTCTGAGGATGTGTTGGACGACTAATCAGCGGTTTGTTTTTATCCCTGAGTCGGAATTCGCCCGAAGGCTTGGGCGAATTCTGATCGCTTAGTAATGATGGAAAACGAACCGCTTTAGGCGCGCGGGTTGATGAGTTTTGCCATCAACCCGGCGGCGCGGATTACGCCAATATGGGCGCCGTTTTCGGTAACATTCAGTTCCGGCTCGTCATTGCACAGACGCGTCATCACGGTTTTGACTGGCATTTCGCAATCAACCGAAGCGCCGGCACAACTGCCGGCTTGCATCACATCGCGCGCGGTCAGAACTGCCAGCGGGTTCATATGTGCAACGAAATCAGCCACATAGTCGCTGACCGGGTTGGCGATGATCTCGCGCGCGGTGCCGATTTGCACGATGCGACCGCCCTCCATCAGCGCGATGCGGTTGCCGAGTTTGAAGGCTTCGTCGAGATCGTGCGACACGAAAATGATCGTGCGTTTAAGCTTGGCTTGCAGATCAAGCAGCTCGTCTTGCAGGCGCGCGCGGATCAGCGGGTCGAGTGCCGAGAAGGGTTCGTCCATCAGCAGGATCGGGGCTTCGGTAGCGAAGGCGCGGGCGAGGCCGACGCGTTGCTGCATACCGCCAGAAAGCTCGCCAACTTTACGCTCGGCCCATTGCGACAGGTTGACGAGGGCGAGCTGTTGATCGACCTTGGCGCTGCGCTGCTCGACGGATTGTCCTGCAAGTTCAAGACCTAAGCCTACGTTATCGCGCACGGTGCGCCAGGGCAGCAGGCCAAATTGCTGGAACACCATGGCGATTTTTGATAGGCGCAAGCCGCGCAGGGACTCGCCTTTGGCTTTGGTCACGGACACCATTTTCGCGCCGTCCCACACCCGGACCTCACCGCGCACGACGGGGTTCAGGGCATTGACGCCGCGCAGCAGGGTGGATTTTCCCGAACCGGAAAGCCCCATCAGGACAAGAATTTCGCCTTCTGCCACGGTCAGCGAGCAATCATGCACGCCGAGGATTTGCCCGGTTTTGGTTTGGATATCGCTGCGCGACATGCCTTGATCCATCAAGGGCAAAGCGCGGTCGGGGTGATCGCCGAAAACGATGGAGACGCGATCAAATTCTACTGCATTTACCATGGTTTACACCTTGCGCTGGAAGGTGGCGCGCAAAGCGATGGCGACCACGACAATAACAAAACCGGACTCAAAACCTTTGGCGGCGTTAACCGAAGCCAAGGCGCGCATCACTGGCACGCCGAGACCGTTCGCGCCGACCATCGAGGCGATCACGACCATCGACAGGGAAAGCATGATGGTTTGATTGAGGCCGACCATGATTTGCGGCAGCGCCCATGGCAATTCGACCTTCAGCAGCCGTTGGCTTGGGGTGGCTCCGAATGCGGTGGCCGCTTCCAGTAGCGCCGTCGGGGTTGAAGCGACGCCGAGTTGCGTGAGCCGGATCGGCGCGGGCAGCACAAAAATCACCGTGGCAATCAGGCCGGGTACCATGCCGATACCGAAGAAAATGATCGCGGGGATCAAGTAAACAAAGGTTGGCAGGGTCTGCATCAGGTCCATAATGGGTGACAATGCGGCGTTTAATTTGGTATTGTGCGCGCAGGCGATGCCGATCGGCACGCCAATCGCCATGCAGACGGCGCAGGACGACAGGATCAACGTCAGGCTTTCAGTGGTTTCTTTCCAGTAACCTTGGTTAACGACGAAGATAAACCCGAGGGCCACACCGACGCAGATCTTCCAGTTGCGCTGCAGAATCCATGCTAGGGCTACAAAAATTGCTATGATTACCAGAGGGTTGGGCGCTTGCAATAGCCATAAGAAGCCGTTGATCAAACCCTCCAGCACGTCGGCGATGATGTTAAACAACGCGCTGAGATTTGTTTTCATCCAGACGAAAATCGTGTTCGCCCATGCTCCGATCGGTATTTTGTAACCCGTCAACCAGTCCATTCAATGTCCCCGCAGTTGGTGGAAAAGCCCTTTGCGGGCGCTTGTTTTGGATAGCAAAAGGCCCCGGACAGTGCCGGGGCCTTGGTCACTTATTGCAGCGCCGCCGTCACGGCCGCACTAGCATCGCCACCGTCTTTGGTGGTGACGCCGTCCAGCCAAGGGCCAATCACATCGGGGTGGGCTGCGAGCCAGGTTTTAGCGGCCTCACGCGGGTCGGTGCCGTCGTTCAGGATCGCACCCATGATTTCGTTTTCCATCTCTAAAGTGAAGGAAAGATTAGATAAAAGTTTACCGACGTTCGGGCATTCGGCAACATAACCAGCGCGGGTGTTGGTCGCAACGGTAGCACCGCCAAGGTTTCGGCCGAAGAAATCATCGCCGCCAGTCAGGTAGGTCATCTTG
Organism: Cypionkella sp.; assembly: GCF_028290025.1. GTDB lineage: Bacteria > Pseudomonadota > Alphaproteobacteria > Rhodobacterales > Rhodobacteraceae > Cypionkella. The sequence continues at coordinate 76,703 of NZ_JAQGKQ010000081.1, read as the reverse complement.
AAATTAGCGTTCATCGGGTGGGGTTCCCAGCCGAGGAAGATCACCGCTTTGCCTTCGTTATCGGCGCGCTCTACTTGCGCCAACATGCCTTGCTCGGAGGATTCGACCAGTTCGACATTCGCGGCTTTCAGGCCGAACGCGTCTTTATCCAGCATGTCGAGGATCAGCTTGTTGCCGTCGTTACCAGCTTCAATGCCATAGATTTTGCCGTCAAGATCAGCGGCATGGGCGGCGATATCTTTGAAATCTTTGATGCCGAGTTCAGCGCCTTTGGCGTTGGTCGCAAGGGTATATTTCGCGCCTTCAAGGTTGGTGCGCACGGTATCGACGGTTTTGGCATCGCGGTAAGGCGCGATGTTGCTTTCCATCGTGGGCATCCAATTGCCAAGGAACACATCGACGTCACCCGAAGCAAGACCCTCGTAAGTCACTGGAACCGAGAGAACTTTGGTTTCGGTTTCATAGCCCAAGGCTTCCAAAACCAAGCTGGTCGCGGCCGTGGTGGCGGTGATATCGGTCCAGCCGACATCCGAGAAGGTGACTTTGTCGCAGCCAGCCGCGAAGGCGGACCCGGCGAAAGCGAAGGTGACGGCGGACGCGAGCAGCGTCGATTTGAGGGTCATGTTGGGCTCCCTGTTTTTGTTGATTGACGAGTCAATAAACTTCAAGCTAGCTGCCCTTGGCAAGCATTATTATCAAGGGCCGCAACATGCCGAAGCTTGGAATGGAGCCTATCCGAAAGGCGGCGCTCGTCAAAGCCACGATTGTCGAAATCGGGCGGGTGGGGTCGTTGGACGTGACGGTCAGTCAGATCGCCAAACGGGCGGGGATGTCCTCGGCGCTGGCACATCATTATTTTGGCTCGAAAGAGGAGATGTTTCTGGCGGCGATGCGGCACATTCTGACGCTGTATGGTGCGGAAGTGCGCGGGGCTTTGGCGCTGGCGGATGGGCCCGAAAGCCGGCTGCGGTCAGTGTTGGCGGCATCGTTCAGTGCGACTAATTTCCGGCGTGAGGCGGTGGGGGCCTGGCTGAATTTTTGGGTTTTAGCGCAAACTGCACCCGAGGCGAGGCGACTGTTGAAGGTGTATCAGCGGCGGTTACGGTCGAACCTTTTGGCAGGCTTACGGCCGTTGGCGGGGGATCGGGCCGAAGCTTTGGCGGATGGTCTTGGCGCGCTGATCGACGGGCTATACTTGCGTGAAGTGTTGAAATCAGGGCCGCCAGATCGCGCGGCGGCGATTGCTACAGCGTTGAATTATTTGAACTCTCAGTTGGAAGGGGCCGCCCATGCTGGCGCAGCCGAGGGCCAGTCATTTCGTTGACGGCCGTTATATGGAAGACAAAGCCGGGGCGGTTATTGAGGTGATTTACCCCGCAACGGGTGCGGTGATCGCTGTGCTGCACGAAGCGACGGCGGCGGTGATGGAGGCTGCTTTGGCATCGGCGGCGCGGGCGCAAGCGGCTTGGGCTGCGATGCGGCCAGTGGAGCGCGCGCGGATATTGCGCAAGGCGGCGGATTTGATCCGGGAGCGTAACCCGGAACTGGCGCGGCTAGAGACTTTGGACACCGGCAAGCCCATTCAGGAAACGCTGGTCGCCGATTGGCCATCGGGTGCGGATGCGCTGGAATATTTCGCGGGGATTGCTCCGACGGTCGGCGGGGAGACGATCCCGCTGGGCCGCGATTTTGCCTACACGATCCGCGAGGCTTTGGGGGTTTGCGTTGGCATTGGGGCGTGGAATTACCCGAGCCAGATCGCCTGCTGGAAATCGGCACCTGCCTTGGCTTTGGGCAATGCGATGGTTTTTAAGCCGTCAGAAGTAACGCCTTTGGGCGCGCTGAAGCTGGCGGAGATCTATATTGAGGCCGGATTGCCTGCGGGCCTGTTCAATGTAGTGCAGGGGCGCGGCGCGGTTGGCTCGGCTTTAGTTTCGGACCGCCGCGTGGCGAAAGTGTCGCTGACGGGATCGGTGGCGACCGGGCAGAAGGTTTATGCGTTGGCTGCGGCTGGCGTGCGGCATGTGACGATGGAATTGGGCGGGAAATCCCCGATTCTCGTGTTCGATGATGCGAGCCTTGAGGATGCGGTCGGGGCGGCGATGTTGGGGAATTTCTACTCGGCTGGGCAGGTGTGCAGCAACGGCACGCGGGTGTTTGTGCAGAAGGGCATCAAGGCCAGGTTCTTGCAGCGTCTGGCGGAACGCACGGCGGCGATCCGGTTGGGCGATCCGCTGGATGAGGCGACGCAGATGGGGCCGCTGGTCTCTGCCGCGCAGTTGGCGAAGGTGTTGGGTTATATTGAGACCGCTAAGGCCGAGGGCGCGACGCTGATTTGTGGAGGCGGGCAGGCCGGGGCCGATGGCGCGTTTGTTTTGCCAACCGTGTTCGCGGATGTAACCGATGCGATGACGATTGCGCAGGAGGAAGTGTTCGGCCCGGTGATGGCGGTGCTGGATTTCGACAGCGAAGACGAGGCGGTCGCGCGGGCGAATGCGACGGAATTCGGCCTCGCGGCGGGGGTGTTTACCGCCGATATCACGCGGGCGCATCGGGTGATCGGCGCGTTGCAGGCGGGTACCTGTTGGATCAACGCCTATAATCTGACGCCAGTTGAGATGCCGTTTGGTGGTTCAAAGCTGTCGGGCGTGGGACGTGAAAACGGCCGCGCGGCGGTGGAGCATTATAGCCAGGTGAAAAGCATTTACGTTGGCATGGGGCCGGTGGACTCGCCTTATTAGCCTGACCCGGCCTCGCCGCCCGGTGCGGCGAGGCACCTGATGACGCGTTAAAGATTGACAACTGGAGAAGATATGACGGCGGAATATGTGATCATTGGGTCGGGGTCGGCGGGATCGGCGATTGCCTATCGTTTGGCCGAAGCTGGCAAGCGTGTGGTGGTGATCGAGCAAGGCGGCAGCGATTTCGGGCCGTTCATTCAGATGCCTGCGGCGCTGTCTTATCCAATGAATATGGGGGTTTACGATTGGGGCTTTCAGTCGGAACCCGAGCCGCATCTGGATGGCAGGCGACTTGCAACACCGCGTGGCAAGGTGATTGGCGGCTCGTCGAGCATCAACGGCATGGTCTATGTGCGCGGCCATGCGCGTGATTATGACACTTGGGAGGAGATGGGCGCGCATGGCTGGTCTTACGCCGATGTGCTGCCATATTTTCAGCGCATGGAGCATTGGCACGGCGAGGCGGATGGCTCGGCCTCGGGTGATGCGGCGTATCGGGGATCGGACGGGCCTTTGCATATCAGCCGTGGGCCACGGAAAAATCCGTTGTTCAACGCGTTTATCGAGGCGGGGCGGCAGGCGGGCTATCCGGTTACCGCCGATTACAACGGTCAGGCACAGGAAGGTTTCGGCGCGATGGAGGCGACGATCTGGAAAGGCGTGCGCTGGTCGGCGGCGAATGCGTATCTGCGTCCGGCGTTGAAAACCGGGCTAGTCAAGCTGGTGCGCGGGTTTGCGCGCCGTGTGGTGATTGAGAATGGCCGTGCGGTCGGCGTCGAGGTTGAGCGTGGCGGGGTGGTGCAGGTGATCCGTGCCAGTGCCGAGGTGATCGTTTCGGCCTCGTCGATCAACAGCCCGAAGTTATTGATGCTGTCGGGGATCGGCGATGCGGCGGCTTTGCGCGAGCATGGCATTGAAGTGGTGGCGGATCGGCCCGGGGTGGGGGCGAATTTGCAGGACCATCTTGAGATCTACATGCAGTTTCAGGCGGCTAAGCCGATCACTTTGTTCAAATATTGGAATGTCTGGGGCAAGGCGCTGATCGGGGCGCATTGGTTGTTCACCGGTAAGGGGCTGGGGGCGTCTAACCAGTTTGAGTCTTGTGCGTTTATTCGCTCGAAAGCCGGGGTGGATTATCCCGATATCGAGTATCACTTCCTGCCGATTGCGGTGCGTTATGATGGCAAAGCGGCGGCGGGGGGGCACGGGTTTCAGGTGCATGTGGGGCCGATGCGGTCGAAATCTCGTGGGGCGGTGACGTTGCAGTCAGGTGATCCGAAGGATGCGCCGAAGATATTGTTCAACTATATGTCGGACCCCGGCGATTGGGAGGATTTCCGAGCTTGTGTGCGGTTGACGCGGGAAATCTTTGAGCAGCCGGCGATGAAAGAGCATGTGAAAACCGAGCTTCAGCCGGGCAGTGTGGTGCAGTCGGATGCCGAGTTGGACGCGTTTTTGATGCAACATGTCGAGAGCGCCTATCATCCATGTGGGACGTGTCGGATGGGGCGGCGGGATGATCCGCTGGCCGTGGTCGATGAGGAATGCCGGGTGATCGGGGTGGAGGGGCTGCGGGTGGCGGACAGCTCTATTTTCCCACAGGTGACCAACGGGAACTTGAACGGACCGTCGATTATGACGGGTGAGAAGGCGGCAGATCATATCTTGGGGCGCAAGCTGGCGCGGTCGAACTTGCAGCCGGTGATCAATGAGAATTGGCGGGTGTCGCAAAGGTAGCCACGCGTGGGCGAGGGTGTGGCTTGTTATTTATCAATGGGTTAGGTTTTGGCTTAAGCCTTCGTTAACTTTTGAACGGTTGCGGTCTTGGCCGCCATCGAGGCGGCACGCGACCGCTGCTGCCGCTGGATTGGGTTTGAAATGGCCGGTGTGTGGTAGCGGTGGAGCCTCCGGCGGGGATATTTATGAACAGGTGAAATGTTAAGAGTTGCGTGCGCAGCGTTCGGCAGATCGGCGGGGGCTGTAGTTTGGAGTCAGTCGGCGATTTCGTAGGGCAAGAGGCCGCGCAGGTTGGGGTCCACTTTCAGGCGGCGTTCCAGTGGGGGGACGGAGCGTTGATGGCAGTTTTTACGCTCACAGATGCGGCAGGAGATGCCGATTGGCTCGAAGCGGCCTTTGAGATCAAGGCCGTCGGAGTAGACCAGACTGGCCGCGTGGCTGATCTCACATCCCAAACCGATGGCATAGCGGCGGATGGGGGCTGCGTAAGCGCCGCCGGGTTTAGAGACATCGCGGGCGAGGCAGAGGTAGCGGACACCGTCTGGGGTCTCGGCCAGTTGGCGCAGGAAATGGCCGGGGGTCTCGAAGGCGCGATGGACGTTCCAGAGCGGGCAGGCTCCGCCGAAGCGGGCGAATTGCAGGCGGGTGGCGGAGTGGCGTTTGGTGATGGTGCCGGCTTGATCGACGCGGACGAAGAAGAACGGAATGCCTTTCGCGCCGGGGCGTTGCAGGGTTGAAAGGCGGTGGGCGACTTGCTCGATGCTGGCTCCGAACAGATCGGCGAGGCGCTCTAGATCGTGGCGGGTTTCTTGGGCCGCTGCGAGGAAGGCGCGGTAGGGCATCAGGGCGGCCCCGGCGAAATAGTTTGCCATGCCGATTTTGGCGATGTCGCGGGCTTCATTGGATTGGAAGCGGGCGAGATCCAGGCTGGATTCCAGCAGATCATTTTGGGTTTCTAGCGCGGTTTGGTAAAGCAGTTGAAAACGCTGGGTGGGCGTTGCTGCGCGGGCGGATAGGGTGAGGATGCGCGTTGTGGGGTCAAACTGCCGCAATGGGCTGTTGTTGGAAAAGTGAATATCTATGCCGTGTTGTTTGAGGGCTTCGGTAGCGAGTGAAATCACATCTTTGTTGGAATTTTGATCGGTTAGCCGTTCGGCTGCACGATCAAGGCTATCGACGTAATTGTCGCAATAGTGAAAGAAGTCGCGGACTTCCTCCCACGGGCTTGCGCGCATTGCTGTGCCTTCACGTCCCAAGGCTTCGTCCAGCGAGGCGAGGCGTTCGTGGGATTGGCGGTAGGCGCGGTGCAGATCGAGGAAGGCGCGGGCGAGGGCTGGGGCGTTGGAGGCGGCGAGGCGGAGGTCGGCTAGGGGTGGGGCGGTTTTGGCGAATACTGGGTCGGCTAGAGCCTCACGCATGTTTGAGACGAGACGTTCGCCTTCGCCGGGGTTTAGTTCGGACATATCGAGGGCGAATTCTTGGGCGAGTGCGAGCAGGACGCTGGCGGAAACCGGGCGGTGGTTGTTCTCCATCTGATTCAGATAGGGCAGCGAGACGCCGAGTTTGTCGGCAAACACCCGTTGGGTCAGCGTCAGGCGGCCACGCAATTCACGGAGTTTCGCGCCAGCGTAGAGTTTTTGGATCGCCATGCTGGACTCCGTTTGCAAAGCTTGACGATAGGCTTTGCAAAGTTACGTGGTCAAGCGGCAATGCCTATGGCGCGGGCGCGGCGGATCACGGCGAGGATGCACAGGGTCGAGAGTAGCGATGAGGCGAGCATCAGCAGCACCAGCGGCATTTCGGTGGAGCCGGGGGGCAGCACTGCTCCGGCTAGGGCCGCGAGGCCAGCGCCGCCACCGACCATGATCGCGCCGCCAAGGCCGGAGGCGGTGCCTGCGAGATCGGGGCGGACCGACAGGATGCCAGCGTTTGCCGAGGGCAGGGCCACGCCATTTCCGAGGCCCATGGTGATGGTCAGGCCGAAGAACATCACGGCGCTGGAGAGGCCAGCGGCGGTGATCAGCGCGAGGGCGGCGAGGCCGAGGGTGGTGATAGTGGTGCCGATCAGCACCATTTTGTTCATGCCGAAGCGCACCGAATAGCGGCCTGCGAAGAAATTGCCCGCCATGTAGCCGACGGCGGTGATCGCAAACAGCAGGCCGATGCGCGACGAGGTCAGGTGATAAACTTGGTTGCCAACGTAGGGCGCGCCGCCGAGATAGGCGTAAAAGCAGCCAGATGCGAAGGCGGCGGCACCCGAGTAGCCCCAGAAGCGGCGGGATTTGAGCAGGCTTGGGTAGCTGCGCAACTGTTCCTTGAATGACAGGCGTTTCAGCGTGGCGGTTTCACCCAGATCGGCCCAGCAGAGGGCAAACACGATGACACCAAGGCCGAGCAGCAGGCCGAAGTTGGCTTTCCAGCCGAAGTATTCGTCAAGCAGGCCGCCGATGACCGGGCCGATCATTGGCACCAATGACATGCCCATGGTGACATAGCCGATCATCGAGGCGGCTTCGGCGTCGGAGACCATGTCGCGCACTACGGCTCGGCTTAGCACGATGCCTGCGGCGACCACGGCTTGCGCCATGCGGAAGATCAGGAAGGCGGTGGCGTCGGTGGTGGTCAGGGTGCCGATGGTGGCGATCAAAAACAGCGCGAGCGCGATCAGGATGACGTTGCGGCGGCCGTAGCGGTCAGAGATCGGGCCGATGATGATTTGCAGCACGGCGCAAAGCGCGAGGTAGAGTGCGACCGACAGTTGCATCAGCGCGTAGGGCACGTGGAAATAAGCGGCCATGCCGGGCAGGGAGGGCAGGAAGATGTTCATCGTCAGGGCTGAGAGGCCCGCAAGCAGGGTCAGGGTGAGGATTTTTGGTGGGGTGTGGCGGTTGAGGAAGATCGCTTTGGGGTGGGGCATTTATGGGCTTTCTGGCATGGCGCTTGCGGATAGCGCGATGCCTCCGGCGGGGATATTTGGGCAGAGAGGATGACCTTGTGGTTTGGCGATTTGGGGGGCTTAGGCTTGGGTCAGGACCATTTGTGGAAGATGAAGAAGGCTCCGAGGCCGATGAAGGCGAAGCCTAGGGCGTGGTTCCAGGTGAGCGGCTCTTTCAGGTAGAACACTGAGAACACTGCGAAAACCGAGAGGGTGATGACCTCTTGGATCGTCTTCAGCTGGGCTCCGTTATAAATGCTGGAACCGATGCGGTTGGCGGGGACCATCAGGCAATACTCAAAGAACGCGATGCCCCATGAGATGAAGATCACCGTGATCAGGGCGGTCGATTTGTGTTTGAGGTGGCCATACCAAGCGAAGGTCATGAAAACGTTCGACAAAGTGAGCAGGCCGATGGTGACGAGGGGGACGGGGAGGGTGGGCATGATGGCTTTCGCGGTGTTATGCTTGGTTATATGCGCTGGGTTGTAGCGCGGAAGGTCGGGCGGGGCAAATTTGCAGGTTTGCAATTAACGAGAGAATGGCTGCGTATGGTTTGCATAGTTTCGAGGTTGCGCTAGTCGGGCGCGGGTCGGGGCGCTATGGTGGCGGAGATCTGAGGGAGCGTGCGATGAAAGACATCCTGCAACAGTTGGAAGACTGCCGCAATGTGGCGCGGCAGGGTGGCGGGCAGCGCCGAATTGACGCGCAACATGCCAAGGGCAAGCTGACCGCGCGGGAACGGGTCGAGTTGCTGCTGGACGAGGGCTCGTTTGAGGAGTTCGACATGTTTGTGGCCCACCGCTGCACGGATTTCGGCATGGAGGCGGATCGTCCGGCGGGCGATGGTGTGGTGACGGGCTGGGGCACGGTGAACGGGCGGCTGGTTTATGTGTTTAGCCAAGATTTCACGGTGTTTGGCGGGTCTTTGTCGGAGACCCATGCGCAGAAGATTTGCAAGGTCATGGATATGGCGATGCAGAATGGTGCTCCGGTGATTGGGTTGAACGATTCCGGGGGCGCGCGGATTCAAGAGGGGGTGGCCTCGCTTGCGGGCTATGCGGAGGTGTTTCAGCGCAATGTGATGGCGTCGGGCGTGGTGCCGCAGATTTCGGTGATCATGGGGCCATGTGCCGGTGGCGCGGTTTATTCGCCTGCGATGACGGATTTTATCTTCATGGTGAAGGACTCGAGCTACATGTTCGTCACCGGGCCAGATGTGGTGAAAACCGTGACCAATGAGGTGGTGACGGCTGAGGAACTCGGTGGGGCGTCAACCCATACCAAGAAATCGTCGGTGGCGGATGGTGCGTTTGAGAATGATGTGGAGGCTTTGGCCGAGGTGCGGCGGCTGGTGGATTTCCTGCCGCTGAACAATCGGCAGAAAGCTCCGGTGCGGCCATTTTTCGATGATCCGGCGCGGTTGGAGTCCAGTTTGGATACGCTGATCCCGGAGAATCCGAACCAGCCTTACGACATGAAAGAGTTGATTGAGAAACTGGCCGATGAGGGCGACTTCTTTGAGATCCAACGCGATTTTGCCGCCAATATCATCACGGGGTTTATCCGGCTTGAGGGGCAATCGGTCGGCGTCGTTGCCAATCAGCCGATGGTGCTTGCGGGGTGCTTGGACATTGACAGCAGCCGCAAGGCCGCGCGGTTTGTGCGGTTTTGCGATGCGTTTGAGATACCGATCCTGACGCTGGTTGATGTGCCGGGCTTCTTGCCGGGGGTGGCGCAAGAGTTGGGCGGCGTGATCAAGCACGGAGCCAAATTGCTGTTTGCCTACGGTGAGGCGACGGTGCCGAAGGTCACGGTGATCACCCGCAAAGCCTATGGCGGGGCATATGATGTGATGTCGTCGAAGCATCTGCGCGGCGATTTCAACTATGCGTGGCCGACGGCAGAGATTGCGGTGATGGGGGCGAAGGGTGCGGTGGAGATTATTAATAGCGGTTAATCACCCGAGTTAATTGCGCGGCTGACCAAGGAATACGAAGATCGGTTTGCCAACCCGTTTGTGGCGGCCGAAAAAGGCTTTATCGACGAAGTCATCATGCCGCATTCGACGCGCCGTAGGGTGGCACGGGCTTTTGCGTCTTTGCGCAGTAAGAAACTGGTGAACCCATGGAAGAAGCACGATAATATTCCATTGTAAGGATCGGAGTGCTGGTGCGCGGCGTTCGCTCGGCTGGCGTTATTGAGGTTAAATTTTGCGATCTTGCAGCGAAGGCGCTTGGCGAAGCGGAAACTTGCGGCTTATGAGCAGGACAGGTCTGAGAATATGCGGAGGTCGGGGTTTTGCGTTTCGAGATAGCGGTGATGGGGCTGATGCTTGCGACCCCGGCTTGGGCACTTGGGGATGCGCCGCCCGAGGCGATCAACGTGCCTTCGGGGCAAGCGGTGCGGTTTGTTGAGGTTGTGATGAATGCGCCGGGAACGACCGGTCTGGTAGCGCGGTTCCGCTTTGTGGCGCCGGCGATCGCCAAGCACGGCGGTTCGGTGGATTATGATGTGGCAACGGTGGATATGGAACATCTGTGCAACAGCTTTGCTCTGCCACGTGTGGCCTCAACCGGGCCGCGCCCAAGCCAGATTATCATCTCACTTGCCGACCGCGATGTGCCGTTTGGTGAGGCTGCCCCCGAGGCCACACAGTTTTTTGAGGCATACCAGATCGACGGTGATGCCTGTATATGGGAGGCTTTTTGATGAAAGCACAAAATCTAGCGCTTAGCGCATCCTCACAACCAAGGGCTGATGTAGCCTTGCCACAGCTGCTGGCATTTAGCGAAATTGCGTGTCTATTCCGCAGTTTATCGGCTAGAGTTCATGTAGGCCGAACCCAAGCGGTCTTTACCTCGCACAAGGGGGCGGCACAAAGCACGCCTCCCGCAAATAAATGGAGTAGAGGATGTCGAGCACTAAGTTTACCGTACTGGCACTGTGCATGGTCGCTTTCGTGGCCGCATGCGCCAAAAAAGCCGAAGACGTGGTTTACGTGGACCAACCGGCTGTCACTGAAGAGCCTGTTTTCACCGGCAAATACAAGTAACACCAAGGGGCGGGTGCTTTTGGGCCTGACGGCCTGGCCCGCCCTTTTTCTATTCAAAAGAGTGGCTTGCGCGGCGCGGCTTGCGCTGTCGGCAAAAATTGTCCTAGCGTCGCGGATGGGCTTTGCAGCCCTCGCAGGGCTCGCCTATGGTGCCAGCGTCAACAATGACGCAACATGGAGTACCTCATGCGTTCCGCAACCATCGTCGCCTTCATCGCCCTTACCGCTTTCGCGGCCTGCGCCAAGAAAGAAGTCGTCGTCACCGAGCCGGTGGCTGACGTTTCGGTTGAGCCGACCGATACTGGCACTTATAAATAATAGCGCAGGGCGGGGTTACGGCCCCGCCTTTGCAAGCGCAATCTCTGCCAATCCAAACTTTGCCAGCAAATCCTTCGCCACTTGCAACGCTGAGGTGGTGTCATGCTGAAGCATCGCGGTTTTCCGGGCCGCCTGACCGGCACTGATTTTCAGTTTGTGATCCGTCGCGCCAATATGAAGGCGGGCGCTGCGAAGATCATCAAGCGCGAACGATTTGCAGATCGTAAAAGCGCCGATCGTGCGGCTGACAAGGGCTTTATGGCCGCGTTGTGGGCTTGTTTCGGCGAAGAAGTTTTTGAGCGTGGCAATCTAGATGCGGGGCGGCTGTCGTGGCTGTTTGGCCGCGAGGTGGTGCCCGCCGAAGACCCGTTTGATCCGGCGTCTTACGATGCGCTGTTGAAGATCAATTTGAAAGTCGCCCAAGTCTCGTTTCCCGAGATTTTTGCCGCCGATGCCGAGCCGATGGATTTCGGCGATTGGGACGACGACGAGGATCAAGACTGAAACATGGGACAGGGTCGGGCAGCAAATGGCTGGGCGCTAAAGGGTTGGGCATGATTCCGCGCAAGCCCTTGGCATCTTGGCAGAAGTTTGCGCAGAGCTTTGGTCGCGCCGAATTCGGCTTTGCGCGGCGGGACCGCTTCGGCGATGATTGTCGGGCGCGTTGGGCATCGCCTGCACTGCAAAGCCCCGGGCGTGACTGTTACCCTTTCCCTACCCTTTGGCCTGACTCCGCTAGGGTCGGGCCGTTTTTTTCGGCGTCACATTCGCCCGCCGCACAAGACATTCTGCGGCGGGTTGTTGCCTTTCGCGCCAGCACACGCTTTTTTCAGTTTGCTTCCCCGCTGGATTCTGTAGAATCGCCGCACAGAACAACAAAACCAAGAGGCAGTTTCATATGCGTAAATCCCTTCTTCTTCTCGCCATTCTCACCATGCCTCTGGCTGGCTGCTTGCAGGATCCCGCTTCGCGCGGCCTGGCTGGCGCTGCGGGGGGTGCTGCTATCGCTGACCTTACCGGCAACAACGCCGTCACCGGCGCTGTCATCGGCGGCCTTGCAGGTGCAGCAACTTGCGGCGTCAACATTGGCCTGCCACCCTGCTACTGATCTGATCGCCGCAGTCGCGGCAAATTCTGACGTTATGACGGCCAGTCTGGGTGATCCCCTGACTGGCCGTTTTGTTTTATGCGTTCCGGTTGATGGCCCAGCCCGGATGCAAAGGGGGGAGCGCCATGTTTAAGAAAATCCTGATCGCAAATCGGGGCGAGATCGCATGTCGCGTGATCAAGACCGCGCGCAAAATGGGGATCAGATCGGTGGCGGTGTATTCCGATGCCGATCGGGGCGCCTTGCATGTGAAGATGGCGGACGAGGCCATTCACATTGGCCCATCGCCTGCGGCGCAGTCTTATATCGTGATCGACAAGATCATGGCGGCGGTGAAGGCTTCGGGGGCCGAGGCGGTGCATCCGGGCTATGGTTTTCTGAGCGAAAACATGAACTTCGCGGCGGCTTTGGAGGCTGCTGGTGTGGTGTTCATCGGGCCTCCGTCTGGGGCTATTGAGGCGATGGGCGACAAGATCACCTCGAAGAAGCTGGCGATGGCTGCGGGGGTTTCCACCGTGCCGGGGCATATGGGGCTGATTGATGATGCCGAACATGCCGTCAAGATCGCCGGTGAGATCGGCTATCCGGTGATGATCAAGGCGAGTGCTGGCGGCGGCGGCAAGGGGATGCGGATCGCTTGGAATGATGCGGAAGCGCGCGAGGGCTTTCAGTCGTCGAAGAACGAAGCGGCCGCGAGTTTCGGCGATGACCGGATTTTTATTGAGAAATTTGTCACCCAACCGCGTCATATTGAGATCCAGGTGCTCGGCGATAAGCACGGCAATATTGTCTATCTGCACGAGCGCGAGTGCTCGATCCAGCGCCGAAATCAGAAGGTGATCGAGGAAGCGCCGTCGCCGTTCTTGGACGAGGCGACGCGCCGCGCGATGGGCGAGCAAGCCTGCGCTTTGGCGCGTGCGGTGGGCTATACTTCGGCAGGGACGGTGGAGTTCATCGTCGATGGCGCGCGGAAGTTCTACTTCCTTGAGATGAATACAAGGTTGCAGGTGGAACATCCCGTCACCGAACTGATCACCGGGGTCGATCTCGTCGAACAGATGATCCGGGTGGCTTACGGTGAGAAGCTGCCGTTTGCGCAAAGCGATCTGAAGATCAACGGCTGGGCGATGGAAAGCCGTCTCTATGCCGAAGACCCGTATCGCAACTTCCTGCCCTCTATTGGTCGGCTAAGCCGCTATCGGCCCCCCGTTGAAGGCACCACGCCGCGCGGTGGCATCGTGCGCAATGATACTGGGGTATTTGAGGGCGGCGAGATTTCGATGTTCTACGACCCGATGATCGCCAAGCTCTGCACTTGGGGGCCGACCCGGGCGGATGCGATTGAAGAAATGCGGCTGGCCTTGGATACGTTTGAAGTGGAGGGCATCGGCCACAACCTGCCCTTCGTTGGCGCTGTGATGGAGCATCCTCGGTTTCAGTCGGGCAATATCACCACGGCGTTTATTGCTGAGGAATATCCCGAAGGTTTCCAAGGTGCGACTTTGGATGCGGATACATTGGCGCGGGTCGCCGCCTCTGCTGCCGCGATGAACAGGGTGGCTGAAATTCGGCGCACCCGCATCAGCGGTACGATGGACAATCACGAACGCCGGGTCGGCGATGATTGGGTGGTGACGCTGCAAGGCGTTGAGCATGTTGTGAAAATCGCTGCTGATCCTGCGGGTTCGACCGTAACGCTGGATGATGGCAGAAGCTTGCGCGTGACCTCTGACTGGACGCCGGGGCAGACGTTGGCCAGCCTGATGGTCGATGCCGAGCCTTTGGTGATGAAGGTCGGCAAGATCAGCGGCGGCTTCCGCCTGCGCCTGCGCGGGGCCGATCTGAAGGTGCATGTGCGCACGCCACGGCAGGCGGAATTGGCCAAACTGATGCTCGAGAAAGTGCCGCCAGACACCTCCAAATTCCTGCTTTGCCCGATGCCCGGTCTGATCGCCAAGATCATGGTCGCGGTGGGGGACGAGGTGCAAGAGGGGCAGGCTTTGGCGACGGTTGAGGCGATGAAGATGGAAAACATACTGAAAGCTGAGCGGCGCGGTGTGGTGAAATCGGTCAGTGCGACGGCGGGCACCAGCCTGAAGGTCGATGAAGTGATTATGGAATTTGAGTAGTTTCACTTGTTCCTAAACTCCCAAACGGTGGTGCGGGGGGGTGTGAAACCCCCGGCGCGCCGCAAAGCCGGACCTCTGCGTTCAAGGAAACCAACATGACCGATCTCAATGCATGGAAATCGCTGGCCGCTCAAGAAATGAAGGGCGGCGACCCGGAAAGCCTGAATTGGCAGACGCTTGAGGGCATCACGGTGAAGCCTTTGTATACCGCCGCCGACGTCGAAGGTCTGCCGCAAATGGGTGAGATGCCGGGGTTTGCGCCGTTCACCCGTGGCGTGAAGGCGACGATGTATGCGGGGCGACCTTGGACCATTCGGCAATATGCGGGGTTCTCAACAGCCGAGGCAAGCAACGCGTTCTATCGGAAGAATTTGGCGGCGGGGCAGCAAGGGGTTTCGGTGGCGTTCGATCTGGCGACGCATCGGGGGTATGACAGCGACCATCCTCGGGTTGAGGGCGATGTCGGCAAGGCCGGAGTGGCGATTGATAGCGTCGAGGATATGAAGATCCTGTTCGACGGCATCCCGCTGGATAAAGTCAGCGTTTCCATGACGATGAACGGGGCGGTGATCCCAATCCTCGCCAGCTTTATCGTTGCGGGAGAGGAGCAGGGCGTGTCGCGGGCGGCGCTTTCTGGCACCATTCAGAACGATATTCTGAAGGAGTTCATGGTGCGCAACACCTATGTCTATCCGCCGGAACCCTCGATGCGGATCATCGCGGACATTATCGAATACACCAGCGCCCATATGCCGAAGTTCAATTCGATCTCCATCTCCGGCTATCACATGCAGGAAGCCGGCGCGAATTTGGTGCAGGAATTGGCCTATACTTTGGCCGATGGTCGCGAATATGTCCGCGCCGCGATTGCGCGCGGGATGAATGTCGATGACTTCGCCGGACGCTTGAGTTTCTTCTTTGCGATTGGGATGAACTTCTTCATGGAGGCCGCGAAACTGCGCGCCGCTCGGCTGCTTTGGCACCGGATCATGTCGGAGTTTCAGCCGAAAAACCAAGGCTCGCTGATGTTGCGGACGCATTGCCAGACCTCTGGCGTGTCGTTGCAAGAGGCGGACCCTTACAACAACGTCATCCGCACGGCGTATGAGGCGATGTCGGCTGTGCTGGGCGGCACGCAGAGTCTGCACACCAATGCGCTCGACGAAGCCATTGCTTTGCCTACGGAATTTTCGGCTCGGATTGCGCGGAATACCCAGTTGATCTTGCAAGAGGAGACTGGGATTTGCCATGTCGTCGATCCATTGGCGGGGTCGTATTACGTTGAAAGCCTGACCGCGCAACTGGCCGAGGAAGCGTGGAAGCTGATCGAGGAAGTTGAGGCGATGGGGGGGATGACCAAGGCTGTCGCGAGCGGAATGCCAAAGTTGCGGATTGAGGAGTCTGCGGCGCGGCGGCAGGCGGCGATTGATCGTGGTGAAGATGTGGTGGTCGGGGTGAACAAGTATCGGCTTGATAAGCAGGACGCGATTGAGATTCTCGACATTGATAACGTGGCGGTGCGGCTGTCACAGATCGAACGGTTGCAGGCGACGCGGGCTGCCCGGGATGAGGCCGCATGTCAGGCGGCGTTGGACGAGTTGACCCGGATCGCGGGGCATGACGGCAATCTGCTGGCAGCAGCGGTGGAGGCCGCTCGGGCCCGGGCGACGGTCGGAGAGATCAGCATGGCGATGGAAAAGGTGTTTGGACGGCATCGGGCGGAGGTGAAAACTTTGGCGGGCGTTTACGGTGCGGCCTACGAGGGCGACGCGGGTTTTGCGGCCATTCAGGCCGATGTAGAGGCTTTTGCCGAGGAGGAGGGGCGGCGTCCTCGTATGTTGGTGGTGAAGATGGGCCAAGACGGCCATGATCGCGGTGCCAAGGTGATCGCCACGGCGTTTGCGGATATCGGCTTCGACGTCGATGTCGGGCCGCTGTTCCAGACGCCCCAGGAGGCCGCACAAGACGCCATCGACAATGATGTGCATGTGGTGGGCATTTCAAGCCAAGCCGCTGGGCATAAAACCCTCGCCCCGAAACTGGTGCAGGCGCTGCGCGATGCGGGGGCAGGGGAGATTTTGGTGATCTGCGGCGGGGTTATTCCGCAGCAGGATTACCAGTTCCTCTATGACGCCGGGGTGAAGGCGATTTTCGGGCCGGGGACGAACATTCCTACGGCGGCGAAGGATATTCTTGCGCTGATCCGCGCGGCTCGGGGATAGCGTGCCTCCGGCGGGAGTATCTAGGCCAAGATGAAGCCGCTTTCGCATTGGTAAAAATATCCCCGCCGCAGGCTTTTTCTTTTTTACAGCGCGGCGTTGGAAGGTTCAGCGCGCCGCCCACAACAGCCCACGGCGCAGCAATTCACGCGCCGGGCCGTGGTTGATCACGTCGGCCTGATGGCCCAAAGCGTTGTAATAAACCCGGCCTTGCCCCCAAAGTTTGCTGAACACCACCGGCATCGCCACCGGGCCGTTGGCTGCGTGCGGGCCATCTACTACCGGGAAATCGCAGACGGCGTGGACGCGCACAGCGGGGTCGGTGTGCAGGTAATATTGCTCGGTCGCGACGTCAAAATCGGCGATGCCTGCGACCAGAGGATCATCCGACACCATACGGACGCGGTAGTTCACACCGTCATTGCCCGGATGCGCAACCCATTGCGCGCCCGTCATAAATTGCCAAAGCACATCGGCGCGGAAGGCGTCGCACATACCACCATGACAGCCCGCAAGGCCAACTCCGGCAGCCACGGCGGCGGCGACGTTTTCGGATTGGTGTTGTGCAATACTGCTCATCGTCCAGACCGGCACGATCAGGCTTAGCCCCTCAAGCCGCCCGGGGTCATCAAAACAGCCAAGGCTATCGGTCACCTCAACCTCCATACCCTCGGCTTGCAAAATCTCTGCAAACAACGCCGCGACTTTGTCCGGCTGATGGCCATCCCAGCCGCCCCATGTGATCAAAGCTTTGCTCATGGTCATCCTCTGTGCTCAAATATCCTGGGGGGTCTGAGGGGGGCTAGCCCCCCTCGCAACCTTGCCCAACTGCGCGAGCTGGTCAATCTGAGAGCCTCAGAACCTTTGCGCCGCCGTTGGTTTGTTGGCCATGATCGTCTCAACCTCGGCCATCACTTCGGGGGTCATTTTGGCTTTGGATTTCAACGCCTCAAGGTTATCGCTAAGCTGGCTGGCGCGCGAGGCACCCAAAATCACGGTTGAGACGCGCGGGTTGGCAAGACACCAGAGCAGCGCCAAATGCGCCAGCGGCAGGCCCGCTTTATCCGCCAGATCGCTCAAGCTGCGGGTTTTTGCCAGCTTGGCCTGCCCCGCCTCCGAGGCCAGCATATCGCGCAGCCATTCATAGCCGGGCAGGGTCATCCGGCTGTCGTTCGGGATCGCCGCGTTGTATTTGCCGGTCAGAATGCCCGAGGCGAGCGGCGACCAGATCGTCGTGCCAAGCCCAACGCTGTCATAAAGCGGCGCGTAATCAGCCTCAACCTTCTGCCGCTCAAACAGGTTATACTGCGGTTGCTCCATCGTCGGCGGGGTCAGACCAGCGGCGCGGGCGACCATATGCGCCTCGGTGATCTGCTGCGCCGACCATTCCGAGGTGCCCCAATACAGCACTTTGCCTTGGGTGATCAGGTTGTGCATCGCCCGCACGGTTTCCTCAATCGGGGTGTCAATGTCAGGGCGGTGGCAGAAGTAAAGGTCGAGGTAATCGACCTGCAAACGGCGCAAAGCGGCGTGGGCCGCCTCGGTCACATGCTTGGCGGAAAGCCCGCGTTGGGTGGGTTTCTCGCCGCCCCAGAACACTTTCGACGACACGATATAGCTGTCGCGGGTCCAGCCAAGGCTGTTCAGCGCCTGACCCATCACCAGTTCAGAATTGCCCGCCTCATAGCCTTCGGCATTGTCGAAAAAGTTGACGCCCGCGTCATAGGCTATTGTCATCAATGACTTGGCATCATTGCCATCGACCTGTTTGCCGAAAGTCACCCACGAGCCGAACGAAAACTCCGAGACCTTCAGGCCAGATTTTCCCAAGCGACGATAGTCCATGATGATGCTCCTAGAATGGTGGCGCCGAGTTTACAGCAGCGGCGGGGTGGTCGGGCGAATGATCTGACTGAGGCGGCTGCCCTGCCGCTCAATCGCCTGTAGGATGCGCGCTTCCTCGGCGTCGGGCAAGGCGGTGACGCGGCGATTAAGCTGACGGGCGGTGTCAGGATCGTTGAAGCGGATTTTGGCTGACATCGGAAAGTGATCGGAGCCGACAAAGTTGCCGCGCTGAAAGCTGATGAGACTGACGTCTTCGGTGGCATAAAACTGGTCAATTGGCATCCGCATCCACCAGCGCCGTGCATCGAAGCTCGACAGCAGACCGCGCCCGACGCGCGGGTCAAGATAGCCACCAACGGCCTTGAAGCGGTGCGAGATTTGCGACCAAGCCGGGGTGTTGAAATCGCCCATCGTGATCACCGGAAGATCGGTATCGCGGGCATGGCGAGCGGCGTACGCCACCTCGGCATCACGGCCTTCGGTGTCTTCACCCGGCACCGGGGGTTTCGGATGCAGGCCGACAAAACGGAACGGCGTGCCGTCTGGGGCTTCGAGTTCAGCCAGCACCGAAGGCGTGTCTTCGACCGAAAGATAAGAGACGCGGGCGCTGCGCACTTTAAGCCGGGTGGCAAAGATCAGGCCGTAGTAATTGTCTTTGATCTCACGCAGCACGGTTGGATAGCCCGAAAGCGCCGGGGTGACGGCGGTATTCCACGCAGCATCTGTCTCCATCAAGAACAGCACATCGGGGTCGAGCCGGTCGATTTCGGCCAAGACGGCGGCGTGATTGGTGTTTTCCATCAGCACGTTGATCGCGAGGCAGGTCACCTGATTTTGGGCTGCACCGGGCTGGGCCTTTTGCATTTCCTTGGCGCATAGCGGGCTGAATGGCCAGATGTGCAGGATTTGTAATGCCATGGCGGCGGCCAGCACCAGCATAATCACGAGGCCGCTTTGGCTGCCTAACCCAAGTGCTGCGAGAAATGTCAGCGCTTGCAGGCTGACAATCTGCACGCGGGGAAACTCTAGCGCGCGCACCCACCAGAGCGTTGTTTGCAGCATCGGCAACAGCGTGGCTGCCACCAGAAGCACGGTCGCACAGACCAGAACATTTGTTAGAACCATCCGCTCAAAACCATCCTCTAGCCGCCTGCTTTGGGCGCAGGATAGGGTGTATGGCGCGGGCGGCAACCGCTTAGTTTAAATTTTCGACGGCTGCCGCGATGGCTCGCAACAAAAAGCCTCCGCCGAAGCGGAGGCCGTTTGTTGTCTTCGGGTTGGCTCAGATGCCTGCGTAAATCTCGACGAGCTTTGCAACGGCGGCTTCTGGCGTCAGTTCTTCTGACACCCCGGTGCGGCGCGAGGTCAATTCCACCACGCCATTCGCCAACCCACGCGGGCCGACGGTGATGCGCCATGGCAGACCGATCAGGTCCATCGTGGCAAACTTCGCGCCCGCACGTTCCTCGCGGTCATCATACAAAGCTTCCAATCCTTTGGCGGCGAGGGCTTTATACAGACCTTCGCAAGCCGCATCGGCGGCGGCGTCGCCTTGTTTCAGGTTCACGATGCCAACCGGGAACGGCGTCACACCCTCCGGCCAGATGATGCCCTTGTCGTCATGGCTGGCCTCGATGATCGCGCCGAGCAGGCGAGAGACGCCAATGCCGTGCGAACCCATCTCAACCGGAACTTTGGAGCCGTCTGCGGTGACCACGGTAGCGCCCATGGCTTCAGAATACTTGGTGCCAAAGTAGAAAATCTGACCGACTTCGATGCCGCGCGCGACTTTGCGACGCTCTTCCGGGATGGCGTCGAACAACGCCTGATCGTGGGTCTCGTCAGTGCGCGCATACAAGGTGGTGAACTCTTTGCAGACCGATGCGACTTCCTCGCGGTTGTCGTAATCAACTTCACGGTTGCCAAGGCGCAGGTCGGTGACGGCACTGTCGAAGAACACCTCGGACTCGCCCGTCGCTGCCAGCACGAGGAACTCATGCGTGTCCTCGCCGCCAATCGGGCCGCTGTCTGCGCGCATCGGAATCGCGGTCAGGCCCATGCGTTCGTAGGTGCGCAGGTAGCTGACCATATGGCGGTTGTAGGCGTGCAGGGCGGCGGCTTTATCGACGTCAAAGTTATAGCCGTCTTTCATCAGGAACTCACGCCCCCGCATCACGCCGAAACGTGGCCGCATCTCGTCGCGGAACTTCCACTGGATGTGATACAAAGTCAGCGGCAGGTCTTTGTAGCTGTTGACATGGGCGCGGAAGATGTCGGTGATCATCTCCTCATTCGTCGGGCCATACAGCATCTCGCGATCCTGACGGTCTTTGATCCGCAGCATTTCCTGGCCGTAGTCATCATATCGACCGCTCTCGCGCCACAGATCGGCGGGTTGCAGGGTGGGCATCAGCAGCGGAATATGCCCCGCGCGTTGTTGTTCCTCATGCACGATGGTCTGGATGCGGTTCAGCACCCGCAGGCCGAGCGGCAGCCACGAATATATGCCAGCCGCCTGCTGTTTGATCATCCCCGCCCGCAGCATATAGCGGTGCGAGACGATCTGCGCCTCGGCGGGATTTTCCTTCAGGACGGGCATAAAGTAACGGGAAACGCGCATCGCGGCCTCATGGATTGGGGTTTGGGCTTTCCTAACGGGTTGACGGGGGGCAGGCAAGCGCGGGGTTTGGGGGAATATGGGGTGTCCATGCGTGGACAGGCTAGGGGTGGCCATGTTTTCAATGGGTTGCACCGCGCGTTAAGGCTTTGTTAACGCATGGCGATGCTTGCGGGTGAGCTGTAGTCACGGTTCAATTTGACAAAACCGTGCGATCAGGACGCCGCAGGCTCACCCGGCAAGCCTTCGGCAAGTAGGTCTTCTACGAAATGCGCGGCAAATTGAGCGCGGCCGCTGATCCCGGCTTTGCTGTAGATCGCGGATAATTGCGCGCGCACGGTGCCGGGGGCTGCGTTACGCGCGCTGGCGATTTCCGCCACATCCGAGCCTTTGAGCGCGAGATAAGCGACGTCGCGCTCGGCAGTGCTGAGATGCCAAGCCTCAAACTGGGCTTGGATCACCTGATGCATCTCGCCGCTGGCCTTGGCGATTGTGGCGTCTTGCGCCTGCTGATGGTTAAGCGCGCGGCGCAATTCCAAAGTGCCGAGCACCACCCCCACGATCAGCGCCAGTGTCACCAGCGCCTGCATCCAAAGTTGCGGCCCCAAGCCATCTTCGGAGCCCTCGTTGACAACGTTGGCCACGAAAAATACCGCCGCTGAGGTTTGCAACAAGACAACCAAAGCAAGCACGGCGGGGCGGCCGCCCTTGCTGTCTTTCAATTCGGCTAGAAAGCTCATCTCGTGGCTACTTCCCCAATTTTCCGTTCAGCGCAGCTTGGTCTTTGCGGCGCCCCATTAGCATCGCCGGAACCAGATTGTGCCGCATTATCATACTTTCGACCACAACGCCGCCGATATGCAGCGCCACCAGCAGCAAGATCAGATTTGCGGTGGTCTCGTGCACATCTTTCACCCAGCCGTCAGCTTCATCCTCGCCCGCGTCGCCGGTTTTCACAAGTTGCGACCAGTCGCCTTGGTCGATGATCGCTTGGCGCGCGGCCACCGCAAACGGGTTGGCACCGGACATGCTCAGACCCGTCGCGACCATGATCCCGATGCAGGCCCATAAAGCGTAAGCCATCATCGCGCCTGCCGGGTTATGGCTGGCGTAACTGCGCGGTTTGCCGATCAGCAGCAGTTTCAGGTGGCGCAGGGCAGCGAGCGGGTTGGGCGGAAACGCCGAAAATCGCGCCTCGGGGTTGCCGATGATGCCCCAAGCTAGCCGCAGCACAAGCAGGGCAAGCCCACCCCAGCCAAACCAGACATGCAGCGGGCTGCCGCCTTTGGTAAACACCTCGTTGGCCAGAATGACGACGACGATGCCCCAGTGGCTGAGCCGCACAATGCGGTCCCACAGGGCAGGGGGGCGCGGGGTTGGGGGGCGAGCGCCCCCCATTGCTGTTTCGGCCATCAATCGTTGCTCTCTTTGATCGAAACAACCGCGCCATTGGCTGGGTCAATAGCGACATCCATTTTCTTGGCGGTCGCGGTATCGGTGCAGACGGCTTCGATTTTGCCGTCTTCGGCCTCAAACATATCAACCGGACAGCCAGCCTTCTCCAGCGCGGCTTTGACGGTTTCAGCGTTGGACCCGACGATATCGCCGACAGCGGGCATCGCCAAGCCGGCAAAAGGGGTGGCGAGCAGGGCGAGGGTCAGAAGCAATGTGCGAGACATTTTGTGTTCCTTTAAGGAGGCCCCGATTTCGGTAGCCTTGGGTTAGTGGGCGAGCTGCCATTCAGCCCGTCGCAGCGTTAAGATGGCGGCGGGCTTGACCTGAACTGGCCGGCTTTAAGCGGCAATTCTATTGGCTTCGGGCTTAGTTTCGCGGGCATAAGCAGCTGCTTATGGGCCGTTTCAAAGCTTTTCGCAGGGATATTGTCGGTTTTCGCGGTGATTGCGCCCCCGATCTCTCATCCTCTCGCGCCTATCTCTTGCAACGTCAGCGTCCAGAGGCGATATGTCGGGCGAGTTAAAAGGGGCGATCAAATGGCACTTCCGGTGCGCGAGCAGGTGAAATACTGGTGCATCGCTTTGGTGGTGCTGTTTTTGCTACTGATGCTTTTAGGCTCGGTGATACTGCCGTTTCTGGTCGGCGGGGCTATGGCTTATTTCCTTGATCCCGTGGCGGATCGGTTGCAGCGACTGGGACTTTCCCGTGTGGCTGCCACCACGGTGATCACGCTGGTCGGCCTGCTTGCGATGGTTTTGTTGGTGTTGTCGGTTATCCCCACGCTGATCCAGCAAACCTCGGCCCTGATCAACGCGGCACCCGAGATTGCGCGGCGGCTGCAGGGCTTTATGATTGAGAAATTCCCCGAACTTACCGACAGCACCTCGACCATGCGAACCACTTTGGCCGAAATTGGTGCGGCTATTCAGGCCAAGGGCGCGGCTTTGGCGCAGGGGGTTTTGACCTCGGCTTTAAGCTTGCTGTCGGCGGTGGTGTTCATCGTCGTGGTGCCGGTGGTGACGTTTTACATGCTGCTCGACTGGGATCATATGGTGGCACGGATTGACGCGATGTTGCCGCGCGATCATGCCCCGGTGGTGCGCCGGTTGGCCCGCGAGATCAATGACGCTTTGTCGGCCTTCGTGCGCGGCCAGCTTACGGTTTGCGTGACGTTGGGCGCGTATTATGCCACCGGGCTGATGCTGGTGGGCTTGCAGTTTGGGCTGGTGGTGGGGGCGATTGCCGGGGCGATCACCTTTATTCCCTATGTCGGTGCGCTGCTGGGTGGAGCGTTGGCGATTGGGCTGGCGCTGTTTCAGTTTTGGGGCGATTGGGTGTCGATTGGGCTGGTGGCGGGGGTTTTTGCCGTTGGGCAGTTCCTTGAAGGCAATGTTCTGACGCCGAAACTGGTCGGCAAGTCGGTGGGCTTGCATCCGGTTTGGCTGATGTTCGCGCTGTCGGTGTTCGGGTCTTTGTTCGGCTTTGTCGGCATGTTGGTGGCGGTTCCAGTGGCAGCAGCGATGGGCGTGCTGATCCGGTTTGCGATGGCGCAATATCAGGCAAGCGTTTTGTATCAAGGTGTTACCGGTCCAAATGCGGTGGATCGGGTGGTTGATGAGGATGTTCGGTGAGCCGTCAACTTGCTTTTGATTTGCCAAGCGGCGAGGCGTTTCGGCGGGCAGATTTCTTCGTGTCTGAAGCCAATAAACAAGCTTTGACAGCGGTTGAGGCGTGGCGCGATTGGCCGGAGGGCAAGTTGCTGCTGGTTGGGCCGGAAGGTGCGGGCAAAACCCATCTCGCGCATGTTTGGGCTGAAATGGCGGGGGCTGAGGTGGTCTCAGCCGCCAAATTGATAGACGCCGACCTGCACGATCTGGCTGAAGGTCCGGTGGCCATTGAGAACGCGGATCGGATTGCGGGGGATGCAGAGGCCGAGGTGGCGCTGTTCCATCTGCACAATCTGCTCGCGGGGAAGGGGTTGCTGGTGACGGCGACCACTCCGCCGCGCGATTGGGGGCTGCGGCTGCCGGATCTGCTCAGCCGGATGCAGGCGGCGAGCGTGGCGCAGCTTGATCCGCCCGATGATATGCTACTGTCGGCGGTGCTGATCAAGCTGTTCGCCGACCGTCAGATCGTGGTGGCACCGAACCTGATCAGCTTTTTGGTGTCGCGGATGGACCGGTCTTTTGCCGCGGCGCGCGAATGGGTGAAGTTTCTCGATGCCCGCGCGCTTGCGCTCGGCCGACCGATCTCACGGGCATTGGCCGCCGAGGTGCTGGACTTGCCCGATGGTCGGTGAGACAGTGTCACCTTGCTGTTACGCCCTAGTTGCATGAAGGCCCGATGACCCAATCTGACTTTCTCAAAACCCCGTTCGCAGCACCCGTTGAGGTGCCCGAGGCTGAAATCACCGGCCCGCGTCGGTTTTTCAACCGTGAGCTCAGCTGGCTGGCGTTCAACTGGCGGGTGCTCGATGAAGCCTCGAACCCGGCAGTGCCTTTGCTGGAACGGCTTCGGTTTTTGTCGATCTCGGCCACCAACCTCGATGAATTTTACACCGTGCGGGTGGCGGGCTTGCGGGCTTGGATGCGGGCGAAAAACAAGACTTTGTCCGAGGATGGCCGCACCGCTGCCGAGCAGTTGACGCTGATCCACGCCAATGCGCGGCGCTTGATGCACACCCAGCAGGCGGTGTTCAACAAGCTGAAAAAGCAGATGGACGTGCAGGGGATCACCTTGCTGACGCGGTCTAAGCTCACGATGCGCGATCTTAAGTTTCTGGAAGATCACTTTCTGAACAAGGTGTTCCCGGTTTTGTCACCCTTGGCGATTGACCCGGCGCATCCGTTTCCGTTCATCCCAAACGCCGGATTTTCGCTGGCGTTGCAACTGGAGCGCGAGACCGATCATCGCACGCTGCAGGCGCTGTTGCCGATCCCGCAGCAGATCGCGCGGTTTGTGCGACTGCCAGATAAAGATGGTGAATATCGGTTTTTGCCGCTGGAAGAACTGCTGCTAATCCATCTCGACATGCTGTTCCCGGGCTATAAAGACCGGGGCCACTGTCTGTTCCGCGTGCTGCGCGACAGCGATCTTGAGGTTGAAGACGAGGCCGAAGATCTGGTGCGCGAATTTGAAACGGCGCTGAAAAGGCGCAGGCGCGGTGAGGTTATTCGCCTGAAGCTCTCGTCAGGTGCGCCGCCTGAGTTGCGCGCGTTGATCATGGAAGAATTGGGCGTCACGCCCGATGAAATGGTAGAGGTGCGCGGGCTTTTGGGCGTCGCTGATCTCAAGGAACTGGTGCTGTCACAGCGTCCAGATCTGTTGTGGCCACGCTTCAAACCGCGTGTGCCAGAGCGGGTGGAAGACCACGACGGCGATCTGTTTGCCGCAATCAAGCAGAAAGACATTCTGCTGCATCACCCCTACGAAACCTTTGATTTGGTTATCAATTATCTCGAACAAGCCGCGCGCGACCCGAATGTTTTGGCGATCAAACAGACGCTATATCGCACCTCGTGGGACAGCCCGATTGTTGCTGCTTTGTGTGAAGCGGCCGAGGCTGGCAAGTCGGTGACGGCACTGGTGGAGCTGAAAGCGCGGTTTGATGAGGCGGCGAATATCCGTCAGTCACGCCGGTTGGAACGTGCCGGCGCGCATGTGGTTTACGGGTTTATGAATTACAAAACCCACGCCAAAATCAGCACGGTTGTGCGGCGTGAGGGCGAAAATCTGGTGACCTACACGCATTATGGCACCGGAAATTACCATCCGATAACTGCGAAAGTGTATACCGACCTCAGCTTTTTCACCTGTGACGCCGCCTTGGGGCGTGATGCGACGCGGGTGTTCAACTATCTGTCGGGCTATGTGGAGCCTCAAGGTCTTGAAAACCTTGCGATTTCTCCGTTTACGTTGAAGTCGCGACTGCTAGAGATGATCGCGGCAGAGGCGGTCCATGCGCAAGCGGGGCGGCCTGCGGAGATCTGGGGCAAGGTTAATTCGCTGATCGACCCCGACGTGATTGACGCGTTTTATGCGGCCTCAAAAGCCGGGGTAAAGATCAGCCTGATCATTCGCGGCATTTGCGGAGTTCGCCCTGGAATCAAGGGCTTGTCAGAGAACATTCGCGTGAAATCCATCGTCGGGCGGTTCTTGGAACACAGCCGGATTGTCTGCTTTGGCAACGGTTATGGCCTGCCGTCAAAACAGGCACGGGTGTTCATATCCTCAGCTGATTGGATGGGCCGCAACCTGACGCGCAGGGTCGAGACGCTGGTCGAAATCCACAACCCGACGGTGCAGGCGCAAATTGTTGGGCAGATCATGGCCGCAAATTTGGCCGATGAAACACAATCCTGGGTGTTGCAGCCGGGCGGCGCGTACAAGCGGGAGCATCCGCCAGTGGACGGCAACGCGTTCAACTGTCACCGTTTCTTTATGGAGAATCCCTCGCTGTCAGGTCGTGGCACGGCTGGCGCGAAAGACGTGCGTAAACTCGCCTAAGGGCTTGATATTGCTAAATACCTGAACGGAAAAACGATGATTGACGAGCATGACGACGACCATGGGCCGTTTGGCCGCCCGCTATTTGATGACCCTTCGGCGCGCGCGCTGAGCCGCGTTGGGGTGGTGGATGTCGGCTCAAACTCGGTGCGGATGGTGGTGTTTGACGGTGCTGCGCGGTCGCCCGCGTATTTTTACAACGAAAAACTGATGTGCGGCTTGGGTAAAGGACTGGCGGAAACCGGCAGGCTGAACCCCTCGGGGCGCAAGCGGGCGCTGGTGGCGCTGAAGAGATTTTCGTTGCTGGCCAAGAGCATGGGCATTGAGACCCTGACGGTGGTCGGCACGGCTGCGGCGCGCGAGGCCGAGGATGGTCCCGAATTTCAGGCTGAGGTTTTGGCGCAGACCGGTCTGAAAATCTGGGTGGTCGATGGTGACGAAGAAGCCCGCTTGTCGGCGCAAGGCGTGCTTTTGGGTTGGCCCGAGGCTCGGGGGATTGTCTGCGATATCGGCGGCAACTCGATGGAATTGGCGAAAATCGGCGGCGGCACCGTCGGTCAACGCGTCTCGACGCCGCTCGGGCCGTTCCGGTTGCAGCAGGTGTCTGATAACCCCAAAAAGCGCGTGGCGCATATTGAACGCATCCTGAAAGATTGTCAGGCGCAGCTTAATTCCGAAGGTGAGCGGATCTATTTGGTTGGCGGCTCGTGGCGGGTGATCGCTCGGCTGGATATGGAACGCCGCGCCTATCCGCTGACAGTTTTGCACGAATATCGTATGCTTCCCAAGGACTTACTGGAAACGCTCGATTGGATTGCCGCCAACGATCTGGGCCAGTTGCGCAGCAAAACCGGCACCTCAGTGGAGCGGATGGAGCTGGTGCCGCTGGCCTGCGAAGTGCTGCGCGAGTTGATCAAGATACTGAAGCCGTCGGAAATTGACGTCTCGGCTTATGGTATCCGCGAGGGGCTTTTGTTCGAGCAGATGCCGGAAAAACTGCGCGCGCGCGATCCGCTGATTGAAGCGGCCCGGATGGCAGAGCAGATTTCGTCGCGGATACCCGGCTTCGGCAAAAAACTGTTTGAGTTTTTGCTGCCGCTTTACCCGGAGGTCAGCGAGGAGCGTCTGCGGCTGATCAAAACGGCGTGTCTTCTGCATGACACGACGTGGCGCGCGCATCCCGATTACCGGGCTGAGGCGTGTTTTGACAACGCCACGCGGGCGAATTTGGGCGGTTTGGACCATCCGGGACGGGTGTTTTTGGGGCTGGCCTTGCTGCACCGCTATAAAAACAACCGCTCTGGCTCGCGGATGGAGCCGCTGTTTACGCTGCTGAGCGATGAAGAATTGCTCGCCGCCGAGGTGTTGGGCAAGGCGATGCGGTTCGGCGCGATGTTTTCGGTGGGCGATCCGGGGCGAGCGGGGCAACTGGTCTGGCAACCGAAGCCGAAACTGCTGGAACTGAACCTGACAGAAGAAGGTCGCGACTTGTTCGGCGAGGTGGCCGAGGCGCGGTTTAACTCGTTGGCGCAAGCGTTGAAGGCGCAGACGCGGTTGGGAGAGATGGCATGATGCTGCGGTTTGATCATCTTGCGGTGTCGGCTTTAACCTTGGCGGAAGGCGTCGAAGCGGTGGAAACCGCGTTGGGGGTAGGGCTCGCAGGCGGTGGTCAGCACCCCCATATGGCCACGCATAATCGGCTGTTGGGCTTGGGTGATCTGTACCTAGAGGTGATCGCGGCGGACCCTGCGCAGCAAGCGCCGGTTTGGCCGCGATGGTTCGATTTAGACAACTTTTCGAAGAAGCCGAGGCTGACAAACTGGGTTGTATGTTGTGATAGTATAAGTGATGCCGTGGCGGTTAGCCCCGATGGCGCAGGGATTCCGGTGGCCTTGCAGCGTGGCGATTACCGCTGGCAGATGGCGGTGCCTGCCAATGGCAAGCTGCCGTTTGACGGCTGTTTTCCGGCGCTGATTGAGTGGGGCGGTACGTTGCATCCGGCGCAGGCTTTGCCGGAAAGTCGCGTGCGATTGGAGTTGTTAGAGATAGCGCATCCGGAGGCGGCTGCGCTGAATGCTGCGCTTGCAGGGTTGTTTGCCGATCCTCGGGTGGTGATTGTGCAAGGCGCGGCGAAGGCGATGCGGGCGCGTTTCAGCACCCCACATGGGACGCGCGTGCTGGAATGATCCGGGCGGCACAGGCTGCGGATGCGACGGCTTTGGTGGCTATTTGGAACCCTTGGATCCGGGATACCGCGATTACGTTTAACAGTCAGGAGAAGACTGCAGCCGACGTGGTGGCGATGATTGCAGAGCGGCCGTGCGTCCTGGTTTACATCAACAACGGTGTGCAAGGCTTTGCAACTTATAGCCAATTTCGCAGTGGCCCGGGGTATACGACCTGCATGGAACACTCGGTGATATTAGCCCCGACCGCGCGCGGCAGGGGTGTCGGGCGGGCGCTTATGGCGGCGATTGAAGCCCATGCGAAGGCTGCCGGGGTGCATCAGATGATCGCGGGCGTGTCGGGCGAAAACCCCGAGGGGCGGCGGTTCCACGCGGGGCTTGGTTATCACGAGATTGCGATTATTCGCGATGCGGGCTTCAAATTCGGCCGATTTATGGATCTTGTGCTGATGCAGAAATTCCTGTCCTGACAGTACCATTGCAACAGGTTACTCTATACCCATGTCGATCTGGACCCGCATCTCCGAAGCCATTGCCACTCTTGCCTCGGGCGAGGGGTTGGCGGCTGTTTTCGACCGTCTGCGCGGCGGTGCTGCACCTGAGCGGTCAGTCGGATTTACCATCGCGGTGATCGCTTTAGGCGCCAAGATGGCGAAGGCGGATGGTCAAGTTACCAAGGATGAGGTTGCGACGTTCCGGCGGATATTTTCGATCTCAAAAGCCGAAGAAGCTAATGCTGCACATGTGTACAACTTGGCGCGGCAGGATGTGGCGGGCTATGATGCGTATGCCCGCAAGGTTGCGGCATTGTTCAATAAACCGGGATTGCCGCTGTGTTCGGATGACCGCAATGTGCTGATCGACATTCTGGAAGGGCTGTTTCATATCGCGATGGCGGATGGCAGCTATCATCCGGCCGAAGATGCATTTTTGCGCGATGTGGCGCAGATTTTCGGGCTGGATGATCGCTGTTTTAGGGTGCTGCGCGGGCGTTTTGTCGATGGTGCGCCGCGTGATCCCTACGAGGTTTTGGGGATTCCGCAGCAGGCCAGTCTCGACGATGCGCGGAATGCATGGCGGGCGGCGGTGAAGGACAGCCACCCCGATGTGATGATCGCGCGCGGGGTTCCGGCCGAGGCGGTGCAGCTGGCGACGCGCAGGTTGATCGCGATTAATGCCGCGTGGCACGAGATTCAGTCCAAGGTCGCAGCGTGAAGGAAGCGCCGCCGTCCGAAGTGAAAACCGATCAGCTTAGTCGCGATCCGTCGAAACCCGAGCATCTTCGGCTCGCCTGTTACAATGTCGAATGGTTCAACGCTCTGTTCGATGATCGCGGGCGATTGTTGGACGATGATGGCCCTTCGGCGCGTTATCAGGTCAACCGGGGCAAGCAGTTGGCGGCTTTGGGCGTGGTGTTCAACGCGCTGGACGCCGATGCGGTAATGATTATCGAAGCGCCGGACACCAATGCCCACAGGTCTACCGTGACCGCGCTAGAGGCTTTTGCCGCGAAATATGGTTTGCGGACGCGGCGGGCGATGATCGGCTATACCTCTGATACGGAACAGGAAATCGCGTTTCTATACGACCCTGACAAGCTGTCCGCCCAGCACGATCCTTTGGGCGATCCGGCGCCAAGCCACGGCGCGCCGGGGGCTCCGCGCTTTGACAGCCAGTTGCGGTTGGATTTGAACGGCGACGGTATTGACGATCTGGTGCGGTTCTCAAAACCACCGTTAGAACTCGCGGTGACGACCGCGGGTGGCCACAAATTGCGGTTAATTGGGGTCCACGCCAAGTCGAAAGCCCCGCATGGAGCCACAAATGACGCCGCCTATAAGCGGATTTCGATAGAAAACCGTCGCAAGCAGTTGGCGGAATGTCTTTGGCTGCGCGCTCGGGTGGATCGGCAGTTGGCGGCAGGCGACAGCGTGATTGTGCTCGGTGATTTCAACGACGGGCCGGGTTTGGACGAGTTTGAAAAGCTATTCGGTCGCTCGGGGATTGAGATTGTGCTAGGGCAGGGCAGTGATCGCGTGCCGCTGCATGATCCGAATGCCGAGATGGCGTTGAATGAAACCAATGCCTTAGCGCCCAGCACGGCGCGGTTTTGGCTGCAACCACAGCAACGGTTGTTTGAAGCTTTGCTCGATTTCATCATGGTCTCGCCCGATCTGGCGGCCATGAAACCGAGTTGGCGGATTTGGCATCCGTTCAATGATCCCGGCGTTCTGGCCGCCCCCGGTCTGTCGGATGCGCTGCTTTCCGCCTCGGATCACTTCCCGGTGACGCTGGATCTGGCTTTGTGATTTGAAATGCCACGTGGTTCTGCGCATAGTTTCCGCATGAAGCACCTGTGCCTTGCCCTATTGCTGCTCGCGACGCCCATCGCGGCTCAAACGCCGGACAATTCCGACGCCGATAGGGGGCTGAATTTGATGCAAGAGGGCGCGAAGTTGCTTTTCAATCATCTGCTTGGGCAGGTGGAGCCAAACCTGCAAGACATGGCAGACGCGCTGAAAGAGGTGCAGCCGAAACTGATGGAAATTCTGCAAATGATGGATGATTTGCAGAATTATCATGCGCCGGAAAAGCTGCCGAATGGCGATATTATCCTGCGGCGGAAGACTCCGGCAGAGTTGAAGCTGCAAGAATTGCCGGGGCCGCAGACCGATCTGTGACATGGGCTGAGCCAGATGCTGGCCGATTTTAAACCCGCAGGCTGGCCGAAATTGTCTCACACAAGCGTTCCTTGACCCTGCGGCTTTCTCGTTGCACTTTGGCGCGAAAAAGAAAGAGCAGCATCTTGGCCTCGACCCGCCCCTTCTCCCGCTTTGAATTTATGATTGCCTGGCGCTATTTGCGCGCAAAACGTGCCGAAGGGGGCGTGTCGGTGATGACTTGGATCAGCCTGATCGGCATCACTTTGGCGGTGTTTGCGCTGATCGTGACGCTGGCGGTGCGCTCGGGGTTTCGCACCGAATTGGTGTCAACTTTCCTTGGATCGAACGCGCATGTGACGGTGTATTCGGCGGGTCATGTCGATGCGGAAGGCCAGATGGTGAAGGGCTTCGCCGATTACGATGCGATTGCGAAGAAGCTTGGCGCGATCCCCGGCGTGACGGAAGCCGCTCCGCAGATCAAAGGTCAGGTGATGCTGACGGCGGGTGAGGGTTCCAGCGGGGCTGAGGTGTTCGGTCTGCGGTTGGCCGATCTGCGCCGCATCCCCCGCATTGGCGATGGCGCGGATGCCTATGGAAACCTTGATGATTTTGACCAAGGCATTGCGATTGGCTCAGGTTTGGCGCGGACTTTGGGCGTGACGGTGGGCGACAAATTGCGGGTGATTTCGCCTACCGGAGTGAAATCTCCGTTCGGTTCCAGCCCAAGGGTTAACGCCTATCCGGTGGTTTATGTGTTCACCTCGGGCAATTATCTGATCGACCAAAGTCGGATGTATATGCCGTTTGACGAAGCGCAATCGTTCTTTAACCGTGAAAATCTCGCCGATGAGTTTGAGGTTATGGTTAAGGAACCTGAGCAAATTGACAGCTACCGCGATGCTGTGATGGGGGCTGGCGGGCAGGATGCGATGCTGTGGACGTGGATGGATTCTGCCGGAAGCTACCTGAACGCGCTGAAGATTGAGGACAATGTGATGTTCCTGATCATGTCGATTCTGGTGCTGATCTCGACGCTGAACATCATTTCGGGCTTGATTATGCTGGTGAAAAACAAGGGCCGCGATATTGGGATTTTGCGCACAATGGGGCTGACAGAAGGCTCAATCCTGCGAATTTTCTTCATCTGTGGCGCGTTTACCGGTGTGGTCGGCACGTTTCTGGGCGTGATCATCGGCTGCCTGTTTGCCACCTATATTGATGACGTGGTCGGGCTGATCAATCTGGTGACGGGCGGCGATGTCTGGGATCCGTCGATCCGTGGGATTTACGCGCTACCTGCCGAGTTGAAGCTGGGCGATGTGGCCTCAGCGATGGCGCTGTCGCTGGGGCTGTCGTTCATCGTGACGATTTTCCCGGCGCGGCGTGCGGCCCGAATGAACCCGGTGGAGGCGCTGCGTTATGAGTGATTTTGCGCTGGAACTGGCGGGCATTGAGAAATGCTATAACCGTGGTAAGCCCTCGGAAGTTTATGTGCTGCATGGTGCAACTTTGGAGGTGAAACGCGGTGAGGTGGTGGCTTTGGTCGCCCCTTCAGGTGCCGGAAAATCGACGCTGCTGCATATCGCGGGGCTGCTCGATACGCCCGACGAAGGCTCGGTCGCCCTGGGCGGGCGCAATATGGTGGGTTTGGGCGACAAGGCGCGGACCGAGGCGCGGCGCAATGATGTCGGCTTCATTTACCAGTTTCACCACCTGCTGCCCGAGTTTACCGCGATGGAAAACGTGGTTATTCCGCAGCTTGCCAATGGGGTACCGAAGGCTGAGGCCGAAGTCCGCGCGCGTGATCTGCTGGCGCATGTCGGCGTGTCGCCGCGGGCAAATCACCGTCCGGCGGCGCTTTCGGGGGGCGAGCAACAGCGTGTCGCGTTCTGTCGCGCGCTGGCGAACCAGCCGAAACTTCTGCTGGCGGATGAGCCGACGGGCAACCTTGACCCCGCCACCTCGGATCAGGTGTTCGGCGCGCTGATGGCTCTGGTGCGCGAAACCGGTCTCGCAGCCCTGATCGCCACGCATAATATGGAGCTTGCCGCCCGGATGGACCGTGTGGTGCGGCTGGACAAGGGCCGGGTTGTGACGTCCTGATGCAAGCTTGGGCCCGCATCCCGCAAACGTGCAGGAAACGCCAACGATCAGGAGAATACCATGCGCACACGAGTTAACTTGACGGCGCTCGGGCTTTCGGCTGCTGTGCTGGCCGCTTGCGTCGGGCTTGGCAAAGCGCCGGAGAAAACCAGCGGTGCGGATGATTACGCGAATTACTGCGCGGCCTGTCATGGAGCGTCGGGCAAAGGCGATGGCGAGGCCGCTGCCGGGCTGGCGAAGAAACCCGCCGATCTGAGCAAGCTTGCGGCGCGCAACAAGGGCGCGTTCCCGACCACAAAAGTCATGGCGCAAATCTGGGGCTATGCTGGCAAAAAGGGTGAGGGCGTGATGCCGGATTTTGCGCCGCTGCTGGAAGGTGACACCGTGCCTTATGATGGCGGCGACGGCATTGCGACGCCAACGCCGATCCGATTGGTGGAACTTGCCGAATATCTCAAAACGTTACAGGTCAAGTAATTCACTCGCTTGGCGCCAACTGCTAGGCATTTGATTAAAATTTGCTTTCGCATTGGCTTAAATATCCCACGGGGGTCAGGTCACATTGGCTTAGAGCCAATGTGACTTTGGAGGTGTGAAACCCCCAGCGCTGGCCCCAAGCGCGGCTTTCAAGCCCATTCACCCCCTCGAAACACCGCTTCCGACACTCCATCCGCGCCAATCCCGTCAATATCCACCAACCCCGAGCCGATCATCCAATCGACATGGATCATGCTGGAGTTGCCGCCCTGCGCCGCGATAGCTTCGGGCGAAAGCGTGGCACCATCCAGAAAACATTTCGCATAGCACTGACCCAAAGCGATGTGGCACGCGGCATTTTCGTCGAACAGCGTGTTGTAGAACAACAGGCCCGACTGAGAAATTGGCGAGCTGTGCGGCACCAAGGCCACCTCGCCCAACCGCCGCGCGCCTTCATCTGAATCGATCAGCTTTTGCAGCACAGCCTCACCCTTGCTGGCTTTGGCCTCGACAATCCGGCCCGCTTCAAACCGCACTTGGATATTCTCAATCAGCGTGCCTTGATGCGCCAAGGGCTTGGTGGCGCTGACAAATCCGTCCACCCGCAGCGCATGCGGCGTGGTGAAAACTTCCTCAGTCGGGATGTTGGCGTTGCAGGTCACGCCGTTTTTCGCCGTCGATGCGCCGCCTTGCCATTCATGGCCATCAGCCAGACCAACTGTCAGATCCGTCCCCGGCCCGGTAAAGCGCAGGGCGGCAAAGCGCTTGCCGTTCAGCCATTTGGTGCGGGCGCGTAAAGCTGCGTTATGGCTCGCCCAAGCTGCCACCGGGTCGGCTTGATCGACGCGGGAGGCGGCGAAAATTGCCTCGGCCAAGCGGTGCACGGCGGCATCGGGCGCAAGATCAGGGAAAATCTGCCGAGCCCAAGCCTCACCCGGATAGGAGCAGATCGACCAGTTGATATCAAAGCCCGCGATCTTAGCCAAAGCCGGTTGATAGGCCAAAGAATTCGCCTTGCCTGCGCGGGCGACCTTGGCTGGGTCTTCATTGGCGAGCAGCATCGGATTGTCACCGACAATCGCCATCCGCGCTGCACCGTTAGCGAACGCTTCCGCCATGCCGTTATACAGCCAGCTCGGCGCGGTATCGAAACTCGCGTCCTGCCCGTGTTGATAGCGCGCCAAAGCAATCGCCTCGTCCGCGAAAATCGGCGTCACCACGCCCGCGCCTGCACGATAAGCGGCGGCTGCAATCAGGCGCACCAAGGGCAGGGCGGTCATCGGGGCCGTCAGAATCAAATCCTGCCCCGGCTGCAACGCCACACCGACATTCACCGCCACTTCGGCCAGTTTCGCCAGCTTTACCGGATCAATCACCGCACCAGTTGCCATATCCATCGCCGCCATCCTTGCCAGTTTCGCCCGACCATAGCGGGCAGCGGTGCAGGGTCAACGTCAAGCTTGGTAGCGCGCATATCCCAGATCGGCGGTCTCAATATCCGGCGCATGACCCGAGATCAGGTCGGCCAGCACCCGGGCCGAGCCTGTCGCCATCGTCCAGCCCAATGTGCCGTGGCCAGTGTTGAGATACAGGTTGGAAATCGGCGAGCGGCCCAAGATCGGCGTGCCATCCGGCGTCATGGGACGTAAGCCACACCAGAAACTCGCGCGGCTTTGATCGCCCGCGCCACCGAACAAATCTTCCACCGAATGCACCAGAGTATCGCGGCGCTTTTGGTGCAGGCTCATATCGAAGCCCGCAATCTCGGCCATGCCACCGACTCGGATACGGTCGCCAAGCCGGGTGATGGCGATCTTATACGTCTCATCCATCACGGTTGATTCGGGGGCGCGGGTCTCGTCAATGATCGGCACGGTGATCGAATAGCCCTTCACCGGATAAACCGGCAGTTTGATGCCCAAAGGTGCTGCGAGGAGCGGCGAGTACGACCCCAAGGCCAGCACGAAAGCGTCAGCGGTCAAGCGACCTTCCGAGGTGTGAACGGCTGCGATGCGGCCACTCTCAGCCTCAAGCCGATCAATCCGCACGCCGTAGCGGAACGTAACACCCGCCGCGATCGCCATGTCTTGCAGCGTGTTGGTGAACTTGAAGCAATCGCCGGTTTCATCCCCCGGCAGTCGCAAACCACCCGCGATAGCATCACGACGTGGTGCCAGACCGGGTTCTGCGGCAATGCAGCCATCGGCATCCAGCACCTCAAACGGCACGCCGTCGGCCTTTAACACCTTGATGTCTTTGTAAGCGCCATCCACCTGCTTTTGGGTGCGGAACAGTTGCAACGTGCCTTGCATCCGCTCGTCATAGCCAATGCCAGTATCAACCCGCAAAGCCATCAGGCAATCGCGGCTGTATTCGGCCAGCCGCACCATCCGGCTTTTGTTCACCCCGTAAGCCGCCGACGTGCAGTTCATCAGCATACGGATCACCCACGACACCTTGGCGAGATCGGGGATCGGCTGGATGATCAGCGGCGCGTGGCGCATGAACAGCCATTTCATCGCCTTCGCAGGGATACCGGGGGCGGCCCAAGGGCTTGCATAACCGGGGCTAATCTCACCGGCGTTGGCATAACTCGTCTCTAACGCTGGGCCCGGCTGGCGATCAATCACCGTCACCTCATGCCCGGCTTTCGCCAAATACCACGCCGAGGTTACGCCGATAACACCTGCACCAAGAATGACAATCTTCATTTACAACCCCGAATTGTGCCCGCTGTTTGCTTCGCTCTAGCTTAGCGCAATGCGGTGAAAGGAGTTTGTAAAGATGACGAAACATGCGACGAAAAGTCGAAGATTATTCGAAGATTTGGCGATGAGATGAAATCTTGAGCGATAAATAAACGCTTGCCACGTATAATAAATCTTTTGCTCGCATATTATTGGCAGGTATCGCCAAAGATTTTGCCTGCTGGCGGTGCTGTAAACAGCAAGGCCATTCTGCGCCGCTGCCCGATTTGCAAGCATTTGCCTGCCAAGCCCGCAACTTGCGCGGTTTCTTGATCCGCCGATCAACAACAGTTGTTGACTCGCCACCCCTGCACTGGAGTAGATTTGGCGCAGGACTGCTGCCGCTGTCATATGGATACACACGGCAACACGACTCGTTACAAAGATGCGCTCAAAGCATCTGCTGCCATCCGTTAACAGCGGATCAACACCAGGGAGACTTTCGTGAACAAACACACCTCATTTAACCGCCGCAGCTTTCTAAAGTCGTCGGCCGTTGGCGTGGGCGCACTGGCTGCCCCCGCGATCATATCCTCCAAGGCGCTGGCCTCGTCGGGCGAGCTGAACTTCACCGGCTGGGCCGGTTATGACAAACTGGCGGCCGAAGTGTTTCCGGCCTTCACCACGGCCACCGGCATCAAAGTGAACTTCAAAGAACTTCCCGACCAGGACACCATGTTCGGTGAAGCCAAAGTCGCGCTGGAAGCTGGCGGCATGGACGTGACCGAGCCGACGATTGAACGCGTTGGCGCTTGGAACTCCAATGGTCTCATCGCTGCTTGGGATCCGGCCAAACTCGCGATGGACAACTATTTGCCGGGTCTGGCAGACGGCGCTGCGGGCGAACGTTCGCGCATCGACGGCAAGCTTTACTATGTGCCTTCGAACTGGGGCACTGAATCGCTGGTCTACAACAAAGAGAGCGCCAAACTCGGTGAGCCGCCAACTCTGGGCGCGCTGTTCGATCCGGCAAACCAAGTTGTGCTGCGCCCACATTCGGCACTGGCTGCAATGGGTCGCTGGCTCGATGCTAACGGCAAGCTGCCGCGTCCGTGGACCGATGGCTATTCTGACATGGGCGCTATGGCCGAACTTTGGGACATCGCTCTGGCTGAAGCCGTCAAAGCCAAAGGCAACGTGGTTCAGTGGTGGTCGGGCGAGAATGAAGCCAACGCAGGCTTCACCGCAAACGGCGCGACTGTTGGTCTTTGCTGGGATTCGACCGGCTTCAACCTGCGCAATGATGGCTACGGCTATATCGCTCCGGTTGAAGGCGCGTTTGCTTGGCACCAAGGTTTCGTGCTGCTGAAAAACGCCGTCAACGTCGATCAGGCGCATGAATTTGCCAAATGGGTTTCGACCCCGGACGGTGCTGCGATGTGGGCAACCGCCTTCTCGTCGAACCCGGTTGGCAAAGGCGCGTCCGAGAAGATGGACCCAGATGTCGCGACCTATTACAACAGCACCTTCAACGACGAGGCGCTGGCGAAGCTTTGGTGGTGGCCAACGCAATCAGCAGAATTCCTGACCAAGCGTGCGGAATATGCTGACAAATACAAGGCCGCGTAAGCGATCATCCTGACACTGACGCCGGGTCCGCAGGGGCCCGGCGTTGATATTTTCTAGTTGCCCAATGGCCTTAAGGCCGCATAACAAAATATATCAGGGGGAAAGACGATCCATGAGTGCTGGGATTGATCTTGAAAATGTCAGCTGCGACTTTGGCAGCTTCCGCGCGGTTGATAACGCCAATGTGGCGATCAGACCCGGCGAGTTTTTCTCGTTCCTCGGGCCATCCGGCTGCGGGAAGACCACGATTCTGCGGATGATCTCGGGCTTTATCGAGCCGACGCAGGGCACCATCAAAATCGGTGACAAGGATATGAAGGGCCAACGCCCTAATCAGCGCCCGACCGCGCTGATCTTCCAGAACCTCGCGCTGTTCCCGCTGATGCCGATCTGGGAAAACATCTCGTTCGGTCTGGAAGTGCGCGGCGTTGATAAAGCGACCCGCCGCGCCAAGGCGCAGGCATTGCTCGAGATGGTCGATCTGCCGGGCGCGGCTGACAAAATGGTCAGCCAGCTGTCGGGCGGCCAGAAACAGCGCGTGGCGATTGCCCGGGCTTTGGCGGTTGAGCCGAAAGTCATGCTGCTGGACGAGCCGCTGTCGGCGCTCGACCTGAAGCTGCGCCAGCACATGCGGGCAGAGTTGCGGGCGATCCAAAAGCGCACTGGCGTCACGTTCATCTACATCACCCACGATCAGGGCGAAGCGCTTGCCATGTCGGATCGTGTTGGCGTGATGAGCCAAGGCCGCATCCAACAAGTCGCCGACCCGCGTGAGATTTACAACAACCCGGTCAATGGCTTTGTGGCAAGTTTTGTAGGCGAAAACAACATCTTCGCGGGCTCTGTCACCAACGCATCTGACGGTATGTCTGGCTTTGAAACCGCCCATGGCGCGCTTCGTGCGCGTTTGGGCGCTTTGGCAAAGGGCAGCAATATCAAACTTTACGTCCGCCCCGAGCATACGATTTTATCTGAAACGGCTGCGGCTGAAAACTCGATCCCGGTGACGGTGTCAGAAGTTTCGTTCGAGGGCGCGTTCATCTCGGTGCTTTCAAAAACCGCCAGTGGCCAGACGGTTGTGGCCGAGTTGCGCAATGATGGCTCGGCCACTGTGCCCGATATCGGCGCGGCGCGGTTTGCGCATTTCAATGCGAGCCACGCGTCGATCCTTCCCGACGCCGCAACGGGGGTCTGAAATGGGTGATATGATCCGCCGCTACGGTCCGGGATTGACCCTGCTGGTCTGTCTTTTGACCGCGTTTTGGCTGGTGATGCTGGTGATTGTGCCCAACATGACCCTGCTGGAAAGCTCGTTTCGCCCGTATCTGCCCGTTACCGAAATTGGCGGCCCGCGTGATGTTTACACCTTCACCAACTACCTGAAAGTCTTCAACGGCGACATAGAGCTTTCGCCGTTCGGCTTCACCTTTCATCTGCCGGTGCATGTGCTGACCTTCTCGCTGACGCTCTTTTACTCGGTGGTCGTCACGCTGATCTGCTTTGCTTTGGCCTATCCGCTGTCGTATTTCATGGCGAAAATCCTCAGCCCGCGCTCGCTCCCGACGATGTTTTTGCTGCTGTTCGTGCCGCTGTGGGTGTCAGAGGTTTTGCGGGCTTTCGCATGGTGGATGATACTGGCGCTGAAGGGCCCGCTGTCGTGGCTGCTGATGCAGCTGCACCTGATCGACCATGAGGTGCGCTGGATTGTCGGCTATAACGGCGTGATGATCGGTTTGGTCTATACCTATGTTTTGTTTATGATCTTCCCGGTTTACAACGCGATTTCGTCGCTCGATTCCAACCAGATTGAGGCCGCCGAAGATTTGGGCGCGCCGTGGTGGCGTATCCATTTGCGCATCGTTTTGCCACATGCCAAACCCGGCATCGCATCGGGTGCGGTGATGGTGTTCATGCTGTCGGCGGGCTCGCTGCTGGTGCCGTCGATCCTTGGGTCCACCACTTCGCAATGGTTCACCCAGACCGTGCAGCAATGGATGCTGGATGCGCTGGATTGGAACACCGCTGCGGCTTACGCCTTCTTGCTTTTGATGATGTGCACCTTGTTCGTCAGTTTGGTGATGAAGATTTTCCGCGTCAAACTGTCCGACATTGCGAATTGAGCGAGGGATAACATGCACAAAATTCGCCAAACCCTCGCCCGCGTTTATGCCGCAGCGTTCATCCTTTACATGCTGCTGCCGTTGGTCATCATGTCTGCGGCGGCCTTCAACAACACCGACAAAATCCCGGCTATCGTGCCGTGGAAGGGCGTCACAACCAAATGGTTCGCGGCACTTTGGGCCGATGATCGGATGTGGCACGCCTTTCAAAACACCATTCTCGTCGCCATCGCGGTCAGCGTGATTGCGGTGATTGTGGGCACAGCGGCGGCGATCCTGATTAACTCGGTCTCGGGCAATCTGCGCGCGGCTTTGTATGGCACGATGATTTCAACCATTCTGATCCCCGGCGCTGTGATTGGGATTTCCACCATGATCATGTGGACCAAGATCGGCAACGCCTTGGACAGTGAGTTCATTTTGTTCAATCCCGGTCTGCACCTATCGGTGCTGGGGCAGGTCAGCTACATCGCCGCTATCGTGATGCTGCTGGTGCTGGCAAGGCTGCAAAGTTTTGATCAAGGGCTAGAGGAAGCCGCACTTGATCTGGGTGCTACCCATGCGCAAGTGATGCGCCGCATCCTGTTGCCGCATCTCTATCCGGCGATCGGGGCAGGGGCGGCGGTGTCGTTCTTCCAGTCGATTGAGAACTTCAACGTCACCCAGTTTACCCGGGGCGGCGCGGATACGCTGACGATCTACGTGTTCTCCAAGGTGCGCTCTGGCATCAGCCCGACGATCAATGCGCTGGCGTTTTTGCTGATCATCGTAACGCTCGCGATGGCGATCCTGTATGAGATCAAACGCCGTCGCAACGCGAGCGTCGAAGCCGCACGCGAGGCAGAAGCCCGTCGCGCCGCAGTTTTGGAAGAAGCGATTATCTAAGTCGGTTAGGCCGAAACACCAAAAAGGCCCGGAGCGATCCGGGCCTTTTTCTGTGCTCAAACGGTTGGCATCTGTTAACCAAGGTAAAGCCACCGCAGTCTATGGCCGTTTTCCATACTAAAAATGGCCGGTTTATGGGTCGTTCATCTTTCGTTAATTTGAGACGTTAACGCGGCGATCCCATTACAAAACCTCATAGCCTGCCGCAGCGCCCTTAGAAGAACGCCTGCAACCCCGTAATCGCCCGCCCCAAAATCAGCGCATGTACGTCATGGGTGCCCTCATAGGTGTTCACCGTCTCAAGGTTCACCATGTGCCGCATGATCTGGTAATCTTCCTGAATGCCGTTGCCGCCATGCATATCCCGCGCCCAACGTGCCGCATCCAAAGCCTTGCCACAGTTGTTGCGCTTGATGATTGAGATCATTTCAGGTGCCGCATTGGCCTCATCCAACAACCGCCCGACCCGCAAAGACGCCTGCATTCCAAGGCTAATTTCGGTCATCATATTCGCCAGTTTCAGCTGATAAAGCTGAGTCTGCGCCAAGGGTTTACCGAACTGCTTGCGGTCCAAGCCATATTGCCGAGCCGCTCCCATGCAGAACTCCGCAGCGCCCAAAACGCCCCAGGAAATACCATAGCGCGCCCGGTTCAAACAACCAAACGGCCCCTTAAGCCCTTCAACATGCGGCAATAAAGCGTCGTCACCGACTTCAACGTCCTTCATCACAATCTCGCCGGTGACAGAAGCCCGCAACGAAAGTTTCCCACCGATTTTCGGCGCAGAAAGACCCGTCATGCCCTTCTCCAGCACGAAGCCCTTGATCTTGCCGCCATGCGCTTCCGACTTGGCCCAGACCACGAACACATCCGCAATCGGTGAGTTCGAGATCCACATCTTCGCGCCGTTCAGCACGTAACCATTGGCGGTTTTCTTCGCCACGGTCTTCATCCCCGCCGGGTCAGAGCCTGCATCTGGCTCGGTCAAACCAAAGCAACCGATCCACTCGCCTGACGACAGCTTCGGCAAAAATTTCATCCGCTGCGCCTCGGTGCCGTAAGCGTAAATCGGATACATCACCAGGCTAGATTGCACCGACATCATCGAACGATAGCCCGAATCAACGCGCTCAACTTCCCGCGCGATCAAACCGTAAGCAACGTAAGACGCGCCTAAGCCGCCATATTGTTCCGGCACGGTGACGCCGAGCAGGCCCATCTCGCCCATCTCACGGAAGATCGCAGGGTCGGTGGACTCGTCACGATATGCAGCAATTACACGGGGTTGCAGTTTTTCCTGCGCATAAGCCCGCGCGCCGTCGCGCAGCATCCGCTCCTCCTCGGTCAACTGATCTTCCATGCGGAACGGGTCTTGCCAATCAAACCGCCCCAAATCCGGCGCGTCTTTGGCTTTCAGTTCTGGTTTGTTGGCGAGATTGTCATTCGGCATCACGTGATCTCCTATGGTTTACCGATTATATTGCACAGACCCCGCAAAAAGCCTAACGAGGTTCTGGCAACAATACATGAGGAAACCTCATATGCTATCGCGCCGCTATCTACCCTCCATGCCATCCTTGCTCGCACTAGAAGCAGTAGATCGCACCGGCTCAGCCTCCGCTGCGGCGGCGGAACTGAACCTTACCCAAGGCGCAATTTCCCGGCAGTTGCAGGTACTTGAAGGCCAGTTGGGCCTGTCGCTGATCATCCGCGATAAGCAGCGTTTACGGTTGACCGCTGCGGCGCAAGACTATTGCCGTGAAATCCGTCGCGCCTTGCAAGCGTTAAGCCAAGCCAGCCTGACTTTGCGTGCTAACCCCAATGGCGGCACGCTTAATCTCGCGATTTTGCCAGCTTTTGGAATGCACTGGCTCGCCCCCCGCCTGGCCCGGTTCGCCGCCCAACACCCCGAGGTGACGGTGAATCTTTCGACCCGGCTGAGGCCGTTCGACTTTGCCAATAGCCATTTTGACGCTGCTATCCATTATGGTCGGCAGGATTGGCCCGGCGTCGATTACTTACCGCTCATGGCGGAGGAGTTATTGGCGGTGGCCGCCCCCGACTTGCTGAAAGCGCCGTTGAGCGCAGCGAATGAGATTCTCTCATATCCGCTGCTGCAACTTGAAAGCCGTACCGGCGATTGGGGGCGCTGGCTGGCGCATCATGGCCATCCCAACCAACGTCCGCCCGCCATGCTGTTTGACCAGTTCGCCACCATGGCGCAGGGGGCGATTCATGGCCTTGGCGTCGCTTTGTTGCCGGTGTTTCTGATCGAACGTGAGCTTGCAGAGCACCGCCTAGTTCCGGCTTTCGGTCCGCCGATCCCCTCACTCGGCAGTTATTATCTGGTTTGGCCCAAGGACGCCGCAAGCCGCGCACCGCTAACCTCGTTCCGAAACTGGATCACCGCCGAGCGAGACGCCTAAAAGCTAAATCCAGCTGTCATCCTTTTGGCTCAAATATCTTGGAGGGGTAAGTCCGCAGGCCAAGGGGCGAGCCCCCTTGCATTTGATCAAACGCCCCGCCACTCTGCCCGAAACAAAAGGGGCCCCATATGCAACCCAATCACATTGGCGACGTGTCATTCTGGTATGCCGACATCGGCCTGGCAAAAACCCGGCGCCCGAGTTTGACGGAAAATACCACCGCAGACGTGGCGATCATCGGCGCGGGTTTTACCGGCTTGTGGACCGCTTATTATCTGAAAAGGGCCAACCCGCAGCTTAATGTTCTGGTGATCGAGAAAGAATTCGCCGGCTTTGGGGCTTCGGGTCGCAACGGCGGCTGGTGTATGGGCACCTTCGCGTGGAATCATGAAGCCTATGCCCGCGCCACCAGCCGTGAGGCTGTGCTGGAAATGGTGCGTGAATTAGAGACCACCGTGCCGGAAATCATCCGGGTTTGCGCCGAGCAAGGCATCGACGCTGACATCATCCCGGCCGAAGAATTGATGATCGCGACAAACCCGGCGCAGTTGCAGCGCATGCGCGAATCCATCGCGCATCACCGGCACTGGGGTAACGGCCACCGCGTTCGCGAGTTGTCGGCTGCCGAGGTTAAGCAGCGCATCACCGCGCCGAACGTGTTGGGCGCAATGGTTGTGTCCGGCATGGCGCGGATTCAGCCCGCGAAATTGGTGCGCGGTTTGGCTGACGCTTGTGAGCGGATGGGTGTAAGGATTGCCGAGGCGACGGAAGTTCTGAGCTACGACCAAGGCGAGGTTATTACCGCCAAATCGGTGGTAAAGGCGCCAATCATCCTGCGATGCACCGAGGGTTTCACGGCCAGTTTGCCCGGTCACAAACGGGAGTGGCTGCCGCTGAACTCGGCGCAGATCGCCACCGTGCCGCTGCCGCCGGAGGTGTGGGAGAAAATCGGTTGGCATGGCCATGAGTTGATCGGCGACCTGAACAACGCCTATTGCTA
Organism: Cypionkella sp.; assembly: GCF_028290025.1. GTDB lineage: Bacteria > Pseudomonadota > Alphaproteobacteria > Rhodobacterales > Rhodobacteraceae > Cypionkella. The sequence goes on along the minus strand of NZ_JAQGKQ010000081.1, from coordinate 31,862 downwards.
TTGCCAGCGCACGCGCGAGGGTCGCATCACCGTCGGCGCGCGCGGCGTGCCGTATAAGTATGCCAGCCAAATGGATAAAAATGGCGAGCCTGATGCCGAAACTATCCGCCGTTTGACCGAAGTTTTGCACACGCATTTCCCCGAAGCCGCAAATTACCCGATCGACCATGCCTGGTGCGGCGTCATTGCGGTGCCGCGCGATTGGTGCGCGACGGTCGGTCTGGACCTCAAAACCGGCTTGGGCTGGGCGGGCGGTTATGTCGGCACGGGCGTGTCCACGGCCAATTTGGCAGGCCGCACGCTTGCCGATTTGGCGTTGAAACGCGATACTGCGATTGCCAAATTTCCATGGGTTAACCGCCGTGTCCGGCAATGGGAGCCTGAACCGTTCCGTTGGTTCGGCGTGCATCTGATGTACAAATTGCTAAGGATTGCCGACAAGCGGGAGGCCAAGCTGGGCATCCCGCCGTCGAAATTCGCCGCGTTCGGCAATTGGTTAACCGGGAGGCACTAAGGGCTAGCGCCGCTCAAACCAGATTGGCGCGGAAGAAGTCCAACGTCCGCTGCCATGCCAATTCCGCCGCCGCCTCATCGTAGCGCGGTGTCGAATCGTTGTGGAAGCCGTGATTAACGCCCTTGTAGATAAACGCCTCATACTTGGTGCCAGCGGCTTTCAGCGCGGCCTCGTAGGCGGGCCAACCTTCGTTAACGCGGGTGTCCAGTTCGGCATAATGCAGCAATAACGGAGCTTTGATCTTCGCGACATCCTCGGGCTTCGGCTGCATTCCGTAGAATGGCACCGCGCCACCAAGTTCGGGATAGGCCACCGCGGCTGCATTCGACACACCGCCGCCATAGCAAAAACCGGTGATGCCGACCCGACCGGTTGATGCCTCATGCGCCATCATCCACTCAATCCCGGCGAAGAAATCGTTCATCAGTTTGGTGGGATCAACTGTGGCCTGCAAAGTTTTGCCGTCCTCATCATTGCCGGGATAGCCGCCAACGCTGGTCAAACCATCGGGGGCGAGCGCCAGAAAACCGGCCTTTGCAAGCCTGCGCGCGACGTCCTCAATGTATGGATTGAGACCGCGATTTTCATGCACCACGACCACGGCGGGCAGTTTACCAGTCGCTGCCGTTGGCTTCACCAAATAGCCGCGCACCTCGCCATTGCCGTTCGGGGAGGGATAGGTGACGTAATCGGCGACAATATCCGGGTCGTTGAAGCTAACCTGCTCGGCCAAAGCGTAATTCGGCGACATCATCCCCAGCAGCGCCGCAGCAGTCAGACCGCCGATTGTGAATTTGCCAGCCTTGTCCAGAAATTCGCGCTTTGAAATCCGGCCGTGGGCGTAGAAATCGTACAGTTGCAACAACTCTGGGCTGAAATCTTTTGCAGTCATTCGGGTCATACAAGCCTCCATTATTTTGCAGGCACTAAGGTAGTATAGACCGCCGCAGCACCTCGCTCACGCTTGCGTGAACCTGCAAAAACTTGGCAATATATTGCTCGTTCGGCTGTGCGGTGACGTCTAACCTAAACTCAAATGAGTCCTGCCCGCCACAGTCGCCACCCTATATGCAGTATAAGCGATCCGCCCCCTATGCGAAGGCTGGACAAAAGCGCTAGGGTCTGTGGCATAACTCGGCAGCATAGCCGGGACCGAGGCAGTAACAAATAACAAGCAAGGAGGGAGCCGATGCGCTGCCCATTCTGCGGAAACGTCGATACGCAAGTCAAGGATAGTCGGCCTGCGGAGGATCATGTCTCGATCCGCCGTCGTCGGTTTTGCCCGGCTTGCGGTGGACGATTTACCACATATGAACGCGTGCAATTGCGCGATCTGGTCGTCGTAAAAACCTCTGGCAAGCGTGAGGATTTTGATCGCACCAAGCTGGAACGCTCCATCCGTATCGCGATGCAAAAACGCCCGATTGATCCTGAACGGATTGACCAAATGATTTCCGGCATCGTGCGGCGCTTGGAATCTTTGGGCGATACCGACATCTCATCGAAGGTAATCGGTGAGATCGTGATGGAGTCTCTGGCACGGATCGACACGGTGGCTTACGTGCGTTTTGCCAGCGTTTACAAGAACTTCCAAGCTGCGGATGATTTTGACCGCTTCGTGTCCGAACTCCGCCCCGGCACATCAGCCGAGGAGTGAGCGATACCGAACATATGGCCCACGCCCTGCGCATTGCAGCTAGGGGCTTGGGTCGCACTTGGCCCAATCCAGCTGTTGGTTGCGTGATTGTCAAAGATGGGGTGATCGTCGGGCGCGGTTGGACGCAACCGGGTGGGCGCCCGCACGCAGAGGTGATGGCGCTCGCGCAAGCGGGCGCCGCTGCCCGAGGTGCCACCGCCTATGTTAGCTTGGAACCCTGCGCGCATCACGGCAAAACCCCACCCTGCGCTGAGGCTTTGATCAGGGCGGGCGTGGCTCGGGTGGTGAGCGCGCTGCAAGATCCCGATCCACGCGTTTGCGGCAAAGGCCATGCCGTGCTGCGGGCGGCTGGCATCGAAGTCACTGAAAACGTGATGCAATCTGAAGCTATCCGCGCCAATGCGGGATTTCTTAAGCGTGTGACGCTGGGCCTGCCGTTTGTCACGCTGAAGCTCGCTACCACGTTGGATGGCCGCATCGCCACCGCTTCTGGCGAATCGCGTTGGATCACCGGGCCTGAGTCGCGTCGCGCCGTTCATACGATGCGGCTTAACCATGATGCCGTGCTGATCGGCTCGGGCACCGCGCGCGCCGATGACCCCGATCTGACGGTGCGCGAGCTTGGGGCCAGCCATCAACCCACCCGCATCGTGATGGACAGTGGCCTAAGCCACAGCCCGCAAAGCCGTCTCGGCCAAAACGCAAAACAAACCCCAGTTTGGCTTTTGCACACCGCAGATGCTCCGATGGAAGCGCGTGCCGCATGGACAGGGCAGGGCGCGACACTGATAGAAATTGCCAGCGAAAGCGGACACATAAACCCGCGCGCCGCGCTGCAAGCCCTCGCCGTCCAAGGCATCACCCGGATTTTCTGCGAAGGCGGCGGCACTCTAGCGGCCAGCCTGATCCGCGCCGGATTAGTCGATGATCTGGCACTGTTTACCGCCGGCGCTTTGATCGGCGCAGACGGCCAAGCCAGCCTCGCCGCCCTCAACCTAAGCACCCTCAAAGACGCCCCGCGCCTGACACTACGCGAGTCGAGAACCATCGGCCCGGACGCCTACAGCCTCTGGTCATTTTAACCACTTAACCATTCACAATGGCCCTGATATCCCCGCCGGAGGCGCACGCCAGACCACGCACCCCCTCCGGCAGAATGTTTACCAGCTTCCGGTATTGCCCATCGAAGCCCAAGGTTCTGCTGGCGCAAGCGAGCCGCCCTTCTGCAAAATCTCAATCGAGATGTTATCCGGCGAGCGCACAAACGCCATGTGGCCATCGCGCGGCGGGCGATTGATGATTACGCCATTCGCAGCCAAGTTGGCGCAGGTTGCGTAAATATCGTCGACCTCATAGGCCAAATGGCCAAAATGCCGCGAATCTGATGGCAGGCCCGTGTCGCCATCCCAGTTATAAGTGAGTTCTACCGGACATTCCGGCTGGCCGGGAGGCGCCATGAAGACCAGCGAAAACCGCCCCTTGTCATTGTCTATCCGCCGGGTTTCTTCCAACCCGAGCAGGCGGTAAAACGCCATCGAAGCTTCAAGGTCCAGCACCCGGACCATGGTGTGCAAGTAACGAATTGTCATGTGTATTCTCCTCTATTCCAGCGCAACGTAAGGCCGCTAGGCTAGAAAAGCGAGGGGTCAGAACGCGGATTGTATCCCCAAAGTGATGCCAAGATTGCGGTGCTCGTTCTGGGCGGTGTTGGACTGTACTTGCGTCGCCTGCATGGTCAAAACAGGTGAAAATCCCATATACTCAACGTGTTGGAAGCCCATCTGCAACTGCGCCGTGACTTTGTTGTCTTCGCGCCCACCGATCACGTAGCGCGAATCGGCAAAAATCTGCTGCGTCAGATCAATGCCGCCGGACAGCATCAGCCCCGCCACAGGTTTGGTTTTTCGCCAGCCCAGCGACAGCGTCACCGCGTCATTGTTCACTTCGACCGAGTCAGAACTGGTCTGCGCCGCCTCGACTTCCAGCGACAGCCGGTTGGTCGCCAGCGCAAAGTTGTACCCGAGCTTTATCGCCAGTCGGTCAGAAGATTGGATCGGTCGATCGAGCCGCGCCGTATGGTCGCCGGAAACGCCAAAACCAAGGCTGGTCCCGTTTTGGAATCGATGGTCTAAATCTGCCGACGCCCGCATGTAGTTTGACAGATCGTCGCCGCCATACCAATTATGCCCCGCCGTGCCCGTCAGATGCAGCACATTCAGCGCGGCCGCATCCAAAGCGCGATGGTGCGTCAGCCCGAATTCGAGCGCTGTGTAGGTGTAATCTTGCGCGCGGGCGTTGGGCGCTTTGTCTTTCGCATCGCCCGACAATACCACCGCCTGTGCCATCACGCCAACGCGGGCCTCTGTCTGTCGGTTGGGGGCCGTGGGGGAAAAGCGATAGGTGCCCGACAGGCCAAGCCCGAACTGAAACCCGGACAAAGCTTGCTGGTCGGGCGGAATATCAAACAGGATCGGTATGCCGCCGATGCTCATATAGCTGTTGCTGCTGCCATTATTGACGTTCGACGCAGGCGAGGCCGAAACGTCGAATTGCAGCACCCATGGGTTGCGCGATTTCACATAGCCAAAGTCGCGCCGCGCAATGGCATAAGCACGCGGGTTCGGCGCGATTTGAGCCGCCCGCCGCAGCCATAACTGCGCTGCCATGCGCCGCCCTTCGCTGGACAAAGCTTGCGCCATCGCCATCGCGGCTCCATAGCGGCCACTGGCGGTTTGCGCTGATTTCCACGCTAATTTTGCGGCTACCCGGGCCTCTTGTGTGCGGCCAAGTGCGCGTAAAGCCTGCGCTCGGACGGTGAGTGCGGTGCTGTCCTTCGGATCGCGTTGGAGCAGCAGATCGGCGTAGACCAAAGCTTGCTCGGCAAAACCAGCCGTCACCGCTTCAAACGCCAGTTGCCGCATGGCTTCGACGCCCAATGTAACCGGTTTAGCCCGCGCAGGCGCTGCGCTGATCAAGCTCGCGACGATGATAAGGACGTGGGCTAGGCGTTTCATCACGGCTTACCGATACAGAATAAATCCGCCGGTTTCGCGCACCGTGACACCGTCGTGCCGGGGATCTTTGGCCTCTACCACAACAATACCAACCAATTCGCCTGCATCCACGCTCGCCCCATTGGTGATCAGCGCGTAATACTTACCGGTCTCGAAGTTCTGCACCCCGTTAGCGTCCACATAGTTGCTGTTGAGATTGCCTGCGATTTCACCAGCCGATTTATCGCCGCCGTTCAACACCCCCGGCCCGACAGCAAATACCAACGTGGGCAACTCGGTCAGCGGAGCAGTAGGTGTCAATTCTGTATTCATCGCAGAAATCACGTCGCCGGTGATGTCGTTGCCGTTAGCATCGAAGATCGCGCGATTGTAGACTTGGCCCTGAACCGCGGCCCCATCGTTAAAATCGTTGAAGTCGATCGCAACCGTCATGTCGCCGGTGGCATATTCCAGACCGGAGCTGCCTTCGAAATCCCGCAAAGCTGCGTATTGGCCGTTGTAGGCCGCCTGACCCGTGCTTGGCAGAGTCACGCCACCCGCGCGCTGATAAACGAATCCGCCAAAGCCATAGGGAAGGTAAGCTCCGGTGCGCACCACAGCAAAGCTGGTGCGGCCGCTGGAGGAGACGCCATATATCGCGCGATGCGCAAACTGATTGATGACCGTGCCGGTCGCGGGATCGGTGAAGGTGTTGTCGCCCTCATACACCTTGAACGGTCCGAGCGAGGCCACGGCACTGCCACGCTGATAAACGTTGCCGCCGTCAAAACCCAAACCATCGACATCGAACGTATCGTCATCTTTGTTATACTTGAAACCTTCGGCATAACCGTTGCCCGTAGTGGTGTCTTTCACCTCGGTGCGCTTGATCGCCGACTTCGCAGTGGCCCCGGTGGTGCCGCTCGTGCCGGCCGGTGGGTTGCCGCTGGTGCCGCCGCCGCCATTTTTAAACGGGTTGCCATCGCAGGCCGCCAAGGTCAGCGTCGCTGTCAAAGCCAATGCTGTCCAAACCTTATACGTCATGCCAATTCGCCTCGGTTCTGCCACAATACACATCAACTTTGCGTGCAAAACCCTTGAAAGTCAAAGCAGATTAGCGAAAGTGACTTGATCTTTCCCCGCTGTGCCCGCTTCGCATCACTAAGCTTTGCCACGGCGAAAAATTGCTTCCGCAAAAGCGTCTGCCTGGCTTCACAGCTATACGCGGCTGCGGCTTCGTGGCTATATACAGGTTGAGTTTAAAACCTGCGGTCAGCGATGGTCGCGAGTCAGCTGAAATGCTGCTTTTAATAGCGGGCGGACATCAACGTGCAACACTATCTCGACGCACTTCGCAGGGTGCTGGACGAAGGCGAACGCTCCACCGATCGCACCGGAACCGGCACGATTTCGCATTTCGGCATGCAGACCCGCTATAATCTTGCCGACGGCTTCCCGCTGGTGACCACCAAGAAGTTGCACTTGAAATCCATCATTCACGAGCTGTTGTGGTTCTTGAACGGCGATACCAACATTGGCTACCTCAAGGCCAACGGTGTTGGCATTTGGGATGAATGGGCAGATGAAAACGGCGATCTTGGCCCGGTCTATGGTGCGCAATGGCGGAGGTTTCCAAAGCTGACCCCAGCGGGCGACGATGCCTCGGGCCGCCCAGTGTTTTATGCCGACAGCGTCGATCAGATCGCCGATCTGGTCGCGGCGATCCGCAAGACACCTGACAGTCGCCGACTGATCGTGTCGGCTTGGAACCCTGCGGAAGTGCCAAATATGGCGCTGCCGCCGTGCCATACTTTGTGGCAAGTGCGGATTGTTGGCCGCAAACTGCACCTGCAACTCTACCAACGCTCGGCCGATATGTTCTTGGGCGTGCCGTTTAACATCGCGTCTTATGCGTTGTTGCAGACCATGCTGGCGCATGTGACGGGGTACGAGCCGGGCGATTTCATTCACACCATGGGTGACGCGCATATTTATTCCAACCATATGGATCAGGTACAAACCCAGCTTGCGCGTAGGCCAAAACCGCTACCAGTGTTGCGGATCAAGCGGCAGGTGAGCTCTATTTTCGAGTTTCGGTACGAAGATTTTGAGGTGCTGAACTACGATCCAGAGCCCGCGATCAAAGCCCCGGTGGCAGTATGAGGGGGCAGGTGTCATGCTAAGTCTCGTCGTCGCGCGTGCGCGCAATGGTGCCATCGGCAAAGACAATCTGATCCCTTGGTATGCGCCGGAAGATCTGGCGCTGTTCAAGCGTGAAACCACTGGTGGCGCACTGATTATGGGCCGGAAAACATGGCAGAGTTTGCCATTCAAGCCGCTGAAAAACCGTCTGAATTGCGTGGTCTCGTCGGATAGCGCACTGACAGAACATGTCTTTGCCACACCAGAATCCGCCCTAAGCTTTGCGCGTGCGCAAGGCCATGCGCGCAGCTACGGTATTGGCGGGGAAGGTATTTTCCGCGCGCTGTTGCCGTTGGCGGATCGACTATTGATCACCGAAATCGACCTCGAAATCGCTGAGGCCGACGCTTTCTTCCCGGATTTTGATGCCGCAGACTGGCGACAACTGCCCGAGATGCTGCTGCGCGCTGATGGTCCCCGCTGCGTTTTGACCGAATATCTGCGGCGCTGATAAGCAGCGTTCGGGTGCTGTGTTAGATCTTTGCTACCGCGCCCTCGTCACGCGGCGACACAGCAATAGAAAATGGGTCGCAATTTTGGGGCCGCGCAAGCCCTTCCCAATTCCGGGCCGCACTCTATCTTCCGTGCGGAGAAGGAGAGCCCCATGCACATTGTCAGCCTCTATATTCTAACTGCGCTGATTTTTCTGATCTTGGACGGCCTGATGTTGACCTTTCATATGCAACCGCTGTTTCGCCGCCACCTTGGCGACCAATTGTTGCCAACCATCCGCTACTTCCCTGCGGCGGCGTTTTATGCAGCTTATATTGCCGGTCTGCTTTATCTGATTTCGCTGCCCGCCTTGAAGTCTGATACCCCGATCCTGCTCCCCGCCATGATTTTAGGGGCGATGGCCTACGGCACCTATGAATTTACCAGCTATGCGATTATGAAGGCATGGAGCCTTGAGATGGTCGCGACCGACGTGATCTGGGGCAGTCTTTTGACCGCAATTTCTGCTTGGGGCGGCGTTGCGTTGACCAAGATGATATTCAAGGGCACCCAATGATCCTTTACGGTATTTCCACCTGCGACACTTGCAAAAAGGCAATCAAAGCCCTGGAGGCGGCAGGCCGCGACGTGACTTTTCGCGACATTCGCGCAGAACCCCTGAGTGAGGCCGAGATAGACAAGATTGTGATGGAATTTGGCGACCGCGTGGTCAACAAGCAATCAACCACTTATCGCGGCTTTGGCGAGTTTCTGAAAGCCTCTGACCCGGAAGCGCAAATTGCTGCGCAACCGGCGGTGATGAAACGGCCAGTGATTGATGCCGATGGCAAGTTTTACCTCGGCTGGGACGATGCCGTGCAGGCAGCGCTTTTATAGAGTGCGCTCTTATAAGGAAAACGGCCCCCGCAAGGGCCGCTTTCTATCCCTACAGTAAGCGTAGATCGCCTGCAGATTCTTTGCCATCGCGACCAGATTGCAGCTCGAAGCCTATTTTCTGGTTATCATTCAGGCCCTTTAGTCCGGCGCGTTCAACCGCCGAGACATGAACGAAAACATCCTTCCCACCATCATCGGGCGCAATAAAACCGTAGCCCTTTGTGCTATTGAACCATTTTACGGTGCCGGTAGGCATGCCGTCTCTCCTATCTCAACCCTCCCGGGGCGATATTGCCACGGGCCGCGCACTCCAGGTCTTCCGGGCCAAAACAGGCGTTCAGAAAGTCTGTCGTCACTGGTCAAATCATGCCAAACCTAAGGCGAAAATCAAGCACGGAGATTCGGGTGAGAAACGCTGCACTGACTTTAGGGCTTATTGGCGGCGTTTTGGCCATGATTGTTGGGTTTTTTGGCTATGGATACACCGAGTTTATCGCCAAGAACGGCGCGATCGGCGACTTTGGCCAGCAAGTCGATCATCCGGCGATGATCAAATTCGCGAGCTTTCTAGCGCCGATCCTTGCGATTGCGGGTGCTGCGATGGCGCGGTCGCAGAATATCCCTGCGGGGATCTTGATGCTGGCGGCTGCGGTAGGGATCTTTGTCGCCTTCGGTTTTGGCGTGTTCACGATGTTCCCGATTGCGATGTGTGGGCTTGGCGGCGTGCTGGCATTGGCTGCGCGGCAACCCGATACGCATTAAGCAGGTGCCGCCTCGGGTGGCATCGAGCCACCACTCGGCGGCGCTGCCGGGGTGGGTTGGGCTGTTGTCGGTGGATTGCCGCCGGAAGGTTACGCTGTAGTCGCGAAGCCTCCGGCGGGGATATTTAGACCAATGTGAAATTGGGCAGAGTCTTAGTGACCTGACGGCGGTAGGGCGGCAAAACCAAACTCGGCCAAAGCTTGATCGAGGCTGATCGTTTCGGTTCGGTTGTCGCCCAAGCGGCGCACTGAAACTGTGCGATCTTCGACCTCTTTCATCCCCACGGCGAGGATCACCGGAACCTTGCCCACCGAGTGTTCACGCACCTTGTAGTTGATCTTTTCGTTGCGGGTGTCAGCTTCGGCCCGCACGCCTGCTTTGATCAGCGCATTGGTGATCTCATGCACAAACGGGTCAGCGTCGGACACGATCGCGGCCACTACCACCTGACGCGGGGCCAGCCAGAACGGCAGTTTTCCGGCGTAGTTTTCGATCAGGATGCCGATGAAACGCTCGAACGATCCGAGGATCGCGCGGTGCAGCATGTAGGGGCGGTGTTTCGCGCCATCCTCGCCAACATATTCTGCATCCAGCCGGTTCGGCAGGTTTGGATCAACCTGGAAGGTGCCGCATTGCCATTCGCGGCCAATAGCGTCGGTCAGCTTGAAATCGAGTTTCGGGCCGTAAAAAGCGCCATCGCCGGGATTGATCTCATAGGGCAGGCCAAGGTTTTCGATGGCACTGGTCAGAGCGCCCTCGACCTTATCCCAGGTTTCATCCGAGCCGATGCGGACATCGGGGCGGGTGGAGAGTTTGATGTCAAATTTATCGAAGCCCAGATCTTTATAGACGCTCGACAGCAGCGCGATGAAGCTGGCGCATTCGGATTGGATCTGATCCTCGGTGCAGAATATATGCGCGTCGTCTTGCGTGAAGCCGCGCACCCGCATCAAACCGTGCATGGAGCCGGAGGATTCGTAGCGGTGGCAGGAGCCGAATTCGGCCAGACGCAGCGGCAGGTCGCGGTAAGACTTCAAGCCTTGGTTGAATATCTGTACATGGCAGGGACAGTTCATCGGTTTCAGCGCGTTGATGCGTTTTTCTTTCGCGCCTTCTTCGTCAACTTCGACGATGAACATATTCTCGCGGTAGGCTTCCCAGTGGCCAGATTTCTCCCACAAAACCCGATCAACCACTTGTGGCGTCTTGATTTCTTTGTAGCCCGCCGCCTTTTGGCGGCCGCGCATGTAATCTTCGAGCTGACGGTAAATTGTCCAGCCATGCGGGTGCCAGAACACCATGCCGGGGGCTTCGTCTTGGATGTGGAACAGGTCCATCTCACGGCCAAGCTTACGGTGGTCGCGTTTGGCGGCCTCCTCCAGCATGGTCATGTGGGCTTTCAGATCATCGCGGTTTTTGAACGCCAGACCATATATGCGCTGCAACATCGGGCGGCTGGCATCGCCGAGCCAATAGGCGCCAGCCACATGCGTTAGCTTGAAGCCATCCGCAGGGACTTGGCCGGTGTGGGCGAAATGCGGGCCACGGCAGAAATCCTGCCAATTCCCGTGCCAATACATCCGCAAATCCTCGCCAGCGGGGATGCGGTTGATCAGCTCAACCTTGAACGGTTCGTTTTTATCTTCGTAGAATTTGATCGCACGAGCGCGGTCCCAGATTTCAGTTTTCACGGGATCGCGGGCGGCGATTATTTGCTTCATGCGGGCTTCAATTTGGCCGAGGTCTTCCGGCGTGAAGGGTTCCGCGCGGTCGAAATCATAGAACCAACCGTAATCGCGCACCGGGCCGATGGTGACTTTCACATCCGGCCAGATTTCCTGCACCGCGCGGGCCATGATATGGGCTGCGTCATGGCGGATCAGTTCCAACGCCTGCGCGTCATCGGCAAGCGTGTGGATGGCGATGCTGGCATCCTGCGGGATCGGCCATTGCAGATCGTAATGCGCGCCGTTGACCCTGGCTGAGATGGCTTTTTTGGCAAGGCTGGTCGAGATCGACGCAGCCACCTCGCCAGCGGTGACGCCAGCGGAATAGTCGCGCTTATTGCCATCAGGGAATGTTAGGGAAATCTGGGACATGCAGTCCTCCTCGTCGTTTTGGCGCCTACGAAACGCCCGGTTGCGGGTTATGTGGGCGGGGTTTTGCCTATGGTGCGTGGTGTTGTCAACGCTCCGCGGCTATGCTTGGCAAAAAGCGAGGCAAAATGACCGAACCGCATCAGTTGACCACGCCGCAAGGCCGCCGGATTGCCTATCATTTCACAGAAGGGCAGGGGCCGTGCGTGGTGTTTCTGGGCGGCTTCAAGTCGGATATGAGCGGCACCAAGGCGGTCTATTTGCAGGATTGGGCTAAGGCCGCGGGGCGTGGTATCCTGCGGTTGGATTATTCGGGGCATGGTGTGTCGTCGGGCGAGTTTCTGGATGGTGCGATTGGCGATTGGTTTGAAGACGCTTTGGCGGTGATCAATGCGGTGACTTCCGGGCCGTTGGTGCTGGTTGGCTCGTCTATGGGCGGTTGGATTGCGCTGCTGGTTGCCAAGGCAATCCCTGAGCGGATTGCGGGGCTGGTCGGCATCGCGGCGGCACCGGATTTTACAGAAGACAGCATGTGGGCCAGCGCGACTGAGGCGCAACGCGCTGAATTGATGGATAAAGGCCAGATCGCTTTGCCGTCGGAGTATTCAGATGCGCCCTATATCATCACCCGGCATTTGATAGAGGAAGGCCGCAATCGGCTGGTGTTGCGCGATGCTTTGCGCCTGAATTTCCCGACACGCCTGCTGCAAGGCACCGATGACATTGATGTACCGCCATCGGTCGCGCTGCGGCTACTCGACCATGCGCAGGGCGAGGATATTCGGCTGACACTGGTGAAGGGGGCGGATCATCGGTTCTCAACCCCGGCCTGCCTTGCGCTGATCACCGATGCCGTGGCCGATGTGCTGAAAGCCAACATCTGATGCCGCTGGCAGAGCCCTTGGTGCTGATCCCCGGTTTGATGGCCGACGCGCGGCTGTTCTTACCGCAGATGGTGCAACTGGGGGCATGGCGGCCGATGCAGGTGGTGTTGCCAACCGTGGGCGAAACGGTGGAGCAGATGTCGGAGGCTATTCTGCCCGGACTGCCCGAGAAATTTGCGCTGCTCGGGCATGGACTTGGCGGTGATATTGCGCTCGATCTGATCCGGCGCATTCCAGATCGGGTCAGCCGGGTGGTGCTGATGGCGACCGATCCGCTGTCAGAGCCGCCGCAAGCCGCCGCCGCGCGCGAGGCCCGGATAGTGGCGGCGAAATCGGGGCGGTTGGCCGAGGCGATGCGGCAAGAGCTGCCGCTGTCGGCGCTGGTCGATGCACCGTGGCGCGATGAGATTATGGCGCTGGTGCAGGATATGGCGATGGGGCTGGGCGAGGGCGTGTTCTTGCGGCAATCGCGCGCGCTGCAACGCAGGCCAGATCAGCAGAAAACCATGCGGCGGGTGAAGCTGCCGGTTCTGGTGATCGCGGGTGAGGCGGATACGCTTGTGCCGATGCGCAGGCAGGAGTTCACTGCCAACCTGATGCCCTATGGCAAGCTTTTGGTGATTGAGGCGGCTGGGCACCTGGCCAGTTTGGAGCAGCCGGAAGTGGTGTCGCGGGCGATTGCGGAGTTTCTCGCTGGGCCGATGATGCTCAGGTAGAGGCCGGGGGCTAGCCCCCCGAACCTCCAGAGTATTTGGGCCAATGTGAAACTGGCCCAGTCTGAGATTAGCAAGTCAGAGAGCTTTCGGCGCGGTCTTGACGGCGGCAAGTTTCGCCACTTTCGGCGTGCCGGAATGGGCGTCGATGAAGTTTAAAACCAAGGGCCGGATATTCAGCCGCCAGCTTTTGCCCGCGAAGATGCCGTAATGTCCCGCGCCGGGCTCCAGATGCTGAGTCTTCTTGCTGTCAGGCAGGCCAGTCAGCATTGCCAAAGCCGCAACGCATTGGCCTGGCGCTGAGATATCATCCTCAGCACCTTCCACCGTCATTACGGCAACTTTGGTGATCGCACCGATATCGACGCGCTTGCCCGCAACCATAAACTCATTCTTCGCGATTTCGCGGTTCTTGAAGATGCGCTCAACCGTGGAAAGATAGAACTCGGATGTCATATCCATCACCGCCAGATACTCATCGTAAAAGCGGTTGTGGGCGTCGTGATCAGAAGCCTCGCCCTGTGCGATCCGCATGATCTGATCGCTGAAGGCTTTCTTGTGCCGTTCGGCATTCATCGACATGAAACTTTGCAGCTGCAGCATACCCGGATAGACCAGACGGCCCACGCCTTTGTATTTGAAGCCGACGCGCTGGATAGCGATCTGCTCCAACTGGCCCATGGTGATTCGGCGGCCAAAGTCGGTCACATCAGTCGCTGCCGCATCTGGATCAATCGGCCCGCCGATCAGCGTCAGCGAACGTGGCTGCGCATCGGGGTCTTCCGCTGCGAGATAAGCCGTCGCGGCCAAGGCCAAGGGTGCAGGCTGGCAAACTGCGATGACATGGGTATCGGGGCCAAGCGCCCGCATGAACTCGACCAGATACAGCGTGTAATCTTCGATATCGAACTTGCCCTCCGACACCGGAATGTCGCGGGCGTTGTGCCAATCGGTGATATATACATCGGCGTCGGGCAGCAGGCTGTTGACGGTCGAGCGCAGCAGCGTCGCGTAATGCCCCGACATTGGTGCCACCAGCAGCACTTTACGCGCCATCGGTGCCCGCCTTCGCACCGCGAAATGCACCAGATCGCCAAAGGCACGTTTCACCACAACTGTAACGTCAATCAGGTGATCCTGCGCCTCTGGTCCGGGGATCGAGCGGATGCCCCAATCCGGCTTGGTCACCATCCGCCCGAAGCTGCGCTCGGTCACTTCGCCCCACGCCGCCATCACATTCAACATCGGGTTCATCGTCATCGAGAACGCCGGGTAGGATGCCATCGCCCGCGCGGTGGCGCCCATCCACTCATTGGTGTTACGAATGCTTTCCATCAGGTCGTAGGTCGCCATATACTTCATCGACAAAGTCCTTGCGGGGATAGGGCCCCGGCCCGGTCGCAGCGCCCCCATCAAGGGTAGGGCGAACTATGCTGCATAGCAGAAAGAATAGAGGCGAAAGTAAAAATGACAACCGAAGACAATGCTGCAACTGCAAAATTAGAGAAGATGACCGCTAATCTTGCCAAAATTGAAGCATTGTCAGCGCGTCTTATGGCGGCTTTGGCGCAGAAAAAACTCTCAGACCCGGGCGTGCAGGGTCCGGGGCAGGAAATCTACATGAAGGCAGCTGCCGCCTATCTGGCAGGCATGATGCAAAACCCCGGTAAGGTGTTGGAGCAGCAGATCGCCTATTGGGGCAAGACGATGAAGCATTACGTTGAGGCGCAAGCTGCCTTGGCGAGTGGTGAGATTCGCGTCCCCGCTGATCCCGGCCCGAAAGATCGCCGGTTTTCCAATCCGCTGTGGGATACCCATCCCGCCTTCAACTACCTCAAACAACAATATCTGTTCAACGCCGAGGCGGTGCAGAACGCCGTTGCTGATCTCGAGTCGATTGATCCCGGTGACAAAAAGCGCATCGAATACTTCACCAAGCAGATCGTCGATATGCTGTCGCCGACCAACTTTCTTGGCACCAATCCTGACGCTTTGGAAAAGGCACTGGCGACCGATGGCGAAAGCCTTGTGCGCGGGCTGGAGAACCTTGTGAGCGATATAGAGGCCAACAACGGCGAGGTGGCGGTGACGTTGGCCGACCGAGAGGCGTTTGTGCTGGGCGAGAATATCGCCACCACCCCCGGCTCTGTGGTGTTCCGCAATCGGATGCTGGAACTGATTCAGTACGCGCCGACGACTAAAAAAGTTTTTCAAACGCCGCTGCTGATCTTCCCGCCGTGGATCAACAAATTCTATGTGATGGATTTGAAGCCGCAGAATAGCCTGATCAAGTGGATCGCTGACCAAGGCTTCACGCTGTTCGTCGTCTCATGGGTCAACCCGGATGCGTCTTATGCTGACGTTGGCATGGATGATTACATTCGCGAAGGCTATCTTACCGCGATGGCAGAAGTGCGCCGGATCACGGATCAGGCGCAGATTAATACCGTCGGCTATTGCATTGCAGGCACCACGTTGTCGCTGGCGCTGTCACATCTGTACCGCGCCGGGGATACTTCGGTGAAGTCGGCGACCTTCTTCACCATGCTCACCGATTTCTCTGATCCCGGTGAGGTTGGCGTTTTCCTAGACAACGACTTTCTCGACGGCATTGAGCGGCAAAGCAATGCGGACGGCATGTTGTCGAAAACCTTTATGAGCCGCACCTTCAGCTATCTGCGCTCGAACGATCTGATTTACGCCCCCGCGATCAAATCTTATATGATGGGCGAGGCTCCGCCTGCGTTTGATCTGCTGTATTGGAACGGCGACGGCACCAATTTGCCCTGCAAGATGGCGATCGAATATCTGCGCGGACTCTGCCAAGACAACGGGCTGGCAGAGGGCACTTACAAGGTGTTTGGCCACAAGGTCAGCTTGGAAGACATCCAGATACCCGTCTGCGCGGTTGCCTGCGAAACCGATCATATCGCGCATTGGCGCGGCAGCTTTAACGGCTTCAAACAGATGGGCTCGGCGGACAAGACCTTCATCGTCTCGCAATCGGGGCATGTCGCGGGTATCATCAACCCGCCGTCGAAGGGCAAGTACGGCCACTACACCAAAGAGGGTGACGTAGCGGGTGCGCCTGATGATTGGATGGCAGAGGCCACCTTCAACCAAGGCAGCTGGTGGCCTAGCTGGGGAGAGTGGTTGGCCAAGCAATCTGGCAAGCAAATCTCCGCGCGCATTCCGGGTGATTCGGGCAGTCCGGTGCTGTGCGCAGCCCCCGGCACCTATGTCTTGAATGTGCAAAAAACGCCAACAGATTGAATTTATTTCGCTTTCCGTAACGTAAAGTCCCGCGCACATCCTGCGACACCGTCATTGCTGCGTTGCAGAAAATTCACTTGCAATGCTGCACCGCAGCATTTATATATTGCTCATCGAAAAGCGGGTTATCTCCCGCACACCTGTAGGAGCATAAAATGACCAACGCGAATGATTTCACCAAAGTCATGCAGGACATGATGGCTAAGTTCCCGGTTGACGCGTCAGCGTTCCAGAACGCCTTCAAAACCCAAGCGGCATTCGGTGAGAAACTGTCGAAAGTGGCTTTGGAAGCCGCGGAAAAGTCAACCGAAATCTCGTCCAAATGGGCAAAAGAGACCATCGCCAAACTGTCGGGCGCTGCAAAAGCCAAAACCGAGCCTGCTGATTATTCCAAGGCCGTAACCGATTTCGCTTCGGCTGCTGCTGAACTGGCTTCGGAAAATCTGGCTGCTTTCGCTGAAGTTGCGAAAAAAGTCCAAATGGAAACTGTCGAGCTGATGCTCGCTGCTGGCAAAGACGCCTCGGCTGAAGCGACCGCTGTTGTGAAAAAAGCCACCGACGACGTGACCACCGCGACCAAAAAAGCCACCGCTGCTAAGTAAGCCGCAAGGTTGGTGTGTAACGATTTCCTCCCGGTTTGGGATTGTAAGGCGGGCCATTGTGCCCGCCTTTTCATTTTTAGCCATCCGATCAAAGCGGTTCAGGTCTTTAGCGCCGCAAAATCGCTGTCTGTCGCGGGTGCTTTTTAGATACTTTCGCTTTCATGCAAATCTGAACCGCTCTAGACTTTCTCTGCACTGCAATATCTCGGGGAGAGTACGATGGCTGAACCTGCCAAGCCGCTGCTGATCAAGCGCTATGCCAGCCGGCGTCTCTATAACACCGAGACTTCTGATTACGTGACGCTGGAAGATATCGCAGGCTTCATCCGCGCTGGCCGTGAAGTGCAGATTATTGATCTGAAATCCGGCGATGACCTGACGCGGCAGTATCTGTTGCAGATCGTGGCCGAGCATGAATCCAAGGGCGACACCGTTCTGCCGACCAATGTTCTGACTGACCTCGTGCGCAGCTACACCACCAACATTCAATCTGTGGTGCCGCAATTCCTTGCCGCCAGCTTTGAGATGCTGCGCGATGGTCCGACCAAAGTCATTGAAAACATGAACGCCATCCCGAACCCGCTGACCACGATGCCGGGGTTCGATTTGATGCGCAAACAGCAAGAAGCGTTTATGAAAACCATGATGGGTGGCGTTCCGGGATGGGCAGGCTCTGGCCCAGCTAAGGAAGAAACTCCGCAAGACCCGGCCGAGGAACTGGCCGAGATCAAAAAGCAATTCGCCGAGCTTCAGAAGAAGCTGTCGAAACTTTAAATGGCTGAGCAACAAGGTCGCGTCACGCTTTGGGGGATCGAGGTTTTCCTCGCCGTCGCCGAAGAAGGCGCGATTTCTGCGGCTGCGAAACGGTTGGGGGTTAGCCCCTCTGCGATCAGCCAGCAGTTGACCGGGTTGGAAACGGCTTTGGCTGCGGTGCTGCTAGATCGCTCCGCCCGCCCGATGCGGCTGACCCCGGCGGGCGCGATGTTTCGGCGCCACGCCCAAACCATCCTGAACGCCGAGGCTGAGGCGCGGGCTGATCTGGCCGTCGCCGACCTCTCCGGCCTTACCACCCTGCGGCTCGGCATGATTGAGGATTTCGACGCCGAGGTGACGCCGAGCTTGCTGTCGGCTTTGGCGGCGGAACTGAAAGGTTGCCGCTTCCTCTTGGAAACCGGGGCCAGCCACCGCTTGCTCGATCAGTTGGAAACCCGCTCACTGGATATCGTGGTCGCCGCTGATCTGGACTCCGACACCGCCGATCAGGGTTGGCGTGAGGTGCATCCGTTGCTGGCTGAACCCTTCCTTGCCGTCACCCCAAAAGGTCGCAGTCACGCTGATCTGCCGCTGATCCAATATACCGCGCGGCATGTGATGGGGCGGCAGATCGCGGGGCATTTGGCGCGGCAGAACCTGCGGCTGGCGCATCGGTTTGAACTCGACAGCTATCACGCGATCTTGGCGATGGTGGCGGGCGGGCAGGGGTGGACGATCCTGACGCCCCTCGCTCTGCATCACGCCGCACGGTTTCGTGGTCAGATTGAGGTGGCGCCTCTGCCGTTCGCGCCGTTGCAGCGCACCTTGTCTTTGTCGGCACGGGCGGGGGTGTTGCGTGAGATGCCGCGCCAGATTGCCACGCGTTTGCGCGGTTTGATTGCCGAGCAGATCGTCGCCCCGGCTCAAGGTGAGTGGCCTTGGCTGGGCGACACGCTCCGGGTTCTGTAGCGGCTTTGCGCTGGCCTTTGCCGGGTGCGGGGTCTAGGGCTGGACCAAATTAAAGGACATATCATGGCACTTTCCGATCTTCTGGCCCGCGCGGGCAGTGCGTGCGAATTTTGCGGCGCGGTTGCCGATCTGGAGGCGGTCGATGTGCTGCCTGCGGGGGAGATCCTGCTCTGCCCAATATGTCGCGAAGATGTGGCGGCCTATGCCTCACATTGGCGGTGTTTGGAGGGGGCGGCTTGGTCGGCTGAGCCTGCGGTTCAACTGGCGGTCTGGCGCAAACTTGGGCAGCTTGACGCGCCTTGGGCGGTTGAGGCGCGTGAGGGGATGAGCCTGTCGGATGAGGTGCAGGGCTGGGCGGAGGCTGTTGCGGCGGTCCAGCATCGCGACAGCAATGGCGTGGTTTTGGTTGCTGGGGACTCGGTCATGCTGATCAAGGATCTGGTGGTGAAGGGCGCGAATTTCACCGCCAAACGAGGCACTTCGGTGCGGCGGATTGCTTTGGTGGCGGATAATCCGGGGCAAATTGAGGGCAAGGTAGAGGGTCAACGGATCGTGATTTTGACTGAGTTTGTCAAGAAAACCTGAGCGTAGGCCACGCGTGGGCAGCCGGTCGGTTTGGATCATATCAATGGCTTACGGTACCATCAGTCATACTTTCTTAACCTTTGAACGCGAAAACCCCGCACCGTAAGGCGCGGGGTTTTGTCAATTTGGGGCGCGAATATCCTCAGAAAAAATAGCCCTGCTTACTCCAACTCGACCAGCAAATCCTTAGCGTCGATCTGTGAACCCGGCTGCACATACAGCGCCTTCACCACGGCGCTGCGGTCGGCGTGGATGCCGGTTTCCATCTTCATCGCCTCAATCGTGAGCAGCAGATCGCCCGCGTTGACCTTTTGGCCGACCACGACCGTGACGCTGGCAATCGAGCCGGGCATTGGTGCGCCGATATGGCCCGCGTTACCCTCCACCGCTTTCGGTTTGGCGGCGGTTTTGGCTTTGATGGCGCGGTTTGGCACCCGGATAACGCGGGGTTGACCGTTCAGCTCGAAGAAGACCCGCACTTCGCCGTCATCGGTGGTTTCGCCCACCGCTTGCAGGCGGATTTCCAACTGCTTGCCGGGGTCGATTTCGGCGGTGATTTCCTCGCCGGGGATCATACCGTAAAAGAACGTCCGCGTCGGCAGAGCACGCACCGGGCCATAGGCTTTGTGACGGCCCATGTAATCGAGAAAAACTTTCGGATACATCAGGTAGCCGTTCAGATCCTCATCGTCGATCTTGAAGCCGCCAAGTTCTTCTGAGACTTTCGCCCGCACAGCCTCCAAATCAACCGGAGCCAAGCTTTCACCCGGCCGCGCGGTTGAGGCAACCTCACCTTTGAGCACCTTTTTCGAGATACCGTCCGGCCAGCCGCCATGCGGTTGGCCAAGATTACCTTTCAACATGTCGATCACCGAATCCGGGAAGGCCACGTCAACTTTCGGGTCTTCGACCTGCGCGCGGGTCAGGTTTTGCGACACCATCATCAGCGCCATATCCCCGACGACTTTCGACGACGGTGTGACCTTGACGATATCACCGAACATCTGGTTCACGTCGGCATAGGTCTGCGCGACCTCGTGCCAGCGTTCCTCTAGCCCCAGCGAACGGGCTTGCGCTTTCAGGTTGGTAAACTGACCGCCGGGCATCTCGTGCAGATAGACCTCGGAAGCAGGTGCGGGCAGGCCGGATTCAAACGCCGCATATTGGCCGCGCACGGCTTCCCAATAGTTTGAGATCGAGCGGATCGCGGCCATATCGAGGCCGGTATCGCGGTCGGTATGGCGTAGAGCCTCAACTATAGAGCCCAAGCAAGGCTGCGAGGTGCCGCCCGAAAACGCGTCCATCGCGGCATCAACGCAATCGACGCCCGCATCGGACGCTGCCATGATCGTGGCCGCTGCCGCACCGCTGGTATCATGGGTGTGGAAGTGGATCGGCAGGCCGACCTCTTGTTTCAGGGCCTTGATCAGTTGTTTGGCGGCGGCGGGCTTCAACAGCCCCGCCATATCCTTCAGCCCGAGCACATGCGCGCCTGCGGCTTTCAGCTGTTTCGCGGTATCGACGTAGTATTTCAGATCGTATTTGGCGCGATTGGGGTCGAGCATATCGCCGGTATAGCAAACGGTGCCTTCGCAGACCTTGTTGGCCTCCAGCACCGCATCCATAGCGACGCGCATGTTTTCAACCCAGTTGAGGCTGTCGAACACGCGGAAGACATCGACGCCCGTCGCGGCGGCTTGCTTGACGAAAGCCTGCACGACGTTGTCGGGATAGTTGGTGTAGCCGACGCCATTGCTGGCGCGCAGCAGCATTTGCGTCATCACATTCGGCATCAGCGCGCGCAGATCGCGCAGGCGTTGCCATGGGCATTCTTGCAGGAAGCGGTAGGCGACGTCGAACGTCGCCCCGCCCCAACATTCCACGCTGAAAAGCTGCGGCAGGTTGGCGGCATAGGCAGGCGCGACCTTGATCATATCAATGGAGCGCATCCGGGTGGCGAGGAGCGACTGGTGGCCGTCGCGCATCGTGGTGTCGGTCAGCAGCAGCTTTTGCTGTTTCGACATCCAGTCAGCGACGGCTTGCGGGCCGTGTTGTTCCAGCAGATTACGGGTGCCCATCGAAGGCTCCGCATTGGCTTTCGGCGCCTTCGGCGCGCGCGCCTCGGCATGGGGTTTGGGCCGACCTGCGGTTTCGGGATGCCCGTTGACGGTGATATCGGCGATATAAGTCAGGATTTTGGTGGCACGGTCGCGGCGTTTCTTGAAGTGGAAAAGCTCTGGCGTCGTGTCGATGAACTTGGTGGTGTAGGTGTCATCAAGGAAGGTCGGGTGCTTCAACAGGTTGATAACAAACTCGATATTGGTCGAGACGCCGCGAATACGGAACTCTCGCAAAGCCCGGTCCATCCGGCGGATTGCAGCATCGGGGGTTTGCGCCGTGGCGGTGACCTTGACCAGCAGAGAGTCATAATAACGGGTGATCACGCCGCCCGCGTAAGCCGTGCCGCCATCGAGGCGAATGCCGTTGCCGGTGGCGCTACGATAGGCGGTGAGGCGGCCATAATCCGGGATGAAATTGTTCTGCGGGTCTTCGGTGGTCACCCGGCATTGCAGCGCGTGGCCGGTGAGGTGAATGTCTTCTTGCGCGGCTTTGCCGGTGGCCTCGGCCAAGGTTTTACCCTCGGCAATCAGGATTTGCGCTTGGACAATGTCGATGCCGGTGACTTGTTCGGTGACGGTATGCTCAACCTGGACGCGGGGGTTCACTTCGATGAAATAGAACTGCTCGTTGTCCATATCCATCAAGAACTCAACCGTGCCAGCACATTCATAGCCGACAAAGGCGCAGATGCGGCGACCGAGATCGCAAACCTCGGCACGTTGGGCATCGGTCAGATAGGGGGCGGGGGCGCGTTCGACAACCTTTTGGTTGCGGCGCTGCACAGTGCAATCGCGTTCATAAAGGTGATAGATCGCACCGTGCTTGTCGCCGAGGATCTGCACCTCAACATGGCGCGCGCGGATGATCATCTTTTCCAGATAACCCTCGCCGTTACCAAAGGCGGCCTCAGCCTCGCGGCGACCTTCGCGCACCTTATCGACGAGTTCGGCTTCCGACAGAATAGGGCGCATACCGCGACCGCCACCGCCCCAGCTTGCTTTCAGCATCAGCGGATAGCCGACCGCAGCCGCTTCTTTTTTGATGGCGTCGAAGTCATCGCCCAAAACTTCGGTGGCGGGGATTACCGGAACGCCTGCGGCCATCGCGACGCGGCGGGCAGAGGCTTTATCGCCCAAGGCGCGCATGGTGTCGGCTTTCGGGCCGATGAAGGTGATGCCCGCCTGATCGCAGGCGTCAACGAAATCGGGGTTTTCCGACAGCAAACCATAGCCGGGGTGGATCGCATCGGCACCGCAAGCCCGCGCCACCCGGATGATCTCGGGGATCGACAGATAGGCACCGACGGGCGACAGACCCTCGCCGATCAGATAAGCCTCATCCGCCTTGAAACGGTGCAGCGACAGCTTATCTTCCTCGGCATAGACCGCGACGGTTTTCTTGCCCATCTCGTTGGCCGCGCGCATCACACGGATGGCGATTTCGCCACGATTGGCGATCAGGATTTTCTTGATTTCGGTCTTGGTCTGCTCCGAGCAACGGGCGAGGGGGCTTAATAGGCTGACACTAGCCGTGCTGCAGTGCAGCGCAAGGGGCGGAAGCGTCGTGATAGTGGGGATTTGCGAAATGGAAGGCGCGGCGGGCAGTTCGTTTGGGGTGGGTTGATTGTCTGACTAAAAAATAGGCGATTTGCCCGAACCAACCGCCTGTGACTTATTTTGGCCTAGAGTTTGCGCATCTAGATGAAAATCAGGTCATCCAGCAAAGCGGTGGTCGACTTAAGGCCGATGATCGTCAGCACATCGCCCCCACCGAAATTCAGCACGACATTGCCCGCCGTGAACACCGCAAAGCCAGAGACCACTGCCGAAGCCGTTAGCACAGCGCCGCCCCAAAGCGCACGATCCAGCACCAGCGTGTCGATGTTGTCGGCAAAATCGGCGATGAAATCGCTACCCGAGGTATTTTTGAATACGAAGCTATCGGTGCCATCGCCCCCGGTCAAATTATCGCGCTCCGCACCGCCATCCAGCCGATCTGACCCGAGCCCACCGAACAGGTTGTCATTGCTGCCGTCGCCAAACAATTGGTCATTACCGTTCTCGCCATAAAGCGCATCCAGCCCGGTTCCGCCATTCAGTCGATCATTGCCGACGCCACCATTCACCTGATCGTTGCCCCGACCACCGCTCAGTTGGTCGTCGCCAGCGGCGCCTTGCAGCAGGTCATTGCCAACCCCGCCATACAGTTTGTCATTGCCCAAGCCGCTGTTGATCGTATCGTTGCCGCGCATACTGTAAACCACGTTGACGACGTCATTGCCGGTGATGCGGTCATTGCCGTCGCCCGTCACCACGTTCTCGATTATCGTGTTGGCCGCGATGCTGCCCCAGACCTTGCCTGCCACAGAAAACGCTTTGCCGGGCAGCAGCGAGACGACGATGTCGCCTGCCAGAGTGGCCATTTGCAGCCAATCGGTGCCGCCATTGCTATCGTTGATCGCCTTGTCGCGCATTCCACCAGCATCGACGCTGTTGGCGAGCAGAAAGTCTTGCGTGATATGATGGATGTTATCGAGGGTAAAGTCTGCGCCCAAAAACTCCAACTGCACGTTGTAAAGTGATCCCGAATGT
Source organism: Cypionkella sp. (assembly GCF_028290025.1). GTDB lineage: Bacteria > Pseudomonadota > Alphaproteobacteria > Rhodobacterales > Rhodobacteraceae > Cypionkella. The sequence goes on along the minus strand of NZ_JAQGKQ010000081.1, from coordinate 7,818 downwards.
CCAGCACTGGCCTTCGCTGCATCGGTCACCTGAACTTGCCATTTGCCAAAGCTGTCGATGCCCAAGGCTTGAGAAACGCCATATTTCCAAGTGAAACCAACGTTGACGTCGTCGTAATAAAGATCGTCGCCTTTCACCAAATCGAAGCTGGTGCCGTCCGGCCCGATAAGTTTGACCGAAATACCAGCGATGCTTTCGTTAGAGGCGTAAAAATCCATGCCGAAAGTGACGCCGATATATTCGGTCTGCACATGCTGGTTCACCGAGACAGACGCGGTCGCGCTGCCTTTGGTGCCGCTGTAGGCGATGTCATAATTGTGCATATTCGCCACTTTCACCACCTCTTGAGTGGCGCTGGTCTGTGCGGCTCCGTTGATCAGGTTCCAAACCTCGGCCAGGCGGACAGCCGCATACGCATCTACACGGCCAAAGCCGTAGTCATTGCTGATCGCACGGCCGCCATCGTTCCAACTGTCAGTGGTGCGGGTCAACACGACGCCTATCTTACGATCTAGTTCCTGAAAATGAGTTTTGCCATTTTCATTCGTCGTCGGACCACCCGCAATGGAACCGGTCATCTTTGCCGAACTCGCCAAAATCTCTTTCACGTCGCGCCAACCCAGCAGGGGATTGGCATCGAGCATAAGCGCGACAACACCCGACACAACCGGAGTGGCAGCCGAGGTGCCGCCGAAATCAGTGGCGTAATTGCCTGCCGTGCTGCTGTGATCATTATAGCCCGCTTTGCCCACCAGATCGGTGGTCACCGCCGCCGCACCCGCCGAAATCCAGATATTCGTGCCGTAGTTGGAATAATCCTGCACGTTGCCTTTCGCCGTCAGGGCCGCAACGCTGATCAGTTGCGAAGCAGTATTCAGACCATCCGCCTGCGCGTTGCCGAAATCATTGCCTGCGGCTTGGACGATGATTGTTCCTAACCCGTTACGGCCTGTTTCCGTAACATACTGATAGTCAGCGATTATCTTACATGATGTAGACATCGCATCGGAGGCGTTCTGAAACTGGTAAAACTCGGGCGTATAGCCCCAGCTGTTCGACATCACATCGAAGGCCGCGCCATGACGCAGGGCCTCATGCATAATGTAACCGGATTGCAGTGACGAGTTGTCGCCAAGGATCTTCACGCCGGTCAGTTTGGCGTCATACGCCACACCGACGCCGCCCACACTGTTGCGCGCTGCTGCAATGATTCCAGCGACCGAGGTGCCGTGTTCATCCTGATCGTTGCCAGTTACTTTGATCGGCTTGGGGTCATAAACAACACCTCCAAAGCTGAAATGCCGCGACGCGTCGTAGTTCTTTGCCAAATCAGGATGGGTGTATTGCAAACCATCGTCGAAAACGCCGACATGCACGCCCGCTCCGGTATATTCATCCCAAATGCGCTGGATATTTCCCAGCATCTTGAGGTGCCATTGCTGTGAAAAGAGCGGGTCTGTAATCGCTACCAATGCAAAAACTCCAATAAACGTATTAAGTTGCGGATCAGCCTGTTCGGGGCGGCGGTTGGCGTCAATCAATATAGTTAAATTGCGTGATATTTATGGTCGGAGCATCCCAAATACGGCCTCGCAGCACCGGATGGGGTCTCAGTTAATCCCAGCGCAGAAATTCACTGTTTCCGTTGTGGCGTTCTGCAAGCGCAGTTGAGGTTCGGAGCGCGAAAGTTTCTTGTGAACAATGCGGGAACACTGCTTTATCTTGGCCGCGATCCCCGCTAGATTGGCGCGCATGAACTGGACGGATGACGAAGATGCTTTTGCGGCGGCGGTGCCGTTGTCACAGCGCGTGCTGGGTCGTGGGCCCGCGCGGCCTGCACCCTATTTGGACGATCTGAACCCCGCCCAGCGTGAGGCGGTTGAGGCTTTGGACGGCCCGGTTTTGATGCTCGCGGGGGCTGGCACCGGGAAAACCAAGGCACTGACCTCGCGCATCGTGCATCTTTTGAACATGGGCAAAGCCACCCCGCGTGACATTCTGTCAGTGACCTTCACCAACAAAGCCGCGCGCGAGATGAAGCTGCGGGTTGGGCGTTTGCTCGGCGATGTGGCCGAAGGCATGGCGTGGATGGGCACGTTTCACTCGCTGTCGGTGAAGATTTTGCGGCGTCATGCGGAACTGGTTGGGTTGAAGTCGAACTTCACCATTCTGGATGCCGATGATCAGTTGCGGCTGTTGAAGCAGTTGATTTCTGCGGCAAATATTGACGAAAAACGCTGGCCCGCACGGATGTTGGCCTCGATGATTGATAGCTGGAAGAACCGCGCGATGACGCCGGATCGGGTGCCGACCTCGGAAGCCTCAGCCTACAACAATCGCGGGACCGAGCTTTATGAGCAGTATCAGCAGCGCCTGCTGACGCTGAATGCCACCGATTTCGGCGATCTGCTGCTGCATTGCGTGGTGATTTTCCAGAAGCATCAGGACGTGCTGGCGCAGTATCAGCGCTGGTTCAAATATATTCTCGTTGACGAATACCAGGACACCAACGTCGCGCAATATCTGTGGCTGCGGCTGCTGGCGCAGGGGCATCGGAATATCTGCTGCGTCGGCGATGATGATCAGTCGATCTACGGCTGGCGCGGTGCAGAAGTCGGCAACATCCTGCGGTTTGAAAAGGATTTTCCGGGCGCGAAAGTGGTTCGGCTGGAGCAGAATTATCGCTCCACCGCGCATATTCTGGCGGCGGCTTCGGGGATTATCGCCGCCAACGCCGACCGCTTGGGCAAGACTTTGTGGACCGCCGGAGAGCAGGGCCAGAAAGTGCGGCTGATCGGTCATTGGGATGGCGAGGAAGAAGCCCGCTGGATTGGTGAGGAAGTTGAGGCGGCGCAGCGCGGGCGGCGCGGCATCAAGGCGACCTCGTTGGATGGCATGGCGATTTTGGTGCGCGCCTCGCATCAGATGCGCGCGTTTGAGGATCGGTTTTTGACCATTGGGTTGCCGTATCGGGTGATCGGCGGGCCTCGGTTTTATGAGCGGCAAGAGATTCGCGATGCGATGGCGTATTTCCGGCTGGCGGTATCGCCCGAGGATGATCTGGCGTTTGAGCGGGTGGTAAACCTGCCGAAGCGGGGCCTGGGCGATAAGGCGCAGCAGGATATTCAGCTTGAGGCGCGCGGGCAGGGGCTGCCGTTGCTGGATGGCGCGCGGTCACTGGTCGCCCGCGGTGGTATTGGCGGCAAGGGGGCCGGGCAGTTGCGCGGCTTTGTCGAGGGCGTTGATCGCTGGCACGCAAGCCTGATGGGCGCGCGGTTTGCGCCACCCGAGGATGCGCTGATTGAGCCGATGTTGCCCGACACGCCGCCCGCGAATGATCTTTCCCATGTAAGGCTGGCCGAGGTTATTCTGGAGGAGTCCGGCTATATCTCTATGTGGCAGAACGATAAAACGCCCGAAGCGCCGGGGCGGCTGGAGAACCTAAAGGAACTTGTGAAGGCGCTGGAGCAGTTCGACAGCCTGCAAGGTTTTCTCGAACACGTCAGCCTGATTATGGAGAACGACAACGAGGAAGCCGCCGAGAAGGTGTCGATTATGACGCTGCACGCGGCGAAGGGGTTGGAGTTTCCGGTGGTTTTCCTCCCCGGTTGGGAGGATGGGCTGTTCCCAAGCCAGCGTTCAATGGACGAGTCTGGTAAGAAGGGTTTGGAGGAGGAACGCCGTCTGGCTTACGTCGGCATCACGCGGGCGGAGGAGTTGTGCACGATTTCCTTTGCCTCAAACCGCCGGGTCTATGGCCAGTGGCAAAGCCAGTTGCCAAGCCGGTTCATTGACGAATTGCCCGAAAAGCATGTTGAGGTGCTGACGCCTCCCGGTCTGTATGGCGGCGGCTTTGGGGCGGCGGCTCCGTCATATGGTGCGGCGCTGGAAGATCGGGCGGTGAAGGCGGATGTTTACAACTCGCCGGGGTGGAAACGGATGCAGGACCGCTCTGCGCAGCGCCCCGTCAGCCAACCGCGTGAGGCGCGCAATGTGACGATTGATGCGCAGGCGATCTCATCTTACGTCATCGGCGACCGGGTGTTTTACACCAAGTTCGGCTATGGTGAGATTATGGGCATCGAGGGCGACAAACTAAGCATCGAGTTTGACCATGCCGGATCGAAGATGATCGTGGCGCGCTGGGTGGTGCCCGCGCATCAAGTCGATGACGTGCCGTTTTAAGGGAGGTGGAGTTCGCGATTGCGCTGTTAAGTGCTAGGCGTTCTCAAATGTTCCAGCGCGTAAACCGCGAGACCCGCCAGCAATCCCCAGAACGCGGCGCCAATGCCAAAGGCCGCCACGCCGGAAGCCGCCGTGGTGAGCGTGACGGTCGCGGCAAATCGGCTGTGCGGCGGGGTGAAAGCGGCAGTTAGTGCGCCCATCAACGGGGCCAGCAGCGCCAAAGCCACCAGCGCCATCATCAGCGCGGGCGGCAGGGCTGCGAGAATAGGCAAGATAACCGGGCTTAGCAGGGCGATCACCATCCAAAACCCGCCATAGATCACCCCGGTTTTCCAGCGTTGACTGCGGTCGGGGTGGGTGTCTTCGGCCAGACAAATTGAGGCGGTAATCGCGGCCATATTGACGGTATGCGCGCCAAACAGCCCAGCTATTGCAGAAAGCGCGCCGGTTGTGATCAGCGCGGGGGCGACCGGTGGCTCGTATCCGGCGGCGCGCAGGGTGGCGAAACCGGGCAGATTTTGCGAGGCCATCGTCACGAGATAAAGCGGTATGCCGATGCCCAGCAGCACATCCAAGCGGAAGGCGGGCGGGATGAAGATGAGCGTAGGCAGCGGCAGGGTAAGCGGCGGAAGTTGGGCGGCCCCGGTCACGAAGGCCAGCACCAGCCCGGTGGCGAGGGCTGCAAGCACGGCCAAAGCGGGGTTTTTCAGTCGCACAGCCAAGAACATCGCGATCATCGGCAGCACCAGCGCGGGCAAAGATTGCGCGGCGAGGCTGGCTTTCAGGCAAAACGGCAGCAGCACGCCCGCCAACATCGCGGCGGCAATGCCATCGGGGATGCGGGCGATCAGGCGGCCAAGCGGGCGGAACGCTCCGGTAAGCGCGATCAGCGCGGCCGCGACAAGGAACGCGCCGACGGCCTCGGGCAGGGTGACGTTGGTGGTGGCTGCAAGCAAGGCGGCCCCCGGGGTGGACCATGCCAGCACGACCGGGATGCGGTAGCGGAAGCTTAGGAACGCCGAGCCTACAGCTTTCGCCGCGGCGATGGCAAAGATCCAACTGGCGGTTTGTGCGGGGGTTGCGCCGAGGGCTGCGGCGGCTGAAAGCACCAGCGCGAGGGTGGAGCCGTAGCCCACCAGCACGGCTACAAGTGCCGCTGAAATCATTGGAATCCGCATCGACCCGCCTGTTTTGACCACGCGCGACTATCGCGGGGTGTTTTGGCGGATGCAAGGGCGCGAGGTGTCAGCGGGGAAGGGAAGGCGGCACTCCAGGGAGGAGGAGGGAGTGCCGCCGATCTTCGCGACCAAGGAGGAGTTGGTCGCGTGGGTGGTATGGCGCAATGCCTGGGAGGAGGTAGGCACCGCGCCGTCATCTCCGGCCCGGGAGGAGGTGAGCCGGTGGATAAAAGCGGCAGCGACCCTTGGGAGGAGGTAAGGGCCGCTGCCTGATCGTTCGGCCCGGGAGGAGGTGGGCCGCGCGAATAAGCTGCGATCTGTAGAGGCAGACCGCGAATGACTGGGTTTCGGTTCGTTATTAACCAAACCCAAAATCCGTTATCCGAGAGCCATAGCCAAAGGCCCGTCGAAGATAATGGAGCGGCAGCGACCCTTGGGAGGAGGTAAGGGCCGCCGCCTGATCGCTCGGCCAGGGAGGAGGTTGGCCGCTCGAATAGGGTGGCGGTGATCCAGGGAGGAGGTTGGATCACCGCCTGATCGTTCGGCCAGGGAGGAGGTTGGCCGCTCGAATAGGGTGGCAGCAATCCCAGGGAGGAGGGGATCACCGCCGGATCGATTGGCCAAGGGAGGAGGTTTGGCCGCTCGAATAGGGTGCCACGATCTGAGGGAGGAGAACAGATCGCGGCGGTTCCGAGAGCCATAAAGCAGAGGCTCATCGAAGACAATAAAAAGGCGACGGCGCTAGGGAGGAGGAGCGCGCCGCCGCGCCGTGAAACCGAACCTCTGGGAGGAGGTAGAAGCCCGGTTCAGGGATTACTTGCCGTAAGCTGCCTCACGGGCGATCTCACCAATCAACGAGCGCGCAATGCCCAGATCGGAAAGCTCACGGTCGGACAGTTGGCGCAATTCGCGGATCGTGCGGTCATAGATGCGGCGACGTGCCAACATTGCCGAGATCGACGCGAAGATGCCCGTGATACGGTCGGATGCCGATACTTGAACGGCGCGGGTTGTGTTTGCATATGCCATGATAGCCTCATTCTTTGTTCTGCGAGCGGTTGGTTCAGGCCGGATGCCTAACCCCATCTGTTCCGCTGTTAGGGCAAACATGGGGTAAATGCTGCGACTGCACAATAGCCTACCTGCTCAATGCTGCCATGCAGCAAACGCATGGCTTATCGTCTTAAAAAGTTCATAATTTACAGGCGCTTCGCTGAAAATTTGAGCGTTTGGTCAACAGGGCTTGCCCTTTCCGCCAAAGCGCACAACTTTGCGTAGCGTAAGAACAAAATGCGGGCAAAGGAAAAACGAATGGCTGTGTCGCGTGACGAGGTTTTGGCGGTTCTGGCAAAGGTGCAGGTGCCGGGTGGTACGCTGGTGTCGCGCGATTTGGTGCGGGCTGTGATGGTTGAAGGCGGTTTGGTGCGATTCGTTATTGAAGCGCCGACGCCTGCCGAGGCCCGCGATCTCGGTCCGGCGCAAGTGGCGGCCGAGATGGCGGTCAAGGCGCTGCCGGGGGTAACCGACGTGCAGGCGGTGATGACGGCGCATGGTCCTTCGCCCAAAATGCAGACCGCAGCGCCGCCGCAACTGGGGGCCAATCCCGGCGCTGTGAAGATCGGCCAACATCCGACACCGCATCAGGGTGGGCCTGCGCGGATCGCCGGAGTGGACCGCATAATCGCCATTGGTTCGGGTAAAGGTGGCGTGGGGAAATCCACGGTCAGCTCTAATCTCGCGGTGGCGTTGGCCAAAGCGGGGCGGCGGGTTGGTCTGCTCGATGCCGATATATATGGCCCGAGCCAGCCGCGGATGATGGGGGTGAACAAGCGCCCCGCTTCGCCCGATGGCAAGATTATTGAGCCTTTACATGCTCATGGCGTCACCATGATGTCGATTGGCCTGATGCTGAAGGAAGATGAGGCGGTGATCTGGCGCGGCCCGATGCTGATGGGCGCGTTGCAGCAGTTGCTGGGGCAGGTGGCCTGGGGCGAGTTGGACGTGCTGATCATCGACCTGCCGCCGGGGACGGGCGATATTCAACTGACTTTGTGCCAGCGCACGCATTTGACTGGCGCGATTGTGGTCTCAACCCCACAGGATGTGGCGCTGCTGGATGCCCGCAAGGCGCTGGATATGTTCCAAAAGCTGAAAACCCCGGTGCTGGGGCTGATTGAGAATATGTCCACCTATATTTGCCCGAATTGCGGCCATGAAGAACATCTGTTCGGCCACGGCGGCGTGGCTGCGGAAGCGAAGCGGCTCGACCTGCCGTTCTTGGGTGAATTGCCGCTGTCTATAGATGTGCGACTTGCGGGCGATGCGGGGGTTCCGATTGCGGTCGGCGATAGCCCACACGCACAGGCTTACGCGCGGCTGGCAGAGCGGCTGATTTTGGGCGGTATGGCTTGAGGGGCAATTCGCCTTTCTAACGCGACCTCAATTCTCGTTCGCA
>NZ_JAQGKQ010000078.1 GCF_028290025.1 Cypionkella sp. | reverse complement strand
GTGGTGGCGTGACTGCGGGATCGACGGTTCTGGTGTCTGGCGCTGGGCCGATCGGGGCGCTGACCATTCTCGCGGCAAAGGCGGCTGGGGCTTCGGTCATCATCGTCTCAGAACCCAACCCGAACCGACGTCGTATCGTCACGGAAATAGCCCCGTATGCTGTCGGGGTGGACCCTATGACCCAAAACCTGCTCGAAGTCGTGCGTGATCTTACCGAAGAAGGTGTCGGCGTTGATGTGGCGTTGGAATGTGTGGGTATGGAAGCCTCGCTGAACGCCTGTGTCGATGCGGTGCGCCGCGCAGGCAAGGTCGTGCAGGTTGGTCTCCACATCAAACGCGCCTCGATTGACGCGATGCAGTGGGCGCTGAAGGATATCACGGTAGAGGCGACGTGGTGCTATCCGGTGCAGGTCTGGCCCCGCATTGCAAGGCTGATCGCCTCGGGCAGCTTTCCGGTCGAAAAGGTCATTACCGCCCGGATTGATGCAGCAGATGTTGTGTCCAAAGGCTTTGAGGCTTTGCTTGACCCCTCAGGCCAACACCTGAAGATCGTCGTTCGCACCTGAAATCTGCAATCCGCGTAAAACGTTCCGCCTCGTTCACTTTGGTACAATAATCGTCAGAGATGCAAAACCCGCGCCACCCGCAATGAAGCCCCGCCCCGTCCATACCCGGAATCCTCATGACCGCCTCGCTGTTTCAGCCCGAATTCGCCTACATCTCTGCGCCGCAACGCGTGGTCTTTGGCCCCGACGCGCAAGATCATGTGGCGGCAGAGATCACGGCGCTTGGTCGCAAGCGCGCCCTTGTGCTGACGACGCCCGAACAGTCCGCAGCGGGAAAGGGTTTACTCGCAGCCTTGGGGACTCTGGGCGCTGGTCATTGCGCTGATGCGACCATGCACACGCCGGTTGAAGTCACAGAACGTGTGCTGGTGGTTGTCCAAGACCTGCAAGCTGATTGCCTTGTGGCGATTGGCGGTGGATCGACAACTGGTTTGTCCAAGGCTTTGGCCCTGCGCACTGGTATGCCGCAGATCGTCATTCCCACCTCGTTTGCAGGGTCCGAGGCGACGCCGATTCTTGGCCAGACCGACGGCGGACGAAAAACCACGCTAACCGATCCGCGCGTGCGGCCCACCGTGATCCTGTATGACGTCGCACTTGTGCGGACTCTGCCGCCACACATGTTGGTCGCCAGCGGGATGAACGCCATCGCCCACGCGGTAGAGGGTTTGTATGCGCGCGACCGCAATCCGATATCGAGCATGATGGCTATAGAAGGCATCAAAGCCCTCGCCTCGGCCCTGCCAAAGCTTACCAGCGGCGCGCCGACGGATCACGACTGGGGCGAGGCGCTTTACGGTGCATGGCTGTGCGGCACTGTTCTGGGTCAGGTTGGCATGGCGCTGCATCACAAACTTTGCCACGCACTCGGCGGCGGCTTTAACCTGCCGCATGCCGAAACCCATGCCGTGATACTGCCTCATGCCGTTGCCTATACCGAAGCTGCCGTGCCTGATCTGCTGCGTCCGGTCGCCGCTATTTTTGGCACAAAGACAGCGTACGAGGGCCTCACCGCCTTCGCCCAACAAATCGGAGCGCCCACCCGGCTTTCCGCCTTTGGCCTGACCGAAGCCGACCTGCCGCGCGCCCTCGATCTAGCCACCGCCAATCCCTACTGGAACCCCCGCGCGGTGGAGCCTGAGCCTTTGGCCGCCCTCTTGGCCCGCGCCCTTGTGGGTGATCCCGCCCAACCCTAAGAAGGCCATTGCCATGATTTCACACGGCACTTTCAGCGAAGCCACTTCTGTCGAAGTTGTAAACGCCCGCCATTCCACCTGCGCCAACGCACGGCTGGCAGAGGTCATGTCTTCTCTCGTCAAGCACCTGCACGCGTTTGCCAAGGATATTCACCTGACCGAGGACGAGTGGAATCTTGCCATAAATTTCCTCACAAAAACCGGCCAGATTTGCTCGGCAGAGCGGCAAGAGTTCATCCTGCTGTCCGATGTTCTCGGCGTTTCCATGCTGGTCGATGCGATCAACAACCGCAGACCCGAAGGTGCGACAGAGAATACCGTGTTCGGCCCATTCCACGTCGACAACGCCCCGAAGCGCCAGATGGGCGACAATATCTGCCTTGATGGCAAGGGCGAGTCCTGTCTGTTCGAGGGGGAAGTCGTCGATCTTTCAGGCCAACCCATCGCAGGGGCCACGGTCGACGTCTGGTCCGACAATGCCGACGGCTTTTACGATGTGCAACAGCCCGGCATCCAGCCACCGGGCAACAACCGCGGTGTTTTTGTGACCGGGGCGGACGGGCGCTATGCCTTCGTCGGGATAAAACCGGTCAGCTATCCCATTCCTGATGATGGCCCGGTGGGCCAGATGCTCGCCCATCTGGGCCGCAATCCTTTTCGCCCGGCCCATATGCACTACCTGATCACCGCCGCCGGATTTCAGCGCCTTGTCACCCATACCTTCGTGGGCGGCGATGATTACCTGACCTCGGATGCGGTTTTTGGCGTGAAAGCCTCGCTCATCGCCCCCTTCGAACGGCTAAAGGGGCAAGCGACCGAGTGGCGTTCGAATTTCACCTTTGTCCTGAACCCGGCCTGAGCGGCGACAATGCTTCATAAATCCCCCCGCATCGCTTTTCTGGGAACCGGAGCGCAAGGCGCTTCGATTGCCACCGATTTTGCCTTGGCCGGATTAGACGTCACCTTCATCGACCAGTGGCCCGCCCATGTCGAAGCCATTCGCGCCAACGGCATTACCGTCAACCTGCCGACCCGGCAAATTCACGCGATGGTGCCAGCTCTGCATTTGTGTGAGGTGGCAGAGGTCAAGCAGCCGTTCGACCTCGTGTTCCTCGTGGTAAAAGCCTACGACACCCGCTGGGCTTGCGAGCTGATTAACCCCGTGCTCGCCTCCGATGGCTTCATCATCGGCCTGCAAAACGGCATGACGCATGATGATATCGCCGCCATCGTCGGACTCCACCGCACCATCGGCGCGGTGATCGAAATTGCCTCAAACATGTGGACCCCGGGCATTACCAACCGCCAGAACGACCATGACGAAAGCTGGTTCGCCATGGGTGCGCTGGACCCTGCCCAACAGCACCGCGTTGAAACTGTAGCCGAGCTTCTGCGCCATTCCGGCACGGTTGAGGTGACGGCTGACATACACTCCGCTAAATGGATGAAGCTGGTGGTCAACGCCGCGGAACTGATCCCCTCTGCCATCATCAACACCGCCCTGAACGACGCCGCCCGCGCGCCGGGTATGCTGGATGTGATGCGCACCGCAGGGTATGAGGCGATGCAGGCAGCCCTCGCTGATGGTGCCACCATCATGCCGATCATCGGGATGCCGCCGGTGATGAGCAATGATCCGGAACGCTATGTCGATCAGATTTTTGAGAAGGTTTTGGAGACCTTTTCCCGTGAAGATACGCTGACCTGCTCGCTGCAAGACTGGCGCAAAGGCCGCCGCGCAGAGATTGCCGATGTGAACGGGCTGGTGGTCGATGTCCTGCAATGTCACGGCCGCGATGACCCGATGAACCGGCGCGTCGTCGAAATAGCACTCGATATCGAAGCCGATCGGTTGCAGGCCAAACCAGAAAACTCCGCCCTGATGATCGCAGCCCTCAATGCAGCTTCCGGCTTTTGACCAACGGAGAAGTAACATGTGCGCACCCCTGATTGCAGCCGCCTATACGCGCATCGCTAGTCACCAAGTCATTGAAAAGTTGAGTTGAATTCATGGCGACCCCCTGCATCATATGCGTGGCGATCACCGGATCGCTTCCGACAAAGGCCAACAATCCGGCGGTGCCAATATCAATCGCGGAGCAAATTGAAAGCACTCAAGAGGCTTTCGAGGCGGGCGCGAGCATAGCGCATTGCCATGTGCGCGACGATGACGGTAAGCCGACGTCGGACCCAGAGCGGTTTGCGCGCCTGAAGGAAGGCTTGGAAACCCATTGCCCCGGCATGATTGTTCAGCTTTCGACCGGCGGCCGTAGCGGGGCGGGTCAAGCAAGGGGCGGTATGCTGCCCCTGCGGCCCGACATGGCCTCGCTGTCTGTGGGATCGAACAATTTTCCCACCCGTGTATATGAAAACCCGCCCGATCTGGTGGATTGGCTCGCCTCAGAAATGCTGAAATACGGTGTTAAGCCCGAGATTGAGGCGTTCGATCTAAGCCATATCGTGCAGGCCGCGACCATGCAGCGCGACGGGCGGTTGCAGGGGCCACTCTATGTGCAGTTTGTGATGGGGGTGAGGAATGCTATGCCAGCAGATGAACAGATTTTCGATTTCTATATCCAGACATTGAAGCGACTTTCGCCCGACGCACTATGGTGTGCCGCAGGCATTGGTCGGGCACAATTTCTGATCAACGACTGGGCTATCAAGAAAGGCGGCCACACCCGGACAGGTCTGGACGATAACGTCCGTCTGGATCGCGACAGCCTCGCCCCGTCCAACGCTGCCTTGGTCAAGCGCGCCGTGGCCTTGTGCGAACGATATGAACGCCCGGTCGCCAACTGGAAGCAAGCGCGCGAAATACTTGGCCTGCCACACCCGACCGCCTCGAAGCTGTTCTGATAGGCGCAAACCGGACCGTTTGACCTACCAGGGCTGATGCCGACCTGGGATGAAACGATTGACGCATCTTATGAGCGAGAACAACTGAACGAATTTGCTGATTGCTATGCGTGGTCGCGCCGAAAGCATCATTCTGCTTGGTTAACCTGCGACTGCCTGCGCGCACGGTCGGCCGCGATATGCGCAATTTAAGCACGGGGGAGTGCGCGATGGTGGATACCGTTACGTGCGAAGCCAAACGTCGCAGTTGGGCCATCCGCAGGACCGCAGTCTCGTCAGATGCGCATTCGTCGCGATTAGCGTCCAATAAACCGCCGCCTGATCCAGCCGGAAATCGTGTCCATTGCCATCACCATCAGCACGATCAGGATCATGTAATAGGCCACTTCCTCCCAATCTTTTTGGGTGATGATGGCTTGGGTTAGAAGCAGGCCGATGCCGCCGCCGACGATGGCACCGATCACCGTGGCGCTGCGGGTGTTGGATTCGAGATAATACAGGATCTGGCTGAGCAACACTGGGGCGATTTGCGGAAACACTCCGAAGCGGGCACGTTGCAAAGCGCCTGCTCCGGTGGACCGGATGCCTTCGACCTGTTTCTCGTCGATGTTTTCCAGCGTTTCCGAGAAGGTTTTGCCGAAAGTGCCAGTGTCGGTCAGCAGGATCGCCAAGGCTCCGGTCATTGGGCCGGGGCCGAACGCGCGGGCGAGGATGATGGTCCAGATCAGGCCGTCTACGCCGCGTAGGAAATCGAACAGGCGGCGGAAGGTGAAGCGAATGGCGCGGAAGGGAGCGAAGTTGCTGGCGGCGAGAAATGCCAAGGGTAGCGCGATCAGGGCCGCGCCCATTGTGCCGAGGAACGCCATCAGCACGGTTTCAAACAGCGCCCATGCGACAACCGAGTGATGCCACATTTTGTTGTTCCAGAACTCTGACGCCATCAGGCCCAAATTGCTGCGGGCGGGGTCAATCCGATCGGCCATCAGCATCGCCGTCAACTGGCCGTAGCTTTTGCCGTAGAATGGGCTGTCGAGGGTGAAGAAGAACAGCTCCCACCCCGGCTCGTATTTGAAGGTCTCCACCTTGGAGCGTGAGTAGGCGAAGCGGCCTGCTGGGGTGGTGACCGAAATGCGGGTGTCGGCGACATTGATCCAAGTGGGGATCGGTTGCGGCGCAGTGAGGACCAGCTTTTCGCCTTGGGGTTTAATGTCGATGGTGCCGTAGCCGGGGACAATGTAGCGCGCGCCTTTGGCGTCGTAGGTGATCAGGTTGCCACTACCAAGATCAATCGTGGTGGTTGCACCGTTGGTTTGCACCCAATCGGGGTATTGGCTCGGGGCGTAGGTGCCTTTGGACTCGCCTTCTATCGCTACGGTCAGATTGCCAGTGGCGTTGTTGCGGGTGACATGGGTCTTATGGCTCCAAAAATCGGCAAGCATGATGCCAGCATTGTCCAGTCGGGCACGGGCCGCGAGGCCGGGAATGTCAAAGCTGACGAACAGGTAGGTTAGATACAGGATGATCAGCAGCGGCACCGCGAAGGCAGTGAGGCGGCGAGATTTGAACTGGCGTTGAACCGCCAGATATGTGGCGTCGGTCATATCAGTGCACCTTTACCAGACGATTGCGCGCCATGCTGGAAAGCTGGTCGATGGCCATGATGGCAAAGAACAGAAGGGCGAAAATTGCGACGACCTGATCATATTTGCCGCCGCCCCACTGCATCGCGAGTTTGAGGTCGTAGCCAATGCCGCCCGAGCCTACGAAGCCCAAGATGGCGCTGGCGCGGACATTTATTTCAAAGCGCAGCAGGGCGTAGCCGAGCCAGTTGGGGGCTACTTGCGGGATGATGCCGAGCCAGATTTGCTGGCCCCAGCTCGCTCCGGTAGAGGCGAGCCCTTCGAGTGGTTTGAGATCAGCGTTTTCGGCGGATTCCGAGAACAACTTGCCGAGCGCGCCTGCGGTGTGGAAGGCGATGGCTAGAACGGCGGGGATCGGGCCGCCACCCAAGATGAAGATCAGCATCAGCGCGATGACGATTTCGGGGATGGCGCGCATGATATCGGCGATGCGGCGGAACAGCGGCGTCAGTGTAGGAAATCGCGCGAGGTGGCGGGTGGAGCCGAGGGCGAGGAAACCGCCGAGCAGGCCGCCGAGCAATGTGGCAGCCCCGGCAATATTGAGGGTTTCCAGCAGCGAGGGTAGGTAGTGCAGCAGCAAAGCGGGGAGGTTGGCGCGGTTTGTCCAAGCCTCGGATAGCACTTCGGCCGGGAAATCACCGAGTTGATGCAGGCCAGACAGGAAATCCCCGGCGTTGCGATCTTGGGCGGTATGAAAGCCGGAGGCCATCAGGGCTACGAAAAACAGCAGCAGTATAAAGCCGTAAAGCCGTTTGCGGCGAGTTTGGTGAATATAGGCTTCGGTGGGATTATTAAGGTCGGGGCGCGGGCCGGGAGGGGGGCCGAAGGTGATATCAACCATGATGCGCCGCCTTGATATAGGAAAAACCGGGCCCGCTTGCGCGGACCCGGCGACTGGTTCTGAAATTATTCGCCCGAAAGTTTGCGGGCTTCTACAATACCGAGATACATGTCGTGGGTGGCGGGGACGAAGTCTTTCGCATCGCCGGAAGCCACGCCGTAAGCGCAAGCCTTGTCGGTTTCCCACAGATCGGCGGTGAGTTTGGTGACCTTAGCCTTCACATCATCTGGAAGTGCTGCGCGCACAACCATTGGGCCTTCCGGGATCAGTTTGGAGCGCCAGATTTCCACGAGGTTGTTCATGTCAACCAAGCCAGCATCAGCGGCTTTGCGGAAAGCGCCGGAGTTATAGCCGTCTTCCCAGTTGCCGATACCGTCCGCCCAAGACACGCCTGCGTCGAAATCGCCATTCGCGACGCCGACGATGGTTTGCTCATGTCCGCCGGAGAATTTCACTTCGCTGAAGAATTTGTCGAGCGGGCCGTAGGCTGCGATCATCTCAGCCGCAGGGACGAGGTAGCCCGAGGTCGAGTTCGGCTCACCGAAGGCGAATTTTTTGCCTTTGGCGTCCTCAACCGTTTTGATGCCCGAGTCAGCGCGGGCGAAGGCGATGGAGTAGTAGCCCGTCGAGTCGTCGAGGTTTTGCTTGGTAAGTTCAACCGTGACGGCTTTGGGGTCGGTCAGGTAGATCTTGGCATAGGCGGACGCGCCGAGCCATGCCATGTCGAGGGTGCCGCCCAGTAATCCTTGGATAACACCGTCGTAATCCGCCGGAGTGAACAGTTTGACCGGAACACCCAGCTCTTTCTCAATCGCGGCGCGGTAGCATTCGTTCGAGGTCATGCGGTCTTGGGCGTTTTCGCCGCCGATGATGCCGATGTTGAATTCTTTCATATCCTGCGCATGGGCGGCGGTGATGCAGGTGGTGGCAGCCAGAACGGCGAGCAGCTTTTTCATGGTCGTCTCCAGATTGGGCCCGTTGGGGCTTTGGGTAAAGGCGCGATTAGGCGAGCATCGACTCGGCATAGGCGTCGTCATGCGGGCTGGTGATGGAGGTGGATGTGGCGGATTCGTTGAAACTGGCGTCAGCGCCGTAGATATCGCGGGCAACGCTGGTGGTGAGTTGGGCGGGGGTGCCGTCGAACACCACGCGGCCATCACGCATGCCGATCACGCGGTCACAGTAGCGGCGGGCGGTGTCGAGGGTGTGGAGGTTGGCGATCACCATGCGGCCGTCTTCGTCGTGGATGCGGCGCAGGGTGTCCATCACCACTTGCGCGTTCATCGGATCGAGGCTGGCGATGGGCTCGTCGGCGAGGATCACCTTGGGGTCTTGCATCAGGGCGCGGGCGATGGCGACGCGCTGTTGCTGGCCACCTGACAGGGCTTCGGCGCGTTTGGGGGCTTGCTCGGCAATGCCAAGGCGGTCGAGGATTTGTAAGGCGCGGGTTATGTCGGCGTCGGACCACAGATTGAGCATGGTGGCGAGGGTGGAGCGTTGGTTCAGCAGGCCGTGCAACACGTTGGAGGCTACGTCCATGCGGGGTACGAGGTTGAACTGTTGGAAGATCATCGCGCATTGGCCTTGCCATTTGCGTTTCTCGGAGCCTTGCAGGGTCAGGACATTGCGGCCCTCGAACACGATCTGGCCCGAGGTGGTGTCGGTCAGGCGGTTCATCATGCGCAGCAGGGTGGATTTACCAGCGCCCGAACGGCCAATAATGCCGACAAAGGCCGAGCCCTTAATCTCAAAGCTGGCATTGTCCACTGCAGCTTTGTTGCCGAACATTCGCGTGACGTTTTCGATCTTCAGCATCGCCGCCCCTAAACTTGTTGAGCGGCTGATAGGGCAGATTCGTGACGCGGGTGTATCGCGAGCGTAACGGTTGGGTGAAACGCGAGGAGGGTCGGCGGTACCCAAACTTATCGTGCGGGATTTCGCTTAATCGGTTAGCGGCAACAAAAGTGTCATATGAGTGTCGTCTGAGCGTCATGCGCGCCGCCTAGTCCCTGCGGCATCATAACATTACGGGACTGCACATATGACGCTTCGCCGCCTTTGCTTAACCTCGACCCTTGCTTTGGCTTCTGCCATGCCAGCGAGCGCCGAGATGGTTTTCAACCGCATCGCCTCGTTCGCCACCCCTGACAATATGGCCGAAGGTGAAGATCGTGCGCGTGCGTCCAGCGCCGAGATTATTACCGTTACCGAAGACGGTAATACGCTGGTTTATTCGGACAGCCCCTTGGGCGTGATCGGGTTTGTCGATATCACCGACGCCAAGGCTCCGAAGCCGTTGGGCAATGTTGATGTTGGTGGCGAGCCTACGACCACGGTGGTGATCGGCGATTTGGCTTTCGCGGGCGTGAACACCAGCGAGAGCAAGGCCAATCCGTCGGGCAAGCTGGTGACGTTGGATATCGCCACGGGCAAGGTTGTCGCGGAGTGTGATTTGGGCGGCCAGCCGGATTCGGTGGCGAAGGCCAAGGATGGCAGCTTCCTTGCCATCGCGATTGAGAATGAGCGTGACGAAGAAGTTAATGAAGGCGCTATGCCGCAGATGCCTGCGGGGTTCATGGTTAAGCTGCCGCTGAAAGATGGCGCGGTTGATTGCGCTGGGTTGCAGAAGATCGACATGGTTGGGTTGGCTGCTATCGCGGGTGACGACCCGGAGCCCGAGTTTGTCTCAATCAACGAAGCGGGCGAAATCGTTGTTACTTTGCAGGAAAACAACGAGATTGTGGTGATTGGTGCTGATGGTAAGGTTGCCACGCATTTCTCGGCTGGCACTGTCGATCTGGAAGGCATCGACACCAAAAAAGACGGCAAGCTGGACTTTACCTCGTCGAAAGAAGGCGTGCTGCGCGAGCCTGACGCGGTGAAATGGATCGACGGCGAGCATTTCGTCACCGCGAATGAGGGTGATCTGGACGGCGGTTCACGGTCTTTCACCATCTGGAAGAAAGACGGCACAGTGGTTTACGAATCCGGTGCCAGCCTTGAGCGGGCGATTGCGGCGATTGGGCACTACCCCGATCAGCGCAACAAAAAGGACGTGGAGCTTGAGTCGGTGGAAGTCGCTACCTATGGCGACAAGCGGATGCTGTTTGTCGCGTCTGAACGCGCCTCGGTTGTTGGCGTCTATGATCTGACCGACGTTGCCAACCCGGTGCTGAAACAGTTGTTGCCATCGGGGATCAGCCCTGAAGGTCTAGTGTCTATCCCGCAGCGCAACCTGTTTGCCACCGCAAACGAGGTCGATCTGCGCGAGGATGGTTTGGCCCCGGCGCATGTGATGGTCTATGAATTGGCCGAAGGTGTGGCGGCTTATCCGATGCTGACCAGTGCTGGTAGCGATCCGCTGATCGGCTGGGGTGCGCTTTCGGGTCTAGCGGCTGATCCGACCGAAGCGGGCAAGTTGTATGCGGTTTCGGACAGCGTTTATGGCGCGATGCCACGGATTTACACCATTGATGCGACGCAAACCCCGGCGAAGATCGTCTCGGCGATCGAAGTGACCCGTGGTGGCGATGCGGCGCAGTTGCTGGATATCGAGGGCATTGCGGTCGATGGCGAGGGTGGCTTCTGGCTGGCGAGTGAAGGCCGCTCCGACAAGCTGGTGCCCCATGCGATTTATCATGTGGATGCGGAAGGCAAGATCATTGAGCAGATCGCTCTGCCAGAGGCTTTGCTCGACAATGAGATCCGCTATGGCTTTGAAGGTGTTGCGGTTTCTGCCGATACTTTGTGGCTGGCGATCCAGCGCGAGTGGCAGGATGACCCGAAAGGCATGGTCAAGCTGCTGGCTTATGACACCAAGGAAAAGACTTGGGGTGCGGTGCGTTACCCGCTGGATGCGCCTGCTGAGGGTGCTTGGATGGGGCTTTCGGAGATCACCATCAACGGCGATTTCGCTTATATCGTTGAGCGGGATAACCAGATTGCCTCGGCTGCGGTGACGAAGAAGCTGTACAAAGTGGCGCTGGCTGATCTGAAAGCTGCTGAATTGGGTGGTGCGTTGCCGGTGGTGACGAAAGAGTTGGTGCATGATCTGCTGCCCGACCTTGGCGCGCTGCACGGCTATGCGATGGATAAGGTCGAAGGCTTTGCGATTGACGCAGGCGGTATCGGCTGGGTGGTTACCGACAATGACGGGGTTGACGATAGCTCGGGCGAGACGCTGTTCTGGTCGATTGGCGCGGTCAAGTAAGCTGCGAGTGTTTGGATTTTAATGAGTGAACCGAGTATGTGAAAATGGAAAACCCCGGACTGAGTGTCCGGGGTTTTTAGTTGGTGCTATTGGCTTGGCCGTCGGTCGGATGGCCGCTGTTAATGTTTTGCGATAGCCTGACTGAGACGCGTGATTTATTTTTTGGTTTTCTTGGCAGGTTTTGGTTTTGCAGCCGCTGCAGCCTCTGCAGTTTCAGGCTGATGGGCTGGAGCTGCGGCAGTCTCTGCTGTCGCGGCAACTTCGGGCTCTGCCGGCGCTACGGCGGCCTCTGGCGATTTAATATCTGGTTGAGCCGCAGACTGGGCCGCCACAAACTCGCGCATGAAGCGACGGATTTCTCGACCCGCCGAGCTGTCTATTGCCTCGCAAGCCGCAATGAAGCGGTCTTTCTCCTGCTTCTCAATGCGAAGAACCAGCTGACTGCTTTTCTTTTCTTTTTCTTTGGATTTGGCCACGTCGATGCTCCTCGCATTTGCAACGACATTGTAGTTGCACCGACGGGCACAGCCAACAGGAGAATTGTAACAAAAATCAGCGGACCGAAGTTATGCACTTCGTTTAACCAGCCCCGCTGGCAGAGAAAAACGGCTGACCGCGTCAGCAAGTGGCGTGTGAACAGTTCTGTGACCGTTGATCACCTCATGGCCGAGCAGGCCATTGTGGCATAGTCTAGCGTCGTCCCAGCCGAGATGGTTGGCGATCGGATAAAGGCAGATGCCTTCGACTTGGACCCCGCGCAGCCGGGCGCGTGCAGTTTCGTCAGCGATATAGTTGAACCACGCGGCACGGCGGTCGCCCTCTATCCCGGTTTCGGCAATCAGAATTGGCCGATTATAGCGGGCGGCTACCTGAAACAGCAGATCGGACAGCGGTGCATAAGATTTGTCGTCAACGTCGATGGGAGGGCCAGCGTGTATCCACTGGTTGTTGAAGTAATAGTTCACCCCCACAATGTCGAGAAAGCTCGGATCGCCCCCGATTTGCGGCCAAGTGCGTCCTGAAATCAGGTCAAAGGCTTGGAATTGCGCGTCGTGCCAGCCGTCGGCCTCCCACCGTGGGCGTCCGGTGTGGGGGCTGTGGTGAACGGCGATCAGCGGTTCGGCATGGACGAAACGGGCGCGCGGATCGACGTCGCGAAGTTCGCTAGTCGCTGCGATCGCCGCACGGGCAAGTTGGACTTTCAGCTCGTAGCCGCGGCCCGCCGCGAAGGGATTAAGGTAACGCGCATCTCCACCCGCCCACGAAAAAAAGCTGATTTCGTTGACCGGGCACCAGAACGGCACGGCATCGCTGCGCTCGCGGTGATGAAGGGCGCAGGCCCGAGCGAAAGCCGCAAAGCGGTTGACAAAACCGGCGGACCAGATGTCCAGCCCATCCGGCCATCCGTAATGCATCAAATCCCAAATTACTTGGGTTCCGGTGCGCGTCGCCGCATCCAGCATCGGTGTGAAAGAGTTAAAGTCGTAGCTGTTCGGCGTCGGCTCGATCAGATGCCAGCGCAAAGCATCCCGGCAGGCCCGGATGCCAAGCCCCGCGAGTTGAAGATAATCAGCCTCGGCATGTGCGTCATGTGCGGTTGAAGCCAACACGTCAAGGCGGGTGCCGTTGCGCAGTCGATGAGTAGAACTCTCCCAACCGCCGAGCACAAAGCTATTGAAAATCGAGTCGGTGGGAGCAGGCGCGCGTTCAGCCAAAACCTGTGAGAAAAGGCGCCGCCATTGCGGCACGACGACCTCCACAGAAAAGTTCGCGCGAATGTGCTCGCGCAAACCGATGCCGAGCCGGAGCCGCAAGTCTGGATCGGCGATAAGGCGACGGATGGCAGCGGCGACGGCCGACGGATCCTGACAGGGCACAACGATGCCGGTTTCGTCATCGCCATTCTGTTGCAAGGTGCCATCGTTGCGGGTGGCTATTACGGCAAGGCTCGCTGCCCCTGCCTCTAGGATCACACGCGGCATAGCTTCGTCATTAGAAAGCCAGCAGAACACGTCCATTGCTGACAAAAGCGCGGGCACATCGGCGCGGTCCCCGGTAAAGGTCAGGCAGGCGTCCAACCCCAAAGTTCTTGCGAGCGCATGCAACTCAGCCTCGTACTCCGGCATGGAGGCGTCCGGGCCGCCAACAACTACAAAACGTGCACGCGGTTCGGTGCGAGCAATTTCCGCCGCTGCACGTATGAAATCTTCAAGGCGCTTTTTGCGGTCTAGCCGCACGACCCAGCCAATCAGTATTTGGTCTGCCGCTATGCCAAGACTGCGTCGCACTGGCAGACGCATCGCAGAATCGAACTCGCTCAGATCCACCATAGACGGAATTTCCAGCGCGTGATGCGGTCGAACAGACATTCGGCCAGCCGCCGCGGCTCGGATACTGTCGCAGGTTCCAACATAGCGCGTTGTGAAATGCTTGGGGCCTGCCAGTGCTTCTGCCACGTGCTCACCGCGTTCAATCAGCGGCGGGTGTACGGCAAGTCCCTCAAACGCGGGGTAGATATCGGCGACGTCTTGCGAGGAAATTACAATGTCCGCGCCGATGACGCGGCGGCGCAGATAGGCGACGGTATCTTCAAAACCAAGGCTAAACGCCGTTGTGTCGACGTGGACGCCCAAGGCGCGCAATTTGTCATGGCTTAGATCAGGCGCGCTATCCTTTTGAAAGCACTGAATAACCTCAACAAGGTATTTGGCCGGATCTAGGCTTTTGGCCAGCAGACGCACCTCGGTTTCTTCGCCTCCCGCTCCCAATGAAGCAAATATCCATAGGATGCGCATTTTGGCTGCGTCTGGATGAGGCTGAGGGATTCGCCCAGATGCCAGCCTTGCGACTGCAGCCGCTTCTTCCTGTTCTCGTGGGGTAAGG
Source organism: Cypionkella sp. (assembly GCF_028290025.1). Taxonomy (GTDB): domain Bacteria; phylum Pseudomonadota; class Alphaproteobacteria; order Rhodobacterales; family Rhodobacteraceae; genus Cypionkella. The sequence continues at coordinate 8,443 of NZ_JAQGKQ010000078.1, read as the reverse complement.
GAACGGTCACCGTCCATCATGAATGCTCCGGTACGCTCTGAAAAAACTTAGGTGATTGTACTGTGGATGACGCAGGAGGCGCAGCGGCGTCACCTTATGGCACAACATGGGCGATCCTATGCTTGCACACCACGGCAGCGTCTTGCGCCCGCCTGCAGTGAAACTTGCCTCGTCGACAGTCGCCGCCAGAGTTTAAATGCGGGATCGGTCGCCCCGGCTTGCGCCGCACTGGTGATGGCGGCGCTGCCACTGCGATGCCAACCGCCTTCTTTGCACCAAACACCTCCCGCCCCATCAGAGATGGGACGGTGCCGCCGTCAATCCGTGAAAAGACTTTGAACGCTCGCATCTGTTTAGGCATCGACCCGGTCGAATGTGGCTTGGGGAAGCGAACGCTCGGCAACAGCTTCGGTGATCAGATCGTCCATTTTGCGGAAAGTCGCATCCCAGCTATAGCTGGTGAGGAGGCGATCGACTTGTGGCAGCCATTTTGCATGGGCGTCTCGCTGAGCCAACAGATAGTCGCACGCTGCGATGAAGCCGGCCGCGTCTTCGGCGATACGCAGGGCCTGTACGTCTGAGTAATGGCGCACCACGTCACGTACAGGAGTTGAGACGACTTGACGACCGCTTGCTAGGTATTCCAACGTTTTGGTAGGGCTGATGTGACGCGTTGCTTCGTTTATTGCGAAAGGCATCAACGCCACGTCCCAACCCGCCAAATAGGCAGGAAGCTGGTCATATGACTTTTGCCCGAGCCAATGAAGATTTGGCGCTTGCGGCAGCGTTGCGGGATCAACTTTGGAAACCGGGCCGACCATCACAATCTGCCAATCTGGCCGGGCCTTTGCCGTGGCAGCGAGCAGATCAAAATCCAGTCGTTCGTCAATCACGCCATAGTATCCAAGCCGGGGGCCGGAAATCGGAGCCTGATCGGCAGGGTCGGCTACGGCTTTTCGCGCAGCAGCAAAATGCGCAGCATCAACGCTGGAAGGGAAGGGATGAATGTTGTGGTGTTGGTCGCGCTTGGCCTCATACAAGCTGTAACCACCAGTGAACACTACGTCAGCTGCAGCCATTAGCGCCCTTTCGTTGGCGCGCAGGTCCGCCGGCGCGAAGCGGAACGAGGATAACTCATCCATGCAATCATAGACGACTGCGGAAGCAGCAACGTGGCGGGCAAACGACCACATCTGCGGCGTGTAGAACCATAGAACGGGCAGCCGGGCTCCGGTGATGATGAGCAACTGATCCAGCAGACCCGCCAACGCGCGATCAACCTCGGCAGGCGAAAAATGGTGGGGCACACGTGGGCGGATCGCTTGAACACTGGTGCCTTGGAAGGCGTGAAATTCCAGATAAGGAAGACTATGATCAGTCGGAATCATTTCTTCCCAAAACCACACGGGCCGAGTTTTGGCGAAGCGACGCATAAGATGCTGAGGGCGCTGAATGACAAAATCCCAACGCAAGTGCGAGAAACAAATCAGCGGGGCTGGGGTGTCGACAGGGGTCCGAGCAACGGAATAGGAGGTCTGAACGTTCATGCGCTTACTTTCTTTTTGCTTTGCCGCGCGCTCTCTATCAGGGCACCCAAACGTTTTACCGAATGCGGCCATGTCCAGAGGCGCTGAACTACGGGGCGGGGGGAGTAATTATGTGCGGTGTCGATCAAACGACCCATCGGTGAGTCGAAATCGGCATCGGTTGCAGTCAAGCCGGTTGGCCGAATGTGCTGCCTGCCGCAAACCAAGGCAGCATTAGCCGACACCGGAAGACCGGCCATCGTGTATTTCGCCAATGTCGCCGGGGCGCTATCTTCGACATTGCACGCGACGCTAATTCGCGCGCGGTTGATCAGATCATTAATCGTAGCTTCCGTGCTATTGAAGACCAAATCGGCGGACAAGCCGCTGCGTTCTACCTCTGCTTTGAGGTTTTCGGTAAGGTGACCAGAACCTACAACGCGCAGGGCACGTCGCCGGGGCAGCTTTGCCAAAGCGTCCAACAGAATGTCGTGACGCTTAAAGGGAAGGGTGTCAGCGACATGCACCACATAATAGGCTTTTGCAGCACCCGTCGGAAAAAACGCTTGATCCGATGCAAACCTTGGTTCGTTCGGCATTGTTTCGCAGAGCGCGTCTGGGTGACGCGCTGCAATGCGCTGCAATTGCCATTCGGACGCCGCCAGAAAATTCTCGAAGCAACGATTGATTTGCAAAGGGATGCGCAGAGCCAGTGCATAAATGGAGTTAAAGATCTTATTTCTGGAAGCGCAGGCTTTGAGTATACGTTCTTTTACGCCCAAGGTGCCCCAGCTGCTTGGCTCGGGCAGCATGTGGGCACAGAAATCTGGGATCGCTACGACGGCGGAACGCATGTTTTCTCTCGTAAGCAAGTGGAATTCCAGCATTGGCAGTCTGCCGGACTGGTCCGTTTCAACACCGGGACGCGCAGAAGGTTCCCGCAATGCTCCCGCAAATCGCCGGGGAACTAATATCCTCGAAAGTCGTTTCTCCTGCTGAGCGAGGCATGGATTTTGCGCATCTGCCTCAAAAATTAACATCGTAGGTGTTTCGCAAATCGGAGAATGAAGTGTCGGATACGATCATGATCGTGGGGGCTGGGCTGTCAGGTGCGGTGATTGGCCGCCGCTTGGCCGAGCAAGGAATGACGGTGCACATTGTCGAGCAACGCTCGCATGTGGCTGGCAATTGCTATACGCAGCGTGACCCTGAGACGGGTGTGATGGTCCATGTTTACGGCCCGCATATTTTTCATACCGATGACGCCGAGGTTTGGAATTATGTCAATAAATTCGGCAATTTCCGACCCTATTTGAACAGGGTAAAGATCACCTCTGGCGATGCCGTCTACTCGTTGCCTGTAAATCTTCACACCATCAACCAGTTTTATGGCAAGACGATGCGCCCGACCGAAGCTAAGGCTTTTCTTGAGGCTCAGGCGGATACCTCAATAACTAATCCGCAAACTTTTGAAGAGCAGGCACTTCGGTTTGTCGGGCCAGATTTGTATGAGGCGTTTTTCAAAGGATATACTCAAAAACAGTGGGGCTGTTCGCCGCAAGCACTACCTGCAAGCATTTTGAAGCGCCTTCCAATACGTTTCAATTATGACGATAATTACTTTTTTCACAAATTTCAGGGCATGCCAGAAAACGGCTACACTGAGATTGTCGAGCGCATCCTTGACCACGAAAACATCCATGTGGAGCTGAATACTTGTTTTGACCGGACAGATGTTAACGACGTTGATCACGTGTTTTACTCTGGTCCAATTGACGGCTGGTTTGGTTACGACCTCGGTCGTCTGGGTTATCGTACGCTCGATTTTGAACGCTTTACCCATAACGGTGACTGGCAGGGATGCGCGGTGATGAATTATGGCGAGGCGCATGTGCCGTTTACGCGCATAACCGAGCACAAGCATTTCGCGCCGTGGGAAGAGCACGAAGGGTCTGTGCTATACCGCGAGTATAGCCGCGCGTGTGGTCCGGGCGATATCCCGTACTATCCGATCCGGCAGGTCGAAGAGCGCGCCTTGCTGCGAGAATATGTGGACAGGGCGCAAGCTGAGGCGGGCGTGACGTTTGTCGGCCGATTGGGCACATATAGATATCTGGATATGGACGTGACCATTCGCGAAGCGCTGGACTGTGCAGATAAGTTTCTACGAAATGGCGGCGAGATGCCGGCATTTTCTGCGCCTCCGCTTTGATTGTCGAGACTGAACCGCAAACGGCAGGTTAACTAAGCGCCGCGCATTAGCGGTAGGGGGAGACGTTATGGCGCCGCGCTCATTTTGGAAGGGCTATCTGAAGCTTTCGCTGGTCACGTGCCCCGTTGCGATGCTGCCCGCGACCAGCGAGAATGAAAAGGTGCGCTTCCACACGCTGAACGCAAAGACCGGTAACCGCGTCGTCAGCCGCTATGTTGATGCAGTGAGCGGCAAACCGGTCAATGAAGACGACGAGGTCAAGGGTTACCCCCGCGGCGGAAATGATTACGTTCTGCTGGAGGACGACGAGCTTGAGAGCATTGCGCTGGAAAGTGCGCGGACCATTGATATTAATGTGTTCGTGCCCGCAGAAAGCATTGGTTGGCTGTGGTACGATACCCCGCACTATCTTGTGCCCAATGACAAGGTTGGCGAGGAAGCCTTTTCGGTAATCCGGCAAGCTATGGCTGCGACGGGCACGGTCGGCATTTCGCGTGTGGTTTTATACCGCCGCGAACGTGCGGTCATGCTGGAACCCCGTGATAGGGGCATTGTGCTCTGGACGCTGCGTTACGGCGACGAAGTCCGCAATGAAGTGGATTATTTCGGGCAAATTGGCAAGGAAACTGTGGACGCGGGGTTAATGAATTTGGTCACTAAGCTGATTGAAGACCGCACCCAGTCGTGGTCACCCGAGATGGCACATGATCCGGTTCAGGATAAGCTGCTTGATATCATTGCCGCTAAGAAAAAGGGCAGGAAAAAGCCTGCGAAGGCAAAGGTCGCCGCCGCAGAGAAGCCCAGCAATGTGGTCAATATTATGGATGCGCTGAAGCGCAGCATTGAGGCCGAGGCCAAGGGTAGCAAAAAATAGCTGTCAGCTATTTGCGGCGCACAGGTTTGCGGATTTTGAGGGGCACGGCTGCTGCCCTGAAACCTTCCCATGGATCAGCCGAAAGCGACGTTAGGCGAGTGGGCAGCGTTTCTACGGTGAAATATGCGGGCCCAATAGCTGGACCAAGCTCATCCCATGTCAGCGGCGTGGAAACCGCAGCGCCCGGGCGAGCGCGGGTCGAATAGGCTGCTACCGCAGTTTGGCCGCGTTGATTTCGCAGGTAATCGACGAGAATTTTACCCTGCCGCTTCGATTTGGTAATGGTCGAGACGAAACGATCTGGTGCGTCGGCTGCCATGGAATCTGCGAAAGCTTTGGTAAAATCTTTGATCGCGGGCCATTCCGCATGGGGTTTCAACGGAGCCACTACATGCAAGCCCTTGCCCCCGGAAGTTTTTACGAATGCGGCAAGTCCCGCGTCGTTTAAACGCTGGCGAACTTCTTGCGCAGCTTCAATAATCTGGTCCCACGTGACGCCTTCGCCGGGGTCCAGATCCATCACGATCATATCCGGGCGCTCCCAGTCCGCAATCGTTGAGCCCCAAGGGTGAATTTCGAGCGTGGCCGATTGCACCAGCCCGATCAGGCCGTCCAAACTTTCAATCGTTATTAGCGGTTCCGAAGCCGATTTCGGATCTTGCACCAGCACGACTTCCGAATTGATGCCTTTCCACGCGTGCTTTTGGAAAAACTGTTCTCCGGTAATGCCACTAGGACAGCGCAGCAGCGAGAGAGGGCGATGGACGATGTATGGCGCGATATGGCGCCATACTTCTGCGTAATAATCGGCTAGACCTTCTTTGGTCACGCCAGAGTCAGGCCAATACACCCGGTCGCCGTGCGTTAGCTTGACCGTGCGTTTCTGTAGGGCGGGCGTTTTCATTTTGGTTTTCGGAGCTTCCCTAACGATTTCACCCGCCGGCTTGTCTTCTCGCAGACCCCGAAATGAGGCGTGGCGCAAATGGCCGTCGGCCGTCCACGCGCGAAACTCAACTTCGGCGACCAGTTCTGGCCGAACAAAGCGCACTTGCCGCGATTGATCGGCAGTTAAGGGTTCGGCAAACGGGCTGGCGGCTTCGCGCAATCGTTCTAGTTTGTTGAATAAGTCTTGCGCCACGGAGGCGGTGAATCCGGTACCTACGCGACCGACATGCTGCAGCGCGCCGCCCTCGTACACACCCATCACAAGCGAGCCTATAGCGCTGCGAGAAGTTGTCGATGGCACGTAGCCCGCGACAACAAATTCTTGACGAGCCGAACATTTGGACTTGATCCAAGACTTGTTGCGTCCGCTGCGATAGGGCGCGTCGCTGAGCTTAGAGACAATGCCTTCTAAGCTTAACCTACAGGCATGACGCAATACCATTGCGCCGCTTTCAACAAAGTGGCCGCTGTAGTGAATGTGGGCTCCTGCCTCGGCAACCAATTGTTCTAGCAAGGCTTTGCGTTCTATAAGTGGAGAGGCGCGCAGGTCATAGCCGTCTAGATGAAGAAGATCGAAGGCATAGAAGCTAAAACGATCCGAACGCCCCTCGCTGAGATCGGCCTGCAAAGCCGAAAAGTCTGACGCACCGGTATCGGTTTCGACCACCAGCTCGCCGTCAAGAATAGCCGTTCCAACGGGCAAATCTCGGAGCGCGGCAATAACTTCTTTGCCGAACTTCGCTGTCCAGTCGAGGCCGCTGCGCGTCAACAGTTTTACCCGACCAGCCTCGATCCGGGCTTGCAGGCGATATCCATCAAATTTTATCTCATGCAGCCATCGCTCCCCAGCCGGAGCGGCAGGGGCGAGAGTCGCCAGCATAGGCTCGACGAACTCTGGCAGGCGTTGCTTCTTGACGGCTTTGAGTGTCGTAAGATCAACCGAAGCGGCTTCGGTTTCCTCGATCACTACTGCCTTCGGTTTTGCTGTTTTGCGTTTCGGAATGCGACCAGTTTTTGATGACCAACCGGGTGCTTCACTGGCAACCTCGCGCAAATCGCGTCCGGTTTTTACGGATTCCGGACGTTCCTCTAGTATATCTTCAGCACCTGCGGGCCGCGCGAATTCATCGTCGGCTTTTATAAGCAGCCAATTTTCACGCTTTTCTCCGGGCTTGCCTTGAATGCGCACCAGATGCCATCTGCCTTGGAGCTTTTCACCCACAAGCTCAAACTCCATATGGCCCTTGGCGTAGCCCTTGTCGGCATCACCGATCGGAATCCAGGCACCGCGATCCCAGACGATTACCGTCCCGCCGCCATATTCGCCCTTCGGTATGGTGCCTTCAAAGTCGCCGTATTCCAGCGGGTGATCCTCGACGTGAACAGCGAGGCGTTTTTCGCCAGTGTTCAAACTTGGGCCGCGTGTCACCGCCCAGCTTTTGAAAACGCCGTTGATTTCTAACCGAAAGTCGTAATGAAGCCGCGTGGCGTCATGTTTCTGGATAACAAAACTGCTGCCGCGTTTGCGCGACTGCCGACCCTTGGGCTCGGACGTCTCGTTGAAGTTGCGCTTCTGGCGGTAGGTTTCAAGCGCCATTATCAGGCCGATTTTCGCTTGGGAGTCGTGGTTTTTTTCGGTGCCGCGGTCTTGCCTCGTGCAGATTTTGGCTTTGGTTCGCTGAGTTTTGCGCTTTCTCGCAATGCAGCGAGCAGATCAACCACTTTGTCCTGCTTCACTTTCGGAGGCGGCGATATTTTGCGGCCCTCAAGTTTCGATTTTACGAGATCCGCGAGGGCTAACTCGTAGCGATCATCAAAAGATGAAACGTCAAATTCGCCGCGCTTTGTCTCAATGATATGTTTGGCCAAGTCCAGCATTTCGCCTTCAATTGGGGTATCCGGTATATCCCTGAAAGCCTCAGCCGCCGAGCGCACCTCGTAGTCAAAGTTCAACGTTGTGCCGATCAACCCTCGCCCATGCGCCCGAACCAATACACTTCGCATTCGACGAAACAGAACCGCTTGTGCGATGGCTGCGACGCCCTTTTTTTCTAGACCTTCTCGGATAAGAGCAAAAGCTTCTTGTGAAGGTCGGTCTGCTGGGGCGAGATAGTAAGGTTTGTCGAAATAGATATCGTCAATATCCGAGGATTTAACGAACGCGGACACGCTTAGGACTTTGTCGCTTTCAGGAATAGCAGCTGCAATCTCCTTGGGGTCTAGTATCACATGATCGCCGGCACTCAGCTCATAACCCTTGACTTGTTCGTCAGAAGCCACCGGTTTTCCGGTCTCGCTATCGACAAACTCGCGGCGGACACGGTTGCCCGTGGCGCGATTGATCGTATGGAAGGCGACGCGTTCGGCCGTCGAGGCCGCGGTGTAAAGCGCGATGGCGCAGTTCACTTCACCGATCCGCAATGTGCCTTTCCAGATTGCCCTCGGTGCCAAGTCGTGCCTCCTGCCATTATGCGAACCGTTGCGCGCAGTAAGCAGAACACCAATTTCGCCTGTCAGTTCCCCCAGAGCGCCAAGATACGCGGAAGTGCGGTTCGGGCGGTAACTTAGCGCACCAGTCCACGCAGAGCCGCCGCGAGAGACGCCTCAGAAAATGGTTTTTCGAGCATGGCGTCAATACAGTCGGCGCTGCCCTCCGGCATGTCTGCATAGCCTGTTGCCAACAGGATGGGCAGCCTCGGGCGGATGATCCGCGCCTGACGTGCCAACTCGATACCGGTCATTTTGGGCATAGCGTAATCTGTAATCAAAACGTCGATCGCCTCATCGTCGGCTAAGGCTTTTAGCCCGTCGCGGCCAGAATTTACAGAGGTTACGTTGTGACCAAGATCCTCCAACATTCCGCGCGTTCCCAGAGCGACCAGAAAA
>NZ_JAQGKQ010000071.1 GCF_028290025.1 Cypionkella sp. | reverse complement strand
TGATGTCCATCAAGCAGGCCGAGGCCAGCATCACCCCACGCACCCGCGCAATCATGCTGATGCATTATGCGGGGCACATGGCCGAAATGAGGGCGTGGCGCGAGCTGGCCGCCCGGCATGATCTGCTGTTGATCGAGGATGCGGCACATGCCATCGGCGTCGCTGGCGTCGGCTCCTATGGTGATGGAAGTGCGTTCAGCTTTTACGGCAACAAGAACATGACAACGGCAGAAGGCGGCATGGTGCTGATGCGCCAGCCCGAGATGCTTGAGCGCGTGCGCCAGATGCGTGGCCACGGCATGACGCGCAGCGTGTTACAGCGCCTCGTCGCGCGGACCCCGCATTACGATGTGGACATGCTGGGATACAACTATCGCATGGATGAGATCCGCGCAGCAATCGGCATCGTGCAACTTTCCCGCCTCGAGGCGATGAATACCCAGCGTGCAGCGCTCGACATTTACTATCGGGCACTGCTGGCCCTGTTGGAAAACCGCTTCGAGGGTTTTCTCGTGCCCCGTCCTCGCACCGGTCTTTCAGCGCATCACATAATGCCCGTCTTGCTGCCTATGCAGGCCGATCGCGACCGAACCGCCGCCGATTTGCACGCAGCTGGCATCCAAACGACAATCCATTATCCGCCAGTTCACTCGCTGTCTTATTACCGCCAGCGCTATCCCGGGCTGCGCCTGCCGCTGACCGAGGAATTTCACCGGCGTGAGCTGACCTTGCCGCTTCATCCGAAAATGGACGAGTCCGATGTGGAACTCGTTGTCAGTACCCTCGAAAAGGCCTTGGAAAGTGCATTTGCACCCAATTATGGATAACCCAAAATGTCGCGACTGTCTGCATTCCCGAGTTTCTATGTTAGCCGCCTGATCGATGTGGTCCTCGCGTCCATGGGGCTGGTCGTCCTGAGCCCGCTGTTTTTGCTGATCATGATAGCAATCGTGGTCGATACTGGGTTTCCGATCTTCTTCGCGCAAACCCGCATCGCACAGGGCGGACGCACGTTTCAGATGTATAAGTTCCGCAAGTTTCACCCCATCTCACCGGGGGGCAGTCCGCTGACGATGAAACACGACAGCCGCATGACACGATTGGGTGGAGTTCTTGCAGGCACAAAGCTGGATGAATTGCCGCAGCTGTACAACATCATCCGCGGCGATATGGCCATTGTCGGGCCAAGGCCGGAAAGCATGGCTTTTGCCGGGGCGTTCACCGCACGTGAGTTGCCGTTGTTGCAATATCGCCCCGGTATCTTTGGCCCCAGCCAGGTCGCATTTCGCAATGAATGCTGTCTTTACCCTGCTGGTAAAGACCCGGTGCAGTTTTACCGCGACACCCTGTTTCCGGCGAAAGCAGCGCTTGATTTGGCCTACTATTCTCGGCGCACGGTCTGGGGCGATTTCTTGTGGATCGGCCGCGGTATCCTTGCAGTCCTTGGTAAGGTGCCAAAACTGGATTTGCCGCCTAACGTTGCCGAACCATCTGACGGCGCTCGAAAAATGGAAATCGTGATAGCCGGGGAATGAAAGGGATCCATAATGACCAGCGCTATGCACCTCAACGCCGTCAGCTATTCGGGGCGCAATGTTCTCGTAACCGGAGCGGACGGCTTTATCGGATCGCATCTGGTCGAGCGATTGGTCGAGGCAGAGGCAAATGTGACAGCGCTCTGTCTCTATAACTCTTTTGACTCGCTGGGTTGGATCGACCGATTGCCGCAGGCTACACGCGCACAGATGAATGTCATTCGCGGCGATGTACGCGACGCAGCGCTGGTGCGGCGGCTGGTCTCGCGGCAGGATACGGTGTTCCACCTTGCCGCATTGATCGCGATCCCCCATTCCTATGCCGCAGCGCAGTCCTATGTTGATACCAATATCCTGGGCACTCTGAACGTGCTGGAGGCGGCTCGCGAATATGATGTACGACGCGTCGTGCACACCTCTACGAGCGAGGTTTATGGCACTGCCATTACCGTGCCCATCACCGAGGCGCATCCGCTTCAGGGACAGTCGCCCTATTCTGCCACCAAGATCGGCGCCGACATGCTCGCTGAGGCCTTTGCGCGCTCGCATGATCTACCGGTCGTCATCCTGAGGCCGTTCAACACCTTTGGCCCGCGGCAAAGTGAGCGTGCAGTGATCCCGACGATCCTGCGCCAGGCGCTTGATCCGGAGGTAACTTCAATCCGCGTCGGCGATCTGACCCCGATCCGTGACTTTACCTATGTACAGGACACTGCGGCGGCATTCCTTGCGGCTGGTAGTTCAGGCTCGATCTCGTTCGGGGTGCCGTATAATGCGGGCTCTGGTGCGGCGGTAACGGTCAGGGATGTCGTCGATCTGGTGCTGAAGCTGACCGCCTGCACCAAGCCGGTCGTACAAGAGGTTAGTCGCTTGCGTCCGCCGAAATCCGAAGTGAAAGAACTGCTCGCCGACTTCACCCGCTTCAACCGAGCAACCGGCTGGAAACCTCAAGTCGATTTCGTCGAGGGAATGAAGCGTACGGTGGCCTGGTGGAAAAGCCAATTCCAGGAAGGTCGTGTACGCCAAGAGGTAAATTATGCGACATGATGCTGTCCGCCGCCGTCCAACCCTGCACAGGGCATCTGGACTTTGCGCTGGGGTTGCGATCTGGGTCGCAGCCTGCAGTGTCGCTGCAACTGCGCAGGAATACCGCCTTCAGGCGGGCGACGTGATCGAGTTCTCTGTGGCTGGCATGCCTGAAATGGATGCGCGAGCATCAATCCAGATCGACGGAAGCCTCAGCTTCCCGGGGGTCGGCGTCATAAAGGCTGCAGGCCGACCAATCTCGGAAATCCGCGACCGTATTGGAGCCACGCTCTCCAGCCGCCTGCGCACGATATTTCTGCCCGATGGCAGTCAGGCTACGCGGGTTGTGGAGTATGATGAAGTGTCCGCTTCGGTGGTTGAGTATCGCCCGGTCTTTGTCAGTGGCGATGTCACCCAGCCGGGCGAGCGTCCGTTCCGACCGGGAATGACTGTCCGGCAAGTGATCGCCGCATCTGGCGGAATAATACCGGTTACCCCCATTGTGCCCGGTTACAATCCATCGGCGATGCGCTCTGAGTATGCGGTGGCCTGGAATGCCGCCGTTGCGGCTAGCGCGCGTGTCTGGCGGTTGAAAAAGGAACTTGGCGAAGATGTGGAATTCGATCGCAATGCCTGGCCCGCTGCGCCGGACGGGGATGACGCTTTTGGAGCTTTTCTACGTGTTGAAACAGATATCTACGAAACGCGCGCCAAAAACGTTCAAAATGAAGACGGCTTTCTGAGAGCGCAACTGAAACAAATCGAGGATCAGGCTACTGTGATGCGCAAAGAGCTCGAGGTCGAAAAAGCAGTCGAGCAGAATGACGCTGATGCTTTGGCCGAAGCGACAAACTCCATCAAAAAGGGAATTCTGACGGCTTCGCGCCTGCAAGACTTTCGCAGCGCCGCCCTGTTTTCGTCCACGCGCCGTCTGCAAACCCAGGTCAGTCTCATGCAGCTCGAACGCCAGCGCAACGACCTCTCGCGTGAGAGCGAGCGGGCGGCAGAGCAACGACGTCTTGATCTGCTTGATGACTTGCAGAAAGCCGGACTTGATGCGGCACAGCAGCGCGCCCGGCTCCTTGCCGCCGACGAAGGCCTGCGGGCTATGGGGGTCGCCCCGGTCAACCCCGCTGGAGGGGCCGGGGCCCCGCAGATCACGGTCGTTCACAGCAATGCCGAAACACCCCAAGTTGTCAGCTACGACAGCAGGATTGAACCCGGCGACGTGATCGAGGTCAAACGGACTTCTGATGCTACACCACTTGCCGCTCTGATGGCACCTGATACCGATCTGATGCTGCCCGCCTCGTTAGCCCTGCAATAAAACCAGACCATGCGAAACACACGCGTCGCGGATTTCCCCCCGCCTGACCCTTCGGCGCCGGTATCTTCGACCCGCCGCTAGTCAGCGCAAGCTGCGTGTTCCACGCCATGATGGGCAGCCATTCCACGGCATCGTGAGCAGGTTTGACCGGCAATCAAACGGCATAAGCTTCGGCTGGTGAACAGCCAGAAGCGAGCATGCCCACCAAGAGATTGTCGATGCGCCGGATACGGGACTTATTGCGTTCGAAGTATGCTCAGGATCTGAGCGGCCGGGCGGTTACTAGGTCATTGGAGCTTGGGAAAGGCATGGTTGGGAATTATCTGTCACGGGCACGTCAGGCCGGTTTGTCCTAACCGCTTGCGACAAATTTGGACGATGACAGCTTGGAGTTGTTGCTGTTCCCAGCCCGACGATTGCGTCGCGACTGGATCGGCCGGTGCCGGACTGGGCGGCGATGGACGTCGAACTGCGTTGACCTGGGACGACGCGGGCGCTGTTGTGGGAGGAATATCGGCAAAGGCCCTAGATGGGTTTGGTTACGCCTGGTTCTGCGAGCATTTTAACGCCTGGAATAGGCGGATGCGGCCAATGATGCGGCAGGCGCATGTGGGCGGCAAGCAGGACTTTGTCGACTTTGCCAGCGACACGATCGATGTGATTGACCCGGACACAGCGAGGCGCAAGCCATGAAGCTGTTCGTGACGGCCATTGGGGGCATCGAACCACATCTATGCTGAAGCGGTGGCGTCGCAGGGGCTGGAGGATTGGATTCCTTGCCCATTGCCAATGAGGCATAAGGATGAAGGGAAACTGGGTTTTCGTGATACACCCTGTCAAGCTTTTTGGTTATAGCTGGCGGAATTTTGGCGATATCGTTTATATTTTCCTTTAAGTAACTGGCGCAGAACGATATTTTAGGGAGATTGCAGAGCTTCGAGGCAATGCATTCCAAAGTCAGCAAGTTCTTTAGCCCGACTGTGGTGGTCGATCATCTGTTTCGGCGTGCGAAATTGACCCCTCTCTGCTTTTGTGCAGCGGATGGAGCGGGAGTTGGCCTGTTTATCCCCTTTGTCCGCGAGGGAATCGAGATGAAATTCCTGTTCGACCGGCCCTGCATTGTCGATACCAGCAAGTTCCGCAGCCGTTTTTGGTTAGATGTGGTGCCGTTCGAGGTCGGGCTGGCGGCGACCGCGCGCAGCTGTGTCCCTCGGGATGCGGCCGATGTCGATACTCAGCCCGCGCTTCCCTCTGATCCCTCAACCCCATAAAAGGTAGGCTCAAATGCAATTCGAACCCAACCCTAACTGCCGCTGCGCAGCGTGCTCGCTGTCGTCGACGCCTTCAACATCTTCCTCGGTCTCAATGTCGGAATCGGCGGCATCAGGACTGTAGGTTGGTAGAGCGACGGACGTCTGTGAGTCACAGGCCCTTCCGGATCCGTGCAACGTCCTTCTCGATCGCCCCTCGTGGCAGAGGTCCTTCATGACCGAGGTAGAATTGCTTGGCTCTCAGGTCGAGCAAGCTCGTCAACGACTCTGCGGCGGCGCTATCCTCTCTAAGGGAGGCTGCTTGGGCCGGCCATACACGGCTATTCCTCCAAGGAGAACGCCAGCAAGGAGAACGCCAGACGCCGCCAAATCCCCGTGATAACGTGACAGTCAAGAAGAACAACGGACAGCGAGCCGGGTATGTGTCTTGGCGTGTGTATATGCTAAAGCTGCTTAAGAACGCGCTTTGCCGATCCAGGAAGGCCCGTGTCAAAAACGATTGCGTTCTTGCCCATCTTGAGGATGAACGCATTCAGCATTCAGAAGGGGACCATTGGGACGGTAGAGATCGAAGTGAACACAGCGGTGTCTCCTTTGTTGGTCGTCTTTGGTTGATATTGTGCGCTGAACCCATCGGCATTTAATGCGCGGGTCCAGCGTATCGGTTCACCCAGAGCCGCGATCCGCAGCAGATGACCATCATGCTTCTTAAGGAACTTGTGCAGCCTCGCAGGGTAGTCCGCCACGACTGCACCGATTACGGAGGGTCTTGCGGCAAGCGCCTTGCGCCACGCGGCGAGCTTGTCCAGCCCTTTGAACACTTCAAGATCGACAATCTCGTCGAAGACATCGAAGTAGCGGAACACAGGCGCGAACACGGCGTCCACGACGCAAAAGTCCGGACCGGCGAAAAAGGGGCCAGAGCCGAGTTCGCCTTCCAGCCTGTGAAACTTCTCGCGCAGCAGGGCCCGTTTCGCGCTGAAGAGTTCACTGTCCCTGGTGGTTTCGATCACCCATATATCGGCGAGTATCGAGGATCCGAACTCCATCCATGACCGATGCCGTGCCTTCTCGAGCGGATCTGTCGGGTGCAGGGGTCCTGGCTGGGTTTCCTCGAGATACTCGACGATCACCGAGCTTTCGAACAGAACCTGCCCACCGACCTGCAGCAGGGGCACCTTTCCGAACGGCGAAATCGATTTGAACCACTCGGGCTTGTCTGAAAGGTCAATGTCGACCCGCGTGAAAGGAACCCCTTTTTCGCCAAGCACGATCGCGACCCGCTGCACATACGGGCAAAGATCGAAGGACACGAGCGTCAGCTTGTCAAACATCATACCTCTCCCCACACATAGAACAGGGCGCCGTTCTCAACGATTGTTGGCAGGCGCATCAGCCGGGCGCCCTTGGGTGCCGGTCCTTGGGTCTTCTCCCCGGTGGACATATCGAAACGCGCGCCATGCCAAGGGCAGACGAACGCGCCATCAATGCACTCGAGCGGGCCTCCCAGATGGAGGCACACATTTGCGACCGCACGCGGAGCGCCGCCCGCAAGATACACGTGAACCTCCTTGTGGAAGAACGAGACGATCTTCGAGCCTTCGGCAGGGAGTTCATCGAGCGTAACAAGTTGAACCTTCATGGCACTCTCCTCATGCAGTCTTAAAAAATGTGGAAGACACCGGCTGCGACCGCGACAGAGCGAAGGCACCCTCGCCGAGCAAAGCCTGAACGAGCGCCAGAATTGACAGGTAGAGCGGATATTCCCAGCCACCGTTGGTGTAGCCGAACATCCAGCCATTGCCCGAATGTGCCCATGTGGCACCGAGCAGCACCGGCAGTAGAACCAAGGACACAACGCGCACCTGAACACCCAGAACGAGAAGAACACCGCCTAGGACTTCCAAGGGGAACACCACATAGACTAGCTGACCGGGCAATCCGATAGAAACGAAGAACTGCGCGGTCCCGGGAAGCGTATAGACCATCAGTTTGAGGATCAGACTGTGGGCAAGAAACATGAGGCCGAGCGAGACTCGCAGCAAGAATGCCGCAAGTTCGACTGATCGAGAATTGGACTGCATCTGGAAATCTCCTTTTTCAATGCAACTGCATTTATATAGATGCAAGTGCATTAAGATGTCAAGGGTTGATGCAGATGCATGAATACGCTATGCGTAGGGCATGAGCGAAAACGGACCTTCAGAGATCGTCGTCAAAAGCTGGGCACGGCTCATCCGTGCTGCAAACGAAGCCTTGTCGGCGGTGGAGAGTGATCTCAAGCGCGCGGGGCATCCGCCCTTGGCCTGGTACGATGTGCTGCTCGAGCTTCGACGCGCGGGAGACGACGGGCTTCGCCCGTTTGAGCTCGAGCGTGAGCTTTTGCTCGCCCAGCACAACGTCTCGCGGCTGATCGACCGACTGGAAGGGAAGGGTCTTGTCCATCGGAGGCCGGCAGACGACGACCGTCGCGGGCAGAGGATCGCAATCACAGAGCCAGGCCTGAAGATACTTACCAAAATGTGGCCTGACTATGCGGCAGCAATCCAGCGTCATGTCGGTGCAAAGTTCCATGACGAAGAGGAGGCCCAGCAGCTTTACCTGCTCACGGGAAGAATCTTGGACAGGACGTAAAGGTCGAAGAAGTTCTCATGCGACCCTCTACGTTTCGCCAAAGACCGACAGATACTCGCCGACATTCACGCCAAAGCGCCGCTGGAAGGCACGCCGCATGCGTTGCAGATCCCCAAAGCCACTCTCCACTGCGACCGTTTTGAGGGGCAGGTTGTCCGCGACCAGGGCACGGGCATGATCGACGCGGACTTTTTCCACAAACTGCGCAGGTGAGGAATTGAGGTGGCGGCGGAAGTGGCGTGCCAAGGTTCGGCCGTTCATGCCGGAGTCCTGCGCCAGATCCTCGGCGGTCCAAGGGCGATCGGGACGTGTGACGACGGCCTCTATCAGGCGAGACAGGCTTTCGTTGCTGGTGAATTGGCCCGCCAGATGCAGGGCATACTGGCTTTGTCCCCCGGTGCGGCGCAGTTGAACCACCAACTCTCTGGCAACATCCAGTGCTGCCGCATTCCCGCAATCCATCCGGATGATCGCCAGCGCCAGATCAATGCCTGTCGTGACACCAGCCGAGGTGAAGATGCGGTCTGACAGGACATGAATGCTGTCAATGTCCCAGTCGACGTCGGAATACCGATCGGCCTCGACCTTGCGTGACCAATGGGTGGTGGCTGTCTGCCCATGCAACACGCCCGCCGCCGCCAGAACCAAGGCGCCTGAGCAAATCGAGATAAGCGGGTTGGTGCCGATGGCCGCCTTTGCCGCGACAGAGGCCAGAACTGCCTGATCCAAAAGCAGCCGGTCCACGCCCTCGCCCCCCGGGATCAAAAGGTCTGCTGGGTCCGCCGTTGCGGACAACCGGCCTTCGGCTGTCAGAACCAGCCCGCAGGATGCCCGAACCGGATTACCATCCGGCGACA
>NZ_JAQGKQ010000039.1 GCF_028290025.1 Cypionkella sp. | reverse complement strand
ATCTCGCTGAAATTATCTTCGGTGACGAAAATGCTTTTGATGGTGGGCGAAGCATAGGTCCACGCCTTGCCAACATCCTTGGCGTTAAAGGCGTCCAACTGCTGCTGAATGGTCTGTTGAATTGGCGTTTCTTGCGCAGTTGCAGCGACGCCCGAACCGAAGGCGCTTGCAGCTAAAACCGCCAGACAAAGATAAAGTCGCATCGCAACCCCTCTCTAAACGTCCCCAAGTTAAGACTAGAGCAGGCTGGATTTTCGTCAAACAAAAACCCCCGACCCTCATATCAATATAGGTCCGGGGGCTTAAAATTTCGGCAGATCAGGCGATAAGTTCGCCATTCAAGCCACGGTCGAGCAGCGCAACGGTTTCTTCGACGCCATAAAGCGCGATGAAACCGCCAAAGCGCGGGCCGTCGGATGCGCCCAAAAGCACCTCGTAAAGTGCCTTGAACCAGTCGCGCAAAGGCTCAAACGCATGATCCTTACCGACCGCAAACACCATGCTTTGCAGCGCCTCGTCGTCCAAGCCGCCATCCCAAGCCACCAGACGCGCCCGCAGGTCGAGCATTGCGGCGCGTTCCTGATCTGTCGGTAGTCGGAACTCCCGTGTCGGTGCAATCCGGTCGGCGAAATAGCGCAAGGCATAGCCCGCCGCTGCATCGAGATCGGGGTTGCCCTCGGGCGATGCATCCGGCGCGTAACGCTTGATAAAGCCCCAAAGGCCGCGCGCATCCTTTGCCCCCGACACCGAGGCGAGGTTCAACAGCATTGAGAACGGCACCACCATTTTCGACACTGGCGGGTTGCCCTTGTGGATATGCCACACCGGATTGTTGATTTGCTGATCGACATCCTGCGTCGGATATGCCCGCAACTGCTGGTGATATTCGTCCATCGCGCGCGGGATCACATCGAAATGCATCCGTTTCGCCGTCTTCGGCTTTTGATACATGAAATACGACAGACTTTCCGACGAGGCATAGGTCAGCCATTCGTCAATCGTCAGGCCATTGCCCTTCGATTTGGAAATCTTCTGACCCTGATCGTCGAGGAACAGCTCATAGCTGAAATGGTTCGGCTTGCGGCCACCAAGCACCTCACAAATCCCGTCATAGATCGGGGTATTGGTGGAGTGATCCTTGCCATACATCTCAAAATCGACATCCAACGCCGCCCAGCGCGCGCCGAAATCTGGTTTCCATTGCAGCTTGACGTTGCCACCGGTGACAGGAAGCGTCCACTCGCGGCCGTCTTCATCATCAAAAGTGATGGTGTGATTGACCGGATCGACGTTCTTCATCGGCACATACAGCACCCGCCCGGTTTCGGGATGGATCGGCAGGAAACACGAATAGGTCTGCTGACGCTCCTCACGCAATGAGGCCAGCATGATCTTCATAATCGCATCATAGCGTTCGGTCGCGAGCTTCAGCGTGTCGTCAAACTTGCCCGATTTATAGAACTCGGTGGCCGAGATAAACTCATACTCAAAGCCAAACGTATCCAGAAACCGCCGCAACATCGCGTTGTTATGCGCGCCAAAGCTGTCGAACTCGCCATAAGGGTCCGGCACAGACGTCAGCGGCCGCTGCATATGCTCGCGTAACATCTCCTGCTGCGGCACGTTTTCAGGCACCTTGCGCATGCCGTCCACATCGTCCGAGAAACAGATCAACCGCGTCGGAATGTCCGAGATCGCCTCAAACGCCCGCCGGATCATTGTCGTGCGCGCAACCTCGCCAAAGGTGCCGAGATGCGGCAGGCCCGACGGGCCATAGCCGGTTTCAAACAGCACATAACCCTTCTCGGGGGCCTTTTTCTCAAAGCGTTTCAACAATGCGCGGGCCTCTTCAAAGGGCCAAGCTTTCGATTTCATCCCAGCATCGCGCAAAGCGGACATCGCGGCAGTCTCCCGGCTGCTCCAACCCCATGTTGTCGCAGTGCTTGTGTCCTCTATTGCCGCCGAGCCCGCAGGTCAATATTCTGCGCTGCAACAACAGGAGAGCAGTTTTGCCCGATACCCACCCCTCACTATCGCCGCAGGACGCCCTTCTTGCGGTGATGATCGCGGTTTCCGCCGCGGATGAGCAGATGCGCACCCCTGAACTGGTGGCGATCCAGCGCGCGGTGAACCACATGCCGGTGTTCGCAGGCTACGACGCCGACCGCTTCCGCGTGGTGGCGCAAACCGTGTTTGATCTGTTTGAGGTTGAGGACGGCTTAGACGCGCTGTTCGGCCTGATCCGTGACGCACTGCCCGAGCGGCTGAACGAGACCGCCTATGCGCTCGCCTGCGATGTGGCCACCGCCGATGGCAATCTGCGCGAGATCGAATTGCGGATGCTGGAAGAAGTGCGTGAGGAGTTGAACATCGACCGCCTGCACGCCGCAGCCATCGAATGGGGCGCAAGAGTGCGGCATTTGCGGCCTTGAGTTTAGTTCTGTGTTGCCGTTTTGGCTGAACTTTGGAGCCTCCGGCGGGGATACTTACCAGTATGAAAGCTTGGCGTTTCATCTTGGCTTAAATATCCCCGCCGGAGGCTTCTCCATTCAACCAGCTCAGGCGCGCCTACAAATATGCCGCGCCCCAACGGTTCAACAGCTGCCCCTGCAAGCGATGCGCCCGCTTCACCCACGCCCGATCACCCTCAGGCGACTCGCGATTCCACACTGGCACGGCTTGCCTGCGCGGCACATCGGCGGTGAAGATCGCAAACGCCAGCGATTTACCCCCCGGCGCATCGACATAGCCCGACAGGTTTGAGACGAAATTCATCGTGCCGCTTTTCGCAGCTACCCGCTTAGCACTGCCAGCCTTTGCAGCTTTGGCTGCAGCCTTGCCATCTCCGCTGGGTAAATCGGCGGTTTTCATCAGATCGTGCAGCATCGACAGCCGACCATCAGCCCGCGCCCTGATCATCACCTGCACCATCGCCGCAGGGCTGATCCGGGTCTTTGGCCCTAGCCCCGAGTGATCGCCAAACACCGTATCAATGCCAAACCGCCGCCGCGCCCATGTGGTCATCACCGCCGCCGAGCCTTGCAACGTGCCAGCGCCCGAGGCGGTAAGCCCCACCGCTTCCGCGGTCAGATTGGTCGAAAATCGCATCATCTTGCGCAGCAAATCCGGCAACACCTCGGACTCGTGCCGCACAATTTCCGCCGCCGCAGGCAGAGTATAAACCACCTCTGCCTTCGGCAGTTTAATCCCCTGCGCCGCGCATAGGGTCTGAAACACCTCGGCCACGTAGGTGCCCGCGTGCCGCACCGGCAACCAACGCGAACCCTCACGCCCCAACGCCCCGCGCGCCACTGACCAGCGATCCTGCGCCGCACCTGCCTCATAGGCAAACACCGGCACATCGCGGTCAACCACCTGCACCGATGCCATCGTCACGACTGGCGCAAACCGCGCGCCTTCCGCGTTCATTGTCAGCGAAAAGCCATCATTCACCGCTTTCCAGACAAAATTCACTCGGTTGAAGTTCAGCATCAGCCCCGAGATCGCCGGATTATAGCCGACGAAATCCGGCTGATCGGTGGCAATCTCATCGCGCTCCGGCAACGCCCCGGCGTAAGCTATAAACTTGCCCGTCACCTCTCGCAGACCCGAGGCCGCCAGAGCCGCCACCAGATCGCCCATCTTGTCGGTGTCAAACGTCGGATCACCACCGCCCGCCAAGATCAGATCGCCATCGAGCCGCCCTGAAACCACCGGCCCGGTGCGCATTATCCGCGTGACAAACCGATGCTCAACCCCCAGCTTTTCCAGTGCAAATGCCGTGGTCACAGCTTTGGTCACACTCGCAGCTGGCATTGCCACAGCTTCACCCGAAGCCTCTAGCACCCGGCCCGTCGCCAAATCCGCCACGCAATAGCCGACCACGCCAGTCAGCTTGGCCGCGTCAACCAACCCCGCCGCAGTTTTATCCGCTGGCTTGCCAACGGCGCTCGGCTCGGGTCGCGCGCGTGGTCGCAAAGATATGCTCGGAGCATCTGCCCAAGCGGGCAGGGCGGCCCCAGCCAGCAATCCGCCCAACACCCATCTGCGCCCAACATTCATATCGATTCCCTTGGTCACCCTCTGCGCTCAAATATCCCCGGCACAGCCTGCGATGCAATCGCAGCCACCACACAAGCGGCCAGCTTTCGCCACCGATCACGCCAAGTTCACCGCTTCCACTCACCGCGCGCCCGGATCGCACTGGACGACGTGCCATTCATCGGAATGTTCACAAAACACCAAGCCGGGGCTTTGCGTCCGCGCAAATTCTCCCCGCGTTGGACCTGATTTACCCGGAACGCCCGTGCAGCCGCGCTCATCCGCGCCGCCACCCCAGACCCCGGTCGCGCCAAAACCCCAACCGGAACCGAGCGCAAAATATCGCGCCAGCGATTCCAACGGTGAAACTGCACCAGATTATCCGCGCCCATCAGCCAGACAAAATTCACCCCCGGATAGATCGCCCTCAGCTTGCGAATGGTGTCGAACGTTGCCCGCGTGCCCAACCGTGCCTCAAGATCGGTGATCACCACGCGCGGATCAGGCATCACCGTCCGCGCCCGCGCCAAGCGTTCCGTCATCGGCGCAGGCTGCCGCGCCTTCAACGGATTACCCGGCGTCACCAACCACCAAACCTGATCCAAGCCCATCCGCTTCAACGCTTCCCGCGTGATATGCACATGCCCCTCATGCGCCGGATCAAACGATCCGCCCAAAAGGCCAATCACCATGCCCTTGCTCGCAATAGGAAACCCTGTCTTCATTTCGCCACATGACCCGAAGCCACGCGCCATTACAATGGCTTGAAGCGGCGCGGCATGAACGCCCCGACATATCCCGCGTCGCATCGCTTGGGTTAGTCAGATCACCGCCTGCTTGACCCCGCAAGTTACCTGATATAAGTCAGGTAATATCGCCGCCCCCCAAACAATCCAAACAATCCAAACAATTTGACTAAAATTTGCTTTCGCATTGGCGCAAATATCCCACGGGGTGCGGGGTGTGAACCCCGCCGACACATCCAGCAGACCAAGGCCCGAATATGCTCGACAACATCGCCCGTCTGCGCCGCTTCAACCGCGCCGTCACCCGCGAAGTAGGCGCGTTAGATCACTCGTATCTAGGCCGAGGCCGCCCGCTTGGTGCCGTTCGTGTGCTGCAACTGATTACACGCCGAGGCACTGACATAGCCCATATCCGGGCCAAACTAACCCTAGACTCCGGCCTGCTCAGCCGCCTGCTGCGCGCGCTCGAAGCCGAACATCTGATCCATATTACAACCGATCCAACCGATCGCCGCCGCCGCACCGCCCAATTGACCCCTGCGGGCGCGGCAGAAATGGCCGCCTATGATGCCATCGGTTATGCCAAAGCCACCGAAACCCTTGCCCGCGCAGGCAATCGCCAGCAAGCTCTGCTCGACGCGATGGATCTGATCGCCACCACCCTGCTGCGCGACCAGTTAGAAATCCGCGACGCCGACCCGAACGACCCTGCCGCAATCGCCTGCCTGCAAAGCTACTACGACCTGCTGCTCGAAAAAATCGACGGTCTGACCCCCAACATGCTGACCCTGCCACTCAGCGACCCCGACAATTACCGCGCCCCCCACGGCGCATTCTTGATCGCATTCAGCGACGATTTCCCCATCGGCACCGTCTCACTCCGCCCACTTGAGGCCACTATCGCCGAGGTCAAACGCCTATGGGTCGCCCCACATGCCCAAGGCCAGGGCCTCGCCCGCCGCTTGATGCAGGCCATCGAATCCCGCGCCAAATCTGTCGGCTACATCCACCTCAAACTCGACAGCAACGAAAGCCTCACCGAAGCCCTCACCCTCTACCGCCGCGATGGCTGGTCCGACATCCCCGCCTACACCAGCTTCCCAGCCACGCATTGGCTCGGCAAAACCCTGTAATTGCGCCCCCGCGACGTTGCCCTTGCCCCCAACAATCGCTACATGGGCAGCAACAAGCGGATCAGGAGCACCCCAATGGCCTCGTATCAATATGTCTACCACATGGAAGGCGTCTCCAAGACCTATCCCGGTGGCAAGAAGTGCTTTGAGAATATCCACCTGAACTTCCTGCCCGGCGTGAAGATCGGTGTGGTTGGCGTCAACGGCTCGGGTAAATCGACGCTGCTGAAGATCATCGCCGGCATGGACACCGACTTTAAGGGCGAGGCTTGGGCCGCCAAGGGGGCCAAAGTCGGCTACCTCGCGCAGGAGCCTTACCTTGACCCCAGCCTCGACGTGAAAGGCAACGTCATGCTCGGCGTCGCCAAGCAGACCGCCATTCTGGAACGCTACAACGAACTCGCGATGAATTACTCCGATGAGACGGCCGATGAGATGGCCGCCTTGCAGGATGAGATTGACGCAGGCAATCTGTGGGAACTTGAGGCTTCCGTCGGTGTCGCGATGGACGCTTTGCGCTGCCCGCCCGATGATGCCGATGTGGAATCGCTTTCAGGTGGTGAACGCCGCCGCGTGGCTTTGTGCAAACTGTTGCTCGAAGCCCCCGACATGCTGCTGCTCGACGAGCCGACAAACCACTTGGACGCCGAATCTATCGCTTGGCTGCAAAAACACCTGATCGCCTATCGCGGCACCATCCTGATCGTCACTCACGACCGCTATTTCCTCGACGATATCACCAGCTGGATTCTGGAACTCGACCGTGGCCGTGGCATCCCCTACGAGGGCAACTATTCGGCTTGGCTAGAGCAGAAAGCCAAACGCATGGGCCAAGAGGCGCGCGAGGATAAGTCGAAGCAAAAGGCGCTGGAGAAAGAACTCGAATGGATCCGTTCGGGTGCCAAAGCCCGTCAATCCAAAGGCAAGGCCCGCTTGGCGCGCTATAACGAAATGGCTGGCCAGTCGGTGCTGGAACGCTCCTCAACGTCGCAGATCATCATTCCGAATGGTGAGCGTTTGGGCAGCAAGGTGATCGAAGTCACCAACCTGAAAAAGCACATGGGCGACAAGCAATTGATCGAGGATTTGACCTTCACCATTCCGCCGGGCGCGATTGTTGGCGTGATCGGCCCGAACGGTGCTGGTAAATCGACGCTGTTCCGGATGCTTTCCGGCCAAGAACAGCCCGATGAGGGCACGATTGTTCTGGGTAACACCGTGCAGCTTTCTTACGTTGACCAATCGCGTGACGCTTTGGACCCGAACAAAAACGTTTGGGAGGAAATTTCCGGCGGTGCCGAGGTGATCCAGCTTGGCGATATGTCGATGAACAGCCGAGTTTACACCGGGGCGTTCAATTTTAAAGGCACCGACCAGCAGAAAAAAGTTGGCCTGCTTTCGGGTGGTGAGCGTAACCGCGTCCACATGGCGAAACTGCTGCGCTCGGGCGGCAACGTGCTGCTGCTCGATGAGCCGACCAACGATCTCGACGTTGAAACCCTGCAAGCCCTTGAATCGGCTATCGAAGACTTCGCCGGCTGCGCGATCATCATCAGCCACGACCGTTTCTTCCTTGACCGCCTTTGCACGCATATGCTGGCATTCGAAGGCGATGCGCATGTCGAATGGTTCGAGGGTAACTTTGAAGCCTACGAGCAAGACAAAATCCGCCGCCTCGGGCCGGACGCTCTGGAGCCGAAGCGCGCGAAATATAAGCGGTTCAGCCGTTAATCTCTGAATACCACCGCTCATAAAAATGCCGGGGAACTCCCCGGCATTTTTATTGCTACATCGGTTAGCCTACATTCGTCCGGTGAGCATTAAGATCAGCACGATAACCAGCACAATCCCGATTACCCCAACGCCGCCGTGGCCGTAGCCGTAGCCATAGCCGCCAAAACGACCACTAAAGCCGCCCAGCAGGAAAATGGCCAAGAGAATTATCAGAATAGTTCCAAGGGACATTGGTTTACTCCTCACTATATGGGAAAACAAAAGCTCGGCCAATCATCTGGCCGAGCCTTCGGTTACTTGCCTTTGACAGCGTCTCGTACGGCATCCTTCGCGCCGCCAGCCGCATTTTGCACGCGACCTTCAACTTGCTTGGCCTTACCTTCGGCCTTCATTTTTTCATCGCCGACGACTTTGCCAGCGGCTTCTTGAACTTTGCCGGTAGCAACCTTTGCCGAGCCTTTGATACGGTCTTTGTCCATAAAATTCCCCTTTGTTGTCACTAAGTTATCGTGCATGGAGCATTGCTGCTCAGGTGATTTAGCGGTTTGTCGATCATCACGGATATTCGCGCAGATTGTTCGCTTATCTGTTGCAGCGGCCGAGTGCCGTGACGCGATTGTTAACGCAGCGCAGCGTTAACGGTTCCGGGCATAGCCACCGCTTACCGGCGATGAGGGCTAAACAGCAAAGTTGGGATCGGGTGCCCAAGCCAACCGAATTATGCATGATCTTGGCGGGAACCGTAATTGCTCCAATGCGTTATACCTGCGTCTCAACTCTCAATGACGCACCTATCCGAGACAAACGTAAATAGTCGCGCAATAAAGGAGATCGCCATGAAAGGCATCGTTGCTTACTTCCTCGGGATTCCGATCGTGGTGATCATCCTGTTGTACGTCACTAACGTGTTTTAATTGGTCGCAAGCTGATTAACGCACGTTGATCGAAGAAACAGGCGGGGCAATGCCCCGCCTGTTTTTATTTAGACTGCCGAGAATAGCGAACTTTTCAGCTAGGGCAAACAGAGCCCGCCGGTCTATTCTTTGATGACATGCCAGACGTCGCCCAGACCGTCCCCGGTGGCATCGCCTTTCGCCTTGTCACCAGCAAACAAATACACCGGCTTGCCATCATATGCCCATTGTTTGGTGCCATCGGTTCGGTCCACCAATGTCCATCCCTCGCCGAGCGTTTCGTCAGCCTTGCCCAGATAGGGCGGCCACTTCACCGCGCAATCGTCGTAGCAGGCCGATACGCCGCCCGCATCTTTATCGAATGTATAAAGCGTCATGCCGTTCTTGTCGGCCAACATACCTTGGGCATGGGCGGCAAAGCCCGTCCCGAGCATCAAGGCGGCAGTTAGGGCGGCCAGAAATTTCGTCGGTTTCATTTGGTTCTCTCCCTTGCGGTCAGAAGCGCATTTGCGCTGCGGGATCAACCGGACCAAAACCCGGTCCCGCATGGGCCAGCGACTCTTGCTGTCCATGGATGAACTTACCACGAAACCCACTAGCGCGGATCGGCCTTTGGTCTGAGCATTACGTAGCTTGCGAAATATCGCCAGTGTTTGCGGTTTTCGCCGGGAAACATGGCTATTCGTCGGGCAGCGGGCGCGGTTTGCCCGCCTCGTCAATCGCTACGAAAGTGAACAGCCCCTCGGTGACTTTCTCACGCTGACTTTGCCGATTGCGCAAAACCCAAGCTTCAATTTCCAACCCCATCGAGGTGCGACCAACCCGCGCGATCTTCACATAGATGCACAAAACATCGCCAACCCGCACCGGTCGGATGAACTGCATCGCATCAATCGCCACCGTCGCCACCCGGCCATGCGCCCGCGCTGCAGCGACAATGCCCGCAGCCATGTCCATCTGGCTTAAAACCCAACCGCCAAAAATATCGCCGTTGTTGTTCACATCACGCGGCATCGTCAGGGTGCGCAGCGTCAAATCCCCGCTTGGCTGTTCCGCGTCTGGCTGGTCAACGTCTGGCTTGAGCGACATGGCGGCTCCGTTAAAATGGGCTAAGTTTAAGTTTGCTTAGGTGACAAGTTGGGTCAACCAATGTCACCTCAAATCTTAGGACCGAAGCTTTCCACAAACGCCACCATGCGCGGCAAACAATTGCCGCGAAGATCGTAGCGTTCGAGCGCAACCTGACGCGCCGCCGCCCGCATCGCAGTAAATCGTTCAGGATGCGCCAGACCTTCGATTATCGCCGCTGACCACCCCGGCACATCAAAGAAATCCACCAGTGTGCCGGTCTTGCCATTCTCCAACGCCTCCAAAACCGGACGGGTGGACGAGCCGATGATGTGGCACCCTGCAGCCATCGCCTCAATCATCGACCACGACAGAACGAACGGATAGGTCAGATAGGCATGGGCGCGGCTGACCTTCATCAGCGCCACGAATTCGGGGTAGCCCACTTTGCCCATGAAATGCAGCCGGGACATATCGAGGCCATCGCGCACTTCAGCCAGAAAATGCTCTTTCCAGCCCTTTGCATCCTTCGGCGCCGCGCCATACGACACGCCATCCCCGCCGACAATCACCACCTGAGCATTTGGCCGCGCCGCCATCACCGCAGGCAGCGCCCGCATGAAGGTGTGATAGCCACGATAGGGTTCCAGATTGCGGTTCACAAAAGTCAAAACCTCATCCCCGGGCTTGACCACCGCCCCGTTTGGCAAAGTAAAACGCGCCTCTGGATCGGGCGCCATCCCTGACGTATCGACCCCGTCATGGATCACCGTGATCATCCGACGCAAAGGTTTCGGATAGGTGGAGGCTTGCCATTCCGTCGGCGAAAGCCCTGCATCCGCATGCGCCAAAGCCTGCCCGAGATAGGCCGCACGACCCTGCGCAATCAGCACCTGATCGAAGTTCGGCTGCGCAAATTCGTGGTCGAAGCCCACATCGGCACCGCGGCCCCTGTAATAGAACTCGGCATAGACGATCAGCTTGGCTTCGGGCCAAACCTCTTTCAAAAACAGCGTTTCACCCCAGCCGGAATGGCCGAAAATCACGTCCGGGATATAGCCCTTCGCCCGCATCGCGCGTGCGGCTCGTGCTACAGTGATGCCACGGTCGCTCATCGTGGTATAATTGCGCCCCAACCGAGTAGCGGCGGGGTCAACCGCCTGCGCCTCGTGTTTGTATTTCGCCACGGGGATTGGCGACTCGCGGTTGTTGATGCCGTCGGTCAGCGCCATGCAATCATGCCCACGCGCTGCTAGTTCCGGTGCTAAATACAAAAACTGACCGGGGAAATTTTGATGCACAAACAATATCTTCATGGTCGCAGGTTGTCTCCAAATGCCGCGGCCATCAGCGCGCGTGTGTAGTCGGTTTTTGGGTTTGCAAACAGATCAGCGCCCAAGCCCGCCTCTACCACATCGCCATTCTTCATCACCATCACCTTATGTGCCAATGCCCGCACCACCCGCAGATCGTGGCTAATGAAAAGATAAGCCAGCCCCCATTTGCGCTGCAAATCGCGCAGCAAATCCACAATTTGCACCTGAACCGTCATATCCAAGGCGCTGGTCGGCTCATCCAGCACCACCAGTTTCGGCCGTAAAATCATCGCACGCGCAATCGCGATACGTTGGCGTTGCCCACCGGAAAACTCATGTGGATAGCGCGCCGCCATCGCGGGGTTCAGGCCAACCTCTGCCATGATTGCGGCGACCATTTCCGCCCGATTGCGCCCCGCCTCGACGCCATGCACGCCCAAACCTTCGGCGATAATCTCGGCGGCGGTCATCCGAGGGCTAAGACTGCCGAACGGGTCTTGAAACACGATCTGCATGTCGCGGCGGTGATCGCGCATCGCGCGGCCTTGCAGCCCCTGAATGTCTTGGCCCAGCACTACAATCCGCCCGGTGCTGTTGAGCAATCGCAAGACCGCCAGCGCCAGCGTGGTCTTGCCCGAACCACTCTCGCCGACCACGCCCAATGTTTCGCCCGCTCGGATCGACAGCGTCGCCTCGTTCACCGCCTTCACATGGCCGACCGTTTTGCGCAAAAACCCGGCTTGGATCGGAAACCACACCCGCAGCTTATCGACCTCTAGCACCACAGGCGCATCCGCCGCCACCGGGTCAGGCCGCCCCTGCGGTTCCGCCGCCAGCAGTTTTTGCGTGTAGGGATGTTGCGGATTGGCAAATATCTCCGCCGTTGGCCCCTGTTCAACAATCTCGCCGTTTTGCATCACGCAAACCCGGTCAGCGATGCGGCGCACGATGCCGAGATCATGCGTGATGAACAAAAGGCTAAGCCCCTCGGTCTGCTTCAATTCCGCCAGCAGTGCCAAAATCTGCGCCTGTATCGTCACATCCAGCGCCGTCGTAGGCTCATCCGCCACCAACAGTTCCGGCCCATTCGCAAGCGCCATCGCGATCATCACCCGTTGGCGCTGCCCGCCTGACAACTGATGCGGATAGGCGGTGAGACGGCTTTCAGCATCCCTTATGCCCACCTTATTCATCAATTCCAAACTGCGCACCCGCGCCGCCTGCCCGGTAAGCCCTTGATGCAGGCCAAGACTTTCCGCCAACTGCCGCTCAATCGTGTGCAGCGGGTTCAGGCTGGTCATCGGTTCCTGAAAGATGAAACTGATGTCATTGCCGCGCACCTGCCGCAGCTCGCGCTCACTGGCACCCACCATTTCGCGGCCCAGATACTTCACCGAGCCTGTGACCCGCGCGCTATCCGGCAGCAGCCCCACCGTGGACAAAGCCGTCACCGATTTGCCCGAGCCGGACTCGCCGACCAAAGCCACAGTCTCACCCTTATCGACGGTAAAACTGACGCCGCGCACCGCTGAAATATCGCGACCATCCTGCCGGAAACCAATGCTCAGGTTTGAAACCTCCAACACAGCGCTCATTGGAAGGTCTTTCTGGGGTCAAACGCATCGCGCACGCCTTCAAAGATGAAGACCAGCAGCGACAACATGATGGCGAAGGTGAAAAACGCGGTGAAGGCCAGCGACGGCATCTGTAAATTCTGCTGCGCTTGCCGTGAGAGCTGCCCCAAACTTGGCAGCGAGGCGGGCAGGCCAAAGCCCAGATAATCCAGCACTGCCAAAGACCCGATGGTGCCCGAAACCAAGAACGGTAGCATGGTCAGCGTCGCCACCATCGCATTCGGCAGCACATGCCGCACCATAATCACCCGATCCGGCACGCCCAAAGCCTTCGCCGCCCGGACATATTCAAAATTGCGCGCCCGCAAAAATTCCGCCCTGACCACGCCGATCAATCGCGTCCAGCCGAACAGCACCATGATCGTCAGCAATATCCAGAAACTTCGGTTCCACACCGCAAACACGATGATGATGAAATATAACTCTGGCACGCCGCCCCAGATTTCCAGGATGCGTTGAAAGATCAGATCGACCTTGCCGCCGAAATAACCCTGCACCGCCCCCGCCGCGATGCCGATGATTGAGGTCAGAAACGTCACGATCAGCCCGAACGCAATCGACAACCGAAAGCCGTAGATCACCCGCGCCAGCACATCGCGGCTGGTGTCATCGGTGCCAAGCCAATGCTGACTATCCGGGGCAGAGGGCGCTGCCTGACCACCCAAATCGTTGATCGTATTGTAAGAATAAGGGATCACTGGCCACCAAATGCTGCCTTTGACATAATCCGGTGTGGCTAAATCGAACGTGCCAGCCTTGACCTGCGCTGTGATCTCATCGGGCGTATCGAAGCAACTCTCTAGCCCGCCAGTCAGAATGAAACATTCTACTTCTGACGATTTGTAATTGGCCTCGGTTCTGAAATCGCCGCCGTAATCGGCCTCGGAATAGAACTTCAGAAACGGCATCCGCCATTCACCGCGATAATTCACCAGCAGCGGTTTGTCATTCGCCAACACTTCGGCGAACAGCGACAGCCCGAACAATAATGACAGGATCATCAGCGACCAATAGGCGCGGCGGTTGGATTTGAAATTGCGCCAGCGGCGTTGATTAAGTGGAGACAATGCCATCATCCCCTCCGATCAAAATCAATGCGGGGGTCGATCCAGACATACATCAAATCCGAGATAATCCCGACCACCAGCCCCATCAGGCCAAACGCAAACAGCGTGCCAAACACCACCGGATAATCGCGGCCCACCGCCGCATCAAAGCCAAGCTGGCCCAGCCCATTCAACGAAAAGATATTCTCAATGATCAGACTGCCGCCGAAAAACACGCTGATGAACAAAGCCGGAAATCCGGCAATCACGATCAGCATGGCGTTGCGAAACACATGGCCATAAAGCACTCGGTTTTCCGACAAACCCTTGGCCCGTGCCGTCATCACATATTGCTTTTTGATCTCATCGAGGAAGCTGTTTTTGGTCAGCAAAGTCAGCGTCGCAAAGGATGAGATCGTGCTGGCGATCACCGGCAAAGTGATGTGCCACAGATAATCCAGCGCTTTGCCGAGCAGCGAAAGTTCCGAGAAATTCTCGGACGTAAGCCCACGCAGGGGAAACAGCTTCCAATATGACCCGCCCGCCAGCAACACCAGCAGCATCACCGACACCAGCAGGCTCGGGATCGAATAGGCCACGATCACCACGCCAGAGGTCCAGGTATCAAACTTGCTGCCATCACGCACCGCTTTGCGAATGCCCAGCGGGATCGAGATCAGATAGGCGATCAGCGTTGACCACAGCCCCAAGGTGATCGAAACCGGCATTTTCTCCAAAATCAGCCCGACCACGCTTTGCGATTTGAAATAGCTTTCGCCAAAATCAAAGCGGATGAACTTGCCCATCATGATGAAAAACCGCTCGTAGGCGGGGATCATCTGTTTCTCGCAGGTTTTCGCCTGCTGCAAAGCAGTGCCGGTAAATCCTGGTGGGCAGATGAAGCGGGCAAAGCCGAACTCCACCTCTAGCTTGGCGCGAAACTCTGGCGGCAGACCGCGCGCACCGACATAGCCCTTGCCGCCTTGGGTATCCGCGCCCGCATCCTTGCCCGACGCACCGCTGACCGCCTCTATTGCATCGCCGTCGTTGTTCATCCGCGCGGTGATCTGGTCAAACGGCCCGCCCGGCACGAACTGGGTCAGCGCAAAGTTGACCACCATGATGCCGAACAACGTCGGGATCACCAGCAGCAGCCGCCGAAGAATGTAAGCCAGCATCTATTTGAGCACGCCTGCGGCCTTCAGCTTGTCGGCTTTGGCTTGATCAAACCACCAAAAACTAAGCTCGCCCAAAGCATAGGGTGGCAGAGCCTCGGGATGGGCGTATTGATCGTAATAGGCCACGAAATAAGACTTCCGATACCATTCCGGTATCCAGAACCGCTCGGCCCGCAGCACGCGATCCAGCGCCTGAATGACGGTATCCAGTTCTTCCCGGGTCTTAGCGCCCTCGACCAGTTCCAGCAGTCTATCCACCGCCGGATTGGCCACCCCAGCCCGATTGCGCGTCGAATTGTCTTTGGTAACCGAGGCATAGCCCTGCTTCAACTCACCGCCCGGCTCGTAGCCGCCATTTACCGCATTGCCAGTTATAATGTCATAGTCGAAATTCGGCGGATCGCTGCGCTGGCTCATCTGCGCCGGGTCCACCATGCTTAAGGACGCATCAATCCCCAAAGCCCGCAGGTTTTCGACGTAAGGGCTTATCACCCGCTCAAATGACGGGCTGTCCTCGAGAAACTCCAGCGTCAGCGTCTCACCCTTGGCATTGCGCCGCATCCCGTCCGCGCCCACTTCCCAACCGGCCTCATCCAGCAGTTTCGACGCTTTGCGCAAATTGCTCCGGTCCAGCGCCTTATCCGCCTTCGACACCGAGCCCATCACCGGCTCATCCGTCAGGATCGTCGCGGGCAAAAGCCCTTCATCGACCAAGGGTTGCAGCAAGGTCACTTCACCGGGATTTGCCGGCCCCTTGGCCGCCATCTGCGTGTTTTCCCAAATTGAGTTGATCCGGGTGTAAAGCCCATAGAACAGCGTCTGGTTCGACCATTCAAAGTTGAACATCAAACCAATCGCCTCACGCACGCGAGGGTCTTGCAGCTTCTCGCGCCGCAGGTTCAGCAAGAACCCCTGACCCGACGCGATATTGCCGTTCGGCAACTCGGCCTTGATCACGGTGCCATTGGTGATGCCCTCAAAGTTATACTGCGTTGCCCAGTTCTTCGCCGAGTTCTCCTGCCGGAAGGTGTAAACCCCGGATTTGAAGCCCTCTAGCGCGGCGGTATCATCGCCAAAATACTCATAGCGGATGCGGTCAAAGTTGTTCTGCCCAACCGAAAGCGGATGCGCTGCCCCCCAATAATCCGGGTTACGCTTGTAGATGATCTGCTGACCGGGACGCAAACTTTCCAGCACATAAGCCGAGGTGCCAAGGAACGGCTTCAGGCTGCTGTCCTCAAGATCGCGCTTGTTGGCCTCGTAATCCGTTTTCGACATGATCGTCAGGCTGCCCGCAGTTGCAGGCATATCGCGAAACTGTGTGCCGGGGGTGAAGGTGAATTTCACCGTGTAATCGTCCACCGCCTCGACGCTCTGAAACTTCTGATTGAACACCGAGCGGTATTCGGCGATGCCCTTGTCACGGAACATCTCATAGCTGAATACCACGTCCGCCGCCGTCATCGGGCTGCCGTCCGAGAATTTGACATCATGGCGCAGGTGGAAAATTACCCAAGACCGATCCTCGGGATATTCCATCGTCTCGCACATCAGGCAATAGGCCGAGCCGATCTCATCCGCCGTCCCCACCAGAATGCTTTCGTAAAATATCTGCGACCCAACCGCTGCAACACCCTTCACCGAATAGGGATTCAGGCTGTCAAAGGTGCCCGGATACCATTCCGAGATTTCGCCGCCCTTCGGCGCATCAGGGTTCACATAATCCAGGTGCTTGAAATCGGCGGGGTATTTCAGCGTGCCAAACGTCGATATGCCATGCGCGGTGATAACCTTGGCATCTTGCGCAAACGCCGCAGTCGCACTCAGCATCAACGCCGCCAGCGCAAAACCCGTGTTAATGTGCCGCATGGCCCGATCTCCCGTAATCCGCCGCTCTCATCAAGCGCTGCCGCGTTGCCGCAGCCATCGCTGCATATGCTAAATCGGAACCCGATCACGCCACAAGGCGCGAATGTGTGATCTGCCACGCCCGAAGCTCGCGGTGCTGTGAAAATGAAACAGCCGCCCAAAAGGACGGCTGTTGTGCAACCGCGAGGCTGCGCTGAATTATTTCATCGTCGCCAGATAGGCGATCACATCGGCGCGGTCCTGCACTTTCGGCAAACCAGCGAAACCCATTTTGGTGCCTGGAACATCGGCTTTCGGGTTGTGGATGAACGGGTCAAGCAATTCCGGCGTCCAAGGTGTATTGTCCGATGCCATGGCTTCCGAATACGCGAAGCCCTCGACCGAACCGCGCGGGCGTCCAACCACGCCGTTCAGATGTGGGCCGGTGCCATTGGTGCCATCAACCTTGTGACAAGCGGCACATTTCTTGAAGACCACCTCGCCTTTAACCGGATCAGCCGCTGCGAAAACTTCTGCCCAAGGCGGGCCCTCCGCCGCTGCGTCCCCTGCCGGAGCAGCCTCCTCAACCGCAATCGAATAGGCTTGGGCAACTTCTTCGCCACCGTGACCTTCGGCCCCCCCGCCGTGATACACGGCCTCACCCGCCCAAGAAATGAACAGATACACCAGAAGCGAGCCACAGATTGCGCCAGTCGCTTTGGTCAAAGTCATCGTGTCGAACATGTCGCGCCTTCCTTCGGGTCGTGTTTGGGTGGGCTGCAAAGCCGGAACCTGATTTGGGGTTATCTACTAGCTTCCCCCGCCCTCTTTCAAGGTATAGTAGCGCGACCAATTGCCCGAATGCCGGGCTTTTTACGGCGGAGTTGTCAAAAATGTCAGGGCGTATCGCATTTCAGGGCGAATTGGGCGCGTATTCGCATCAGGCTTGCCAACAGGCGCGCCCTGAAATGGAGGCATTTCCCTGCACCACCTTTGAAGACGTGGTCGAACTGACTCGCTCGGGCGAAGTAGAACTCGGGATGCTGGCGGTTGAGAACTCCACCTATGGCCGCGTCGCCGATGTCCATTCTTTGCTGCCACGCGCGGGCTTGCACATCGTCGATGAAGCCTTCGTGCGGGTGCATGTCAATCTTCTGGGCGTACCTGGGGCGAAATTGTCGGATGTGCGCGAGGCGCATGGCCATGTAGTGATTCTGCCGCAATGCGCTGGTTTTCTGCGCAAACATGGCATCGCGGGCAAGGTCAGCTCTGACAATGCGCGTGCCGCGCGTGAAGTGGTTGAATGGGGCGATGTCAGCAAGGCCGCTTTGGCCAGCGAACTTGCCGCCTCGATCTATGGCCTTGATGTGCTTGCACCCCATATCGAAGACAATGCCAACAACACCACGCGCTTTTTGGTGATGAGCCGCATTGCCGACCACAGCCGCCGTGCTGAAGATATGATAACCACCTTCACCTTCCGGGTCCGCAACATTCCGGCGGCGCTGTATAAGGCGATGGGCGGTTTTGCCACCAACGGCATCAACATGACCAAGCTAGAGAGCTATATGGTCGGCGGCAGCTTCACCGCGACCGAGTTCTATGCCGACATTGAAGGCCACCCCGAAGACGCCGCCGTCAAGCGCGCGCTAGAGGAGCTTCAATATTTCTCAACACAAGTCGATATCCTTGGGGTTTACCCGGCCGACCGGCGCAGGGGTTAGCTTCACGCCAATGCCCTGCCAACCGCGCAGCGGCGGCTCAGTATTTCTTGATCACGCCAGCCCGCGTTTCAATCTCGGCCGCGAGTTGCGCCACCCGCTGATCAAATTTACGGTCAATCCGCGCCCGCGCCAGCCGCAGCGATTGCAGAAACAACCGCGCGGTCAAGCTGCGCGGCGACACTTCCATCACCAGATGCATCCGGGTTCGCTTGGCACCGAGCGACATCAGTTCGATGGATGCAACCGCTTCAATCGACTTGGAAATCGCCGCAAACCGCAGCAGCGAAGGGCTTTCAATCTGTGTCAGTTCCAACTGCATATCGCGCGGCTTGCTGCGATATAGAAACCGCGCCGCCCATTGCATCCCCGCACCCGGACTGCGCAGCTTGTCTGTTCGCGAAACCTCTGCGCCGCGCCGCATCGCCGAGCGCTCCCAACTTTCAAAGTCGGAAAGGATGCGAAACACATCAGCAATCGGCGCTTCAATATCTTGCTTGGTCGCTAACCGCATCACTCGCCCCTAAACTGTGCCTATTGTTTTTTATGCGCTGAAATCAGCAACACCAATCGCAATTTCGCAATAGCGGTCAATCCAAACGTTCTGCAAGGAAATTGGCCATCAAAAATTGTGCAATCGCGCCTTTTCGCCCCGGTTTGATCTTCGGATGTTGCCCGGCCATCACCTCAACCAACTCCTCACGCGTCACCCATAACGCGTCTTCCAACTCGACCGGGTCCAGCGTGATCTCGTCCGACGTGGCCTCGGCAATGCAGCCGAACATCAATGATGCCGGAAACGGCCAGGGTTGGCTTGCCAAATAGCGCACGTCTGCCGTGGTTATCCCGGTTTCCTCAAACACCTCGCGCCGTACTGCCGCCTCTAACGTCTCACCCGGTTCGACAAACCCCGCCAGCAGCGAATACATCCCCTCCGGCCACGCAGCCGAGCGCCCGAGCAGCAGCTTGTTGCCCCGCACCACGAGCATGATCACCACCGGGTCAGTGCGCGGAAAATGATGCGCGCCACATGCAGGGCAACTGCGCTGCCAGCCTGCGTTGATCATATCAGACGCCACACCACAGGCCGAACAAAACCCATGCGTGTCATGCCATTGCAGCACCGCCTTGGCCGTCGCCGCCAGTTCCGCCTCACGCGGCGATAACTGCGCCATCACGCCGCGCAAATCTTCAAACGCGAAATCGGCAGGAAGGGAAGGGTGGCCTTGCCGCGCAGCATCCATAAAGCCCGCAGGTTGGCTTGGCTGCAAGACTTCGGGCTGCCATGCCGATATATCCTGCGCAAATCGCGGCACGCCATCGTCCAAGCCCAAAAACACCAGATCGCCCGTGCCAAGCACCACGCTATCCGCCGCCACCCATCCCAACGCCGCTTGCGCCACCACCAGCGGCTTGCCCCGCCAGAGCGGCAGCACCTGACCTACCGCCCGCAACGTCGCGATCTGCCCTGCATCGCTGCGCAACGCCGCCGCCCGATCCAACCCCGAGCCGCCAAATGTAACCGTTTCCGCCAATCGCATCGCAGCCCTCGCTTTGCCCCATTCCCCGATTTGGCTCGTTCATTACATGGAAACCCCGGCGCAGCAATCGCACCGACCCCAACGAAAAAACTCACCATACGGTCAAATTTGCAACTTGGACGCGAAACATTTCGTGCGACGCCAAATTTAACCTTCCTTTCGACAAATTACGGTGAGACGCTAAACCATTAGGAGAACGCGCGGGCGCAGTTCCGACGCTCTCGGCGGGAATGGAAACCACGGTGCAATACAGCCAACAGCCTATCCACGGCACGATCTCGGGCGCCCTTATGGGTGCCGAAATTCAGCTGCGCATCCTCGCTACTTCAGACCTTCACGCCAATCTGCTGGCTTGGGATTATCACTCTAACAAGCCCTGCCACCAACGCGGGTTGGCGCGGGTCGCCACGCTGATCCATACTGCCCGTCGAGAGCGGCCGCAAAACCTGCTGTTTGACAACGGCGATTTTCTGCATGGCACCGTGCTCGGCGATTTCTTGGCCGAGACCACGCCAACCATCCGCTCGGGCCGCCCGCTACATGCGCATCCAATGATCGCCTCGATGAACGCGCTGCGCTACGATGCTGCCGCCTTGGGCAATCACGAATTTGGTCATGGCTTGGGTTTTT
>NZ_JAQGKQ010000023.1 GCF_028290025.1 Cypionkella sp. | reverse complement strand
GGCTGCCACATCCTCAACCGCAACGCAGGATGTGACAACGGAATGGGCAGCATTAACCAGCTTCACGGCTGATCCGCTGCGTTTACGCGAAAACAATATAGTAAGTCTCGCCGCAAGCGCTGACTCTTCCAATGTTGCGCTGATGTCTGGGAAGCTGGTGCAGGCTCCGACGATGGCAGAATAAGTTCCAACCGCAGCTGCCGTGGCCTGCTGGGCTTCTTGGGCCTTCGCTATACGCCATGCGTTGTTCACCCGATCGCAGCGCAATAAACCATCTGTGTTGTTCGCAATGTCGAGCGCCTGCGAGGCATTTCCAGCGTCAAGTGCTGCGTCAAGTTTCAGTTGCCCCTCGGCAGTTTCCAAAAGTTTGATCATGTCTGACGCAGGTACCCAGTCCGGGTGGGCAGCTTGCGTCGTAGCGATGGTCGCGCGGGCTTCTGCAAGCTGGTCTGCGGCGATTTGACGGTAAATCGTGTCAACTTCGACCGACGGCTGCGTGACCTTGAGCTTGGCAAGATCGGTAGGCGGCACCCAGCCAGGAAACTTCACCCGCAGCCTGCGCAATTCGGCTTCAATCGACGCAGTGTCGTTTTGTTGTATGTAGAAATTCAGCGCCTGAAGATCGCCGGCACTCGGCGCAGTTGCGGCTTGGGCAACCGGCGGCGTCGCAGGTGCGAGCGGATCGGTTTGCGCCTGCAAGGCCGCGGGGATCAATCCGAGCAGCAGGGCTGCGGTTATCAGGGTATATCTGGTCATATGGGCACACATTGTGGATACATTTCGGCCTGAACGACAAGCGCCATAAGATGCAGCGTCGCCGGATAATAGGGTTGGTCAGTTGAGAATGCGGGAATAGCGGCACCGACACTCCCTGATTGCGCGCATGACACCAGTCCGGCAATCGCCCGGTAGCCAAGATGTGGGCTACGCTCTAGCGAAGCACCGCTGACGCGATCATACACTGTTGTCGCATCGCCGCTCGCGTCAGCGGCAGAGCTTGCCGCTTTGGTATAGCGCAGGGCGGAGGGTGATGTTGCGTCCCCCGACCACGCGGCGAACAAAGGCACGCGCATCGCCTCGTAGCCCGCATTTGCCGAAAAGCGCGCTGGTGGCGCGGTCCAGCCGTTTGCATTGACCGCGGCCCAATCGGGCACCAGACCGGTCTCTGCCATTTTGCTCATGAGCGCAATGCCATCCGCCGCGACTTGCTCTAGCGCCTGCACGCCCGTTTGCGCCGCCAAATCACGCATTGCGCGCGGCATGTAGTAAGACGGGTTTATGACGAATCCAAGGTCGGTGGAGAAGCCCTCGGCGGCAGGCAGGAAAAGCAGCGCATCGCTGCCATCGGGGTGGGGTACGATACACAGACGGGCGAGATCGGTTGCAATCATGCGTGCCCGCGTGCCCAGCGCGGCTCGATTATGGCGGTTTGCGACGGCGGAAAGCGCCCAAGCATAGAAAAGGTCGCCGTCGCTGGCGTTGTTTTTATCCGGCACAGGCTTGGTCTGGTTGGGGTGCCAGCGCCAAGCCAACAGCGCATCTGCACGCACTGCGAGATTATCTTCGGTCCAGCCATAAATCAGATCAAAGGCAGCCATATCATCAAAAACCGCAGCGAGCGTTATTCCATAGCCTTGGCCTTCGGAATGGCTGTCAGAGTTCTGGAAGCCATCAACCACCCGGCCTTCAGGCGTCAGGCAAAGTTTTTTCCAAGCTTGCCACGAGGTTTGAAGCGGATGATCCGCCGGGATGGCTCCGGCAATCGCATGCGGCATCTGTGCATTGGCACTTTGTGCCCAAGCCATGCCAGCGATTGCGCCGCTTACAGTTCCGATGAAATTGCGCCGGTTCATGTGCGACTTCCCGAGCGACGTGTGATCAGTACGAACAACAGGGCGGGGATGACCGACAACAATGCGGCCACGAGCGTTACCATCGTGAAGATCGACGGCGACCAAGAGGCATAGTTACCAAGCACTGTGCGAAGGTTCCAGATGGTCAGTGGCTCTAACAATTCAGGCCGGCGCTTTTCCGACCATGTGACCCAACTGCCATCACGTAAAAGCAGTGCCGCTTGCCCATGCGCTTCACCCCGTCCAACGCGCCGAAAGCTGTCAACCTGCTGGGCAAGATCATTCATGCTGAGGTTCGGCCCTGCGATCAACCAAATATCGTCCGGTGTGTCGGGGTCCAACTGCAAAAGCAGCGCCTCGCCCGATTTGCCATCCAGCCAACTGAAAAGAGAGATCGTGCCGGGCAAAGTG
The DNA here is from genome assembly GCF_028290025.1 of Cypionkella sp. GTDB lineage: Bacteria > Pseudomonadota > Alphaproteobacteria > Rhodobacterales > Rhodobacteraceae > Cypionkella. Next base: position 5,152 of record NZ_JAQGKQ010000023.1, on the reverse strand, counting down.
AGATCTCGTACGCCGCCCAGCGCATAATACAACCAGCCTTCGGTCGAGAAAAAGTGCCCGAGCGACCAAGAGTTTTCAGGTGCAGTGGCAGCGGCGGTTTGACCAGAGGTGGCGATACCGTCTGCATTGGACAGACTAAAGCCCGGGTCGTCAGCAGATGCGGCGGGTTCAGAGCTTGCAGGCGCAGCGGGCAGCGTTGCATCTGGTGAAGTAGTCGGAGCAGTTGGGAGCCCCAGAGACGGATACACCGCGTTTTGGAGTAACCTTCGGGTGACACCTGTGCTGCCAGTCGGCACAAGCCCGACGCCGTCAAGGTCCACGATATGCAGGCGTGCCTTGGTAGTATCGCTCACAAGCGGACGCAACAACGCGCCAAATGCGATCAAAGTCTCGGTATCGCGCGCGGGCTTGGCGACCTCGGGTGGGATCACAATATCCGCACCGCTAAGCCGTGCGAGGCTGCGCGACATATCGGTTTGCCGCATCTTCGGCGATGGCGGCACGTCTAGCGTGCTGTCAGCAAGGACCACAAGCATGTCAGTGCTGCGCGGTGTACAAGGAAGATCGGGCGGGTCTCCTGGCACCGACATTTCGAACGTCAAAGTGTTAACGCCGGGGTTGAGACGATTGGCGCGGAAAACAATGTCGAGTGGCGGTTGCACCGTGCCACCCTTACGATCGAGCGGCAGGAGCCGGACCGTCTGACCGTTCACCTTGATCAGAAGAAGCGCGCCCTGCGCCAGATCGGCCGAAAATCCGTAATGCAAGGTAAACTGGGCTTTCTGCGAAGCCAACAGCAGCCAATCTTCGGGCAGCAAAAAGTTTACATCTTGTCGAAAGTAGTGCGTGTTGGCCAGAACGTTGACGCGACCCAAGTCGGTTAAGCTTGTCACATGTCCGGGCGTGAGCGTCGGAACATCCGGCTCAGCGATGCGAACGGGCAAGATAGCAGACAAATCGGGCAGGTTGCCGCCGGCATGTTCGATTTGAAGCACGAATGCCCCATCTGCGCCGCGTCTGAAACTGGCTTTTGGCTGTTGTGCCGCGCTGATCAAAGCGATGCGCGCCCGTGTATCATGCGCCATCTCCATAGAGTAAAATGGCAAAACTTCGATTTTGGGTGCGCCACCGATTGCATCGGTAATCCGGCCCGCCACATCGCGGATCAGAGTGACATCCTGGTTGTCGTCTACCAAAATCTCCACCGAACCACCGCGCGCAATCTGTGAATGCATGGCCGCGAGAAAACCCTGAGAATTGAGAGCCAACGTGGCGGGATCAATCTCGACCCCGCTTCGCCCGAGGGCGACCTCTGTCCAAAGGCCAAAAGACGCTTCGGGTCCGCAAAAGATGCGATGCGTCTGGGTCGCGGTAAGCGTGATCCGGTTTACGCCGGGGCTTAGGGCGGCAGTGGGTAAACGTTGTTGCGCAAAAGCCCCGATGTTATCCAGTGGAACCTTGCCCGCTTCGGTCCCATTGATGCGAACCGTCAGATACGAGGTGTCTGGCAGCACGTTGGCACTGGAACGCAGAGAAAGCAGCAATTCTGTTGGCACCTTGTCGCCTTCGGGCAGCGTCAAAACGAAATCTGCCGTGGCCGTCTCGCCTGTTAGCCGGAATTCGCCGGGTTGCGGTAAGCTGCCGCCAATGCGCACTTCGGTTGGGATGCTCTGCTCGGCCGGAACCAAGGCCAGCAACCAATCCGTCGCGGTTTCGACTGGTATAGCTGCTTCAAGTGGTGGCGCGGCCTTCAGCTCGCCTGGCAATGGTGTTGCGTCATTTTCGGGATTACTTACACTTGGTGCGGAGGGTGCAAGTTCAATTTGCGGTGGCTCGGTTGCTTCTTCGGGCACTTTCTGCGCGTCAGCGGTTGGTGCCACGCTGCCCAACGGCGCAGAAACGGACGGATCTGCTGCGGGTGTGGTCGCAGCTGGAGCCATTGGTTGCAACTGGATAAGAGGCGGTTCGCTGGTCTGGGCGAGCCCAAACTCTGGCATCAAAACCACCAGTGCAAGCGCGCAAAAACGCTTCATCGAACATCCTCCGCAAAAAACGCGGCACTTGGAATTGTCACCGGATCGTCAAAGCCGCGATTTTCGTCAAAGTCCGCGCCAAAGGCCACAAGATGTGCAGGCTTACGCTCGTGCGTGGCCATTATGGCCGTGCGGCGACGGCGCGCAGGCTCGCGCATGAAATCCCCGATGGTCAAGGGCAGTGAGGACAGGCTTAGCCAAAGCACATATATGACGCCAGCCAGCAGGCCCTTTTTCGCACGGGTGGCTTGCCGCATCTTCAGCCAGTTTTCGCTCGACCCGAAGATCAGGAAAGCGACCGTTTCCCTTACTTCCATCGCCTGATCGGGTAAAAACAGCAAGCCGAGAACCGGGCCTGATGGGGTGTCGAAGATCTTGCGCACGACAGCTGTGACAGGGCGTTGCAGATGTGGCGCATCACTGAATCGCGGCTGAAACTCGATCGTCTCGCCCACCGTCACCATCCGCGCGCCGCCCGCATTGCGCTGAGGCGGCGCAAGCCGGATGCGCGCACCGCTCGTTGAGGCGTCTAGCACGACGCCTTCCAGTGGGGTCGCACCCGATCCCTCCCACCACAGCGTCGTCGGCGCCTGCATATCCACCCGAGGCGAACTGCGGCGCTGCTGTTTTTCCGACACGGCACGCAACGATAAGGAGACCAGCAGCATGTTGATGACCGCCCACGTCCCAACCACGCCGAGCACGCTGCGGTCGCCCGGAAACGCGATCCAGCGCACGATTAACGCAATCACGCCAGCGGTCATCAGCGCGAACAAGAACAGCAGCGGACCGTAAATCGGCGAGATATAATCTTCGCTCAGGGTTTCATCTTTGGCCGTCACGTTGAACTTAGCGCCGCGTGGGTTCAAGATTGTACGGAAAATTGCCATGGCCAGATAAGGTGTCTGGGCAACCTCATAGACTTCTGAAATCAGCGGCCATCGATAGCGCGCAAACATCGCGTTCTGCACCAGAAAGCTGACCGCCATATAACTTAGAGTGTAGACCATCGCATCGCGGAAGGTGGAAACAAAAATCTCCACCCCGAAGAAAAGGTAGCTGAGCGGTGCCAGCAAATACACGAGCCGAATGATTGGAAACAACCAAAACGACATCGAGTTGATATAGCAAAGTCGTTGCAGAATCCGCAGCCCACCGCGAAACAGCGGGTTCTTGAGCATCAGCATTTGCATCATTCCCGAGGCCCACCGACCACGCTGTTGGATGAAAGATGCAAAGGTTTCTGGCTGCAACCCGGCAATCATCGCGCGATCGAGGTAGAGACTGCGCCAGCCTTTCGCATGGATTTCAAGCGCAGTCTCGGCGTCTTCGGTGATTGTCTCTCCGGCAAAACCACCCACCGAATCCAGCGCCTTGCGTCGCAAGACAGCAGCCGATCCGCAAAAGAAAGCACCGCCCCAGCGATCCAGCCCTCGGTGGATCAGAGAATAAAACATTTCGTTTTCGGGCGGGCAGGTTAAGCCCAGGTTGCGTTCGATTGGGTCTTTGTTGATGAAAAAATGCGGTGTCTGTACGAGGAAAAGTTTAGGATCATCAACGAAGTAACCAACCGTTCGTGCCAGAAAGTCGCGTGATGGGACGTGGTCGGCATCGAACACTACGACGAGATCGCCGTCCAGTTTTGCCAAAGCCGCACTCATGTTTCCCGCTTTGGCATGCTCATTGCGGGCTCGGGTGGAATACATGATGCCCAGTTCGTCACAAAGCTTCTGCAATTCTGCACGGCGTTCTTGTGATTTGCGGGCGATTTCTGGATCCGCAGAGTTGCAGCGTTGATCGGTGCCGCCGTCATCACACAATACAACCACGCGTTTTTCGCGGGGATAGATCATGTTTTTCGCCGCTGCTAGCGTAACGCTCAGCATCTCGGTGGGCTCGTTGTACGAGGGCACCAAAATGTTGACAGTGCGCAATTTGTCGATCGCGACTTTGGGCGGCAACGCGCGTTCGGTGGGGTCGGCCGTAATGAAAGCGTTCAAAAAGAACACCATGATCGAATAGGTTTCGACCCCAAAAAGGATCACCGCCAAAACGAAAGAGGGCGTTAGCCCAGCTTCTGGAAGTGTGTCGGTCAGTCGCCAGATCCAGTAACGCACCACGATAACGCTTCCGATTGCCAAAAGCGCGAAACGGGCCACGGTGTTGGCGGCGAAAGGTTTCAGCAACAGCAGAATGATAATGGCAACCAGCCCCAACAAACCTTGGGTGGCAGTGGACGATGGCACTGACGCCAACACGAGTGTCGGCAACATTAACGTTACCCAAGCCAAAAGCAGGCCAAAACCGTTAAAGTACTGCTTTTTCAAAGACAAGTTTCCTTCAAAACATGCGGCAGGTGCATCATAGAGGGTTGGTAAACGAGCAGCGGCGTCACGGGGTTGGCCCAGCAAGCGGTGACAACATCTGGATGCTGCCCTCTGCGGATGCGGCCGCTGCCCCTGCTGCATTGCCGATACTGCTGGCCATCATGGGTTCAAGTGCCGCGTCGACGTCACCGTTTACACAGTTGCGCATCATCACATCGAGGACGTTGGTGTCGCCCGGCATCTGCCGCATTCCGGTGTCTAATCTGCGCAAGCCCAGCACACAGATCGTGTTTGAGCCGATACGGTTTTCGGCCCAAAGATACATTCCAAGCGCATCCTCCCCGGTCAAAAGGTCGCCCGATTTCATGGTGGTGAAGGGCGCGGGCAGGCCGCCGATCCGGCGCAAAAATTCTTCGTAGCGGAAGCGGCCTTGCATTTGTCCGTCCACAACGCGCGCGCGTAAGGTCATCATGTTGTCGCCGCGGACTGCGGTTTGGTTCACGAGGCCGATACGTTGCTCTCTGCTATTGGTAAGTCCGCGCTCGGTTACAACAATCGCAGCGGGTGCATTAATCCAAGCCTGTCTGGTTGGTAAGGCGATAAACGCAGTCGTATCTTCGACATCAGACAGAAAGGGTGGCAATTGCGCAGGCGCCAAATTGCAACCTAGCAAAGCCATAAACCCACCGACCGCAGCCACGATGCGGGGCACTGCATTGATTCGCGTAGAATTGCTATGTCGCATGAAGGATCCTAGTTTCAGCCCTAACTAGGTGCGCTTTCAGCCCAAAT
>NZ_JAQGKQ010000110.1 GCF_028290025.1 Cypionkella sp. | reverse complement strand
GTGGGGGGGGGGGGGGGGGGGGGGGGCGGGGGCGGTGGGGTGCGATGGCTAAAATCATGTTCGGCCATAGCTTGCGTACCCAAGCAGGCTAGGGAAAAAGATCCGCCTCTACTGGTAGTAATCCAGTCTCGATGGATCTTATTAGCAACTTATTAAGCAAATTTGCAGATTCAATGGCCCCCAAACTAAGCTCACCTTTTGACTTTGCTCCATGAACGGCTTTGGATCGAACATTATACAATCTCTTTACTATCTCAAATGTGTTCTTCCGTTCCAGTTCGTCGTCAGCATGCAGAAATCTTGCAATGCAAACGCTGATTCTAAAGCGTATTTCAGAACTGGCTCCGAATATTCCCTCTATTCCCGCCCAAATCATGGCCAACTTAACTCTCGGGTTCGGATGCCAATGGTAAGTTGCGAGGCATTGAACAGCAGTTTGAAAGCTATCTTCTCCTAGTAAAGAACGTGCGTTGCCAAAGTACCTTGAAAGCCAATCGACATCCCGTCCTGTTATAATGTAAGGGGGAGCATCGTTGAAGCCACTCATTTGCCGATGTATCCCACGAAGGGAACTGTTCGACGATATTTGATTAGCGGTCGTGTCTGATTGTATGTTGAAACCAATTTCTGCTTGAAAAATGGCGGATAACAGAAGCGCGTCCCATGATGAATTCCACGCAATGATAGAAACCTCGCGAGGTGAGCTAGCGTTTATTCGAAATTGTGACGTAATACGGGGTATGAACGCTGCGACGACGGCTATATCATCTGGCCGAGAGCATGTTGATACCGCGCTTGCGAAATCCAATTGAGAGGTGTCGGCCTGCTCAAGCTGAACGCCGTCACAAAACTGGATGTTTTTGGGAGTGCTTATTCCATTCAGTAGGATGAATGTTTCATTCTTATTCGCGATTACTTCCATTTTTATCACATGCCCCAGACCGTTGCGTAAGCACTCTACGTAGCTCATAGCATCGCGAACAGGGCAATTTTCATCTGTGCACAGTTCGTCTCCTTCGGGTATGCTCAAAGAAGGCTGGTCGGATTGACGTGACGAACGGCGGCCCGGTACCGTCTTGTCGATGCTACACCAGCCTTTTCTTTTTGCCCGGAATCAAGGGCGAAGCCCGCCGGGCCGCGCCTGACCTCCCGGTGGGAGGGCGCGATTGCGGCGGTGCCAGCAGAAATTCTGTGGGGGATGTTGATGGATAAACCGCGTCGAACTAATGGCGGCGCGTCCTCCCGAGGTCAGGCGCGGCCCTTTGTTGTGCGGGTGCAGAGGGGCGATGGTCTTGTGGCGTTTGCTGGTGCGGGCAGGTAGGTTGAATGGCTTTTTCGTTCGGCCCGGATGGCCCATTCGCCTTTACTTCTGCCCGGAACCCGCCGGGCCGCGCCTGACCTCCCGGTGGAGGGCGGGTTTGCGGCGGTGCCAGATGAAAATCTGGGGAAGGGGTTGGGGGGATAAAGTGTGCAGAACTTCTGTTGGCGCGTCCTCCCGAGGTCAGGCGAAGCCCTTTGTTGCGCTTGTGGTGAGGCCCCGGATCAGGTCCGGGGCGGCGTGGAGGTGGGCGTGCGAAGCTGCGCAAATATCGGTCATCAAGCGGTTCGGTTTGCGATTGCGCTCTTGAAGCGGGCGGCGGCAAGGGTCAATAAGGGGTGCCGAGTTCCCGCGCGTGGCGCGGGACGTCTAGCTATGAGGATCAGCCATGCCTGTTTATCGTTCCAGAACCACCACTCACGGCCGCAATATGGCGGGTGCGCGCGGGCTTTGGCGTGCGACGGGGATGAAGGATGGCGATTTCGGCAAGCCGATCATTGCGATTGTGAACTCGTTTACCCAGTTCGTACCGGGGCATGTGCATCTGAAAGACCTCGGGCAGATGGTGGCGCGCGAGGTTGAGAAGGCCGGCGGGGTTGCCAAGGAATTCAACACCATAGCGGTAGATGATGGCATCGCGATGGGGCATGACGGGATGCTGTATTCGCTGCCGTCGCGTGAGCTGATCGCGGATTCGGTGGAATACATGGTGAACGCGCATTGCGCGGATGCGATGGTGTGTATCTCGAACTGCGACAAGATCACGCCGGGGATGCTGATGGCGGCGATGCGGCTGAACATTCCGGTGGTGTTCGTGTCGGGCGGGCCGATGGAGGCTGGCAAGGTAGTGATCGACGGCAAGGAATTGGCGCTCGATCTGGTTGATGCGATGGTGTCGGCGGCGGACGAGTCGGTGTCGGATGAGGATCTGGCGAAGATTGAAGCGGCGGCTTGTCCTACTTGCGGGTCGTGCTCGGGGATGTTTACCGCCAATTCGATGAACTGTCTGACCGAGGCTTTGGGGCTGTCGCTGCCGGGCAATGGCTCGACACTTGCTACGCATTCGGCGCGGCAGGGGCTGTTTCTTGAGGCGGGCCGGGTGATCGTTGATATCACCAAGCGGCATTATGAGGGCAACGAGAAGGGCCTTTTGCCGCGCGAGATTGCCAGCAAGGGCGCGTTTGAGAATGCGATGGCGCTCGACATTGCGATGGGTGGGTCGACGAATACCGTTTTGCATATCTTGGCGGCCGCGCATGAGGGTGGTGTTGATTTCACCATGACCGACATTGATGCGTTGAGCCGCAAGGTGCCGGTGTTGTGCAAGGTGGCCCCGGCCAAGCAGGACGTTCATATGGAGGACGTTCACCGCGCCGGGGGCATCATGGCGATCCTTGGGCAGTTGGATGCGGCGGGGCTATTGAACCGCGATTGCCCGACGGTGCATGCGCCGACTTTGGGGGCGGCGATTGACCATTGGGATATTTCGCGCAGCAATCATCCTGAGGTGCGGGAGTTGTTTTTGGCTGCTCCGGGTGGGGTTCCTACTCAGGTGGCGTTCAGTCAGAGCCGCAAGTGGGCGGAGCTGGATACCGACCGGGAGAAGGGGGTTATTCGTTCGGCGAAGACTCCGTTCTCGAACGATGGCGGGCTGGCGGTGTTGTCGGGGAATATCGCGCCGGAGGGCTGCATCGTGAAGACGGCTGGGGTGGATGACAGCATTCTGGTGTTCGCTGGCCCTGCGCGGGTGTTTGAGTCGCAGAATGCGGCCGTGGAAGCGATTTTGTCGAACTGGATCAAAGAAGGCGATGTGCTGGTGATCCGCTATGAGGGGCCGAAGGGCGGGCCGGGGATGCAAGAGATGCTGTATCCGACCTCGTATTTGAAATCGAAGGGCCTCGGCAAAGCCTGTGCGTTGTTGACGGATGGGCGGTTCTCGGGTGGGACTTCGGGTCTGTCGATTGGGCATGTGTCGCCTGAAGCGGCCTCGGGTGGGCTGATTGGGTTGGTGGAAGAAGGCGATCGGATTGAGATCAACATCCCGGCGCGGACGATTCATCTTGCGGTGTCGGAGGCTGATCTGGCGGTAAGGCGCGCGGCGCAGGACGCTAAGGGCTGGAAACCGGTGAAGCCACGGGCGCGGAAGGTTAGCCAAGCGTTGCGGGCTTATGGGTTGTTTGCGACCTCGGCTGCGACCGGGGCTGTGCGGCGGTTGCCGGGGGAATAGGGACGGTTCTTTGGGCTGGCGCTGGGGGTTTCACACCCCCAGACCCCCGTGGGATATTTAGACCAATGCGAAAGCAATTTTAGTTAAATTTTAGAGATTTAGGTTTGGGCGGTTTGTCATCATGTCACGGCGGTCTGCTTCCGGAAACTTTGCGGTGGCGTGCCGAATTCGGCGTGGAAGGCGGCGGTGAAGGCGCTGGGGCTGCGGTAGCCTAAGGCGTAGGCGATGGTGGCGCTGCTTTGGCCGAGGGTGAGGCGCTCTATGGCCAGTAGCAGGCGCTGGCGGCTGCGCCATTGTCGGTAGGTGAGGCCGGTTTCTTGGCGGAATAAGCGCTCTAGCGTGCGCGGGCTGGCGGCGGCGATGCGGGCGAGTTCGGGCAGGGCGCTAGGGTCGTCGGGATGGTGGCCGAGATGGCGGATCAATCGCACCAAGCGCGGGTCTTGGCCGCCGGGCAGATGCAGCGGGGCTTGTGGCAGGTTGGCGATTTCATCAAGTGTGACGGCGCATAGGCGCAGCAAGCGGGCCGGGAAGGCGGCGGTGGTATCCTCAGTATAAAGCCGCAAGATCAGCGCGCGCATCAGCGGAGTCAGCGTCAACACGGCGCAGGCGGTGTCGCGGCGTGGCGGGCATGAGGCGTCGATATAGAGGTTGCGCACCACGGCGGCGGTATCCGATTGCAACGCATGTTGGACGTTGCCGGGTATCCAGACCGCATGGCTTGGCGGCACCACCCAGATCGCTTGGTCGGAGGTGATGCGCAGCACGCCTTGGGTTGCCCATAGCAGTTGGCTGCGCGGATGCTGATGTGGCACGACGCCATGTTGTGGCGGCAGGTCTCGACCGGTGCACAGGATAGGGCGGGCCGGGTCTTGCAGGAACCCGGCGGGCGTTGGGGCGCGCATTGGCGCATTGGCGATATCGTTTGGCATCATAGCGGTCTAACACCGCGTGGGCGCTTCGGCTAGCTTGAGTGCAAGTCAGAGGGAGCAAGTGATGCAGAGTAGATTTGCGGTGAAACAGGTGGGGATGGCGGTTTTGGCGTTGTGCTGCCTATGGCTGGCGCTGGTGCCACCTGTCGGGCTGGCTGCGGATCAGGCGCGGATTTTGGCAGTGGTGCTGCTGACGCTGGGGTTTTGGGGCAGCGGCGTGGTGCCGAATTACTTCGCGAGTCTGATCTTGTTTGCGGTGGTTTTGGTATTTGGGTTGGCTCCGGCTGATCTGGTGTTTGCGGGGTTTGGCTCGACGGCTGTTTGGCTGATCGTGTCGGGGTTTGTGATCGGAGCGGCGATCAGTGTCTCGGGGTTGGGGGTGTTGCTGGCGCGGGTGTTGGCTCCGCTGCTGGGCGGCAGTTACGCGCGGATGATCTTTGGTTTGACGGCCGTGGCGATGGCTTTGGGCTTTATCATGCCGTCGTCGTTTGGCCGGGCGGTGGTGTTGCTGCCGATTGGGATGGCGCTGGCGACGCAGGCCGGGTTTGCGGCGGGGTCAAATGGGCGAATTGGGATTGCGGTGGCGCTTAGCATCGCCTGCAATATGCCGAGTTTTGCCATTCTGCCCGCGAATATCCCGAATATGGTGTTGTCTGGCGCTGCCGAGACGATTTACGGTGTGCATTTCAGCTACACGGGCTATTTGTGGCTACATTATCCGGTGCTGGGTGTGTTGAAATCCGGGCTGATGGCGCTGTTGGTGATACGGCTGTTTCCGGCTGTGGCCTCGGTAGGGGCGGCTGAGCATGTGCCGCAGGAGACGGGCAATCGGAGTGCGCAGTTGCGGGTGGCGCTGGTGCTGCTGGTGACATTGGCGATGTGGCTGACCGATAGTTTGCACGGGGTGAATGCGGCTTGGGTTGGGCTTGGCGCGGCGACGGTGTTGCTTGCGCCGGGGGTGGGGGTTGTCTCAACAGCGGCGTTCAAAGCTTCGGTTGATTTCGGGTTGCTGCTGTTTGTTGTAGGCGCGTTGGCGGTTGGAGCGTTGGTGAATGCCTCGGGTCTGGGAGCGTTGCTGGGGCAAGAATTGCGGGCGGTGTTGCCGCTGCATCCGGGGGACACGGTGGTGACTTTTGGCTCGCTGCTGCTGATATCAACCCTGACCGGGCTGCTGACCACGGTGTCGAGCGTGCCTTCGGTGTTGACGCCGATGGCGCAGGATTTGGCGCATGCGAGCGGGTTTAGCTTGCAGGCGGTGTTGATGACGCAGGTTGTAGGGTTCTCAACGGTGTTGTTGCCGTACCAGGTGGCGCCTTTGGTGGTGGCGATGGGGCTATCGGGCGAAAAGCTGGGGCATTTGACGCGGGTGGTTTTGATTTTGGCGGGGCTGACGGTGGTAGTGCTGTTGCCGCTGGATTATTTGTGGTGGCGGCTTTTGGGTTGGATTTGATCATTCATCCGGCAGGTTTTCCCGCAAGACCAGTTGCAAGCGGGGCGGGATGTAGCTGTAGGGCAGACCTCGGGCGGCGGCGGTGAGCAGGTTCAGGGCTTCGCGCGCCTCAACCCGGGGGTTTTGGTCGATCACCGCGTCAACCGTGCCGTCGAGGATGAAGGCTTTGTTGCTCTCGGTCGCCTCGTGGCACAGGAACACCACATCATGCTCCAAGACCAGGCCGCGCAGTACTTTGGCGAAGCCAGAGGTGCCGCCTCCGACATAATATACGGCGCCGAGGTCGTGGTGTAGAACCAG
>NZ_JAQGKQ010000099.1 GCF_028290025.1 Cypionkella sp. | reverse complement strand
ACGCCATCCATGCCTGGCATATTGATGTCCAGCAAAAGGCAATCGAAGGAGTCGTCACTGTTTGCCAGCGCGTCAAGTGCGCGTTGGCCCGACGGTGCTGTAGTGACATCAGGAAACCCTGATATGGCCACAAGCAAGGGCATCAACTCAAGTATGCACGGGTCGTCGTCGACAGCGAGAATTCGCATGCTTGCCTCTAGGTGGGTTATGACGGTCAATCTTTAAGGAGCTCAACCTTTGGTAGAATATCTGGTTCCAAATGTGAAGCCAACCACCGGATGGCGCGAGGCGCGACATCCTTCAGTCTAAGCGGCTGATGTGAGGAGGACAGTGACCCGCATGGGCAAATGATCGATCAGATCGGGGTTGGGAAAACCAGGGGCGTGCAAAGAGCCACGAGCTCGGAATTTTGATCTGAACCCGACCTGCGCATCACCATACCGGCCCGCGGCATGTGAAAAGCCGCACCATGAGGCCTGACACATGAACGCACCCGATCACATGTCAGAAAGTCAGAAAAGTCATTGCATCATAGGGGGCATCCACACATGCACGCCGAAGCACATGCTGTAGAAGTGGCCTTGAAGCCCTCGATCCAAAGCTCTCGGGCTTTGCCGTTGGCCTCCTGAACCACGGGGCCCGGGTATTTGAGCACTCCTTGCGCGTCCAGAAGGCCGTTGACCTCACCCTTTGAGGTGTCGTCGTCGGGATCGTTGCCGGCGTCGCGGGTCTGGGTCAGGACGTATCCGCCACGGACGAAGGCGAACGTTCCCATAAGGGTGATGAGTTCGGCGAGCTCCGCTGCCCAGACCTCTGGGTCTGTATGGGTTTTGCCATAGGCAAAAACGCCTTTGGAGGGGCGGTTGAGAAGCGCGCGACCGCCGATCTCGGACATCATAATGGGAGTTTGTCCATCGTAGCCATAGCCGTGTGAGTGGAAGACGTGACGAGGGTTTTCGCCCCAGGTGTCACGATCGGGCCAACACTCGATCCTACCGTAGATATGCTTAAGAAGGCTATTTTCGGCGTAATCATGGATGTTCAGCATGAGCCTTTCGCGAGCAAGCGTTTCCACTGGCATGCCAAACTTTCGAGATGTGATGACACGCCACCCGTCGTTGGCTGCGTAGGGCATTCCGGGCGGAGCGATCTCCTCCGTGACGAGCCCGAGCTCGATCTGGAAGGCCTCCCGGTCTGTGTCGGTGGCCTTGACCTCGTGATGCCTGTGCTCGAGCATGCCCCAGTCTTCGTTGATGGGAACCAGAAAAAACACACAAGGGTGGTTCCAGGCATACGCGCGAATAATCCGGCCCCATTCCGCGATGGCGTTGGCCCGGGAGCCTAGCTTGAGAAGGTCGCGGGCCGATGGCAACTCGATCGAAAGCCAATAGCCCATCTTGTCAGCGAACCAAAGATCGCGATGCCTTGGGGTAGTCTGATGGCGCCGTTCCCCATTGAAGCCCTGCTCAAGCGTGTGCTCGAAGTCGGTCAAGGTGTGCTGGTCCGTGGGCGTGTAGAGCGTGTCTGGGTAGATAGCCTGATTGAGAAGGCCCTGGAAGTAGAAGGGCTGACCGTTGAGGCGGTAGTAGCCGGAATCCCAGTCCATGACGAAAGTGCGGAAGCCGACGTAGGTCTCAATGGAGTCCACGAGACGGCGGTCGTGGTCGAGAAGCGTAAGAGTTCCAAAGTAGAGGTTGGGGTCTTGGAGCGACCAGGCCCGGACATCGTCGATATGTTTCTTGAGGACGGCCCGACCGCCCTCTACCGCGCCGGAGACAGAGAAAGTCAGCCCCTCATGAGCAAGGGTCAAAAGCACGTTCTGGCCGTCCTGGGGCGATGCGACGTCGATGGTAGCTGTCAGATCTCCGGTGCCGCTGGCAACAATCTTGAAGTCATTGATATGGCTGGTCTGGGCCCGCTCGATCCAGACAGACTTCCAGAGACCGGACATGTTGCCGTAGAAAATGACCCCTTCGCTCGTTTGGCGCTCCTGCTTGCCCGAGATGATCGAACGACGCCCGGAATAGTCGCGAACGGCCACCGTTAAGGAGTGGAGTTTGGTGCTGTCGCCGTCGACACCCAAAGCAAGGACACTGGCTGGCACGAAGATCCCGATGGGGTCATAGGCGCCCTTGTGGCGGCAGAGCTTGACGCCATTCATCAGGACGTCGGCCTCATGGTCGGCACCCTCGATGTGGAGCATCCCGCCCTCCCAGTCGAAGGGAAGCTCGACGGTGCGGTCATAGCGAAGATCGGCCTTTCCCCTCGGGACTGTGATTCCGTTGACCTTCGACTGAGGGGCAAAAGGAACGACGACAGGTTCGGACGGGCCGCCGCAGACTGACAGATTCCACACCCCGTCGAGGGGCAGGGTTTCACGACGAATCCGCGCCGGGTTCGGAGCTGTGTCGCGCGTCAGGATCGGCAAGGCCGCAGGGTAAGCAATATCGGCAGTGAACAGCATGTGAAACCTGTCAAGGCTTGAGGAGACTGATGCCGGTCGGAGAGGTTTTTCTTCGAGGTCCGGCCTGAAAATGATTCGTTCGTCTTTGTGTCCTATTGGTGGTTTTTTTTCGACCTCGGCATGGTTGCTGGCCTTCTTTGTTAAAGGCGGCTAGTGATTGAGGTCTTCGGTGAGGCCCGCCTTTTCCTGGATATTAGAAACGCGGCTCCGGCCTGGTCCCATAGCCCGTCGACCGGATCCTCGGTCTCTCCGGGGCCTTGATCTAATCGGAAATCTCTTAGGGGCCGCGACGCCCCGGTGATTAAGATATCGCGGCGGGGACGTGATCCTCGATGCGGAACCGGTAAAACAGCGCCTCCTGAACCTCTTGCCGACCCATCATCGCCTGATCCTCCAGCCCGTCTGAACCAGTTGAATCAGTCCGTTAGGCCCAGATCAAGCGAAGAGTTTTTCACCACCATCGACCGTTTTGACCCCCTGCCCCGCCCTACCAAAAATCAGGGACTTACTAGGGACAAAATGCCGTGGCAATACCTTTGCGGTTTCGGGAGGTTTCGTCACAATGAAGCATGATCATGGCTACACCCCTGTGTCGGCGAACGACCAGACACTTGGTCCCCGAAAAGTGGCAGGTGCGCTGCACATCTTGTCCGACAATATCAGTGGCTCGCTGCGCAAGCGTCCTGAGCTCAATCGCATGCTCGATCAGTTCCACAACGGCATGTCGTTGTCGTCACAACGTAGAATAAAAGATGGCGCAATCTGTCAGAAACTGCGCAGCTGTCTAGGGTAACACGAATACCATAAAGCCGGGGGCTGCAGTACAGAAGCGGCCGTGATTTCGGCCGTTTTTGCATTATTGCACGGCTGATCAGCTCAACTGTCTTCACGCTTTGCTGGACCTATTTTCTTCGACGTTCAATATGCCATAGGAAACCGATCGTGAGACCAGCCCATGCGCGGTGACTGTCAGTTCAACTGCTAAAACTTTGCCGAGAACTACCCCGTCGATCTTGACGCGCGCCTCGACATCGCCTTCAACTTGCGCCGCAGCCTAAATCGAAACGTCATCAGCTGCGACATTTCCTCTGGATTTTTGCCTCGATCACGATCTGACCCGTGCATCTCACGTCGCCTGTAATTTCGAGGTCTGCTGCGAGAACCGAAGTCTTGGCGCGTTGCGCAATTAGGGATATCATAGGTGCTGGCCTTTTCACCTCGACCGATGCGCCGTTGAGAACGATCGAGGTGATTCTATGTGTGATTCTCGCCCCAGCTCGGAAAGCAACGCGCTTTTATGCTGATCGCAAATTCCACGACCGAGAGCGGGCAGCATCTCATGGAGCCGACAGGCCCGCATCGGCGAGTTGTTCCGGATCGGCCAGATCCCGCAAGCCCTCCAACCCGAAAGCAGCAAAGAACGTCTCGGTAGTAACAAGCGTATAGAGCCCGCCCCGAAGGGGGGCGCGGGGGCCTGTGGTGATCAGCGCGCGTTCGGCCGGCCGTCCGATCAAATCCCGGCTGATCTCGCGCCCGAATATCTCCTTCAATCCGTCACGGCTGATCGGCTGGTGGTAAGCAATGGCGGCCAGCACGGGGAGGTCGAATGCGTTCAAATCCAGCGCCTGTCCGCTCAGATCTGCTGCAGCCCGGATTGCCGGTGCATAGACTGCCTTGGTGCGCAGCATCCAACCCGACCCAATCCGCGCCACCTCATAGGGCCGGTCGGCCAGATCAGCGGCAAGATCCGCAATCAACACATCGGCCGAAGCCCCCTGCCCCACCACCCGTGCCGATCGTCACGCGCAACTGGCGTCGCGGAGGCAAAAAGCACTGCCTCGATCCGCAGCATCTATTCACGCCAACGCAGATTTATCGGCAATGCTGGATCAGACCCTAACTCTGGGTAACTCTATTCCGCTGCGTGAAGCGTGGAAATAGATCACACATCAACAGCGCGCTCCGCCTGCCATGCGTCGAAAGCCCGGTGCAACCGAACCTCCGGGGTATTAGCGTAAAACGTTTGGGTCGTGCTATCGCTGAACAGCCGCTCCATCGTCGCCGCCTTCTCGGATTTCTTCATCTTGGCAAAGGCTTTTACACAAGCGTCGCTCGCTTCGGCAGAAAGCAGATCGGCAAGCAAGGCGTCCAGATAGCTGCCAGACACGCGGCCAAAGAAGCTCGCGGCGGTCGGGGTCCAGACGGTGCGAATAGATGCGCCTGCCACTTCCTCGATGTGATCAAACAGGTTTGAGGGTCTTGAACAGGTGCTGAAACCATAGTGCAGACCGCGCGCCAAAGCTTCGGTGATTGACGCATTTCGGGCCTTCTTGCCCTGACCCTGAAACCCGACAAACGCCTCGGCCTGATCCTGCACCATATTGTGCGGCTGCGGTTCGGACAGGCGCGCATCAACCGCAAAGCCCTCCTCAACGCTCGGCGTGTTGGTCGGGTTGCCAAGGCGCATATCGAAGATTGTGGCGTAGGCGCCGCTCGCCGATGAGAGCGAGAAAGCCATCAGGTCCGACACCAGTTCGAGCTTAGCCAGCAAAGCTTGCTGTAACGCGGCAAGGCGCATCGCGTGAATATCTACCACCAAAGCCGCAGAGTACGGGGATTTCGGGGCAGCTTCGCCGGGTACCGCGCCGCGCTGTTGAGGCGGTCGGCTGCAATCACGCCCTATTCAACAGCCTCAGCGCGATCCTCTGGGCGAACAACGCCCATTTCAAATTGCAACTCGCCATCGTGCCCGACAAAAACAAACCCACCTGCCGCTCCGCGTTGCTCAGGGCTTAAGACTGGCGCGCGCTTCGCGTCGAAGATGTCCAGCTTGGCGTGGCCTTCTTCGTGCAGCCCGTCCGCGTTGGCAAGTTCGCACAAGGCATCGTATTCCTCGGCTTCATCCTCGGACAAATCCGGCACTTGCGGATAAAGCCGGGTCAGTTTGTCCTTCTCGGACCAGTCCACACAGTGATCAAGACGCGACACTGCCACGTTCGCACAGCTCTACGCCATCCATGCCCGGCATATGATGTGCAGTAAAAGACAATCGAAGGAGGCGTCACGGTTTGCCAGCGCGTCAAGTGCGCGTTGTTACGACGATGCTGTAGTGACATCAGGAAACCCTGATATGGCCACAAGCAACGGTATCAACTCAAGAATTCACGGCTCGTCGTCGACAGCGAGAGTTCTCCTCCAGGCTGGGTAATAACGGTCAATCTTTAAGGGACTCAACCTTTGGTAGAATATCTGATTCCAAATCATGCGGACCTATCGCAGTCTACTCTACCGCAGGCGCGGAACAAGCAATCGCGCAATTCTCGCAGTGCTGCGAACGCCCACTTCATCCCGCATAGCTGGCGACCGGGAAAAAGGTCGTTTTAACCCGACACCCGAGGATGTGCATCCTTAGATTGACTTATCGACCGCGCAATGCAACTTAGGATAAGCGCGCAAAATTACTATTGTTGTACCGCAGCGTAAATGAGATTGCTGTTGTGCCCAATCTGCCGAGTAGCACCGAAAGTTGGAGGACTGTGTGGTGGATATCGTTAAGAACGACAAATTTTCCGTCCCTGTGCGAATGACACTTGTCGGCGGAATACAAGTATATGGCGTCGTCTTTTTAGAAAGAGATCAGCGCATCCTCGAAATGGTATGCGGAGAAGCGAAATTCTTTCCCTTCAAATCTAGCAGCTCACTGAGTTTAATGAATAAGGACAATGTCTTGCAAATCGACATCCTGTCTGTTGACGATATGAAGCAGCTTGTGAACCAATTTCCGAGAGTTGATTTCCAGTATATCGCCAATAATCAGTGGTAGTCCTAATCGGCGTGCTTTCCCTGATTGTTAAGCCAGGTGTCGTGAACGCAGATTATATCATTCACAAACCTTCTAGGACCGGTCAATGATGCTCGAACTCGGCGCTTTATTTCGTAGCAATCTTGGTAATTCTGAGAAATAAACCGTGGGAGGTAGTGTCAATGCCGCAAAGACTTTCTAAAGGCGGGGTCGCAGACAAGGTGCTTATGATCGGTTTGGACGCAAATCAACATCGGAGTTTGGGAAGGATTGATCACGATGGTCTGAATGCCGCGTCGGATGTGCAGCAGAGGCGGATCGCCACGCTCGAAGCTGAAGCAACACGGCTCGCGATGGTCATTGACAACATCTCGCAGGGCGTCTGCTTATTCGGCGCCGACGAGCGCCTGATGCTTTTTAATCGTCGCTACGCCGAAATCTACCGCGTGGCACCAGAGAGCTTGCTCGTGGGAATGACTCTCGGGGAAATCGTCGAGCGCCGCCTTTCCGCCGGGACGGCACCGATGGAAAGCGAGGCTTATATGGATTTGGCCCGCTCGATCAATTTGAAGTCCGTATCGCGAAATTGGTCCGTCGAGCTCAAAGATGGTCGCACGATCCAGATAGTTCATCACCCGATGCCCGAGGGGGGGTGGCTCGCAACCCACGAGGACATCACCGAAATCGCTGCCAGTCGCGTTATCGCCAGCGAACGTGTGTCGCTGCAGACGCTGATTGACTGGGTACCTGATTATCTGTGGGTCAAGGATACCGAAAGCCGCTTTTTGGTCGTCAACAAGGCCCTTGCCGACGACTGCGGCCGCCAGACAGGAGATATGATTGGCCTGACCGATTTTGATTTGCATGGTCACGAACTCGGACAAAAATTTCGCGTAAGCGAGCAGGACGTGCTGCTCAGCGGTCAACCGATGATTGGCAAAGAAGAGTTTGTTGTAGGAACCTTTGGCGCCGACAAGTGGCTCGCCTCGACCAAAATTCCTGTCCGAAACGCCCAGAATGAAATTTTTGGCCTTGTGGGTATTGCCCGTGATATCACCGAGCGCAAGCGAGCCGACGATCTTCGCATCGGGCAGGCGATCATACTGGAAATGATCGCCACAAGCGCGCCGCTTCACGATGTGCTTGACCGCACGATGCGCCTCATAGAGTCACAATTGACAGCGATATTCGGCTCAGTCATGCTTCTGGACAAAGACAGTGTCCATTTGCACCATGGCGCAGCGCCGAGCTTGGCGAAAGCCTATACAGATGCCATCGACGGCATGCGCGTCGGTCCGTGCGCGGGTTCTTGTGGTACGGCTGCCTATAGGCGTCAGTCCGTCATTGTCGCGGACGTAATGACTGATCCTCTTTGGGATGATTATCGCAATTTGGCGAGCGCTTACGGCTATCGGTCATGTTGGTCAACTCCGATCTTATCTCACTCGGGCGAAGTGCTGGGCGTCTTTGCAATGTATTCCATGACTGTACGCACACCGACGGAGGATGAGAGCAATCTCATAGATTTCACGGCCCGCCTCGCAGGCATTGCAATTGAGCGCAAGCTCGCTGAAGACCGCATCCATTTCATGGCCAACCATGATGCGTTGACGGGACTTCCCAATCGTGCCTTGCTCAGAGACCGCCTTTCGCAAGCGATCCTTTTTGCGCAACGAAATGAGCGCTGGGTAAGCGTGGTGTTCATTGACCTAGACTATTTCAAGCTCGTCAACGACACCCTTGGTCACAACGCTGGAGACGTCCTGCTGAAAACCATCGCTGGCCGGATGGTGGAATGCGTGAGAACGACCGACACCGTCGTGCGGCTTGGTGGAGACGAATTTGTGATCCTCCTCTTTGACCAAGCCCCGGACGTCGATCACGTGGCCGAGACCGTGCAAAAGATCCGAACGGTGATTGGCTACCCGGTTGATCTTGGCGAGCATCATTTGAAAACCACAGCCAGCATGGGCGTTGCAAATTACCCACGGGACGGTGCGGATGTTGAATCGCTGCTGGCCAATGCCGATGCTGCCATGTACCGCGCCAAAGAGCTCGGCCGAGACAAGTTCCTGTTCTACGCGCCCGAGTTTAACGCAATGGTTCGGGAAAAATTTCTGCTGCAGGAGGAGTTGCGTAACGCACTCGCTCGCGCTGAATTTACGTTGCTATATCAGCCTCAAGTTGACCTGCGCTCAGGTAAGGTCCTCGGCGTCGAGGCGTTGATCCGCTGGAATCATCCGCGCTTGGGCTTAGTCGCGCCGATCAGCTTCATTCCGATGGCCGAGGAGAACGGCTTGATCGTGCCGATCGGCGATTGGGTGCTGCGGGAAGCGTGCCGGCAAAACAAGGCTTGGCAGGCCGCGGGCTTGCCGTCGATGGTGGTAAGCGTCAACGTCTCAGCCAGGCAGTTCAAGGAAACCAACTTCGTCAACCACGTTACTGACGCCCTAACCAAAAGCGGTCTCGAGGGCCGATACCTTGAACTCGAACTTACCGAAAGCCTGATCATGCAGGATGTGGACCGGGCGATCGACACAATGAATGTGTTGCAAAAAGTGGGCGTTCAGATAGCAATCGACGACTTTGGAACAGGCTATTCGAGCTTAACCGCACTGAAAACGTTTCCCGTGGCTCGGCTAAAGATCGACAAGTCTTTTATACGCAATCTGGCGACGGACGCGAACGATCAGGCGGTTGCAAGTGCCGTCATATCGCTAGGTCAAAAGCTTAATATGCGAGTGATTGCCGAAGGCGTTGAAACCGACGATCAGATCGCGTTCCTCCGAAAAAACCATTGCGATGAGATGCAAGGCTACCATTTCAGCGAGCCAGTCTCGTCGTTAGAGATCGTACAGTTCCTTTACACATCTTGCACAAAGGATGAATCGGGCTCAGTCAGAGAAATGTCGACCGCCAGCGTTGACATGGCCGACATGGGTTAGGCTATGGTTGGCGCAGTATTTTTACTGCTTCAAAAGTCGTAACCTATTTTCGGATCGGGGCTGCTGTTCAGACACTGTTGCCGCGACGAGCGAGCACGTTATGCGGCAGCGATCGGTTCGGGGCGGACAGGGGACGAAGCAATAGTCGATCATCAGCTCAGCATCGGCCGAAGGCCGACCTGCAGCTGTTGTCTGTGAACAAATTGACCTGTTATTAACTGACATCGGCTGGCCGACATTGCTGTCGCCGTCCTGGCCGAAAGGCTTACCAAATTATGCGCGCATTGCCCGTTTTTTTCGCCACTGGCCGGATGGATCTGCGAAGTTTGGTTCAAAATGTTACTTGCGCGGTGACGTTGCCCCTAACTTTTATCCAGCGTGAGCGAGACTCTGGGTTTGAGTTTTGCCCATTTGGGCGGGTTGGGCAACGGGGGCTGGCGCGGAGCTTTGCGAGTCGCGCAGCGTCAGGCCCTGTTGCGGGGCGAATGCCTGGGCGATCTCGGAGGCGTTGCCAGCCCAGCCGGGAGTGGGCCGTTCGGTGTTGTAGGCTTTTGCGTCAAGCGGCCAGCGTGACGCGGGCGTGGTGTAGTGAAGGGAACAGGGTTTCGTTCATGAGCTCATCGCGAAGTCGACCGCTAACGCGAACGCATCCGGTGCAGGAAATAAAAAAACCCGCGAAGAAGCGCGCCGCGAGGTGTTCGATTACGTTGAGTTCTTCTACAACGCACAACGCAAACACGTTAGGAACGCGATGCTGTTGCCAATCAACTTCGGGCAGCAACAGAAACGGAAGCTGCAGAGCGTCTAGCAAACCAGGGGCTTTTCACTCACGCCAATTTATGCTCTTTTTGTCTCTCAAGTAATGCTAACAAAGGACAACATCCCATGAAGCTGCGCACTCTGTTCCTGCCCCTCGTCGCATTTTTGACATTGACCGCTTGCGAGACGATCCAAGGTGCCGGTCGCGACATTGAGGGCGCCGGTGAAGCGATCACAGATCAAAGTCAAGAAACCCAGGCTCAGATGTAAGAGGGTGACCGGCGGCAATTCAGCGCGACCAGAGCCCGCTGACATGAGGCCCGGCCCCGACATCCCGATAGGGATCACCATAGGGGAAATCCTTGTTCGAGAAATGCACTTGGCTGAATGAGCCGCGTAACTGGGCGATAACCGAGGAAGTGCTGGACATGAAAACCGACAAGGGGTCGGATTTCTGGCTAAACACCTATTATGGTTTCACCCGCGACTCTGGGCATTTTTTCGGGGCTCGCCGGGAGGGCGATTTTACGGCTTCGTTGTGCATCAAGGGCGACTATACCGATCTATATGACCAAGCCGGACTCATGGTGCGCGTGGACGAGACAGCGTGGGTTAAGGCAGGGATCGAACTCTCGGACGGCGAGGCTTGTCTTGGAAGCGTCCTGACGGTCGGTCAGTCGGATTGGGCAACCTCAGTTCACCACGGACCTGCCTCTATACTCCATCTGCGGATTACTGTTGAAAAGGGCGTCTTGCGAATACAGTGGTCACAAGACGGAATGCGCTGGCCGCTGTTGCGTCTCTGCCGTTTTCCAAAGGCATCGACTTACCTTGTCGGCCCCGTAGCCTGCAGCCCCGAGCGGGAGGGCTTGAAAGTGCAGTTCTCAGAATTTCAGCTCGGGGCACCGAATGGCAAGGCTCTTCATGATCTGACCTGACCCAGCTCTAGATGTTGAATGCCCGCGTGAACAAAGCCGTTGAGGCTGCCAAACTGCGAATAGGGCGCGGTCGTCGAGATCAGGATGGTGGCTGCCATCGAGGCAAACTGATCCGAGCGGCCACTTTGCGCTTGCCGCATCACAATGCCGAGCGGCATCATGATGACGCGCCGTTCACCATCGAAGTATTCGCAGTTGTGATCTCGTAGGCCTGATAGAAATCGCAACATGGTGCGACGGGGTCGTTACGCCAACCGGCCGCTTTCCTGGATCATGCTCCCACTACCGCGCGGTTCACTGACCGCTTTCCGCCCCTTTTTGACCCTTGTCTTCAACCTAGTCTCTCGAGCAAGTTCCTCATATTAGAAACCTGCCACTGCCCGCCGCGTCGCGTAAGCATGCCTCGGGCCGTCAGCGCCCTTGCTATTGCCCTGAGGCTGATTGCGCCACTAGTTCGTATATCGGAAACCACCTTCGCCAGATCAGCCTCGTGCTGGTCCGCGTTGGCCGCAGCCGCCTCACGCAGCGCGGATCCTCCCTTCCCCGCCCGCCTGAGTGCGGCAGCCCCATTCGGGTTGCCCAGCTTAGTGCCCCGGGCCTGGGCCACCGCCGGAGCATCTTTGGTGCGCGGGGATATGGCCTCCCGTTCCGCTTGGGCGACCAACGCCATGATACCACCGTCAGGTCGTTCGCCTCCGGCATGTCGACGGCAAGGAATCGCACGCCACTGTCCCGCAAGGTTAGCAGGAAGGCCGCGTTACACGACAGCCTGTCCAATTTGGCAATGACAAGCGTGGCACCGGTGAGCCTCGCCAGGTGAATCGCTGTCGTCAGTTTGGTTCGTTCGCCGTGCTTGTTGTCCGCCAGCACGTAAGCGCACTTCTGAGACGCGCTGAGATGACTGAGTTCGATTAGCGGCACTTGGGGCAGCCCCAACAGCCACGCCGCCATCACCAGGCCATGGCCCGCAATGATACCGTTCTCGCCGTCGACCAGCTCCTGATTGGTAAAGCCGAACTCTCAAATTTAGCCTGCGATCAGCGCCACCTAAGCTTCGTCATGCGTCCGCGCATCGCGCGCATAGGGGATCAAATCGCCTATAAGCCGATATGCGGTTGCCGGTCGCTGGGCGCCGTCCATCATTGCCTCAGAACAGCCCCAGCGGCCGTGCGGCCAGCTGCGCGCGAGCGGACGATCTGATCACCTTCTGGAGCCGTCGCAATCCTAACACTTCAACGCTTCAACCTCGGCCATCGCCGAGCGTAGCTGCCGGGTAGTATCGTCAAAATTGAGGGCACATAGCGCCGCGATGAAGTCGGCTTCGATGCGCGCCAGCGCGAAGATACGGCTGCCGTTATCCGCCATACTATCGCGGTACAGTTCGAACGACTTGTGTACCCAAGTGATAGGATCCCGGACAGGCGTGTGCGCCGTTCCCGACGATACCAGCCCGCAGGCTGGCAACGGCACAGCGACGGCGCGCAAGGCACTCGAGGTTCCACGCAACGTTTGGGAAGGCTTCGATCCGCGCCATGCTCAACTCCTGAGTACTGACAACATATGGCGAACATTAGCCTTTGTCAGTATGGCCTTTCAAGTCGGAGAATTCAGTCGATTGTGAGAACTGGGGATAATGCGCTACGAGGGAAAATGCTGATATGCCATAAGGATCTAACTAGAAGCGCCGTCGCGGCCTGCCAGCCCCGACGGCTACTGATACGAATTGCTCAACCACCACACCGGCAAGATCACACGGCAATAGGTCGCGGATGTGTCGAGGGGGTGGCAAGAAAATGTAGTGTCCCTGAAGAACTCCAATGCGCTTCCGGGCATCTGTACGTCCGCAGAACGCTTGGCGACAGAAGCAGGAAAAACCCGTTATCACGGCCGCACCAGAGCGCACGGTAACGCCTTAATTATTTCAGTCACGCAGGCCGAGCGCGTTGTGGCGCTTAGATTTGCGCCAGATCAAACTTGAGCCTAACCGCCAAAAGCCAGCCCAAGTGCGATCGCCCACATCGTCGCGCCGACAACAATCTCCAGCACCACCCAAGCTTTCGGATTGGCAAACACCGGAGCCAGCAACCGCGCGCCGTAGCCCAAAGCCGTAAAGAAGCTGAAACTACCTGCAGCTGCAGCCACCCCAAAAGCCAAGCGATGCCCCGGATACTGCGCCGAGATCGAACCGAGCAGCACCACCGTATCAAGATAAACATGCGGGTTGGCCCAAGTCAGCACCATCACTGTCGTAAGCACCTTCGCCACACTGGCTACCGATCCATCACCGGGCTGCAAAGCCTCTCCCCCCGCCAGCGCCGCCTTGAACCGCAGCGCGCCGTAAACCAGCAAAAACACCATCCCACCCCAGCGCATCGCCTCGCCGATCCAAGGCACCATCACCGAGACCGCGCCGAAGCCGCTGACGCCCGCCGCAATCAAAATCGCATCCGAAACAGCGCAGGCCAGAACAACGATGCCAACATGCTCGCGTCGCAGTCCCTGCCGCAGCACGAATGCGTTCTGCGCGCCAATCGCGAGGATCAGGCTGAGCGATAGCAAATAGCCATGCAGCGCGGCCTCATACACCGCTCAGCCCCCGCAAAGCCGCTATTGCATCCTCGCGGCGCTCCCACTGCACAAAAACGTGGTCATGGTAGAACCCGGCGACCACGTTGGCGCTAATCCCTTGCGCCGCCAAAGCCTGCGCAATCGCAGCCGTCAGGCCAACCGCCGCCAAATCAGAATGCACCGTCAGGCTAATACGCGCCCAAGCGGAGTCGGTAGGGATGCCATGCGCCGCCAGAACCGCCAGCGTTGCGATCACTGTCATCCCCTCAGGCTCCACAATCTGCGCAAAGGCTCCCGCAACAGCACGATCGCTCACCGCATAGCCGTATGGCTGCGCGTGCAGCTTCGGCCGCATCGTGCGCAACAACACCGTTAAATCCGCCTCGCCCGCCATTGTCTTCCCCTGTTTGCACTTGACCTAGCAGGTTGCCGCCAGCTTAATCAAATTAATCCTTCTGCCATCAGGTAAGCCCGGCTAATGTTTGACCCCGCCCAATTGGCAGCCCTTGCCGCTGTCCACCGCCGCGGGTCGTTCGACCTCGCGGCGGCCGAACTGCACGTCACACCTTCCGCGATCTCGCAGCGGTTGAAGGCGCTAGAGGAAACCGCAGGCGCTCTGCTGATCCGACGCGGCCAACCCTGCACCGCCACTCCGGCGGGCCTTCGGCTGATCCGCCACCATGACGAGCTGACGCTGCTGGAGCGCACCCTTGCCACCGACCTGCCGTGGCTGTCACCGCGCCCTGCCACGCTGCGGATCGCGGTAAATGCTGACAGTCTGGCGACTTGGGTGATCCCGGCACTCGCCGCCACCGATGGCTTTCTGTTTGATCTGGTGATTGACGATCAGGATGTCAGTCAGGATTGGCTGAAACGAGGTGAGGTCGCAGCCGCAATCACCGCACATCCCGGCCCGTTGCAGGGCTGCGATACCATCCCGCTTGGCGCGCTTCGATACCGCGCCACCGCCTCGCCCGCCTATATGGCGCGGTGGATGCCAGATGGGGTGACGGCGGCGGCTTTGGCTGCCGCCCCGGCGTTGCGGTTCTCGGACAAGGATCGCTTGCAGGATATTTGGGTGGAGCAGCAGATCGGCGCAAAGGCCAAGCGCGCGGCGTTCCCGAGCCACCGCCTCGCCTCCTCGCAGGCGTTCGTCGATGGCTGCCTCGCGGGCTTAGGCTGGGCGATGAACCCCGAGGTGCTGGCCGCCCCCTATCTCGCCTCGGGCGCGCTGGTCGAGATGGTGCCAAACACCCCGCTAGACGTCGCCCTGCACTGGCAATTCAGCCGCCTGACTGCCCCGGCTTTGGCTTCGCTGACCCGAGAGATCCGGGCCGCTGCGGGGAGAGTTTTGGTTGGGGGATAGGGGGGCTCCCAACTTGGGAGGTTTTTTTGTTGAGGTATATCAAAGGGATGCGGTGGGTAATTTAAGGGATTTTTAACGTTTTGACGGTGAAGCGCGGCAACAGAGCGTGATGTCGCTGCCCGTCGACCTGCCAAATCGGCACACTGCTTGGTTGGGAACCGAGCTGACGCGCGATTGTCATTTAGAGCCCGTTGTGTCGAAGTCCGATTGGCCGCTCTCAGGCGTTTGCATAGAGCCCCTCAATGAACCTCGCTCGTTGTTCGGGTCGAAAGTCGAGAATTAGAATGTCGTCCAGCTTCACATCCGAATATTGTGTGCAGTTCTTTGCGAATTCTATTGTTTCTTGGAGCGTGTTATTTTCATGCCATGTAGTTATGACGTATTTGTCGTCCGGGTATTCGCCGTAACCATAGTGCTCAAGAAATGCCCAATCGACGCTATCGTCCCATGTCGTGCAGTCAATGCCCCAAGCCAACGAATACAGGCATCCGGCTTCTATGAGGGCTCTGCTGACTTTTTGTTGAAATTCCCGGCTAACCCTACGCTCGATCAAGATCAGACACTTAAACTTGGTCATCTCTTTTGGGATCGAAAAGGGGGTATCGGTGGGAATAAATTGATATCGGAACATACTTGCTTTTGATGATGAAGCACCAACGCTGTCAAGCTCCCTCGATCTTTTGGTATGGCGGCGGATTAGTGTCAGGCATGCCGTTGATTGAAGATTTTTCAATCAAATTCGAAAGCCTGAGCAACCACGGAACGCCCGCTTTGTCCGCATCGCGGTCATTCAGCTACCCTACCCTGTCGCAACCTCCCAAGCAAAGCCCCCAGCCCGGAATCAAGGCGCTTGCGCCGCCGGGCAGCGCCTGACCGCCCCATCGGGCGGGCGCTTTTGCGGTGTCCCGCTTAGAACTTTTGGGGAGTTGGTTGGAGGATTAAGTGTGCAGAACTGAGGTTGCTGCGCCAGCCCGGCGGTCAGGCGTTGCCCTTTGTGGTGCGTGGGGCATTGGGAGAATGAAGAAAGCCGCGCGGGTGTGCGCGGCTTTTGGCGATCGTGGAGTAGAGGCGCGGTAGGTGAACCGAACCTCCGCCAATCTCACAAGATTTACCCCAGCTGCGCAGCCACTTCTTCGCTCATATCGAAGTTATGGGTGACGGTTTGCACATCGTCATCCTCTCCAAGCATGTCGATCAGGCGCATCAGTTTGGTGGCGGTGTCCAAATCCACATCGGTCAAAGCTTGCGCTTTCCAGATCAGCTTCGACTCCAACGACTCGCCCAACGCCTTTTCCAACGCATCGGAAACCTCGTTCAGGCTTTCGACCGAGCAATAGATCCAGTGGCCGTCCTCATCGGATTCCACATCATCCGCGCCAGCATCCAGAGCCGCCATCATCACATCGTCAGCCGAGCCGACCGAGGCGGGATAAGAAATCTCACCCACCCGATCAAAGCCATGCGACACAGAACCAGTCTGCCCCAGATTGCCGCCACATTTCGAGAAATAACTGCGCACGTTCGAGGCGGTGCGGTTCAGGTTGTCGGTCATAGCCTCAACCATGATGGCGATGCCGTTCGCGCCGTAGCCTTCGTAGCGGATTTCGGTATAATCCGCGCCATCGCCCATCTGCGATTTCTTGATCGCGCGGTCGATCACGTCTTTCGGCATCGACACGGCTTTCGCGGCCTTCACGGCCAGACGCAGACGCGGGTTCATATCCACATCGGGCATCCCCATCTTCGCTGCGACGGTGATTTCCTTCGCCAGCTTCGAGAACACTTTTGAACGAGCTTTATCCTGCTTACCCTTGCGGTGCTGGATGTTCGCCCATTTTGAATGGCCTGCCATGACCCGTCTCCGATCGCTACTTCAGTGTTGGATTGCCTTACACCAGCCAAGGCTGCGGGTGCAACCCCGCCTTAAAAACTGGCGCTATTCGTTCAAGGGTTGCAGGCTTTGAACCTTCATTTTCGGCTGCACAAGGCTGAGGCCCGCGAGCATCACGACGGCTGCGGCCCAGACCCACGGGCTAAAACGCTCACCCAGCAGAAGCATCGCCCAGATCACACCGGATGCAGTGACGATGTAGCTCGATTGCGAGGCGAACACCGCTCCGGCTTTGGAGGCCAGCCAGACGAAGGCGGAATATAGCAGCGCGTGTAACGACGACGACGCAATCAACGCCCATTCGGCTTTTCCGGGCGGCAGCGGCATCGGGAAGAAGTGACCGAGCGCCAGCATGATCGGCGTGCAAAGGATCAAGCCAACCAATGACGCGCCAAACATCGCCTGCAAAGCGTCCATCCCGGCGGTACCGGTTTTGGCAACATAGGTGCTTTCCATCGCGTAAAACAACGGGCCGATCATCGCGATGGGCAGGAAAGCCGCCATCGCGGGGTCTGGCAGGCTGGCGTTTGGCAGAGCGATCAACAAAACTCCGGCCAGACCAAGACCAAGGCCCGCGAGACGACGGGGTGAGAAGTTGTCCATCCCCAACGCCATCGCCATCGGAAAGGCCAGCAGCGGCACCATCGAAATCAGGATCGACATGATGCCGGACGGTAGGCGCGCGACCGAGATATAGAAGGTCGCGTTGGGCACCAGAGTGCCGAGAATCGCCACGACAACATAGAACCGCAGGGCTTCGGGGCGGCGCGACAGGCGTTTGCCGCGCAGCAAAGTCAGCGTGCCGAGCACTAGGGTGCAGACGGTCAACTGCCAGAAGATCAACCCGAACGGTTTGTGCCCGGTGGAGGCCGCGATCTTGCCTAAGGGCTGCGTCATGCCCCAGCCAAGGCCGAGGCAAAGCAAGATCAGCAGCAAATGCCAGCGTTTCGGTGTGCTTTGCGCGGTGGTATGCGAGAGCGGTGCGGTGGTCATGGGGAAGATTGCTCCAACACGCCGCCATTGCGGATCATCTTGATTTTCAGAGATTTACCGGTGCGATCATCGGTTTCAACATAAACGCCCGACAAAGTGGCCGGACCTTCGGCGGGAGTAAACCGCGCGCTCGACATGCCGGTGATAAAGCGACGCAAAGGCTCCAGCTTTTCCATGCCGATGACGGAATTATAATCGCCACACATGCCAGCATCACTCAGATAAGCCGTGCCGCCCGCCAAAATCTGCGCGTCTCCGGTCGGCACATGGGTGTGGGTGCCGACAACCAGCGAAGCCTGCCCGTCGCACCAATGCCCCATCGCCATCTTCTCGGACGTAGCCTCAGCATGGACATCAACCACCGCAGCTTGCACCGCTGCCCCCAGACGGTGCGTTTTCAGGATGGTTTCCACTGCGCTGAAGGGATCATCAAACGGACGCTTCATAAACACTTGGCCCAGCACCTGAGTCACCAAAACCTTGCGGCCTTGAGTGGCGTCAAAAATCTTCACACCGCGACCGGGGGCTACCTTGGAAAAGTTCAGTGGTCGGATAATGCGCGGTTCTTGTTCGATGAATTGCAGCATGTCCTTTTGGTCGAAGGCATGGTCGCCCAAGGTCAGACAATCCGCACCAGCCGCCAGCAACACCTTGGCATGTTCCGCGGTCAGACCCGCTCCCTGCGACGCGTTCTCGCCATTGACCACGACGAAATCGAGACCCCAATCGCGGCGCAGGCTCGGCAAGCGATCCACAATCGCCGCGCGCCCTGCCCGCCCCATTACATCGCCTAAAAACAGTATTTTCATGCAGATCGGCTTAGGGCTTGGCGCAGGCGGCGGCAAGCCTATCCGCGACATTGCGGCGGCGGTGGAAGCCTCCGGCGGGGATATTTATGAGCAGATGAAATTGCAAAGACCGGACTGTGGGGTTTTCTTTGGCGCGGCGGCGCTTAGGTTAGCGGGATGGAATTACCCGCCGCCTTGTTGGACTGGTTTGCCGCCCAAGGCTGGGGCCTGCATCCGCATCAGGTGGCGATGCTGGGGCGGGCGGATCAGCCGTCCACGCTGCTGATCGCGCCCACCGGGGGAGGCAAGACCCTCGCGGGCTTTCTGCCGAGCTTGGCAGAACTCGCAGACGGTGCGCACAAGGGCCTGCACACTCTGTATATATCACCTCTAAAGGCGCTGACGGCCGATATCCGGCGCAATTTGCGGCGTCCGGTTGAGGGCGCGAACCTGCCGATCCGCATAGAGGATCGCACCGGCGACACCACCTACACCCAGCGACGCCGCCAACGCGCCGATCCGCCGCATATCTTGCTGACGACGCCGGAAAGCCTCGCGCTGCTGCTGACCTACGAGGATGCGCCGCGGATTTTCGCTGGGCTATCCCGGGTGATTGTCGATGAAATTCATGCGCTTGCCGAAAGCAAACGCGGCGATCAGTTGATGCTGCAACTGGCGCGGCTGGAGACACTGTCGCCGGGTCTGCGCCGGGTGGGGCTGTCGGCTACGGTGGAAGACCCTCCGGCGCTGGCGGCTTTTCTGGGCGCGGATACGGTGATCATGCAAGCCGATCCCGGCCCTGACCCGGACATTTCCATGCTGGTCACCCCAGCGCCGCCGCCTTGGTCAGGGGGCGGTGCTGGCTATGCGATACCGGCAATTTTAGATCAGGTCCGCCAACATAAAACCACACTGATCTTTCACAACACCCGCGCTCAGGCCGAGATTTTCTTCTACAATCTTTGGCTGCTGAACACCGATGATCTGCCGATTGGCATCCACCACGGCAGCCTCGCGCGCGAACAGCGTGACCGGGTTGAGGCTGCGATGGTGGCGGGTCAGTTGCGCGCGATTGTTTGCACCGGCTCGCTTGATCTCGGCATCGACTGGGGCGACGTCGATCTGGTTATTCAGGTCGGCGCACCCAAAAACGTCAAGCGCCTCGTGCAGCGGATTGGCCGCGCCAACCACCGCTATAACGCGCCGTCAAAGGCGCTGCTGGTGCCCGCCAATCGCTTTGAAGTGGTCGAATGTCAGGCGGCCCTGCAAGCCGTCGTCGCACATCAGCTCGACGGAGAGCCGCGTGGGCCGGGGCCGCTGGATGTGCTCTGCCAGCATATCCTCGCGACCGCCTGCGCCGCCCCGTTCGATGCCGATGCGCTTTATGCCGAGGTGATCACCGCTGGCCCCTATGCCGGACTTTCGCGGCAAAATTTCGACGATTGCTTGGAGTTTGTCGCCACCGGCGGCTATGCCCTGCGTGCCTATGACAAATGGCAGCGGCTGATGATCAGGGCCGGCAAATGGTCGCTGCGCGATCCGCGCGCGGCGGTGGTGATCCGGCAAAACCTCGGCACCATTATTGACACCGAAACCCTGAAAGTGCGGCTGAAGGGTCGGAGCGGTGGCACTCCATTGGGTGAGGTTGAGGAGGCTTTTGCGAGCACGCTCACCCCCGGCGATACCTTTCTGATCGGCGGCCAAGTGGTGCGCTACGATGCCTTGCGCGAAATGACGGTGGAGGTTACGCGGCAGCCAGGGCGTGACCCTCGGGTGGCGGTGTATGGCGGCACGAAATTTGCCACGTCTACCCAACTGTCCGAGCGGATTTTGCAGATTTTCCAGCAACCGGACTGGCCCAACCTGCCCTATCATACCGCCGAATGGCTGGCCTTGCAGCGAGATGTATCGCGCCTACCACAGCCGGGGCGGCTGTTGGTGGAGACGTTCCCGTATGAGCGGCGAGAGCATCTGGTTTTGTATGGCTTTGCGGGCCGCAACGCGCAACAAACCCTCGGCCTGCTGCTGACCAAGCGGATGGAGGATCAGGGCCTTGCGCCGCTGGGCTTCGTTGCAACCGACTATGCCACCCTGACTTGGGGGCTGGAGCCCGCGTGCGACCCCGCAGCACTGCTGGATCGAACCACCTTGCGGCACGATCTGGAAACATGGCTTGGCGGCAATGCGGTGATGAAACGCACCTTTCGCAACGTGGCAATTGTGGCGGGGCTGATCGAGCGCAGCCATCAGGGCCGGCGCAAATCGGGTCGGCAGGCGACGTTTTCCTCCGACATTCTATATGACACGTTGCGCAAATATGACCCAGACCATCTGATGTTGCAGATCACCCGCGACGAGGCGATGCGCGGGCTAATCGATTTTGGCAGGCTGGATACGATGCTGGAACGCATTGGCGACCGCATTGACCATATCCAGCTGGAACGCCCCTCCCCCTTGGCGGTGCCGCTGTTTTTGGAAATGGGGCGGGTTCCGGTCGAAGGGGCGGCGCGCGAGCGGTTGGCAGCGGATGCAGCGGCGCAGCTGATGCGGGATGCCGGGCTGGCTTGAAACCACGGCCACTTCGGGGGGCTTCGAGCCCCCGCTCAGCGGCGTTGCCACGGAATAAGGCGTGGTCTTGTCAAGCCTGCAACGCTCTGGCAAAGCTGCCGCGATGTATCGTTTCACCCTTGCCTCCGCCGATCTGATTGCCCTCGCCTCAGGGGCGTTGTTCTGGCCTGCCGAGAAATTATTGGTAGTGTCAGACCTGCATTTCGGCAAATCCGAACGCCTCGCCCGACGCGGTGGCGCGCTACTGCCACCGTTTGAAACCCGCGATACCCTGCAACGGCTGGACGATGATCTGGAGTCCACCGGCGCGCGGCGGGTGATCTGCCTTGGCGACAGTTTTGACGATCTCCACGCAGCCGACGCGATGGAAGCTGGCGATCAGCTCTGGTTGACCCGACTTATAGCAGGGCGGGATTGGGTGTGGATAGAGGGCAACCACGATGCCGGACCATTCGCGTTGGGAGGCAGTCATCTCGCCGACATGCAACTGGGGCCGCTGGCGTTTCGCCATATCGCCAGCGGGGATACGCCTGAGATTTCAGGGCATTACCACCCAAAGCTGCGGCTGGCAGGGCGTGCGCGGCGGTGCTTTCTGCTCGACGCCACGCGGGTGATCATGCCAGCCTATGGCAGCTATACCGGCGGGCTGTGGACATATGACGCGGCGCTAACCAACCTGATGCAGCCACAGGCTTTGGCTGTGGCGATTGGCAAGACCGCGCTGGCGCTGCCGATGCCCCGGACAATGCCGCAGCTATAGCAGGCCGCGCTCGACCAGCTTTTGCTGATGAACCTTCGACACCGGTAGTCTGGTGCCATTGCTTAATGTGACAAACACTTTGCTACCGTCACGCTCCGCCGCACGGACCGCGTCCCACGCCACCCAATGCGAGCGATGGATTTGCGCGCCTTCGACCGGATCAGTTTCCGCGATGGCATCGCTTAGCCGCATCAGAAGGCCAGCCACGCCGTTGCTGGTCTGCACATCGACATAATGATTACGCACCGAAACCGCCAACAGATCGCCACGCGCATAAGCCTCTATCCGCTGTAGCAAACGCGGGTGGCGCGGCACTTCGGGCTCGGCTTCGGGCTCGGCTTCTAGCAATGCTTCTGGCTCGGGCGTGGGTGCGGCTGTCGGTTGCGGCAACGCTCCGGGCGGAAATGATTCCCAATAAGACTGCGGTGCGACCGCGCGACGCAATGAAGACATTCCCAAGGAAAGCGAGAACACCAGCAACAGCAACTCGCCCATGTCGGGAACCGTCACGGCATTATTATCAGAAATGTACCGCATGAATTGATCGAGGATGGGCGCAATGATCAAGGCTGCCACGACCGCATTCAGCGTGCAGGCCCATCGAAAACTCCACGGTCGCAATATGCTGAACACCAGCGTACGGATCACCGCAGCCAGCATCAGCGTCGCCAACATTATTGGCGTAAACGTCAGCAATCGCTGCACAAAGCCAAAGGCAGCATAGGTGCCAAACGGGCCAGTCACAGCCACGAACAAAATCAGACAAGCCCAAAATGAGAGGGCAACGCCTGATGTTACTTCAACCTTAAATCTTTTCGAAAACGCCGACATTGTTCCTCGGGCGCGCTACTGGTTACTCACATTTGCTTACCGAGAGGTTTACGCAGAGGCAATCGGGGGATTGTCGCAAGCGGTCGCCAATGACTTTTTAGCAACGCTTAGGCCGTCAAACCCTCAGGCTCGGGCAGACCGTTGGCGCGGCAGCAGGCCGTAAGCGCGTTGGCAAGCAGGCAAGCGATCGTCATCGGCCCTACGCCACCGGGCACCGGAGTGATCGCGCCTGCAACTTCGACCGCAGATGCATAATGCACGTCGCCGACCAGCTTGTTTTTGCCGTCGCGCTCGATGCGGTTGATACCAACGTCGATCACCGTGGCACCCGGTTTGACGAAATCTCCGGTGATCATCTCGGGGCGACCAACGGCTGCGACAAGAATATCGGCACCACGACAGACCGCCGCCAGATCCTTGGTGCGGCTATGTGCGATCGTCACCGTGCAGCTGTCGCCAAGCAACAGCTGCGCCATCGGTTTGCCGACGATGCTACTACGCCCCACCACCACCGCATTCAGCCCCGCCAAACTGCCGTGATGGTCGCGCAGCATCATCAGGCAACCAAGCGGCGTGCAGGGCACCATGCTTTTCTGACCCGTGCCAAGCAGGCCAACATTGGAAATGTGAAAGCCGTCCACGTCTTTGGTCGGGTCGATGGTGTTGATAATCAGCTCGGAATTCAGGTGAGCAGGCAACGGCAACTGCACGAGGATAGCGTTAACTTTCGGATCGCTGTTGAGCGATTTAACCAGCGCCAGCAGATCAGGCTCAGACGTATCCACAGGCAGGCGATGTTCGAAAGATGCCATTCCAACCTCAACGGTTGAGGCATGTTTGTTGCGCACGTAAACCTGCGACGCCGGGTCTTCCCCCACCAAAACCACCGCCAACCCCGGCTGAATGCCATGATCCGCTTTCAGCTTGGTAACATGCGCCTGCACTTGCGCGCGCACCTTGGCCGCGAAAACTTTGCCGTCGATCA
Organism: Cypionkella sp.; assembly: GCF_028290025.1. Classification (GTDB taxonomy): domain Bacteria; phylum Pseudomonadota; class Alphaproteobacteria; order Rhodobacterales; family Rhodobacteraceae; genus Cypionkella. The sequence goes on along the minus strand of NZ_JAQGKQ010000099.1, from coordinate 30,794 downwards.
CAGTAGCGGTCATATTCGTCTCCTAGTTCGCGGCCGCGAAGGCGCTGCGATAATGGTCCATTTGCATCCGCGTCGCCAGCACGGCGTTCTTCATCAATGTGGCCACCGTCACCGGCCCCACACCGCCGGGCACCGGAGTGATCCAGCCCGCAACCTTAGAGCAGCTTTCAAAATCGGCATCGCCCACGGTCTTACCGTCAACCCGGTTAATCCCAATGTCGATCAAAGCCGAGCCGGGTTTCAGCATAGCACCTGTCACCAGCCCCGGCTTGCCCACCGCCACAAACACCGCATCCGCGGCACGGCTATGCACCGCAACTTGCCGGGTCAGATGGTGGCACACCGTCACCGTCGCACCAAGGCTCATCATTAGGAAAGCAATCGGTTTGCCGACGATTTCACTGTGGCCAATGACGCAAACGTCCAAGCCCTCCAGCTTCAGGGGCAGAGTTTTCAAAATCTCCACCGCAGCCACAGCCGTGCAAGGCCCGAGTGCCAGATCGTTGTAAACGATATTGCCGATGCTCGCCGGATGCATCCCCTCAACATCCTTCAACGGATGCACCGCCTTTTGCAGCGCCTTCACCGGGATATGGGCAGGCAAAGGCCGCTGGATGATGATGCCATTGACCCGAGGATCAGCGTTCAGCCCCGCAAGAACCCCGGTAAGCTGCTCTAAACTAATGCTTTCAGGATAATTCCGCGCCTCAAACCCGACGCCCGCCTCACTGGCTTGCCGCTGCTGGTTGCGCACATATATCTCTGCCGCAGCCACATCGCCGACCGAGATCGACACCAGTTTCGGCGCCCAACCACTTTCGGTCAACGCCCGCGCATCGCGCAAAGTCTCGCCCCGCATCCGCGCCGCGATGGCTTTTCCGTCAATCAGCGTCGCCGTCATATCGCCCTTTCAGGGGCTGTCCGGCCCCAGAACCTGTTCCTCTCGGGCGATGGACCACTCCATCAACCGCCGCCAGAGGTCTTCCGTCAACGCAGGATCCAGCCCTTCGAGCAATGCCCGCGCCCGCACCCGATCCACCACCTGCTCTATGCGATCATCAATCCGGGCGGGCAGCAGTTCTATCTGTTTCAACTCAATCGCGCGGTCGATGTAACCCGCCCGCAGCGCCAGTTTTTCCACGATTTCCGCATCCAGCAGATCAATCTGCACGCGGAGTTCCTGCATGGTTTGGCAATCAGCCGGGGCTTTCATCGCGCTCTCCTTTGGGCTGACACGGAGTTAATTCCGATGCAGCCCAAAGGCAAGGTGACGTAGCGGTTTGCGTTTTTCTTGACACCGAATTCGCCCATAGATCGGGCGAATTCGGGGGTTTTATCTTAAACCAAACGCAATCCGCTTTGCCCCAGCCATTTTCGCGGCGGTTTAGAACAGCCCTTCGACGTTGCCATCCGCGTTCAGGCGGATCACTTCGGCAGAAGGCACTTTCGGCAGACCCGGCATGGTCATGATCTCACCGCAGATTGCGACCACGAAACCAGCGCCAGCCGACAGCCGCACTTCGCGAACCGGCACAGTGTGGCCAGTCGGAGCCCCCCGCACGGTCGGATCGGTGGTGAAGCTGTATTGAGTTTTTGCCACACAGATCGGCAGATGGCCGTAGCCCGCAGCCTCCCAAACCCGCAACTGATCGCGGATCGACTTGTCAGCGATCACCGCATCAGCATGGTAAATCCGCTTTGCGATGGTTTCCAGCTTTTGGAACAATGGCATGTCGTCAGGATACAGCGGAGCGAAGTTCGCGGCACCAGACTCGGCCATTTGCACGACTTTATGCGCCAGTTCTTCGATGCCTTCCGACCCCAAAGCCCAATGTTTACACAAGATCGCCTCTGCGCCCTGCTCGGCCACGTAAGCTTTAACCGCTGCAATCTCGGCATCGGTATCGCTGAAGAAGTGGTTGATCGCGACCACAACTGGTACGCCGAAACCTTTGACGTTACCGATGTGACGGCCCAAATTCGGGCAGCCCTTTTTCACCGCATCAACGTTTTCCGCACCCAAGTCAGCCTTAGCCACGCCGCCGTTCATCTTCATCGCGCGCACAGTGGCGACGATCACAGCAGCCGATGGCTTCAAACCAGCCTTGCGGCACTTGATGTCGAAGAATTTCTCAGCGCCCAAGTCAGCACCGAAGCCAGCTTCCGTCACCACGTACTCGCCGAGTTTCAGCGCAGTTTTGGTGGCGATAACCGAGTTACAGCCATGCGCGATGTTGGCAAACGGGCCGCCATGCACGAAGGCCGGGTTGTTTTCCAGCGTTTGCACGATATTCGGCTGCATCGCGTCTTTCAGCAGCACGGTCATAGCGCCGTCAGCCTTGATATCGCGGGCATAGATCGGAGTTTTCGCGCGGGTATAGGCCACAACGATATCGCCGAGACGCTTTTCCAGATCTTCCAAGTCATTGGAAAGGCACAAGATCGCCATGACTTCCGAAGCCACGGTGATATCAAAACCGGTCTGACGCGGGAAGCCGTTCGACACGCCACCCAAGTTTACCACGATATCGCGCAAAGCCCGGTCGTTCATGTCCATCACGCGACGCCAAACGATACGGCGCGCGTCAATCTCAAGGCTGTTGCCCCAGTAGATGTGGTTGTCGATCATCGCCGACAGCAGGTTGTGGGCAGAAGTGATGGCGTGGAAGTCGCCGGTGAAATGCAGGTTCATTTCTTCCATCGGCACGACTTGAGAATAACCGCCGCCCGCAGCGCCACCCTTCATACCAAAGTTAGGGCCCAGCGAGGCTTCCCGGATACAAACCACTGCCTTTTTGCCGATACGGTTCAGGCCATCGCCCAAACCAACCGTCGTCGTGGTTTTGCCTTCGCCAGCAGGCGTCGGGTTGATCGCGGTCACAAGGATCAGCTTGCCATCCGGGCGACCCGCAAGCGATTTGATGAACTCTTGGCTCACCTTGGCTTTGTCATGGCCGTAGGGCAGCAGATGCTCCGCCGGAATGCCAAGTTTCGCACCAATCTCCATGATCGGCTTTTTCTTGGCTTCGCGTGCAATCTCGATGTCGGTTTTGAAGGCCATTATTATCTCCAAGGGGTGCGGACTATCCCGTTGGCGACGTGATAGCGGAGAAAACTGCAATTCAAACGCGCTTTTCCGACTTCTTCCCATGCAAAATCGCCGTGAATGGTTTCCGATCGGAAAGACCGGAACGGATCAGGGTAATATTCCGCGCTGGCTCAGATTCCACGCGCCATGCCCGGCGGCTGTGCCATGCGCCCTTCGCCTCGAAACGCTTGAGCGAACGCGCATTTTTTGCGTAATTACAAACGCAGTTTTAACGTGACAATTTTTGCAGCGACCCTTCCACCGCCCAATTTTCATAGGGGCTTTCCAATATCGGCAAGACCGGACACTGCCGAGTGCCACGCGCAGCGGCGGGCACGCGCAGGGCGATATGATCGGCGGCTTTGCCGATGTCTCGTCGATACCGAGAACGGCACCATTGCGGGCAGCTGTAACGCCAAGATTTTCAGTACCGTGGCTTGTCGGTGGCGCAGGCTCGGATCAGTTGCGCGGAGGGTCTGGCTGGATCATTTCGCGTTTTTCACCGCCTCGGACTGCACCGCTTCGGCTGCTGGCCGCGATCTAAACTACGGTTTCAGCCGCGCCGAAGCCGACCATATCAAGCTGACCGCCATCGACGCCAATCCGTTGCTGGCGCAGAATAAAAGCTTCGTCTGGTGGCGGTCTGCGGCCTTTAACGGCGCGCATGGCGCGGTGTGGGCGATCAATTCAGGAGCTAACACGTTGGTACAAGCCGATCTGAATGGTGACAAGACCGTCGATTTCAGCCCCACGGTGATCGGCGTCAACGACATGATCGCCAACGATTTCCTGCGGTAGCCGCCCTTACAAACTGAGCGTGCCGCGCGCCTGATGAAACTGCGCCCAGACCGGCTGGTCTGGGATAAACAGCCGCATCTTCGCCCCCAACCGCAGCACGCCCTCTGCCTCAACCCAAGCGGTCAACCCGCGCAGGCCAACGGCGGCGCGTTTGAAGCTTTTGCCATAGCCCGGATGGTTGTTCTCAATCGGCCGCGCGGGCAGCGTGCAGGGGCGGTTTTCCATATCGACCACCAAGGTAGCACCACCCTCGGCTTGCAGACGGCTGGACGGCGGCAGATGGCTGAAATCCGGGATGCCTTCGATCACCAGACTGGTGCCCAGCAGCGCCGGGTCAAGCTGCGCGAGCTTCATATTTGCCGCGATCTGCGCCAAATCCTCGGCCGACATCACCGCAAACTGCCGGGTGTTGCGGATGATCAGGTTGCGCTTGTATAGCCCCGCCACCCGGCTACAAGCGGGTCGGTTGACCCCGCCATGCGCCTCGCCTTGCGGCCCATCGAAGCCCGCGAAAATCTCGTTCAGCGCCGCACTTTCCAGTGCCGCATCGCGGTCAGCAACGCGGCCCAGCCAGGTGATCGTGCCGATAAAGTCGGTGGCAATAAGTGCTGGCATCTCAGACCTTTAATGTGAAAAATACCCGCTTAAATGGAAAAAGCACCGCGCCATCCGGTTGCAACGGATAAGCAGCAGACAGCGTCGTGTCATAAGCCGCACAGAATGCCGCAAGCTCTGCCGCGTTCAGCTTTTCGGCAATCGGGCGCATCGCGGTGGCTTGGGTGAAAGCCCGCACCGGATGCATAGCCGTGTCGGGCTCCAGCCGCTGCACATATTCGGTCTCCCACGCCTCTACCGTGCCCAATGGCGACAGCATCGCGTGACACTCCTCGGCCTTTGCGCAGGGCGAGGTTTCATGCGAAAAATCAAAACGGTCACTAAACATAGACCCTGCGAGATCGCGCAGAAAACGATGCGACGGCGCTTTGAATTGCCGTGGCATCTGCACCGCCAGCATACCACCCGGCGCAAGATACCCCGCGAGTTTCGGCATCAGCGCCGCATGATCCGGCAGCCATTGCAGTGCGGCGTTTGAAAATATCAGCGCTGGCGGCTCAGCAGGCCACCATTCAGCAATATCGCGGACCTCAACGCTGCGATAAATCCCCAACGCGCCAGCCTTTGCCAGCATGGCTTGCGAGTTATCCACTCCGCGCAATGCCCGATCCGCAAACCGAGCCGCCAAAGCCCCTGCCACCGCGCCATCGCCGCAACCAAGGTCAACCACTTCACCATCCGGCAAATCACCCACCTGCGCCAGCAAATCCAGCGCTGGCCGCAAACGCAAACCCCGAAACCTTGCGTAGGTCTCGGGGTTCCAGTCATTTTTATCGTTTGCGCTCACGCAGAAGGCTCCATCGGGGCCTGCGGAGGCTCAACCAGTTTTGGCTTACGCGGCCGGGTTTTCGGGATCGCGATCACCCCACTGCCGCCGCTTGGCCCATCGCCCATGCCATCATCGACAGCACTCGGCAACTCGCCCGCGACCACCTTGCGGATTTCTTCACCCGTCAAGGTTTCATACTCCAGCAAACCCTTGGCCAGCCGCTCAAAGCCCTCGGCCTGCTCGGTCAAGATACGGTGCGCGGTCTCATAACCCTCGTCGATCAGGTGCTTCACTTCCTTTTCGATCAGGATTTTCGTCTCTGCTGACACCGAAAGCCCGGCGGTTTTGCCCTGATAGCCTTCATGCGCTTCGGCGTAGTCGATGTTGCCAACCGCATCCGACATGCCCCAGCGCATCACCATCGCGCGCGCCAGACCCGAGGCTTGCTGAATATCGCCCGACGGCCCGTTAGAAACCGAGGCATCGCCCCATTTCAAAATCTCGGCAGCTTTACCCGCCATCGTCATCGCGATCTTCTGCTTGCACTCATCCTTGTGCCAATTCAGGCGATCAATCTCGGGCAAGCTGACAACCATACCTAATGCGCCACCGCGTGGGATGATCGTCGCCTTATAAACCGGGTCACATTTTGGCAAAGCCATGCCGACAATCGCATGGCCCGCTTCATGGTAAGCGGTGTGCTCTTTTTGCTCATCCGTCAGCACCATAGAGCGGCGCTCGGCCCCCATCATCACCTTGTCTTTGGCAGATTCAAAGTCAGACATTGTGACAAAACGGCGGCCGACACGCGCAGCCAACAGCGCTGCTTCGTTCACCAGGTTTGCCAGATCGGCACCCGAAAAACCCGGGGTGCCACGCGCGATAACCCGCAAGTCAACATCCGGGCCCGATGGCACTTTACGGGCATGCACCGACAGGATTTTCTCACGGCCTTTGATATCGGGGTTCGGCACGTGGATGGTGCGGTCAAACCGACCGGGGCGCAGCAAAGCCGGGTCGAGCACATCTTTGCGGTTGGTGGCCGCAACGATGATCACGCCCTCATTGGCGTCAAAACCGTCCATCTCAACCAGCAACTGGTTCAAGGTTTGCTCACGTTCATCATTGCCACCGCCGACGCCAACACCCCGGGCGCGGCCCACGGCGTCAATCTCGTCAATAAACACGATGCAAGGAGCGTTTTTCTTAGCTTGCTCAAACATATCGCGGACACGGCTTGCACCAACACCAACGAACATCTCAACAAAATCTGAACCGGAAATTGAAAAGAACGGCACGCCAGCCTCACCAGCAATCGCACGCGCGAGCAAAGTTTTACCGGTGCCGGGAGGTCCAACCAACAAGGCACCCTTCGGAATCTTGCCACCAAGACGCGAGAATTTCTGCGGATTGCGCAGGAACTCCACAATCTCTTCCAGCTCCTCTTTCGCCTCATCAATGCCCGCCACGTCGTCAAACGTCACGCGGCCCTGCTTTTCGGTCAACAATTTAGCCCGCGATTTGCCGAAGCCCATCGCACCGCCTTTGCCGCCGCCCTGCATCCGGTTCATGAAGAAAATCCACACGCCGATAAGCACGATGAACGGCAACCAAACCGACATCAGCGACAGAATACCGGATTGTTGCTGGCTTTGCGCTTCAACCACAACGCCTTTGGCGAGCAGCCGATCGGTCAGCATCGGATCGCTTGGCGCGATGGTGGCGTAAGAGGTGCCATCCTTGGCCTTCACGACCACGCTTTCGCCGTCCAGCTTGACCGAGGCGACATCGCCGGACTCAACCCGCTGAATGAACTCAGAATATGGCACATTGCGCGACGCCGAGGTGCCTGCGCCGCCGTTAAACATTTGGAAAAGGGCAAGGATCAACAGAAAGAGGACGACCCAGAATGCGATGTTTCGTGCGTTACCCACGACGTCTCCGTTTGATTGGCCGGGCGGCCCGTTTGGGGCCAGTATTGGCGATTGTTGTTAAGATAGAGATAACGCGCGCGGGTTCAATGCGATAAGACAAATGATCCGAAGCTGGGGCTGCAAATCGCGCACCAATCATTAGGAAATCCGGCAAGGGGTGCGGCAATAAGCGTCTGGCCCTGCCAAATCGCAGGCGTGACCAACAACGCATCCCGGGCATGTCCGGTCGCGCGCCAGTCTTTGCAGGAGCGCAAACCCTCAGCCCCAAGCGCGCGGATGGTCAGGTTTGGGGCATGGGGGCCGGTCAGTTGCCAGCGGTTGTCCCACGGTTGCGTGGTCGGCGACTCCAATGCATCCACCGCCCTCGCCTCACGCAAAACCCAGATCGCATCGCCCTTAACCCGAAACCGCACACCACCGAGCGTCGCGTCTTTTTGCACAGCAAGCGCCCGTTGCACCGCCCTCAGCCCAGCTTCTCGCGGCGGATAACTGACGCCCGAAATCCACTGCAGCGCGGCGATCAGCAGACGGCGCTGCATTTCCGTGGGCAGTCGCAGAAATTCTTCGCGCGGAAGGCTCAAACTGCCCGCCTCAGTCTGCGTGACCATTCGCGCCGCATCGACAAACTGCCGCAGCAAAGCCAAGCGCGCGGATTCGAGATTATCGCTCACCGTCGCCAGTGTCGTCGCGGTGATGCCTAAGTTCGCCAGCACGGCCAGAGCGTTGCGGGCTTTGACGCGGGTATAATGGGCGTTGTCATTGCTGGGATCATCGACCCATGTGATCGCTTGGCGCACCAGATAAGCCCGCAGATCGGCACGTGGAACGCTCAACAAAGGCCGCGCAAAGGTCACGCCGCCCTGCTGCCAACTGCCGCGCATCCCCGACAGCCCATCGATCCCCGCTTGCCGCGCCAAACCGATCAGAAAAGTCTCCGCCTGATCATCCGCAGTGTGACCCACCGCGACATGGCTAAGCTCGCGCGCCTGCGCCCAGTCCGTCGCCAATCGGTATCGGGCTTGCCGAGCAAGGTTCATCAGGTTGCCAGTATTGTCTTCACGCTGCCAAACGCTGGTCTGGTGCGCAATCCCAAGCCCTGCACAAACTCGCGCGACCATTTCAGCCTCTGCCGCAGCCTCGGTGCGCAACCCGTGATCAATGGTGATTGCTTCCACCAGCCAGCCGCGCAATTCTCCGGCCCTATGCACCAAATGCAGCAGCGCCATCGAATCGCCGCCACCCGACACCATCACGCCAATACGCGCGGTGTCCGGAAAACTATGCGCCGCCAATTCAAGCAGTTGCGCGTCAGGATCAGGCGAAGCTAAGTCGCCTACTGGCACCCCAGTCCCTGCATCGACACCTGCGCATTGGTCGCGTGAACCGTGCCCGGAAAGCGATTGCCGACCTCGGCCAAGGTCACGCAGGCATCGGGCGTCTGCCCCAAAGTGCCCAACGCTTGACCCAGTTTCAACAGCGACTCCGCCGCAAACGGCCCATCCGGCTTGCCGGAAAACGCTTCAAGATATGCCCGCGCGGCGTTGGGGGTGTCGTTCAGTTTCGACAAAGCCTCGCCACGGTCGAAATTGGCCTCCTCGCTTAACGGGCTGCCAGGATAGGATTGGGTAAAGGCCGCAAAGAGGTCCGCGGCGGTGCGAAAGTCACCTTGACCGAGCACCCCCTTGGCCCGGTCAAAATCGTTCTTTTCACCCATTGCCAATTCCGGCGCATCGCTGCCCGTATCCGTCGCGACCGGAGCACTCGCAACCGGAGCACTCGGAGCAGCCCCAGCACTATCGCCACCCAACACCGGAGTTTCCGGGATGTTCGAGGGATCACAGCCCTCGGTCTGCTCGCACAGACGAAACTCAATATCGCCGATCCGGTTGGTGCCATCACTGATCACCCGGTTCAGCTTGAGCTCGATTTCCTCGGCCTTCGCGGTCACCCGCGTCAGTTCCGCCTCCATCGCGTCCATCCGCTGCAAAGCATCACCGCCGCCAGCCCCGTTAGAGGCCGCACCCGATTGCACCAGTTCGGCCTTCAAGCTATTGAACTGGGCCGACAATTGGCCCAGTTCCGCCTTCAAATCCGCAAGGGTCTGCGCCTTGTCCTGCGCAAGCGCGGGCAAGGGCAGTAACACCAAACATAAAGCCAGCCAACGCATCAGATCGGGCTCCCGCTGCAACTCAAGCTTCGTTTCACATCAAACCTCGCAGATTAAGCGCCGGTGCCCATCGACAACACCGTCACAGCGCGGCGGTTCTTCGAATAGCACGCCTCGTCCGAGCACACTTCAATCGGACGCTCTTTACCATAAGAAATCGTCCGCATCCGGCCTGCCGACACGCCTTGGCTGATCAGATAATCCTGCACCGAGGCCGCACGACGCGCGCCGAGTGCAAGGTTATATTCGCGGGTGCCCTGCTCATCGGCATGGCCCTCGATAATGATGGCGTAATCGCCGTTGGTCGCAAGCCAAGACGCCTGCCCCGCCAACACGCCACGCGCTTCCGCCGTCAACGTCGATTGATCCACCGGGAACAACACCCGGTCGCCAACCGACTGATTGAAATACGCAATCGAGCGCGGATTGCTTGGATCACCAAGACCGTTGGTGTCTATGGCCGTGCCGACACCAGTGTTGGCGCCGTTGGCAGCATTGCCGTTTTTATAGCGGTCGGGGTTGTTACAGGCGGCCAAACCTAGCGCGGCAACGATCAATAGGGCTTTCGGAAGCAGGGTCATTTGCGGGCAATCCTTTTCTTATGGGCTCGAATTTGGCCCGTTATATCAGCTTTGCGTCGCGATGGGAATCTGCCCCGCGCGCGTAGACGCGCAAAGTTTCAAACCAGCACGCTAAGACGTGCAAACTTTGAAACCCACCGCGACGCTCTAATTCACGGCAGCATCGGTGACCATGACGGGTCTGATGCCGGCCCATCGGTCGGGATGGTTTTCAGGTTACGCCCAGACACATCGACCGACATCAGCCCCGCCTGACCGCCAGCGCCAGCGCCTTCACGGGTGAACATGATCACCCGGCCATTCGGTGCCCAAGTCGGGCCTTCATCGAGGAACGACGCCGTCAACAAGCGTTCTTCGGTGCCATCGGTCAACATCGCGCCGATATGGAAACGGCCCTCGTTTTGCTTGGTAAACGCGATCATATCGCCGCGCGGGCTCCACACCGGGGTCGAATAACGCCCCTTGCCGTTGGAAATCCGCTCACCCTCGCCGCCACCTGCGCCCATCATGTAAATCTGCTGGGTGCCGGAACGGTCGCTCTCAAACACGATCTTCGACCCATCCGGGCTAAAGCTGGGAGAGGTTTCAATCGACGGCGCATTGGTCAACTGCGTCATTGAACCCGAGCCGATATCCATCGAATAAATGTCGCTGTTGCCGCCTTTTTCTAAGGAAAATACCACGGTATTGCCATCCGGGCTAAAGCGCGGCGCAAACGTCATCGTGCCGGGAACCTCACCCAAGTTGCGGGTCTTCAAGCTGCCAACGTCCATCAAATAGATCGCCGGAAAACCCGAGGCATAAGAGGTGAACAGGATACGGTCGCCGGAAGGCGAGAACCGCGGCGCCAGCACGATGCTGCTGCTGTCGGTCAGATATTTCACATTCGCGCCGTCATAATCCATCACGCCAAGCCGCTTCTGGCGCTGGTTCTTCGGACCACTTTCCGAGACATAAACCACCCGGCTGTCGAAATATGGCCCCTCGCCGGTAATGCGGGAGTAAACCGCATCCGCCACCTTATGCGCCATCCGCCGCCAGCTGCCCGGAGTGCCCGCAAATTGAAGACCCTCGCCTTGCGGCTGGCCTGTGGTCACGTCAAACAGGCGGAACTTCACCACAATCCGGTCGCCGCCCGCTTGCACAGCGCCGGTGATCAGGGCTTGGGTGTTGATCGCCTGCCAATCAGGATATGAAATCGGCGCATCAAACGAGGTGACGCGGCTGATATAGGCATCCTTCGGCGTCTCAATGAACAAACCGGTTCCGGCCAAATCCGCCGCAACAACCCGCGCGATATCAGCGGCCAGCCCATTCGCGCCACCTTCGTCAATGAAGTCGGGCACCGCAAACGGCATCGGCTCAATCACACCCTCGGTAAACGGTGGCAGCGTCAGCTCGGCTTGGGCAGGTGCGGCGATGAAGCCAGACAGCCCGAACATTAGGGCAGCGGTCAGCAATTTGGTTGGGGTCATCTTGGCCTCGTTTTTCAAGGGCGACTTATATGGCCTGCTCTGGCCTTGCGACTTTAAGGGATCACAATGGCCCGCGCAGGGGAAAGATTTCAAACTCATCTCATCCTCATCCCATTGGGATCAAAGGTCATGTTCAACACGTTCCATTCGCCATATTTGGCCGGGTCAAGTTTGGACTTTTTAGCGCAACGGGTAACGGCCGATCTCGCCGCCGCAAACGCACTTTGCGCCGCAGCTTCCGAGCCGCCCTCAAAGCCCGTCATTGTGATACTTGACGGCGTGCCATCTTCGCGCATCTCGGCGCGGACCGTGATTGTGGTGTTTAGGGCTTCGGTAGAAAGCGCACCCACGTTCCAACATTTGTTGATCGCAACGTGCAGCCCTTCGATCTCGCCCCGCGTCATTGGTGGGCCTTCGGGAATATCGGTCTGCCCGCCATCCTCCGCCGGAGCATCACTCGCCGCATCCGCCAAAGCCGCGTCAATCGCCGCTTGATCAGCCGCCTCTTGCGCAGCGGCCTCAGCCTTAGCTTCCTTAGCCGCCTTCGCATCGGCCTTCGCCTGTGCCACCTCAGCCGCCTTGGCATCCTTCTCAGCCTGCGCATCCAACGCCACTTGCGGGTCTTCCACAGGCGTCTCCACCGCCGGCTTATCCGGCCGGGTTTGCGGACGACGGCTAGAGGTTGGCGCGAGATCGGGCTGATCAGATGGCTCTGCCTCTGGAATGATTGCAGTAGCACTATCCTCCGGCGCTGCGGCGGGCTTTTCTTCCTCCACCACAGGCTGATCGGATGGCTCATCCGTCACTTCCGGCGTCGCCACATCCGCCACTTCCGGAGTTTTCTCTGGGCTCACCACCGGAGTATCCGTGATCCGCGTCGCAGGCCGGGGCTTTGGCTTCACGGTAATCACAGGCACCGGCACCGGCTGTTCTTCCTCGGCAATCGGTGCCACCACAGGCGGCGCTTCGATGGGCTGCGGATCAGCAGCGACCGGAATATCTGGTGAGGGCTGCACAGGTGCCGCAGTTTCTACCGGAGCAGGTTCTACCGGAGCAGGTTCCGCCACAGCCACTTCAGGCTCTACCGGCGCAGGCGCTTCAACCTGCGGCTCCGGGGGTTTCGCCGCAGGCTTCACCTCGGGCTTATCCGCTGGCGGCTTCTCAGTCTTCGCCGCCGCATCCTGCATCGCCTTCAAATCGGACTCCGACACCATCGACACCGTCACCGCATCCGGCGGCGGCAGTTCGCGCGCCGCAAACAGCCAGTCCCCGAGGACAATCCAGGTCAACACAATCGCATGGCCGATACCGGATATGATCTGGCTCTTGTCCATCGCCGTCTAGTTGCCGTCCATGCTCGGCCCACCGGTATCGGTAACCAGACCAATGTTGTTAAACCCGCCCGCCGACAGCGCCCCCATCACCTCCGCCACGCGGGTGTAAGGCAGTGCCCCATCGGCCCGCAGGAAAATCTTGTTATCGGCACGCTGCGACGCAATCGCCTTCAGCTTCGGGATCAAATCCGCCTCCGCCACTTCCGAGGTCTGGATCATCACCAAACCCTCCGCCGTCAAGGAAACCGTCAACGGCTCCTCTTGTTCCGTCGGCAAACTTGTCGCCGCCGTCTTCGGCAACTCGAGCGGAATCCCAACCGTCAGCATCGGCGCTGTCACCATGAAGATGATCAGCAGCACCAGCATCACGTCCACGAAAGGCGTGATGTTGATATCAGCCATCGCAGCCGACGTCCCACGCCTACGCCCCCGCCGCCCGCCGCCACCGGATTTCTTTGCAACCCCCGCGCCCATATCAGGCGTCCAACTGGCGCGACAGAATGGTGGCAAACTCATCGGCAAAGGCTTCATAGCCGCTGATGATATGCTCACTATCTGCATTGAGTTTGTTATAAAAAATAACCGCTGGAATAGCCGCGATCAGACCGATACCTGTCGCCATCAAAGCCTCGGCAATACCGGGGGCCACCGTGGCAAGGTCGGTGTTCTTCGTCGCCGCAATCTGGGTAAACGAGTGCATAATCCCGTAAACCGTGCCGAACAAACCGATGAACGGAGCAGTCGCCCCAACCGTCGCCAAGAACGACAACCCTTTGTTCAACGCCTCAGACTCGCGCGCAATCGCCACGTCCATCGCCCGATCAATCCGCGCCTGCGCGCCCGCGATCAAACCGCCATCCTGCCTATGCGAGCGTCGCCACTCCAACATACCGGATGCGAAAATCTTCTCTGACGGCCCCTGCGGATCGCCACCGATCTTCTCAAACAAACCGTCCAGCGGCTCACCTGACCAGAACTCCCGGTCAAACACCGTCGCCTCGCCGCGCGATTTGCGGAACAAGATGTGTTTTTGCACGATGATCGACCATGACCAGAAGGACATTGCCATCAACAGGATCATCACGAGTTTAACCGTGAAAGTGGCACGAATAAATAGCGCCAAGACAGAGAAATCAATCTCTTGCGCCACGCCGATGGCTTCAGTGTTCATTACGCCTGCTCTTGTTATCGGGGCTCTTTGGCCGCCTATTGCGCTATTTCTAACAAGAATTGAACCCGATTGCCAACACAATGGCGCGATCAAAGCAACAAACCGCCCCGAAAGCGGTAACGCGTGAGCGATCGCCCAAATTTGACGCGCGGATTTAAGCCCGCGCCGACAACACCTTAGCGCGGATTTCCGGTGGAATGCGCGATGCAAGCCCGGTGTCGCTTAGACATACAAGTGTAACCAAAGCGACGAATAGCCGCTCTTGCGCAAGCTGATCTGACCCCAGTTCATCTAACCTGCGCAAAACTTCCTGCCGCAACTCAATCCGCGCGCCCGTCACGGCAAGACACTCCGTCACCACTTGCAACTCATCGTCGAACCGCGCCGGGCGCAGATAGTCCGCCGCCACCCGGCGCACCGCAAAAACCAATCCCTTCTCGGCTTTCAACCGCGTCTGATCGACACCCAGACTGCGCACCCATTCGCTGCGACCGCGCTCGATGAACTTCAGGTAATTGGCGTAATAGACGATGCCAGCAAGGTCGGTATCCTCATAATACACCCGCAAATCAAAGCTGTGCATGATCGCCCCCTAACCGTAAAATCTCGGCGGCTTCCGCCACAATCGCCGCGCGACCCTGCGGCGTCAAAACATAAATCCCAATCGCCACCCGCTCAAACCAGCCATAGTGATCCGCCCGCATCAGTGCGGCCGCCCGCCCAACACCCGCAGCCCTAGCCACCTCAGACGCTTTCATCGGGCCACCCGCTAGCACCGCCAAACACCGCAGAGCATCCTGCCGATACGCCGTCACCCGCTTGATCCCGGTGGTGCCGCCCAAATTCGGATCGCCCACCCGCCGCTCAAACTCCCGCAGCAACCGCCCCGCCCGCAGGGTATTCTTGCGCGGAGAATACGGCCCCGGGTCCAAATGCGCCTCCACCTGCCCCGGTTTTACGGCCAGCAAGCCCAGCCCCAAGCGCCGACACAAAGCCACAATATCCTTATAACGCAGCTTCCAGCCTTTTTCCGTCACCGGAACCGCCAGATACACATCGTCAAACAACGCCTGCCGCGCCACACCCTGCATCACCAAAGCGAGGCTAAACGACAGCTTCATTTCCACCACGACAGCAGGCTCGTCTCCGCGCCGCGCCAGAATATCACACGCGCCGATTTCGGCCTTCACCACATAACCTTGGCGCTCAAGATAAGCCTTCAGATCAGGGTAAAGATCGGCCTCTTTCACAGCCGCGCCGCGAGCCGAAACGCGTGAGAAGCATCGCGCGCCACAACCGGCATATGCCGCGCATAGCCCGCCCGGATCAGCCCCGCCACATCAGGCCGCAAGATCACCGTCCCATCAATCAAAGCCAACGGCGAGACCTCGGCAAACGCGCGGTCTGACCACAGCAAAATCACCTGCGCCGCCTGCGCCAAAGCCAAATCCTCGGCCGCAATCGCTTCAAGATGCGCGTCCATCCGCAAAAACACAAAAGCCGCCCTTATCGCGCCATCGGGGTCAAACCGGAAAAACCGATACTGGTTCGCGCACGCCTTCTCGAGCCGTTCGCACAGCGGCAAAAGGTCCGGCACCAGCCGCTCAAGATTAGGAACCTGCGGTAACTCTGCCCAATCACGGAAGAAAAAAACCATCAGGTTCGCGCCAAGCTCCGGGTCATGCTCCGCCATCTTGTGATTGGCCAAGGTCACAACCGCCTCAATCGCCCCTTTAACCACCCGCAAAGTTGCATCTTCGACGCCAAAAACCACCGGCACAATCGGCCGTCCCCAGCGCGCAAACAGATAGCTGCCGTCCGACCGAGTGAAAAACGTCTGAACCTGTTCCGGCGTCATGCGGGCCTCCCATCTTACGCCCCTCCGATAGCGCGGCTGCAGCTTGTGCTCAATCCTGAACGGCTGATCAGGCTGAAAGCTGCGTCTCCGACGGGGATATTCAAGCAGAGAGGATGACCCAAGAGCCTACTTCTACCAATTTCGCATTGCCTCAAATATCCCCGCCGGAGGCTCTTAGGCATACCCAAGCGCCACACCTCAAACCTTAACAATCCATGAATCACCGCCGTCTAACGCATTGATTTCATATAAACCACAACTGCGCCACACGTGGACACTAGCCCTCGAACAAATCAGACTGCCCGGGCAGACGGGGCGCATCCAGCCCCAAATGCCGCCAAGCCCGAGCCGCCAACATCCGCCCGCGCGGCGTCCGCTGCAACAATCCCTGCTGGAGCAGATAAGGCTCGATCACCTCCTCCACCGCATCCCGAGCCTCCGACAACGCCGCCGCAATCGTCTCCACCCCGACAGGCCCGCCCCCATAGTGTTCGGCGAGCAGCATCAGATACCGCCGATCCGCGCCATCCAAGCCGATCTCATCCACCCCCAACCGCGTAAGCGCCCGATCGGCAATCGCCCGCGTCAGCCGCCCATCGCCCTCAACCGTCACAAAATCCACCACCCGCCTGAGCAACCGCCCCGCAATCCGAGGCGTCCCCCGCGCCCGCTTCGCAATCTCTCGCGTCCCTTCAGGGTCAGACGGAATGCCCAACAATCGCGCCCCCCGCGTCACGATTAAATCCAGCTCATCTTCGGTATAAAACTGCAACCGCATCGGAATCCCAAACCGATCCCGCAGCGGCGTCGTCAGCAGTCCCAGCCGAGTCGTAGCCCCCACCAGCGTGAACGGCTGCAAATCAATCCGCACCGTGCGCGCCGCTGGCCCCTCTCCGATCACCAGATCGAGCGCGAAATCCTCCATCGCCGGATACAACACTTCTTCCACAATCGGGGAAAGCCGGTGAATCTCGTCGATAAACAGCACATCACGCGGTTCCAGATTGGTCAGGATCGCCGCCAGATCGCCCGGTTTTGCCAGCACCGGGCCAGATGTCATCCGAAACCCCACCCCCAACTCGCGCGCCATAATCTGCGCCAGCGTGGTTTTGCCCAGACCGGGGGGCCCGTGAAATAGCGTGTGATCCATCGACTCGCCGCGAATTTTCGCGCTCTCAATAAACACCCGCAGATTGGCGCGGGCCTCTTGCTGGCCAACGAAATCCTCCAACACCTGCGGGCGCAAAGCCCGGTCGAGGTCTTCCGGCAAAGCTTCGGGGCGCAGATCGGGTTCAGATTTCATCAGCGCGCCTTCGGAGCCAGCAGTTTCAACGCCGCCCGGATCAGGCTCGCGGTGTCAGCCTCAGGTTGATCCAGCACGGTGGTCGAAATCGCCTGCGCCGCCTCGCCATGCGCGTAGCCCAGGTTGACCAGCGCCGACAATGCATCTGCCGAGAAACCCGCGCGATTTTGCGCAACCGTAGGCACTGCAACTTTACGCGGCGCCATCAGCGTCACCGGTTCCAGCACAGAATCGTCCGCCTCAGCCGCGACCGCCAAATTCGCCCCCATCGCCATGATGCTCGGCGCTTTGGCTTTCAACTCCAGAATAATCCGCTGCGCCAGTTTCGGCCCCACCCCCGGAGCCGCCTGAATGGCCCGCTGATCGCCCAAAGTCAGCGCGCGGGCCACGCCATCAGCGCCCAAAGTTCCCATGATCGCCATCGCAGCCTTCGCGCCAACGCCCTGCACCGTGGTCAGCAGTTTGTGCCACTCCTTATCCAGCAGGGTCGCAAAACCGAACAGTTGCAGCAAATCCTCGCGCACCAGCAGGTCGGTATATAAAGACACCGCCTCACCCACCGAAGGCATCGCGGCCAAGGTGCGATCGTTGACATGCACTATATAGCCAACCCCGCGCACGTCGATCAGCACTTGGTCCGACCCACGCCAATCAAGCCGACCCGAAAGTTTACCGATCATCCAACCGCCCTTTTCATCGCCGCCTGCAAGCGACCCGCGCTTTGCAGATGATGCGCGTGGCAGATCGCGATCGCCAGCGCATCTGCCGCATCCGGCCCCGCAATCTTGATGCCGGGCAGCTGCACCCGCACCATATGGTCAACCTGCCCCTTATCGGCATGGCCCACGCCGACGACCGTCTTCTTCACCGCATTCGGGGCATATTCGCCGACCGTCAAACCAAACTGCGCAGGCACCAGCAGGGCAATGCCGCGCGCTTGGCCCAGCTTTAGCGTCGCTACTGCGTCCTTGTTGACAAAGGTATGCTCCACCGCCGCAGCATCCGGCAGGTATTGCCGCAAAACTTCGGTCAGTTGGCTATGCAACGAGAACAGCCGCAGCGCCAGATCGCCAATTTCCTGGCCGGGGGCCGAATGGCAAATGCCGTTGGCGACATGGCTGAGCTTCGATCCCACCACATCAATCACCCCCCAGCCAAGGTTGCTCAAACCGGGATCGATTCCCAAAACCCGCATTCCCGCCCCTTTATTCCTGTATTCGCAGATTTTTTCTGCTTTCGTCAGAATTAGCACGAAAAGTGAACATCCGCCAAGCGCCAAATCGGCTTCCCATCGCCGCGAAGAAAACACTTTGCAGTCGCAGCAAAACGACTATACGCATACGAAAAGCGACGGATTTGGTCGTCGTTTTCAAAACGCCTATTAATTAACGCAAAATCAAGCGAGCCCGGCTATGCAATAGGCGCAATGCAGACATGCTTGCGGCCCCATTGCTTCGCATTCGCAGCATAGATAGATAGGCGTCACCGGGAGCAAGGTGCTGACCGGAAACAAAGTTTTGAAAAGGAATACCGCTATGGCCGCCTATGAGTCGTCCCGCGCGGCGCCACTTGGCGCCATCTCGATTTTCCGTTCTGTTCAGTTCGTTTCGACGTTCGTGAACAGCTTCGCTGCTTGGAACGATGCGCGTATTACGCGCCACGCTCTGGGCAAACTGACTGACCGTGAACTTGATGATATCGGTCTGTGCCGTGGTGATGTGGAATTGATTGGTCGTTAACTCCTTTTGCATTGATCTTAATTTAGATCAATTCATACGGAGACCGACTGATCTGATCGGATGAAAAAAAGGGTCGGTGCCGCAAGGCATCGGCCCTTTGCGTTTGTGCGCTCGCACCGAAACAAAATAAACGCAGGCAAGGCCGCCGTGGCCCGCCTGCGTTTTTCGTTCTGTCAAAATTTGATTGCCGGACGTACTTGCCAAATTCACTGAAACGCCGCGACACCGGCTTTAATTTTGCCCGCCACAAACACCGTGACCGGGTCAGCCTGCATCAGCCATCCACCGAGACGGTCAAAGCCTTCGCCAACCTGCAAAGCCTGCACCCGGTGATCATAAGATTTTGCGCCAACTGAGTGGTAAATCATTGCCTTCAGCCCGAAGCCTGCGCACAGCATGAATGCAATCGGCATAAGATACGAGCGGCGCTTGCGGTGTATTTGATTGAAATGCGAACGCCCGAGCGTTCCGGCTGCATCAAAGCCATAGCCCTGGGCACGCTTCTTTTCAAAGCGCGCAACATTGCTGTAAAAATCTACAAGATTCGGGTCGGCCATCCGAATATCTCCACATTCTCTGGCCCCCGCCTGCATTCAGGCTAGCTGCAGATTATGGCAAAACTTGGGCAGATCGCAAAAGCTGCCGTCATTTTGCCGCTAATCTGCGCCAAACCGTCTTAGTTTCGGCGCATCACCAAGCACGACCATTCGCCCAAATCCTCGCGGGCTTCCGGGCTGAAACCGTTGGCTACATAAGCCGCCGTGATCGAATCGGCCTGCACCACCAGCAAACCTGACAGAATAATAAGCCCGTTTTGCGCCAGATGTTTGGCCATATCGGGCGCGAGTTCGACCAGCGGGCCTTTCAGGATATTGGCGAACACAAGATCATAGGGTGCTGCCTCGGCCAGACGCGGATGTGCGAAGCCCGCCGCCTCCATCGTCTCAATCAGGCCCTGCATGTTGTTGATCGCGACGTTCGCTTCGGCCACCGCCACCGCGACCTCGTCAATATCCGATGCAATAATCAGCGCATCGGGTAGCACGGCAGCGGCGGCAAGCGCCAGAACTGCGGTGCCACAGCCAATATCCGCGACCTTTGATGGCCGGAAGCCCTCACCATACAGCCGATCAAACGCCCGCAAGCAGCCCAGAGTGGTGCCGTGATGGCCAGTGCCAAACGCCACCGTCGCTTCAATTTGGAGCGCGATCTTGTCGTCGGGCACTTTATCAGCGTCGTGGCTGCCATAGACAAAGAACCGGCCAGCGACGACGGGGGAAAGCTCGCGGCGCACTTTTGCCACCCAGTCAATCTCGGGCAGTTCTGACAAAGCGAACGGCTTCGCGTTGAACGCCATCGCCAGCAGTTCCAACACGGCCTCCGACGGAGCCTCTAGGAAATACGCGCCAACCTCCCACAGCCCCGAGTCGTCCTCGATCTCAAACACGCCCACACCCGTGGGTTCAGGCTCCATTTTCTCGATGGCCTCGGCCAAAGCATTGGCGGCGTCTTCGCCCATCAGGGTGGTCAAAGCGGTATAAGTGGGCATTTTGGCGTCCAATCTAGGGTCGCGGACCTAGTAAAAGCTTTGCGGGTCAATGTCGATGGAAAGCCGCAGATTGTTCGGCAGTTTGAACTGGCCCACCCATTCGGCAATCGCGGCTTGCAGGGGCGCGGTTTTCTCGGCCTTGATCAACAGCCGCACCCGATGCCGCCCCCGCACGCGGGCAACCGGAGCAGGCGCTGGCCCATAAACCTGCGCGCCGATTTTGCGCAAAGGCCCATCACGGCGGGCAAGTTCCGCACCGAAATCGAACACCTGCGCCACATCGGGCGACGACAAAATGATCCCCGCCATCCGGCCATAAGGCGGCACCCCCGCCATCCGCCGCTCGGTGGCTTCGGCCCGCCAGAACGCCTCTTCATCGCCGCCCAAAATCGCGCGGATTACCGGATGCTCGGGTTGAAAGGTCTGCAACAGCGCGGTCCCCGGCTTATCCGCTCGCCCCGCTCGCCCTGCCACCTGCCGCATCAGCTGGAAAGTGCGTTCAGCCGCGCGTAAATCTGACCCTTGCAGCCCCAAATCCGCGTCAATCACCCCCACCAGTGTCAGCAGCGGAAAGTTATGCCCCTTGGCGACGATTTGCGTGCCGATGATGATATCCGCAGCGCCTTCGGCAATCGCCACGATCTGCTCTTTCAACGCCCGCGCCGAGCCGAACAGATCCGAAGACAGCACCGCCACCCGCGCATCCGGGAACAAAGCGGTGACTTCCTCGGCCAACCGCTCCACCCCCGGACCAACCGGAGCCATCTTGCCCTCCACCTTACAGGCCGGACATTCGGTTGGGATCGGCTTGGTCGCGCCACATTGGTGGCATTGCAGACGGTTCAGAAACCGATGCTCAACCATCCGCGCATCGCAATCCTCACAGCCAACCTGATGCCCACAGGCACGGCACAGGGTAATCGGCGCAAAGCCACGACGGTTCAGGAACAGCAGCGATTGCTCTTTACGTTCAATCCGCACCTTGATTTCTGCCGCGAGCTTCGGCGAAATCCATGCGTTTGAGGCGAGCTTCTGGCTGCGCATATCAATCGCCTGCATATCTGGCAGTTCCGCAGCACCAAACCGCGCGCCCAAATCCAAGCGGCCATACTTGCCCGCCTCAACATTCGCCCAAGTCTCAAGGCACGGCGTCGCACTCGCCAGAACGATCGGCGCACCGACGATTGCCGCCCGCAGCACCGCCATATCGCGGGCGTTATAGAACACGCCTTCTTCTTGCTTATACGAGGTGTCGTGCTCCTCATCGACCACGATCAGCCCCAGATCGCGGAACGGCAGGAACAGTGCCGAGCGCGCGCCGACCACAAACGAAGCCTCGCCCTGCCCCACCATCCGCCACAGCCGACGGCGTTCGGTCATCGTCACGCCAGAATGCCACTCCGCAGGCCGCGCGCCAAACCGCGCCTGCACCCGCATCAGGAAATCGGCCGTCAGCGAAATCTCGGGCAACAGCACCAACGCCTGCCGTCCCTTGCGCAGACATTCCGCCACCGCCTCCAGATAAACCTCGGTTTTCCCCGAGCCAGTAACGCCCTTCAGCAGCGTCCCCGAATACCCACCCTGCGCGACCAAAGCGACCAGAGCATCCCCCGCCGCCACCTGATCCCCCGCCAACCGCGTATTCGTCACCGGGTTCAACGGAGGATACGGCAAATCGCGCGGCGCGTCCTGCTCCAGCACCACGCCCAGCTTCACCAGCCCCTTCACCACCGAAGGCCCACAGCCAGCTTCCTCGGCCAACTCGCCCAACGTCACCGGAGCCGAGCCAAACCGCCGTAAAGCCTCCACCACGCGAAACCGCGCTTCGGTCATCTGGTTCGGGATCACCGAACCCAAAACGTAGGTTTTCTTCATCGACGGCGGATCGCCCAACCCCGGCGCTCGTGTCGCCAACCGCAGCATCGCGGCCATTGGCGTCAGCGTATATTCAGCCGCACGCGTCAGAAACGTCCGCAATTCTGCCCGCATCGGCGCTGCATCGAGCACGCGATAAACCGAACGCACGCGCGCGGGGTCAAACTTACCGTCGCCCGGCCCCCACACCACACCGATCACCCGGCGCGGCCCCAGCGGCACTTCGACGAAATCGCCGTCGCCGCATCCACCCTCGGGTGCCTTATAATCCAAGCTACGGCCCAAAGGCTCGGTGGTCAGCACGCCAACCAAATCCCCCGCCTGATAGACCCGCTCAACCGCCATCCACTCTTTTCCTTTGTGCGCTGGCCTTTGTGCGCTGGTTTGAGGTAAACCCCGACCCAACCAGTCGCAACCCATCCTGAGGATACGCCGATGAAATTCTTCGTAGATACCGCCGATGTCGCCGCTATTGCCGAGCTGAACGATCTTGGCATGGTAGACGGCGTCACCACCAACCCGTCGCTGATCCTGAAATCGGGCCGCGATATTCTGGAAGTCACCAAAGAGATTTGCGCCATCGTTTCCGGCCCGGTTTCCGCCGAAGTGGTGGCACTCGATGCCGAAACCATGATCTCTGAAGGCCGCAAACTCGCCGAGATTGCACCGAACATCACGGTGAAAGTGCCGCTGACCTGGGACGGTTTGAAAGCCTGTAAGGTGCTGTCGGGCGAAGGTAAAATGGTCAACGTCACCTTGTGTTTCAGCGTCAACCAAGCCCTGATCGCCGCCAAAGCTGGTGCTACCTTCATCTCACCTTTCGTCGGTCGGCTAGACGACATCAACATGGCCGGGATGGAGCTGATCTCTGACATTCGCCAAGTTTACGACAACTTCGGCTTTGACACCCAAATCCTCGCCGCCTCTATCCGCACGGTGAACCACATCACCCAATGCGCACTGATCGGTGCCGACGTGATCACCGCACCGCCTTCGGTGATCAAACAACTCGCCAGCCACCCGCTGACCGACAGCGGCATCGCGCAGTTTATGAAAGACTGGGCGAAAACCGGTCAGAAGATACTGTAAGGCTCACGGTTTTTAAGCGCTTAATCAGAATTTGCTCACGCAATCGGGCGAATTCTGATTCAATATAGTGAACGATATCTGTTCGTATTGGTGAAAAACCGGGATAGGCCAAGCATGATCGACCAAGAGCTGCGCGACAAAATTCTCGCGGAACCCGAGGTTCTGCTGGAAGACCGCGATGTGATGAACGCGCTGATCGGCGCGAATGAGCGGTTGATGGGCAGCAATATCGTCGATCTGCGCGGCATCGCGATGGAGCGGCTGGAGGGGCGGCTTGATCGCCTAGAAGACACCCATCGCACAGTTATCGCTGCGGCTTATGAAAATCTGGCAGGCACCAATCAGGTGCATCGCGCGATTTTGCAGATGATGGACCCGCTCAGTTTCGAAGAATTCCTCAAAACCCTCGCTTCCGATGTGGCGGGCACGTTGCGCGTCGATTGCGTGCGCTTGGTGCTGGAATCGGTGCAAGACGCCGAAGACCCCGCTTTGCGCAAACTGGGCGATGTTCTCTATGTCGCGGCTCCGGGCTTCGTCGGCGAATATATCTCCGGCGGGCGCAATGTGCCGCTGCGGCCAGTGGTGCTGCGGCAAGTGCTGCCGCAATCCGACGCGCTTTATGGTGAGCGTTCGGGCTGGATCAGGTCAGAGGCGCTGATGAAGCTCGATTTCGGCAAGGGACGTTTGCCGGGGATGTTGGTGCTCGGCGCGGAAGATCCGCATCAGTTCAAGCCCACCCACGGCACCGATTTGCTGGCCTTTTTCGCGGGCGTGTTTGAGCGGACGATGCGCCGCTGGCTACAATGAGCCTGACGATCCCGCCCGCACAGCGTGACGCGCTGACGCGTTGGCTGGATCATTTGCGGGCACTGGATGCGGCGGCAACGAATACGTTGACCGCCTATGCCCATGATGTGACAGGGTTTCTCAGCTTCATGGCAGGCCACCATGGCGGCGGCGAAGGCTTGGGCGCTGTGGCAAGGGTCGATCAATCCGACCTGCGGGCTTGGATGGCATATGAACGTGAGCGGGGCATTGCATCGCGCAGTTTGGCGCGTGAACTCTCTGCCGTGAAGAATTTCGTTGCTTGGGTTGCTGACCGCGAGGGCGTCGATGCCACTACCGTGCTGTCGCAGCGCGGTCCAAAATTCCGCCGCAAACTGCCGCGTCCGCTGTCGGTGGAAGGCGCGCGCGATATGATTTCTCAGGTCGGCGAACAGGCTCGTGAAGATTGGGTTGCTGCCCGCGATATCGCCGTGGTGACGCTGCTTTATGGCAGCGGCCTACGGATATCCGAGGCTTTGGGTCTGACCGGGGCCGCCCATCCAATGCCTGAAACTTTGCGGATTATCGGCAAAGGCGGCAAAGAGCGCATCGTGCCGACGCTGCCCGTCATTCGGGCGGCGGTTGCCGAATACGCGCGGCTTTGCCCCTATGATCTGACCCGCACCGAGCCGTTGTTTCGCGGCGTGCGCGGTGGCCCGTTAAACCCGCGGCTGATCGCTTTGGTGATGGAAAAGGCCCGGAAGCAGCTTGGCCTGCCCGCCACCGCGACCCCCCACGCGATGCGGCACAGCTTTGCCACGCACCTTCTGTCGGCGGGTGGTGATCTGCGCTCCATCCAGGAACTTTTGGGCCACGCCTCGCTTTCCACCACGCAGGCTTATACCGCTGTCGATGCCGCTCGCTTGATGGAAGTTTACGAAAAAGCGCATCCCCGCGCCTGATCTGCGCCGCAACCCTTGCCCCGAATCCCTATTTGAGCGATCACAAGACCATGGATATTCGACTTAAAGCTCTTTCCGTTCACTTGCTAACCGCCACCGGCGCGGTGCTCTCAATGTTTGCCATGCTCGCAGCGGTTGAGGGCAATTGGCGCACGATGTTCCTCTGGCTGGTGTTTGCGCTCATCGTCGACGGCATTGACGGCCCGCTAGCGCGGCGCTTCGATACGCCGAAAAACTTTCCAATTTATGACGGCGTGTTGATGGATCTGATCGTTGATTACCTGACCTACGTCTTCATCCCCGCTTATGCTTTGTTCAAGTCCGGCATGTTGGATGGTTGGACCGGCTGGTTCGCGATCATCGCTATCTGCTACGGCTCGGTGATCTATTTCTCCGATACCCGCATGAAAACCAAAGACAAATCCTTCTCGGGCTTTCCTGCCTGCTGGAACATGGTGGTGCTGGTTCTGTTTGCCGTGGCCCCCTCGCAGTGGGTGATCTTGATCGCAGTGATCTTGCTGACCGTGGCGATGTTTCTCAACCTGAAATTCGTCCACCCCACCAGAACGGCGCGTTGGCGCTGGATAACGCTGCCGATGTCGCTCGCTTGGGTGATCTTCGCAGGTTGGGCTGCTTGGATGAACTTCGCCGAAGGCTCACTGGCGCATTGGGGGCTGGTGATCACGTCGCTTTATCTCTGCCTCGCCGGGATCGCGCAACAGATCGTGCCGGATCGGACGACGCGTTAATCTGCCTTACGTGGCCTAACAAAGATTAACCACAACATGTGGTAGAGAACGCCCTAAAAGTCCGCCCCAGCACAAGTCTTTTCCAGCTGGGAGGGTTCAAAGCCGCGTCAGGATCACCCCCGCCACGATCACCGCTGAGGCTATCGCCTTGCCCTTGGTCATTTTCTCGCCAAACGCCAGCCACCCTATCAGCACCGCGAACAGGATCGAGGTTTCGCGCACCGCCGCCACCACTGCGATCGGAGCCTTTGTCATCGCCCAAACCGACACGCCATATGCCCCGTAAGACGCCGCCGCCGCGATCATTCCAACGCCCCACGCTTTGCGATCACGCGGCAACACATCAAGCCCCCGGTAGGCCAGCATTCCGGTCGCAAACAGCAAACCATCCGCCAAAAAGACCCACGCCACATAGGCAATCGCATCGCCAGCCACCCGCGCGCCGTGACCATCGAGCAAGGTATAGCTCGCCGTAGCACAAGCCGACCCCAGCGCAAACGGCAGCATCTTGCGACTTTCCCCGTTAGAGAAAATTCCCTGCGCCATCAGCAAAATCCCGCAGCCGAGCACAAAGATCCCGGCATATTCGTGCAGGGTGAGCGCATCGGCTGGCATCGCCGTCGGCCAAAGCATCGCCAGCACCGGCCCCAACAGCGCCACGATCAACGGCGCAGAGCCGCGCGCAATCGGATAGACCCGGCTCAGGTCGCCATGCTCATAGGCGTAGGTCAGAAACGACTTGTAAAAGAAATGCGCGCAACCCGCCATCAGCACCCATTTCCACACCTCTGGCGCAGGCAATGGGCAGAATGCGGCGACCGCCAGACCGATCGGCACCTCACCAATCGACAGGATAATCATCGCCCCCATCCGCGAGGTGCCGGTTTTGATCAGAGCATTCCAGAGGGCGTGCAGGAAGGCTGAACCTAAGACGGCCAGCAGAATAGCTAAACTCAAAATCAGCCCGCCCTGAATAATTTTACAGAACTGTTACAGAGCCTTTGCGGCGGCGGCAATATCCGGCGTTGCCTTGCCGATAAGGCCAGATCATATCAACAAACTGGCAGCTCCCTCCAGCTTCAACAGAAAGACTTTACTCTCCACGCCACCTTTGGCCGAAAACCCGCCCAAACCCTTGGCCGCCAAAATGCGATGACACGGGATCAACACCGGAATCGGATTAGCCCCGCAAGCCTGCCCAATCGCCTGCGCAGGCGCTCCGATCTCCCTAGCCAGATCGCCATAAGCCCGTGTCTCGCCATAAGAAATAGCCGCCATTGCTCGCCGCACCTGCTCGGCAAAACCGCTGCCATACTCCAACGGCAGATCAAACCGCGTCAACCGGCGTTCAAAATACGCCGTCAGTTGGCGGATAGCCTCAACCAGCAGCGGCGAGTCCGCCTCTGGCCCCTCGTGCCAATGCAGCGCCGTGATCACCCCATCGACCTCCGTGACGCTGATCGGCCCCAGCGGGCTGTGCATCCCCGCTTGCATCATGCCGCCACCGCTAGCGGACGAAACGCCTCGCGCAGCATCTCAGCCAGCCCCTCAATCGCCGCCGAACCGCCGCGCGGATTGCGCTTCAGCACAACGCGGGCACGGTCAACAATGGAGAACCCATCGGCACCAGTCAACTCGCGGCACCCCGGTGGTATCGTGCTTCGCGACAGAGGTGAGATCGCAAGCCCCGTGCGCGCCGCCACCCGTAGGCTGGCCGAAGTGTCACATTCAAACGCCGTCCGCCACGTGATGCTTTGCTGATCCAGACTGCGCAAAGCGAAATCGCGGCACCAATCCGAGCGGAAATAAACCCCCACCGGCACCGGCTGCTGCAAGTGCTGCGCGTGGGCAATTGACGTCACCCACACCGTCGGATCAACACACAAAACCTCATCCCCAGAAGTGTGGCTACTGTCATAAATCACCGCTAGATCAATCTGATCATCGTCCAAAGCCGCTTGCTGCGGTGCGGTGAAATCGCAACGCACCGTCACTTCCACTCCAGGATGGCGTTCAGAAAACGCAGCCAAGGCGCGCGGTAAAATTGTCTCGGCGTATTCATCCGGAATGCCAATCCGCACCGGCCCCGCCAACGGCTTTTCCCGCAAAGCCGTCGCCGCCTCCTCTAGCAAACTCGTGACGCGCCGCGCATACGGCAGCAGTTGCAAGCCCCGTGGCGTCAGCGCCACACCGCGCGGTAGCCGTATGAACAAAGGCTGGCCAAGACTTTCCTCCAGCTTGCGAATTTGCATCGACACCGCCGATTGCGTCCGCCCCACCCGATCCGCGGCAGCCGTCACCGAACCGGTATCCGTCACCGCCAAAAACGCACGCATCAAGTCGCTGTCGAGAGGGATCATCACGTGCTGCCATCTATGAAACCGATGGCAGGCATAATTTCTATTCGTTTGTCTTATGTCAAGGATTCGAGCAAAACAGGCTATCCGAAACGATCCGCACTTTTGCCCGATCCGCCTTTGAAGGAGTCCGCCATGATCCGTAATATCCTCGCCACCCTGCGCCAGCGCCACGCTTTGCGTCAGTCCATCGCCAGCCTTTTGCGCCGCGCCGATGATCATCTGCTTGAGGATATTGGGCTGACCCGCTGCGAAGTGCGGGCTCTGATCGCAGGCAGCGCCGCCGCACTGCCAAAAGCTGGCAATTTTGCGCCGTTCTACGCCTAAGATTTCCCTGATTTGCGGGGGCAGAGGCACACCCTCTGCCCGTTTTTTTTGCCTTTATTCCCAAGCTATGCCCAAAACCCAAGCCGCCCCGGACTTGATCCGGGGCCTCATGGTCAGCCCGGAGGCCCCGGATAAGTCCGGGACGACGATGGCATGCTTAGCCCAAAGCCTCGTTACACCGCTGACACGTCCCCGGATGCTTGTGGCTGCCCACATCCGGCAAAATCCGCCAGCAACGCTGACATTTCTCCCCCTCTGCACGTTCAAACACCACGCCGATGCCCGGCGTATCAGGCAAACGGAACGCCTCAGCCGGTTCAGGATCGGCAGTCAGTTGCAGATCGGAGGTGATGCAGATCTCTGCAAAATCCAGCGATTTCAGCGCAGCCAAGATCGCGGTATCGGCCACATGCACAACAGGCGCAGCCTCAAGACTCGCCCCAATCACCTTCGCCGTGCGCTGCACTTCCAAAGCCCCCGTCACCACACGACGCACCGTGCGGATGCCCTCCCACTTCGCCGCCAACTCAACGTTCAACCATTCCGCAGGCGTTTCCGGCATATCAACCAGATGTACCGAGCTGTCCTCGCCGGGGAAGCGGCACAGCCAAACTTCCTCCATCGTGAACACGAGCACCGGAGCCAGCCAAGTCGTCAAACGGTGGAACACGATGTCCAAAACCGTGCGCGCGGCGCGGCGGCGTTGGCTGTCCACCGGGTCGCAATACAAGCAATCCTTGCGGATATCGAAGTAGATCGCCGACAGATCGGTGGTGGCAAAGGTGAACAGCTTTTGGAACACGCCTTGGAAGTCATAGCGCGCATAGCCGCTGCGCACTTCGGCATCCAACTCCGCCAAGCGGTGCAAAACCCACTGCTCCAACTCGGGCATGTCGGCATAGGCGACCTTCTCGGCCTCATTGAACCCCGCCAAATTCCCCAGCAAAAACCGCATAGTATTGCGCAGGCGGCGGTAGCTGTCGGCGACGCCTTTCAGGATTTCCTTACCGATGCGCAGATCGACGGTGTAATCCGACTGCGCCACCCAAAGCCGCAGAATATCCGCGCCATACTCGTCGATCACCGCTTGCGGGGCGACGGTATTGCCGACCGATTTGGACATTTTCATGCCCTTCTCGTCCAGCGTGAAACCATGCGTTAGCACGCCCCGGTAAGGCGCGCGGCCCTTGGTGCCACAAGCTTGCAGCATCGAGCTATGGAACCAGCCGCGATGCTGGTCGGTGCCTTCCAAGTAAAGGTCCGCAATGCCGTCGCTGCTGCCATCCTCACGGTCGCGCAGCACGAAAGCATGGGTCGAGCCGCTATCAAACCACACGTCCAGCACGTCGAACACTTGGTTATAATGCGACGGATCAACGATGCCATGCAGCACCTTTTCCTTGAATCCTTGCACATACCAAACATCCGCGCCTTCAGCCTCGAACGCCTCCTTGATCCGCGCGTTCACATCATGGTTGCGCAACAGGAAGTCCGCGTCGGTCGGCTTCGCGCCGACTTTCGTAAAGCAAGTCAGCGGCACACCCCAAGCGCGTTGGCGCGACAGCACCCAATCGGGGCGCGCCTCAATCATCGAATGCAGCCGGTTGCGCCCCGCAATCGGCGTCCACGTCACCAACTGGTTGATCGAGTTCAGCGCCCGTGTACGGATGGTGTCGCCATAGGTCGACATGCCATCGTCGAGCGGCTTGTCGATTGCGACAAACCACTGCGGCGTGTTGCGATAAATCACCGGAGCCTTCGAGCGCCACGAATGCGGGTAGGAATGCTTGACCTTACCTTTGGCAAACAAAGCGCCAGCCGCGTGCAGAGCCTTGATATTGCTGACGTTCGCCGCGCCCTCTTTGCCCTCGGCATTGATGATGAACTGCCCACCAAACAGCGGGAGATCGGCGCGATAAGAGCCATCCGCCTCGACATTGTAGGTCATCGGCAGGCCGAATTTCAGGCCCATCTGATAGTCGTCATCGCCGTGGCTGGGGGCAGTATGGACAAAGCCCGTGCCTGCGTCATCGGTGACATGATCGCCGGGAAGAAGGGGGACATCATAGTCCCACTCGCCAGCACCACCTTCGATGCCGCGATAGGGGTGGGCAAGAATCTCAATGGCTTCTGGTCGAACGTATGCGATACGAGAGAATTGCTCGACCTTGGCAGCTTTCATCACATCGTCAGCCAACTTGGCAGCAACGATTAAAAGTTCGCCAACCTTAGCTTGACTGCCTTCTCCAACATCTTCGATTCGCACAAGCTGATATGAGATACCTTCGT
>NZ_JAQGKQ010000097.1 GCF_028290025.1 Cypionkella sp. | reverse complement strand
TTTAGTGACGGATTCTAACCGCTTTCGCATTGGCCTAAATATCCCCGCCGGAGGCTCTTAGGCTGGCCGAGTATGCTTAAGGCAGGGATACTTTTGCACAGATGATGCCCTAGAGGCTGCGCCTAACCCAGCAGCCTTTGCCCCTCTTGCAGCGCGAAACGGTCGGTCATGCCAGCAACGTAATCGGCGACGATGCGGGCGAGTTCGGTTTGCGACTGCACGGCTTCTATATCGTGCATCCATTCTTCGGGTAGCATTTCGGGTTGTGCGAGATACAGCGGGAACAGGCCGTTGACGACTTCGGTCACCTGCTCGCGCATCACCAACACCGAGGGGGCGCGGTACATTCGGTGAAACAGAAAGGTGCGGATGGCCTTCAGTTCTTGGTAAAGCGGCTTGGAAAACCGGATGACGGTCAGGCCCATGGCGCGGACTTCCTCGACCGATTGCGGCTTGGCGGCATCGAGACGGTTCTTGGCCACCGCGATTACATCTTCGACCATACGGCCAAACACTCGGCGCAGGGCTTCATGGCGGCGACGCATTCTATCCAAGCCGGGGTAGAGCGCATCGACTTCGGCGAAGGCGGGGCCAGTGACGGGGAGTTCCATCAGGTCATTTTCGTCGAACAGGCCAGAACGCAGGCCGTCGTGCAGGTCGTGATGCGAATAGGCCACATCATCGGCGATGGCTGCAACTTGCGCCTCGGCTGACGCGTGGGTGTGCAGTTCGAGATCCCACTCGGCGTTCACCTCGGCCAAGGCATAGGGCAACGGGCCGCTGTGCTTTGCATCAGCATTGAGGCCAGTCACCGGGCCGTTGTGCTTGGCGATGCCTTCAAGGCTTTCCCATGTCAGGTTTAACCCATCGAAATCAGCATAGTGACGTTCCAGCCGGGTGACTATGCGCAGGGCTTGGGCGTTGTGATCAAAACCGCCGAAGGGGGCCATCAGCAAAGCAAGGGCATCTTCGCCGGTATGGCCGAACGGGGTGTGGCCAAGATCATGCGCCAAGGCGATGGCTTCAGCGAGATCGGTATTCAAGCCGAGCACGCCTGAGATTGTGCGGGCGACCTGCGCGACCTCAATCGTATGGGTCAGCCGGGTGCGGTAATAATCGCCCTCATGTTCGACAAAAACTTGGGTTTTGTGTTTCAGGCGGCGGAAAGCGCTGGAATGAATAATGCGGTCGCGGTCGCGTTGGAACGGTGAGCGGAAGCTCGACATCCGCTCCAGGTGCAGGCGGCCGCGCGATTGGTCGGGTTGGCAGGCGAAAGGGGCGAGCATAAGCGTAGCCGTTCTTGTTGTATGCGTTCGCATCCCCTATATTCGGAATTAGCCGCCAATGGATAGAGAAATGCCATGGAATTGAATATGCCTGCCCAGCCGCCGCGCGTGACGCCGCGTGCTTTTGCGCGTCTGGCCGAGATTGCCGAAATGACTGGTGAGAAGAAGGCGTTGCGCGTCGCGGTCGAAGGCGGCGGTTGCTCGGGTTTTCAGTATGATATCAAGCTGGATGATGCAGCGGCGGATGATCTGGTGATTGAGGGCGGTGGCCAAGTTGTGCTGGTCGATCAAGTCTCGCTGCCGTTTCTGGCCAATGCGGTGATTGATTTTTCCGAGGAACTGATCGGTGCGCGGTTCGTGATTGAAAATCCGAACGTGGCGAGTGCCTGTGGCTGCGGCACCAGTTTCTCGATCTAAAGGCGCGGGTTGTCGATTTAGAAACTTTTTCGGTGCAGCGCCGCTCTTTTTTGAAAAAGCGGGTGCGAGATAACACTAGATTTGTGCGTGTGGTGAATTAGCTTGGCCCCCTGACATGGGGGCGAAATGACCGTTGTTTTGATGCTGGGCTCGGCCCCGATGGCTTTGGAAGCCGCTGTGTGGCCGCGCAGCTTTGACCGGGTTGTGGCGATCAACAACGCCTGGCGGGTGCGGCCCGATTGGGACTTCTCGATTTATCCGTGGGATTTTCCGCCCGAGCGTGTAGCGGTGCCCGCAGGCGAACAGGTTCTGGTAACTGAGGCCGAGTTTGTGCCCGCGCAGAACCGCTATGGTGGCTTTGTCTACGCCGGTGCGACGATGGCCTATACGGCGGCTTATTGGGTGCTCGATGCGCTGCGTCCTCGGGTATTGGCGGTGTTCGGCTGCGATATGCATTATCCTCCCGGCCAGACGCACTTCTACGGAGCGGGCACGGCTGATCCGTTGCGCGCCGATATCACCTTGCGCAGTCTTGAGGCGAAATCGGTGCGGTTGATGGTGATGGCGGCACATCAGGGTTGTGCGGTGGTAAACCTGTCGATAGGCCCGTCGCGGCTGCTGTGCCCTCGGGCAAAGTTGTCGGATTTGGCCGGGGTGCGGGCGTTGGAGTTTGATCCGGTGCGGGTGCAAGCGGCTCAGGCGCGTGAGGCGGAACTAGCATATTTCGCGCCCTCGGGGCGGTATTGGGAGGATCTCTCGCGCTATGATCTCGCCGAAATTGACGCACTGGATGCGCTTTGGCTGGCTTGTCTGCCGGAACCGCTCGGCCTAAGACTGGGGGCAGAACCGGAGAGCGCCCTATGAAAATCGCCAGCTTCAACATCAACGGCATCAAGGCGCGGATTGAGGCGTTGCCCGCGTGGCTGACGCAAGCGCAACCGGATGTGGTATGTTTGCAAGAGATCAAATCGGTGGATGAAGCCTTCCCGCGTGAAGTGTTTGAGGCCATGGGCTACCAAGTTGAAACCCATGGGCAAAAGGCATTCAACGGCGTGGCGATCCTGTCGAAGCTGCCACTCGAGGATGTCGTGCGCGGATTGCCCGACGGTGAGGGCGACGATCACGCGCGCTGGATTGAAGCGACGGTGATCGGCAAACGCGCGGTGCGGCTGTGCGGGCTTTATCTTCCGAACGGCAATCCGGTGGAGTTTGACCCGGCAGGCCAACCGATAATTGCGGGGAAGTATGGCTACAAACTCGCGTGGATGGCGCGGATGCAGGCGCGGGTCGAGGTTTTGCTGACGCTGGAAGAACCGCTGGTCTGCTGCGGCGATTATAACGTGATCCCGCAAGAGGTGGATGCGGCCAAACCCGGCGTCTGGGTGAAGGACGCGCTGTTTCTCCCGCCAACCCGTGCGGCATTCCAACGCCTGCTGAACCTCGGGCTGACCGACGCCTTTCGCGTGCGCAATCAGACACCGGGGAACTACACGTTCTGGGATTATCAGGCGGGCGCGTGGGAGCGTAACAACGGCATCCGCATCGATCATCACCTGTTGTCGCCGCAAGCCGCCGACTTGTTGCGCGATTGTCAAATCGACAAACAGGTGCGCGCCGGCGACAAGCCGTCCGACCATGTGCCGATCTGGATAGAACTCGACGCGTGATGGCGGGAAGGCTTGGGCTTTCACATTGGCTTAAATATCCCCGCCGGAGGCTCTTAGGCTGGCCGAGTATGCCTTCGGCGGGGATATTTTTGCGCACAGGATGACCTAAGCGTCACTCCGCGTCACATCATAATCATAGAGCCAGTCGAAGCGTTTCAGCGCGAGGTTTGGCGCGATCAGGTTGCCCAGGCGTAAGCCCGCATGCGCGACACTGCGTTGCACACCCGAGAGGTGATAGGCGCGCGCGTTGCCGTTGGCGGCCGCTACAACGCGGGCAGAGCGGGGTGCGCGTTGGGTTTGGTAGGCGGTTAGGGCTTGTGGCACAGGTAGTCGCGATATGTGGTGGGCGAGCAGCCATGCGTCTTCCAATGCCGTCGCGGCTCCTTGGGCCAGAAAGGGCAGCATCGGGTGCGCGGCGTCACCGAGGATCACGGCGGCAGCTTCGGGCAGGGTTTTGCTCCATGTTTTCGCGACCGGATGGCGGAACAGGCCCCAGAGGTAGGGCTCATGCACTTGATCCAGCCAGCTTTGCACCCTTGGCGAGAATCCCGCGAAGGCTTGTCGCATTGAGGACGCGTCGTCGCGGAGCGACCAGCTTTCGGGAACCCAGGTGTTGCGTTCTTCGACAGCGACGATGTTACGCAATGTACCGCCGCGTAGGGGGTAGCTGACGAGGTGGCGGCCTGCGCCCATGTGGATCTCGGCGACCGGGGCGGCGTTTGGTTCACAGGGGATCAGCGTACGCCACGCGACATGCCGGGTGAAGAAGGGTGCGACTTTGCCGTTCAGCGCGGCGCGGGTTTTCGAGTGCAAGCCATCGGCGCCGATCAGCAACGACGGAGTGTATTCAGCACCAGTCGCCGTTGTGACACAAGGGCGCTGGCCGCTTAGGTCAACGGTTTCAACCTGTTGCAGCAGTTTTATTTGCACACCAGCGGCGCGCGCGGCGCTTGCCAGCAGGTCGATCAGATCGGCGCGGTGCACAAAATGGTAGCCTTGATGTGGGCGCAGACGGGCGAGATCAAGCCGCAGCACTTGTTTGCCATTGCGTCCATCACAAAGCTCCACGGCTTGCGCGCGCAAGGATACAGCATTCAGCGCAGCACCCAGACCGAAAGCTTGCAGCACACAGGCAGCATTGGGCGAGATTTGCAGCCCTGCGCCGACTTCTCGGATGGCGTCGGCTTGCTCTAGCACCGTGACCTCAGCGCCGTTTTGAGCGAGGGCCAAGCTGACGGCAAGACCCGCGACCCCTGCCCCGATCACCGTCACCTGTTGGCCCGCGATGCCCATCCATCCCCCAAACGAAAACGCCAGACCTTTTGGCCCGGCGCTATCTGTTTCGCATCACGGCTTGGCCTGCAAGCAGATCAATCGTCGCGGTGGACTTTCTCACGCCGCTCATGCTTTTCTTGTGCTTCCAGAGTCATCGTCGCAATCGGGCGGGCGTCAAGCCGTTTCAGGCTGATCGGCTCGCCAGTCATTTCGCAATAACCAAATTCGTTGCTGTCGATTCGGCGCAAGGCTGCGTCGATTTTTGACACCAGCTTACGCTGACGGTCGCGGGTGCGCAGCTCAAGTGCCCGATCTGTCTCTTCCGAAGCCCGGTCTGCGATATCGGGCACATTGCGGCCAGAATCCTGCAGATTGTCGATGGTTTCGGCGGATTGACCGATCAGTTCTTGCTTCCAGGTGATCAGCTTGCGGCGGAAATATTCCAGCTGCCGCTCATTCATGAAAGGCTCATCCTCGGCAGGACGATAATCGTCTGGCAAGAAGGTTTCGGCTTTCATTGCAGCACTCTCCCTTTTCTCAGGATGCGCTGCCAGGTGGGCTATAGGCATGTCGCGCTCCTGCATGGGCGTGCATCTAAAGGAAACAGAAACGATTGTCACTAGCGGTTGCGACAAATTCGCGTGCGGTCTAAGCTTTGCCACAATGTCCTGCATTACCTTGGAATAGCGATGAAATTTGACTCGACCGACCGTTACATCGTGGCGGATGATCTGCGCATT
>NZ_JAQGKQ010000050.1 GCF_028290025.1 Cypionkella sp. | reverse complement strand
GGTGATTGCGTTGCTGTTCATCTGGGGCAGGCCATGGCACGCGCTGGCGGTTCTGGCGCTGCTGGCGACGCAGGTTTGGGCGATGAAAACCCTGCTCGCCGACCCCAAGGGCCGCGCCCCTTGGTACAACGCCACCGGCATCGCGATGTATGTCAGCGGCATGATGATCACCGCTTTTGCCATCCGCACGTTGGAGGTCGCCCAATGACGCATCTGTCGTGGCTTTCCATCGTGCGGCTGGGATTGGTGCAACTGTGCCTTGGTGCGATCGTGGTGCTGACGACATCGACACTCAATCGGCTGATGGTGGTTGAGGCCGCCTTGCCTGCGGTGTTGCCGGGGCTGCTGGTGGCGCTGCACTATGGTGTGCAGATCACCCGGCCGAACTGGGGGTTCCGGTCTGACAGTGGTGGGGACCGCGCGCGGTTTATCGTGCTGGGGATGCTCGCGCTGGCCTTGGGCGGGTTTCTGGCGGCCTTTGGTTTTGTGGTGATGACGAGCGCCTATTGGCCGGGGCTTGCGGTTTCGGTGCTGGCTTATGCGCTGATCGGCATGGGGGTCGGGGCGTCTGGCACCTCGCTTCTGGCATTGCTGGCGACGGCGACCCATCCGCGTCGTAGGGCGGCTGCGGCGACGATCACATGGCTGATGATGATCTTTGGCATCGCGGTGACGGCGACGGTGGTGGGCAAGATGCTCGACCCCTATTCGCCCGCGCGGCTGCTGGAATTGGTGGCGGCGGTTGGCTTAATTGCGGTGACGCTGACCGTGGCGGCGATCTGGGGGATTGAGGCGCGGCATGGCGGCATGGAGCCGCCGCGTGAGGCCCGGCAGTCTTTCCGCGCTGGCATTGCGGAGATCTGGGCCGAGCCGCGCGCGCGGCATTTCACGCTGTTCATCTTTTTGTCGATGACCGCCTATTTCATGCAGGAGCTGATCCTTGAACCCTATGCCGGGCTGGCGTTCGGCTTCACCCCCGGCCAATCGACGCAGCTTTCGGGTGCGCAAAATGGTGGGGTGTTTGTCGGAATGTTGACGGTAGGCATCGCGGCGACCGGTTTGCGGATCGGATCGCTGCGGGCTTGGGTGATGTTGGGTTGCGCCGGGTCGGCGCTGGCGCTGACGGTGATCGCGCTGGCGGGGCAGATCGTCGGTGGTGGGGCGCTGCTGCTGCCCGCCACGATCGGGCTTGGCGTCTTTAACGGCATGTTCGCGGTGGCAGCCATCGGATCAATGATGGCGCTGGCGGGTGAGGGGCGCGGCGCGCGTGAAGGTACGCGGATGGGGCTTTGGGGTGCGTCGCAAGCACTGGCTGCCGGGTTTGGCGGGCTGATCGGCGCGGGCGCTGTCGATCTGACGCGGCAGTTCACCGACACGGCCAGCGCCTTTGGCTTTGTCTTCGTGCTGGAGGCGGGGCTTTTTGCGGCCGCCACCTGGATGGCGTCCCGAGTCATTGACGGGCGTGTCATAGACGCACAGCGCCAGCCCGGTTTGATCCACATGGTTGCAGGAGAATAACATGAGCTATGATGTCATCGTGATCGGCGGCGGGCCCTCGGGGGCGACGGCGGCGAATGATCTGGCGCGGGCGGGCTGCGATGTAGCCTTTCTGGACAGGGCAGGCCGTATCAAGCCTTGTGGCGGCGCGATCCCACCGCGCCTCATCGAGGATTTCTCGATCCCTGAAGCGCAGTTGGTGGCGCATATCCAGACGGCGCGGATGATCTCACCCACCCAACGCGCAGTGGATATTCCGATTGAGAACGGCTTCGTCGGCATGGTGGACCGCGAGCATTTCGACGAATTCCTGCGCAAGCGGGCGGTGGAAAACGGGGCTACCCGGCTGACCGGCACCTATCTGCGGTTGGAACGGGACGCGGGCGGCACGCATGTGATTTACCGCGACAAGGCGACGGGGGCCGAAATGCGGCTGGCGACCAAGCTGGTGATCGGGGCCGATGGGGCGCGATCTAACGTCGCCAAGGCCGAGGTTCCGGGGGGTGACAAGATCCCCTATGTCATTGCGTATCATGAGATTATCAAGGCTCCGGTGGCCAGCAATTCCTACGATCCGGGGCGCTGCGATGTGATCTATGACGGCAAGATTTCCCCCGATTTTTATGGCTGGGTGTTCCCGCATGGCGATCAATGCTCGGTAGGGATGGGGACGGGGATCGACGGGATTGATCTGAAACAGGCCACCGCCGATCTGCGCGCGCAGGCTGGGCTTGCGGGGTGCGAGACGATCCGGCGTGAAGGTGCGCCGATACCGCTGCGTCCGATGGACCGCTGGGACAATGGCCGCGATGTGGTACTGGCGGGCGATGCGGCGGGGGTGGTGGCGCCCTCCTCGGGGGAGGGGATTTACTACGCCATGGTTGGGGGTCGCGTGGCGGCTACGGCGGCACAGGCGACGCTCGCCACCGGGCGCGCATCCAAGCTGAAGCTGGCGCGCAAGATGTTTATGAAAGAGCACGGCACGGTGTTCAAAGTGCTGCGATCCATGCAGGATGCCTATTACAAATCGGATGAGCGCCGCGAGCGGTTTGTCAGCCTGTGCCACGATGTTGATGTGCAAAAGCTGACGTTTGAGGCTTATATGAACAAGAAACTGGTTTCCGCCCGACCGTTGGCGCATATCAAGATCGGTTTCAAGAATGTGCGACACCTGATGGGCTTTGTGCCTCCGGAATATGTATGAATGAACTGATCCCCGCATGGGCAAATGGCACGCTGACCCCGGTTGATAAACTCGAGGTCCATCAGCGCGGGTTGCGGCATCTCGCGGTGTCGGTGTTCGTGATGGACGGCGACAAGACCCTGCTGCAACGCCGCGCCTTGGGCAAATACCATACGCCGGGACTGTGGACCAACACCTGCTGTACGCATCCGCGCTGGGGCGAAGACCCAATGGATTGCGCCAACCGCCGCTTGCGCGAAGAACTGGGCATCACCGGGCTTGCGCTGCAACCTGTCGGCCAAATCGAATACCGCGCAGATGTGGGCAGCGGTCTGACGGAGCATGAGATGGTGGAAATCTTTGTGGCAGAAGCTTCGCGCGAGCTGCCGCTTGCGCTGAACTCGGCGGAAGTGATGCAGACCAAATGGGTGCCACGCACGCAACTTGTCGGTCAAGTCAGCGCCCATCCGGCCCTGTATACCCCTTGGCTCAAAATCTATCTGGACGCAGGTGTCGCCGCGCTCAGCGCAGGCTAGACGGTTGTTTGTAGCACCGTTGCAAATGCGGTTGCTCTACCTGTGCCGCCTTGCTTTCGATAAGATGTCCCACAGAAACGCAAATTTTTCTGGGCTGTCAAAGCTGACTGTAAGCTTGCCCTTCCCCGATCTGTTCGCCCCGGGGGACCGGCTGGTTTGACCAGCTTCTCGGCCTCACGCACCGAGAGGTTTTGCTTCATAGCGCGCCCAGCATGGGATGCGAGCCAAGCAACGCCCGCACCTGCCCCACCGAGAGCGAACCTCGGCGCAAAACTTCTGCACTTCCTCCGATGGCAACTGCAGCAGAAAGTGCGAACCCTCGACCGCAGTCCGGCCCAAAGAAACCTAGTGGATGCGAGCAATGACGCTGCAGACAGAGCGGAACTGGTCATCATTCGGGCCCATGCTGCCAGCGAGTCCGGTATATGGCTCAGTGCCGTTCGCAGGATTGTGCACCTCTTGACCCTCTGTCGCCCCGGTGATGGAGGTCTGATTGGTGGTGCCGGGGGTCGCAGTTGCCGCGTCATCGGTGCTGGGCAGAGCTTCGCCTGCGGCACGATTGCCCCCGTCCGCACTCTGCCCGGGCTCTGTCACGCCTTCTTCGGTGTTCGACCCGCTTTGCTGCGACTGCACCGACGAGCCGCTTCCCGTGGCATCAGCTGGTGCCGCCAAAACCCCGCAGCGCTGCAGCACGGCCGCCTGATCGTCCGCACTCAACCCCGTCCAGTGCGCCCGGATCTCATGCTCGGACCGCAGAAGGGTCAGGCCCTTGTCACTGAAAAACCCCGCGCCAACGGTGTCCCACCAGTTTTCAGCCGAGGGTTGGTCATCGCTGGCGGTCTGCGAAAATGCGGGTGAAGCGGCCAGAAAGGCCATGCAGACAAAAGTGCGAAACATTGGATAAATCCTTTCGTGTGCAGTTTCGTTGCAATAACATCAGGCAGAGGGAAAAGTTCCGGCGCCCCCAATTGGCGCCCCTTTGATTACGCTCAACCCGCCTTCCGGCAGCGCACCGATTGTGCCGCTCCTCAAACATATTTCAATTATCAGGGCAATGTCTGCTACAAATCGCATTGACGCGACAGCGGTGGCAGGATTTTGGACAGTGTACCGGGCGCAGAGTAACCTCTGCCACGCCGACTGTTGCCGCTTTGCGGGAATTGACAGAGATGTTAAGCATTCCCCTTCACAATTTTGTTTTCGGAACAACAGCATGTCTTCAACGCGCTACGGCGGCCCGCAACAGTCAATGGCCGAAGCCAACGCTGTGCCGGAAAACCCGTATGGGACCGAAGCCGCGTCGCAGACAGCGGCGGGCGTTTATCCGTTTGGCTCAACCCTTGCGGGTTTGGTGGTCACTGATGCGTTGAAGCAGCGGCTTGGGTTTAGCGATCCCGCAGAAATCCCGATTGATCTGTTTCTGCACCGCGTTCACCCGTCAGACCGCGCTCAGGTTTCGGCGCATCTTGCAGGCGCCGATCAGTCCAGCTTTGACTTTACGCTTCGATTGAATGTTGCAGATGGAACAATGCGGCCTTTTGTGATGCGCGGCGTGCATATTGGGGCGCATAATGTGTCGGGCGTTCTGGTCGAACTTTCGCGCAACAATGACGCGTTGCACGTTGAAGACATGACAGGCACCCAGACCTTAGGCTTTGCGGCGATTGCCGATGCGATGCCGCAAATGGTTTGGTCGACCCGACCTGACGGCTTCCACGATTACTATAATGCCGTCTGGTATGATTTCACCGGCGTGCCACCTGGCAGCACCGATGGCGAGGGCTGGAACGGCATGTTTCACCCCGATGATCAAGCGCGGGCGTGGCAGCGTTGGGAGCATTCCTTGGCGACCGGTGCGCCTTACGAGATCGAATATCGGCTGCGCCACAATTCAGGCGAGTATCGCTGGGTTTTGGGCCGCGCCCGTGCAGTGCGTGACGATAGCGGCCAGATCGTGCGCTGGTTGGGCACTTGCACTGACATCAATGACACCAAGAAGGCGGCTGCCTACGTTGAATTGCTCAGTCAGGAGCTGAGTCACAGGATAAAGAATATCTTTGCGATCATTCAAAGCCTTATCGGGTTGTCGGGGCGACGTGCGCCAGAATCCGCGGCCTTTGCGCGCGATCTGCAAGCCCGGATTGCCTCGCTGGGGCGTGCGCATGATCTGGCCCGGCCGCACAGTGATCAATCGCGGCCCCACACTGGCGAGGTGACGCTGCACAGCCTCGCCCGCGAAATTCTCAAGCCTTATCTGGCGATGGATGATGGCCGCATCACCATCAGCGGCGAAGATGTTTCGGTTGACGATGCGGCAGCGACACCGTTCGCGCTTATCCTGCATGAACTTGCAACTAATGCCAAAAAATACGGCGCATTGTCTGCAGATGCGGGAAAGGTTGATCTATTCTCGCGTTGTGATGACACGCAGTGTCGATTGGTTTGGACCGAAACGGGCGGTCCTGATGTCACAGGGAAGCCTGTGGTTGCAGGCTTTGGCACCAAGCTGATGCTGGCCAGCGCGCAATCTCATTTGAATGGGCAAATTGAATGGCAGTGGACGTCGGACGGCGTCGTCGTCAACGTAAGCTGCCCGCGCAGCAGTTTATTGCGCGCACGTCAAACCGTCAAAACTCGGGATGCTTAATGCTGATCTTCGCTAAACTGGCGACCCTAGGCGTGGATTTGCACCGCGCCGAACATCGTCAGCGCTGGCGGCGGCGCGAGCATGTGAGCTTGGTTGCTTTTCAGACCAAGAATATACTCAACCGTTTGCCGTATGATGTGAGGGTCCGCGGGCTTCGGTAATACCCCCACCGCGCCCGGAAAGCCGTCGCCAAGCATCCGTGGATTGGCGGTGATAAACACCACGTTAATCCCAAAGTCACGTGCCAGTCTTGCGCCAATCTCGCGCCCTGTAGGGCCATCACGCAGGTTCACATCCACCAGCGCCACGTCGGGATTGCGCGCGCCAAGCTGCAGCGCGCTTGTTGTATCGGCAGCGATGCCAACAGTTTCAAACCCGAAGTCTTCGAGCGTGGCCTCCAGATCCATCGCGACGATGATCTCGTCCTCGACAATCAATATGCGTCCAGCCATTTAAATACCTGCTCGTTTCACCCATCTTGCCTCGGAGACCTCACAAAGCACAGGCTAACGGGGGATCCGATGCATGGTTCCCTAGGTCTAAAGTTTGATGCGCCAGTGGTACGCGAAATCATCAGTGCAAATCGTCGCGATTGTATGTGTTGCCGGTGGCAGTGTGGCATCACAAGTTATCCTCTGACGGCAGCGTTATAACCAGACCGAGGGCAGCTAGTTTCAGCACGCAGGGGATCACGGTATAGGCAATGTTCAGGGTGTTCAATGCCTGCGCAGAATTGATCTGCCCCGGCTGGAAACCGTTCCATTGCAGCAGTGGCATCACGATAAAAGCCGCCAGCGCCAGCCCCAACTTGCCCGCAAACGCCCAGATGCCAAAGGCAAGCGAGGCTTTCAGACCCGCCCGCGTCAGTGCGACCGAAAACATCGCAGGCAACAGGATGGTGTCAGACCCAAGGGCGGCCCCGGCAGCGACGCAGATGATGGCAAAGCTCAGATAATCGCCGGGACTTAGAAAGGCCGCCCCGGCAAAGCCCACAATCGCCAAGGGCACTGAGATCATCAGAGTGGTCTTGGCACCTATCCGCTGGCTCGCTCGGGTCCATATCGGCACGCTGAGGCCCGCGCTGAGAAAGAACAGAGTGAGCAGCGCCCCTGCGCTACCCGGCAGCAGCAAGCGGTCTTCGACAAAAAACAAAAACAGCGTTGAGGTAATGGCGACGGGAAGGCTGTTGATCAAGGCCAGCACCAAAATCCGCAGCGCCCCTGCGTTGGCTAGACCGGCGAGCGAGAACGTCTCACCCAAGACCACCGGGCGCTGCCAGATCGAAAAGCTGAACGCCGCCGTCAGGATCGCGAGCCCGCCCAGCAGCAGGCCAAAGGCCGGATAGCCTTGCCCACTCGCCCCCAAAGCCAGCAGAACCGCCGGCGCCATTGCCGCAAGGATGACACCCGCCAACATGCCGCCCTCGCGGTAGGCGGCCAGTGTCAACAGGGCTTGCGGTTCAGGCCGCTCGGCCAAGGTGGCGCTGCGACCATAAAGCAGAATTGTGCCTAAGCTGTAGGCGGCAAACAGCAAAACCAAGGCCGCTACCAGTTGCGCCACGACATCTGGGCCGGGCGACAGCGAAAACAGCAGCGGAAAGCCAACCGCAAGCCCAGCCACGGCGGCCATTGCGAAGGTGCTTTGCAGGCGCGGCCAGCGATCTATCGCCCAGCCGATCAGCGGATCTTGCGCAAGATCAATCACCCGGATCACCAGCAAAATCGTGCCAATGGTCCCCAGACCGATGCCAAGATTGATCGCGGCAAACTGCGGCAGATGGATGTACAGCGGTATCCCCGTTGCAGCCAGCAGCAAGGCATAGAGACTGACGCGCGGGTAATGGCTTGTACCGTTGCGGGGTTCGGCGTTGGCGATCTGCGGCATATGGGATGGGCCTTTGAAATGAGCGGATATGGTTCGGCTTTGCGACGCGGCCAGTAAAACCGACGCATCACGAAGGTGCGAACAAAGGAAAGCTGACGCCTAGCGCCCAAGCGAGGCACAGGCCCAGCCCGAGCCCTGCCGCCAAGGCTCCGGAACGCTGCGCGATCCACCGCCCCATCAAGCCATGCACCAGAAAGAACAACACAAACACAGGCAGCACGATCAACACAAAGGTCAGATCGCCCGGATCAAGGACCGCGGCGACCCCCAACGAGGCAAACAGTGCCAGTCTTGCCGCACATCTGCGCCACAAAGCTGCTCGTCCGGCTTGGGTCAGATAGCTGTCGGCCACCATGCACGGCACCGTTCCAAGGCAGAGGGCTGCGATGATCGGCAGGCGTTGCAGCGTAGGCCAGAAGTTGGCGGCGTAGCGATCCAGTGCCAGACCGAACACCAGGGTG
Source organism: Cypionkella sp. (assembly GCF_028290025.1). Lineage (GTDB taxonomy): Bacteria > Pseudomonadota > Alphaproteobacteria > Rhodobacterales > Rhodobacteraceae > Cypionkella. The sequence goes on along the minus strand of NZ_JAQGKQ010000050.1, from coordinate 110,215 downwards.
CCCCACAAGACCAGCATCAGCGCAGACAGGGCGGCGGCTTTGGTGGGCCAGCGCGGCCAAATCCGCAGCAAGGCAAGCTGAAGCAACCCGAACAACGCCAGATGCAGCATCAGATAATCGGCCACCAAAACTGGCAGGAAGTTGCGGTAAAACGGCGTTATTATAAGAGGCGCTGCGACCGTCGGCACAAGGATAGCCAGCAAAAACTGGCTGGTCGAGATGCGGGCGGTTGCAGGTGCGGCGGGCTGCTTTGAGACGACAGGGTAAAAGCCCAAGACGATGCCCCCGAGCAGCGCAAAAATCCACCAGCCGCGCGGGGTGGGTGTGGTTTTGCTTTGATGGGCAAAGGCTACGTCGAACCAATCTTGCGCAGCCTTCACCGCGCTGGGGCTGAACAACACGCCGACATGCTCGACACCGGGTGCCACCATCGTTGCCCGCCTGACAATGCCCGAATGGGCCAGCGCGCCCTCGAGAGCATTCGGGTCGACCAGATGCACAGCGTCAAGCCCGGCCTTGCGCAGATAGCTCTCCCACGCGCCCGAGATCACCAGCAGTTGTTGCGGCGCATCGGCGGTGACGGCCTGCGAGAACATCGAAATCGCAACAACGGCCTGCACCGGATGCCCTGCGGTCGTCTCGGCAATGCTGGCGCGCACGATGATGTCTGTCGCCATTGAATGGCCCAACAAGCCAACGCGGGCATCTCCGGGCAGGCTGCGCGCATAGGCGATCACCCGGCGCGTCTCGGCGACCAATAGCGCGGTTGTACCCTCCACCGAGGTCACATCGCCCGACATAGGCTGCGAATTGCGGCCGTGGCCCTCAAAATCAAACGCCAGCACGCGGTATCCCGCTTGCGCCAAAGCCAAAGAATACGACTGCATGATCTGGCGCGATCCGGCAAAGCCATGCGCTACCACGACAATCGGTCCGGGCTGCTCGCCCTGCTGCAAGGACGCGCGCTGATAAAGCGTCACCGGAGTTGTGCCAACGCTCAGGTCGGAAATCTGCAATCCCGCCCGCGATTGCTCTAGCTGGATCACCGCGACAAGGCTAAGCACTAGCGCGAAAATACCAATGAATATGCGAGCTTGGTTCAAATCAAATGCTCTGAGCTATTTGGCGAATCTGTTGGGTTATAGTTGGATACGCGGCTTTGAGGGCAGCGGATCACTGTATGACAAAGATCATCGCTCGCGGTAGCAATCCGTAAGCTTTCGATTGCAGGCGGGTTCGGCACGATGGCCGACGGCGTAAAGGACGCTGCACAGTGCGGCGGTGCGACTATGGGTGATGATCGAAGTTAACACAGAAAAGAGGCACGGCAATGCCGCCCATTCTCAGCGTCATTATACGAACTTAAAGCAAGGCTCTTGTAGATTTGAAACTCGCCTGAAAATTGCCTAAGCTCGAAGCCGCGCGCCCTCTGGATCGAGAAACGCCTTGCGCGCCACCCGCCCTGCAATACCGCCAACCGTCAGCTCTGCACCCTCTACGGCAAAGGCTTTCTCGATATGCGCCGATGCCAAAACTGCCCCGACCGAATAGCCATGATCGCTATAGGTGACATGCCCAACGCGCCGCCCATCCGCCATAACCGCAGCGCCTTCAATCGCCGAAACCTCGCCCTCCAGCCGCAACCCGACCCAAACCGTTGGCACCCCAGCATCACGCACCCGCAGCAACGCCTCACGTCCAATAAAATCCCCCTTATCAAACTTAATGAACGCATCCGTCCCGACATGAAACGGCGTCAGGCTTTCGTCCATGTCAATGCCATGTGCGGGATACAGCTTTTCCAGACCCAGCGTGAACATCGCCTGCACGCCATAAGGCCGCAGGCCAAACGCCCCACCGATAGCCATCAATCCGTTCCAAACCCCTGCCGCTTCATCTGACGGAACGAACAGCTCAAACCCCAACTCCCCCGTCACCCCGGTGCGCGAGATCATCACCCGCGTCTCGCCAAAATGTCCCCAAGTGAACTGCCACCGCTTCAGCGCGCTCAAATCCGCATCCGGAATAACCGCCGCCAACAGCTCACGCGAGCGTGGGCCCTGCACCGTCGGAAACGCAATCGCCGCCGTAATATCCGTCACATAAGCCCGCCGCCCATTCGCGTGTTGCATCGCCCAATCGCGGATTTTCAACCGATTGCGAGAGCCTGAAACAATCAGAAAATGCTCCTCTGCCAGCCGGAAAACCGTCAGATCGTCCATCACCCCGCCATCCGGCGCACAAACCGAGGCGTAACGTGCGGCTCCGACCTTCATCGCCGACGCATCATTGACGATCAGATAATTGACCAGCGCCTCAGCTTCCGGCCCCTTCACGTCAATTTTCCCCATGGTGGAAAGATCCTGAACCCCGACATTAGCCCGCGTGTTCAGATGCTCGGCGCGCACGTCGCCGTAATGATGCGCCGAGATAAACCCGCCACCCACCGGCCCCATCTGCGCCCCCAAAGCCGAAGCCAAAGCATAAAACGGTGTGCGGCGCAGCGGCATGAATGTCTCCGAAAATGGGTTTTGCAGATCCTAACAACCCAACCCATCGCCGCAGCACCACCCGCGACATTTCCAGTCGCGAACGTGCGGATTTAGTCGCGCAAGACAAACTGCAAATCGCGTGCCGAGTGCAGCACCCGCTGAATTGTGACGCCCTGCGCAGTTTCCAGATAAAGCACCAGCTGTGGAAATCCCTTGATCGGCCAAACCCGCAATCCGGCAATCGCCAGATTTCCCGCTAACCGAGGCGATCCGCTCGCCGGAAACGCATCTAGGTGGTCGATGCAGCCATCCCAAGCCGTCATAAATCCAGCAGCCAGTACGATGCCAGCTTCGGTCAAATAAAAGTCGGTAATCGCGTTCAAGTCAGCCTCTGCTGCCCGGCTGACGATAACTGCCGTCATTCGGCGGCCTTCATCCCCATTCGGGCCGCCTCAATCTTCGCACGCAATCGAGCCGAGACATCTTCAGCGGGCCCCGCATCGCCAGACTCCATGCCCTCAATCACCAAAGCCCGCAGCCGCTCAATGCCCTCTTTCCGCTCACGGATCAGCGCGCGCATATATTCGCTGGTCGTGGTAAAGCCATGCATGCGCACCTGCTCGTCCACAAACGCCTTCATGTCATCGGGTAAAGAGATATTCATCGTGCTCATACCACCCAGCATACGACATTGGCAAACTTTGGCAAGACTTGCCAAACGCCGACGTTGCGGAACCAACTGTAACACCGTTGCGTGACGACTCGCCGCTCTATAACTTCGACAAAACGGCCTGGCAAAATAACATCTAGCCGACGCGGAAACCGCCCGATTCACCGTGTCTTTCGCCGATGATAGGGCGACGAGCGATGCGGCGAAGACATTAAGAAACACCTAACGCAAAAAATAAGTTGTTGATATAAACCCAAAGCCATTCTGTCCAAACGCGGACACTTCTGATTAAAGGTCTCAAATGCCGCAAATTCTCGCAATTGACCAAGGCACGACTTCAACGCGGGCCATCTTGTTTTCGCATGACCTCACCCCGATCACCTCCGCGCAGGAGGAATTCCCGCAGCATTACCCCGCCTCGGGCTGGGTCGAACATGACCCCGCCGACCTTCTCCGCACCACGCTTTCCGTGGTCCGAACCGTCCTCTCCCGCACCGACCCCGCCGACATCGCCTGTATCGGCATCACCAACCAGCGCGAGACCACGATTATCTGGAACCGCGAGACCGGTAAACCCATCGCCAACGCTATCGTCTGGCAAGACCGCCGCACCGCCGCGATTTGCGACGCCCTGCTGCCTCACGAGCCGATGATCACCGCCCGCACCGGCCTGCTGCTCGACCCCTACTTCAGCGCCACCAAGGTGAAATACCTGCTCGACCACACGCCGGGAGCCCGCGCCGCAGCCGAAGCAGGCAAGCTCGCCTTCGGCACCGTTGACACCTACCTGATCTGGCACCTCACCGCCGGACGCAGCCACGTCACCGACGCCACCAACGCCGCCCGTACCATGCTGTTCAACATTAAAACCAACCAGTGGGACGCCGAAATCTGCGCTCTCTTAAACATCCCAATGTCCCTACTGCCCGAAGTCAAAGACTCCGCCGCCGAGTTCGGCACCACCGACGCCGCCTTGTTCGGCCACGCCATCCCGATCCGCGGCGTCGCGGGCGATCAGCAAGCCGCCACCGTCGGTCAAGCCTGCTTCCAACCCGGCATGATGAAATCCACCTACGGCACCGGCTGTTTCGCGCTTTTGAACACCGGCACCACCATGGTCGCCTCAAAGAACCGCCTGCTCACCACCATTGCTTACCGTTTGAACGGCGAGACCACCTACGCGCTGGAAGGCTCGATCTTCATTGCCGGGGCCGTGGTGCAATGGCTGCGCGACGGCTTGAAAATCATCGCCAACGCCGCCGAAACTCAAACCCTCGCCAGCCATGCCGACCCCGCGCAAGACCTGATCCTCGTCCCCGCGTTCACCGGCCTCGGCGCTCCGTATTGGCGGCCCGAATGTCGCGGTGCGGTCTACGGCATCACCCGTAACTCCGGCCCCGCCGAATTGGCCCGCGCCGCATTGGAGAGCGTTGGTTTCCAGACCCGCGACTTGTTGGAAGCCATGCGCGCCGATTGGGGTACCGCTGCCGAGGGCGTGCTGCGCGTCGATGGCGGCATGACTGCAAGCGATTGGACGATGCAATTTCTCGCCGACATTCTTGGCGCCCCCGTCGATCGCCCCAAAGTCACCGAAACCACCGCGCTCGGTGCCGCCTACCTCGCAGGCTTGCAATCCGGCCTTTGCCCGCCGCCGCAGGAATTTGCGCAAAACTGGGCGCTGCAACATCGCTTCCAACCGCGAATGTCCGAGATCACCCGCCAAAGCAAATATCAACGTTGGGGCAGGGCGGTGCAGGCCACAATGTTAGTGTGAGCCAACACTTGACCAAATCCAGTCGTTAGGGCCTAAGCTGCCGCATGGTCGATACCCCTAAAAAATCGCGTAAAAAACCTGAGCCAGAGCTGATCGCCCTTAAATCCAAGGGGCGACGGATCAGGCGTTGGCTGCTGCGCGGTGTTGCGGGCGTTGCCGGGTTTTTCGCCGTCCTGATCCTGCTGTTCAGCTTCATTCCACCACCGATTAACCTGTATCAGCTGTCCGAAAGCTGGCGGCTTGGCGGCATCAGCAAAGACTGGGTCGATTGGGATGAAATCGCCCCGGTGATGGGTCGTTCGGTTGTCGCAGCCGAGGATGCCAATTTCTGCCTGCATTGGGGCTTCGATATGGCCGCGATCCGTGCTGCCGTCGATCAAGGCGGCAATCGCGGTGCCTCGACGCTAACCCAGCAAGTCGCGAAAAACGTCTTCCTCTGGCAAGGTCGTAGCTGGGTGCGCAAGGTGATTGAAACCACCCTCACCCCGCTGGTGGAACTAGTGTGGTCGAAGCAACGTATCCTCGAAGTCTATCTCAATGTGGCAGAATTTGACGAGGGCGTGTTTGGCGTCCAAGCCGCCGCCCAGCATTACTTTGGCGTCGATGCGCGCGACTTATCCGCCCTGCAGGCCGCCCGTCTCGCTGCGATTTTGCCTGACCCCAAAGGCCGCTCTGCCAGCAAACCCAGCAGCTTCGTGCGACGCCGCACCGGCGCGATCATGTCGGGCGCCGAAACCATTCTGGCGGATGGCCGCGCGGATTGCTTTCAGCGCCGCGACTAACCGGGGATTGTGGTTGAATTTCCGAGCTTGGCGCGGCATTGAAGATCAAACCCTGCATACAAAGACCAATCCCCCCATGATCCGCCTGTATCACTTCCCGCTGTCGCCATTCTGCCGCAAGGTGCGCCTGACTTTGGCCGAAAAGCGGCTAGAGGTAGAGCTGATCGAAGAACGCTATTGGGAGCCTTCGCCCGATTTCCTGCGCCGTAACCCAGCTGGCAAAGTTCCGGTGCTGCGGATTGAAAACAAGGTGCTTTCTGAAAGCCAAGCGATCTGTGAATACTTGGAAGAAGCCTATCCGAACCCGCAGCTGATGCCGCGCGACATGGATATGCGCTTCGAAGTGCGCCGTCTGTGCGCGTGGTTTGATGACAAATTCCACGCCGAAGTCACCTCAAAGCTGCTGTATGAGCGGGTCAATAAAAAGATCATGGCGCATGGCAATCCCGACTCCAAAGCGGTGAAGTCCGGCGCGGGTAGGATCAAGTATCACCTCGACTATCTCGGCTGGTTGCTCGATCAACGCCGCTGGCTGGCTGGCGATGTGATGACTTTGGCCGATCTGACGGCGGCGGCACATCTGTCCTGTCTCGATTATATCTCGGATGTTGATTGGCATCGCTCGGCGACGGTGAAAGATTGGTACGCCAAGATCAAATCGCGGCCTTCGTTTCGCACGCTATTGGCCGACCAAGTCTCGGGTTTTCCGCCACCCCAGCATTACGCCGATCTGGACTTCTAGCTGTAATTGGGGGCTAGCCCCCAAACCCCCAGGATATTTGAGCAGAGAGGATGACCTTGCCGTCTCTCAAAGATCATTTGATCGCGAAAGCGTTGGAGGAGGGATTTTCCAAAGTCGGTATCTGTGCGCCGGATGCCGTGCCGGAAACCGCAGGACGCTTGCGCGAGTTTCTGTCAGCCGACCGTCACGGTCAAATGACTTGGATGGCCGAGCGAGAGCATTGGCGTGGCAACGCCGCCGCGCTTTGGCCCGAGGCGCGTTCAGTCATTATGCTGGCCGAGGTTTATACGCCCGAAACCGATCCGCGCGATGTGCTGAGCCAACCCGACCGCGCGGCGGTGTCGGTCTATGCGCAGGGCAAGGATTACCACGATCTGGTGAAGCGGCGGCTGAAGCGGCTTGGCGGCTGGTTCGCGACCGTTGCGAAAGCCGAGATCAAGGTTTTCGTCGATACCGCCCCGGTGATGGAGAAACCGTTGGCCGAGGCGGCGGGCTTGGGCTGGCAGGGCAAGCATACCAACCTTTTGTCGCGCGACTTAGGCAACTGGTTCTTCCTTGGCGCAATTTTCACCACCGCCGATCTGCCGAAAGATGCGCCCGAGGTCAGCCACTGCGGCACCTGCACCGCGTGTTTGGATGCCTGCCCGACCAACGCCTTCCCTGCGCCCTATCAGTTGGATGCCCGCCGCTGCATTTCTTACCTGACCATCGAGCACAAAGGCCCGGTTGACCTTGACTTGCGTGCCCTCATGGGCAACCGAATTTACGGCTGTGATGATTGTCTCGCTGCTTGCCCATGGAACAAATTCGCCCAAGCCGCCAAGGACATCGGTTATCAACCGAAAGTCGGCGCGCCTGAACTCGCCGATCTGGTGAGCCTAGACGATGCCGCCTTCCGCGCGCGCTTTGCTGGTAGCCCGATCAAGCGCATCGGCCGTGACCGTTTTGTGCGCAACGTGCTGTATGCGATCGGCAACTCCGGTCTGCCGGGTCTTGCGACCCATGCCGCAGCGTTGAGGGCTGACTCTGATCCGACCGTGGCCGAGGCGGCAAATTGGGCGGTGGGTCGGTTAATCGGTGGAGCAACTGTGAACGGTCTCTGAAGTAAGGCGCTCAAGCCAATGAGTTTGGCCGGAGTTGAGACGGTGTTTGGCCAACTTAACGCACCTTGAAAGCCATCAGGCGCTCATCCACCGAAACCAGCTTCGCGACCTTCAATCGCTGGATGAAATCCGCCACCGGCTCAATCCGCAAATCTCCGCTGAGCGGCGCTTCGGATTGCACGACCAGAACCATCGCCAGCCCGGCATTGTTAACCACAAACGCCGACCCGCCTTCAATGGCCTCGGCGACCGATGATGCGACCTGCAGCGTACCAGCCTCGCCACCCTTCCGGTTCGCCAGCAGATGCAGCACATGACCCGACCCGTCCACCACAACCGCTGACACATAGCCAGCCACCGCGGGCATCGCCACGTCAATCACCGGGTTCTGGCCGACCGTATACATACCGTCCGGGTTAGGATCGGCGCTGTCGCCATAGCCGAGCGAGACCGTGAACCCGCCAGACCCGACAGATGGCAACGCGTTCAAAACGCTACAAATCTGGGGATTTAGCGGCTGCAAATCCAGTTCCAAAGCCCGCTTGCCCACTGCGGGCGCAAGGCTGACTTTCAACGCGGAAATGGTCGCCTCCGACCCTACGCGACCATTGATCCGCACCGCATCGCCCTCGGCATACCCATCCGGAGGCGGGTTTGTTGCGCTGAGTGGCCCGCAATCCTGCGCTTGCGCCAGCAAATTCGTCAGCGTCGCGGCCGTCAGCACGGCTGGCTTGACGGACTCAGCTATCGGCACATCAGCAACGGTTTCCGGTTCCGGCGAAGGGGCGGAGTTGAAGGCACCCGAAAAATACGCCACGCCACTGGTCGCCACAATAACCGCAACCGCAAGCGGCAGGATGAGCGATCTTTTAGCTGGCGTCGCCGCGCTCACGCTAGGTGCAGCAACGGCGTTGCCAAATGGGCTGGCATCTGACGCGCCAAGCACCGGCAGCACCCCGCCGATGATCGTGGCGTTTGCCTCGGGAGAGGTTTTACCAGCAGGCACCAACGCCGGATTATCCAGCGCCGCGATCACCTGTGCCATCGTCGCGGGCCGCGCATCCGGATCAGGCGACAGCATCCATTGCAGCAACGGCACCAAGCCCGCGTCAACACCGCTAAGGTCCGGCACCGCAGCCCGCTTGCCCACGGCATCGACAATCGAATCGCCCATCGGTAGCACGGCACCTTTGCTCGCCGCCGCAGCCACCAATGCCAGCGAGTAAATGTCCGATCGACCATCCACATGGCCACCAAACGCCCCCAGTTGTTCTGGCGCAACCCAGTTGAACTTGCCCGCAAACTGGCCTTGCAACAGCGTGCCAGCCCCAATCGCCGAGGATTTCGCGATGCCAAAGTCGATCAGCTTGGCGTGCTCGACCAAACCTTCCTCAAGGATGATATTGTCCGGCGACATATCGCGATGCACCACCCCGGCGCGGTGGGCCTTGTCCAACCCCGAGGCCACCCGCCGCAGCATCACCCGCACATCATCTGCGGGCATGGGCCCCTGCTCGATCCGATCGGAAACCGGAGTGCCCGACACAAATTCCATCACCAGACACGGCCGCCCGATAATCGGATCGTTGGTGAACACATGATAACGCACAATCGCTTCGTGGCTTAACCGCGATAGCGTGGTGCTTTCCTTTTGAAACAGCGCGACGATCTTTGGATCATGCGCCAAACTCGGCAGCACGATCTTGATCGCAACCGGCTCGCCATTGTGGATGTTATGTCCGCGATAAACCTCGCCCATACCTCCCGCGCTGATCAGCTTGTCGATTTCATAGGTGCCAATAATCCGGGTGCCACCACTTACTGTTGTGGCGCGCTCGCGTGGCGGTTCGGCGGCGAAGCCGGGGTTTGTCGGGTTATTTGTCATTGCGACCTACATCCGCCCAGCGCCCACGCCTTCAGACCAATCTTGAAGGTTTCACCCAGTGGATGCGGTTTGGTCAGAGCCTCTGCTGCATCGGGTTTGGTATAGGTTTTCGCCTGATCACACAGGCTTGCTTCGGTCCAGGCATGGCAGTTGGCGCAGGATTTGTCCTTCCACGCCTCTTCGGGCAACCCTTCAATCGGCGCGAACTGCGGGGTCGCGGTTGAGATCAGGTTGGCAATGGAGCGACCCTTGATATATTCGCCCACTGGAAACGGCGTGGTGAAGGTTAGCCCGGCGAGCTCAGCCATAGGATCGGGCGCAGCCTCCACCACAGGAGCTAGGGCCAAAAGCGCGAGCTCCGATTGAGCAACTGGCGCGAACAAGCCCTGTGGATAGACAGTCAGATAGGTTTGATAATCCGCCGCATCTTTTGACATTCGAGCCGCGACAATCAGATCATGCTGCTGAACGTAGCCCTCAACCGCCTCAATCGGCATCAGTCCAAGCGCGCGTGCCGTATTGATGCTTTTGCCCAACATCGCCTTCGCTTCAGCTAGATGCGCGCTTTGCGGATAATCTTGCACAAAGCCTTGCAGTCGCACGATATCTTCAGAGCCCAGAACGGCTTGCCAATCACTGACTTCATCTGCACGAAGCTTCGGTGCCGAAACGGTCAACCCAAGCAGAGCCAGCATCACAATCCAGCCGCCTAGTCGCACCCTACTGCACCAAAGCAAATTCGATCCGCCGATTGCGAGATTTATGCTCGGTCGTATCATTGGCAAATATCGGCTTATCCTCGCCATAGCCGACCGCAGTGAAGCGGTCTGCCGCCAGCCCCTTGCCCACCAAATAGCGCATTACCGATTTGGCGCGCGATTGCGACAATGATTGGTTTGCCGCCGGGGCACCGTCAGAATCGGTATGGCCGGAAATCTCTATCTTCAAGCCGGGGCAGCGCGCAATGATATCGGCAACACTATCTAACAGCGGTGCGCTGCTGGCTTGTAGTTTGGCCGAGCCGGATTGGAAATTGATGTTGCCGCTGCGTGATAAAATCTCAAATCGCCCGGTGCATGCTTCGAGATCAAGATCGCCGGTCGGCTCCAAAGCCACTGCTGCCGTATCTACCGCGACTGCGTCGGGCACCACCGGAGCAGTTCCCGCGGGCAGTGGGGCTTCTGGCGTTGCAGGCGCGACGGGGGCTTCGGCGATCACTTCGGGCGCGGTTGGTTCCGCTGTTGTCGGTGTGGTGGTCGGTGCCGTGGCGCCACCATTGCGCTTCAACATCAAATCAAAGCTGACTGTGCCGGAGGGGATTATCACCACCTTCGCGGCCTCTTGCAGTTTTTGCACGCCTTCAGCCAAGCCGAAATCATCGGTGGCAATCACCACTGGCACCGTCGACGACACCACCACGGTATCATCTTGCAACAATGTCACAGCGACATCCGTCTCAAGCTGTTTCTTCACGCCGTGCAGGTCCAGCGTATAGGGCAGATGAATGGTCTTGCGCCGCAACGTCGGCAGATCAGCCAAGTCAGCAGGATTGATCTTGGCGGTGATCACGGCTTCGGGGAAGCGAAAGGTTTCAAACAGTAAAAACCGCATCCGCACGTTGCGCAAATCAATCTTGGTATCTACCGAGTCCAAAAACACATGCAGCGACAGCGTGCCATCTGCGGCAAGATCACCCGAGAAGGCAGCGAAGGTGCTGGACTCAACTTTGGTGACATTTTTCACGGATTGGAACCGCAGTTGAGAGCTGGCCGCATCTACTTGCCAGCCCGGCGAAAAGCTAGCCTCCTCAGCCGCGAGGGGCAGCGGTGCAAGCAAGGCAATCAGAGCGATGCTCAGTTGAAATTTGTTAAAATATGCAAACGGGCCGAACATCAAAAAGCTCCTAAATCGCGCGGGGCACAGGTCGGTAAGAAAGCAATAAACGCATTAACCTGTTAAGAAATTCTTTATCGACCCAGCCTATCGGAACCGCTGTCACCACGCAAGCCTGCCGCCTCTGGTCTGAAAGCGAAGCGAATCATTCACACACGGCATGATTGCAACGGTCCAAATTTGGTCACGCTTTAATTGCGCAGAAACAGTGACTTCTGATTGTTTCCGTGCTATCAATCATTACGCGGGTATAGACCGACAGGTGATTGTCAGGGAAAACCCTTGTAGCGCACTTTGCGCACCGCCGACACAACCCCACCACATTCCCGCCCGATTTGGATCGCAGCCAAATAGGGTCTGTTGCTCAAGCTCATAGGTGTTTCATGGCCGCTGCTCTCTCCTCCAAGCTGATAACGATTGCCGCCGGAAGCTCGGCAGCCACAATTCAAGCCGCAATTAACTCCGCCAGCGCGGGCACCCATATCGTCTTGCAACAGGGCACGTACACTTTCAACAAAACCGTCGTGCTGAACAAAGACGGCATCACGCTCGAAGGTCAGGGCAATGTGACGATCATTGCCTCAAAGGCACTCGCGGGTGCGCCTGCGTTGCAAGTTGGCAGCACGCTGTTTCGCGAGGTTGAAACCGGCATCACCCGTTTGAGCGCAGCCGCGAATGAAGGCTCGTCCAGTCTGCATTTGACCAACCACACGATGAAGGTCGGCGATGTGCTGTGGATTGAGCGGCCGAATGATGCGGCATTGTTCAAAGAGATTGGCGATACGCTTTGGCAACAGGACAAGCCACTGCGCACCGCCATGGTCGTCGTCACTGCGGTTAACGGCAATACCGTCGTGTTAGACCGACCGCTGCCATTTGATTTCGATGCCAAGACCACGACCGTCGGCATCGCAGATGTGGTCGAGGATGTGACGGTGCGCAATCTGACGTTCAAGAGCGCATACGGCACCGCCAACCCTGCCAACTTCACCAATGGCAACGCAGCCGAAGATGGCGGCATTATGATGCTGGTCAACAGCTCGGTGCATACAGTGGTGCAGAATGTTGACATCGTGCAGCCGGGCTCCAACGGTCTGGTGCTCGGGCGTTCGATTGATGCCGTGGTTGATGATGTGACGGTGACGGGCGCCCAGAACAAGGGCGACGGTGGCAACGGCTATGCGTTTTGGCTGCGCGACATATACAACTGCACGTTCACCAATCTGAAAGCAGTGGATACCCGCCATGCTGTGCTGTTCGCCAGCTATACCTCGGCTGCCAACAACACGGTTCAGGTCGATTTCACCAACCGTGACATCAATTTCCACGGTGGATTAGACCACGACAACGTCATCATCGTGAACAATTCGGTCCGCAGCACGGCACAGCAAAGCTATATGGCATCGGTTAGTTTCTTCAACGAAGGCACCACATACGGCGCGCCGACCAATCCCGATACCAACGTGATCAAATTCGCCAACGTAGTAGCAACGGTGCGTGCAGATGCCTTGGTGGCGGTGGATACCGGGGCGACGATCAGCACACTATCAGGCAATGACAGCGTCGTAGGCGGTGCAGGCAACGACAAGATTGATCTTGGCACCGGTTCTGATCTGGTGCTGGCCTCAGCGGGACAGGATACCATTATCGGCGGGCAAGGCACTGATCGGCTGGTTTTCGGCGTGAAAAGCGCGGATGTTCTGCTGACAACCATAGCCGGGCAAGATGTGATCCTAAGCGCGCTGGGCTACAGTTTCATTTCTGGCATGGAAGAGTTTCAGTTCAGCGATGGCGTCAAACCCTTAAGCGCCTTGCCGACACTGACCTCTGCGGGCACCTCGCTTGGCAAGTTGGATCTGGCGATCCCTTCGGCTGCGGCTGCATCGGTGGTTAATGTGAAGCTCGGCGGAAGTGCCAATCTCGATTTCGTTGGCAACGCCAAGGCCAATCAGATCATGGGCAACACAGGCAGCAATCTCTTGTTCGGTGAAGGCGGAAATGACCAACTTCACGGCTACGCTGGCAATGATCTCTTGAACGGTGGCGGTGGTAACGACAGCCTTTCGGGTGGAATGGGTCGGGATACCCTGAATGGTGGCACAGGTAACAACGGCCTGATCGGTGGCGTGGATGCCGATGTGTTCATCGCCAGCAAAGGCACCAATTCCGTGCGCGACTTCAGCTTTGGCCAGCACGACACTTTGGTGTTCTTCGGGTTCTCCAATCCTGATCTGGCAGAATCGCTTGACCATTGGAGCCACGGCGTCGCCCGTTCTTCAGATGATTTTACGATCTCAAGACATGTGCGCAGTGGCGTGAGCTACCTCACCCTCACATCTGATCTGGGAGATTCTTTGATTCTGTCGAATGTGAGCGCGTCAGCACTGCACGACTACCTGCTAGGCTGATCAGCCTAATCTACATGCCGCGTATGCAAACGTCATCAAAAGGCAGCCCGAGCTCACGGCTTTCCCCTGACACGCACGTAAGGCAAAAGCTTACATGCCAGCTTCCAATCAGCCCTTCTTGTAAGCAGTTGAGCGCAATTTTGCCCAATTTCCCGTAGGTTTAGCAAAAGTCATCGAATTGCTGCACCGCGTCATTGTAGCGTCGCAATAACATACGATATTGTGCAACTGTAGGTAGATTAGTCGACTTGTTCCAGAGAGGGGACGCGTTAACAATTTAGCCGTTTTCGCCCGAGTCGCCATTCTGGCGTCGTGCCCGGCGCAGGCGATACCAAGGAAATAGTATGAACGTTGAAGACCAAAAGATCCGCATGGTGGTCATCGACAAAGATCCAATGTTCGCGCTGGGCCTGTGCTCGTTGCTCGAAAAGCGTCCGAATATGCACGCATTGGCTTTCACGCCAACTGATCTGCTGGGTGCCGCCAAAGACCATATTATTGAGGCGACCGATATCGCCTTGTTAGACCCGGCGCAGATTGATTTGCTGCCATCGCAACTGGCGCAGCGCTTGCGCGACAGGTTTGCCGCGCGCTGCATCATCAGTTACACCAATGATATGTCCACAACGCTGGCCCGCGCCTGTCTTTCAGCGGGGTTCCGCGGCGTGCTGCCAAGGTCGGCGGGGCTAGAGCAGTTAGAGGCTGCCATCTCAGCGGTGCATGGCGGCGCTACCTGCATTGATCCGATTTTTGCACATCTGTTTGACAACTCACAACCCGCGCGCGCCAATCCGCGCACCCGTGATCTGACCGAGCGTGAGACGTATGTTCTCAAGTCGGTCGCTTACGGCAAAAGCCTGAAAGAGATCGGGCTGGAGTTAGACCTCTCATCCAAGACCATTGAAACTTACAAGGCGCGGGGCAGTAGCAAGCTGAACCTGCAAGGTCGCCGCGCCATCGTCGAATACGCGATTCGCAACGGTTGGGTTCAATCGGAAGAGCGCATCGCCTGACATTTCAAAACCGTGAACAAGTCCGTGCCTCAGCACACCCAAATAGGGTGTCCTGGGGTCAAAGTCATTGTTTCTGCATTGCGGCATAATCTTTCGGTCTAGCCCTACGTCCAACCTTTAGGTGTAGGGGATTCCGTAAAAATTGCGTCAAAAGTGGGGGTTTAGCCTGACTTTTCAAAACTGTTTGCGCAACCTTAAGGTGGCGTTAATGCTGCACTGCCGCATTTTCGCCGCAGAGAACCAGTTCAAAAGGACGATTGTAATGGCCAAAATAGTCGTGTTCGGGATCGGATATGTGGGTGTGGTTTCGGCAGCTTGTCTGGCGAAAGACGGCCATGAAGTGATCGCGGTGGATGTTGATCCGGGCAAGGTCGCCGCGATCAACGCGGGGCTTTCCCCCATCGTTGAGCACGGCCTGCCAGAGCTGATCGCCGAGGTTTTCGCGGCAGGTAAACTCACCGCCACTTTGGATGCGGCCGCCGCTGTGCAAGCCGCTGATGCGTCGTTTGTCTGCGTTGGCACCCCTTCGGCTGAAGATGGCTCCATCGGTTTGAAATATGTCGAAAGCTGCTGCCGCGCGATCGCCGCAGCACTTCCCGGCAAAGACGGTTTCCATTCGGTGATCGTGCGCTCAACAATCGTTCCCGGCACGATGGAGAAGGTCTGTATCCCGATCCTTGAGGAAGTTTCCGGCATGAAAGCCGGGGAAGGCTTCGGCGTTGGCTACTACCCCGAGTTCTTGCGCGAAAGCACCGCGATCCAAGATTACTACGATCCCGGCCTGATCGTGTTCGGCGCACTGGAAAAGAAGACCGCTGATTTCCTGACCATGCTGAACAAAGACCTGCCCTGCGATGTGAACGTCGTCGATGTGCGCTCAGCCGAGATGATCAAATACACCTCGAACGCTTGGCGCGCGGTGAAGGTCACGTTTGCCAATGAGATTGGCAACATCGCCAAGGCTTGCGGCCTCGATGGTCAAGCCGTGATGAAGATCCTGTGCTCGGATCACAAGGTTTCGATGAGCCCGTATTTCATGCGCCCCGGCTTTGCCTTTGGCGGCTCGTGCCTGCCGAAAGACGTCCGTGCCCTCCGCTCCATCGCGGCCGATATCGAAGTCGCCTCGCCGCTGCTGGATGCCGTGCTTATCGCCAACGCTGAACAGATCAACCGGGCAGAAGCTATGGTGATGGCCTCGGGTTCCACCTCGGTCGGCCTTGTCGGCATCAGCTTTAAACCCGGCACCGATGACATGCGCGAAAGCCCATTGGCTGAACTCGCCGCCCGTTTGATCGAACAGGGCATGACGCTGAACGTTTATGACCCCTTCGTGCACGAAGCCTACGCCAATGACATGAGCGCCGCTGGCCGTGGCAACGATTACAACATTGATTTGAAGAACCGTCTGGTGCCGACAATCAAGGAACTGCTGGCGAAATCTGACATCGTTCTCGTCGGCAACAAATACGACGACACGCTGGAGGAGCTGAACGCAGCCACCCACCCGGTGATCGACCTCACTCGCATCAAAGCCGGCAAACGCTCGGGCGGCTCTTATCAGGGCATTTGCTGGTAATGATGATGCTGGGACATATCGCTTACATCGCTGTGATGTTTTGGCTGGGGCTTAGCCTGCCGCTACATGCGATGGGCGATGTCGGCATTGCTTTGGTGGTGGTCGGTGTGATTGGCCTATGGCGCTACACTTGGGCCGCCACCAACTTCCTGCGGGCGATGCTGTTCCTGAAATGGGTCTACCCGCGCCGCAAGGCTCAAGCGATGGCTGCCTATGCGGCACTGCCCACCCCGGCCCACGCCTACTTCCTTGTCACCAGCTATAAGATCGAACCGGAGGTGACGACCCGGGTTTACCAAGCCCTATTCCGCGCCGCCGCTGCCTCGGTTGGTGGTGCGACGGTGGTGTGTTCGGTGGTCGATACCGCCGACGCCCGCCTGATCCGCAACATCTTTGACCGCATGGCGATTGATACCTCGACCGTCCGCCTGATGGTCGATCAGATTGCAGGCACTGGCAAACGTGACGCGCTCGCCCGCTCCCTGCGCCTGATCGCAGGAGAAGCTCCGACTCGCCGCGATATCGTGCTGTTTGTCGATGGCGACAGCTGTGTGCCGGAAGACATCGTCGCCGCCACAGCACCATTCTTCACCAATCCCGATATGGGTGCCGTGACGACAGATGAAGAAGTCGAGATCCGCGCCACCGACATGCCACTGTTCCGCGATTGGTTCATGCTGCGCTTTAACCAGCGCCAAGTGATGATGTCGTCAATGGGCCTGTCGGATCGCGTGCTGACGCTGACCGGCCGGATGAGCGTGGTACGTGCCGATCTTGCCACCAACGCAGGCTTCATCAACCAAGTTCAAAGCGATTTCATCGACCATTGGCGGCTTGGTCGGGTCAATTTTCTGACTGGCGACGACAAATCCACTTGGTTCTGGCTGCTGAAAAATGGCTACAAGATGGGCTACCTGCCCGACGTCGCCTCGCTGTCGATGGAAAGCCAACCGCGCCCCGGATTTGTGGATTCCGCCCTGACCCTGATGATGCGCTGGTTTGGCAACATGCTGCGCACCAATGGCCGCGCGCTGTCACTGTCGCCCAACAGCATCGGCTGGTTCACTTGGTGGTCGATCCTTGATCAGCGCGTCGGCATCTGGACCACGCTTGCAGGCCCAATCTCCGTTCTGTTCGGCGCGGTGTTTATCGAGCCGCTCGCACTGCCAGTCTACATCGCTTGGGTGATGTTCACCCGCTATTGCTACTGCTGGATACTCGCCTCCGTGCGCTTCCAGCCGTTCCCGATCACCTACCCGTTCTTGCTTTACTTCAGCCAGATCACCGGAGCAGCCGTCAAAAGCTACGTGCTGTTCCGCCTAGATCGCCAACGCTGGACCCGCCAATCAGCCCGCAAAGCCCGCGCCGTCGGAGTGCCATTGCGCCAACGCCTGCAAGGCTGGTCATCGACCTTCTCCCACTCCCTCGCCCTAGGATGGCTGACTTTGGGCGTGATTCTTTTGTCTGGTATCGTTTGAATTCGTGAAGGATTTCTGAAATGGACACCCAAGTCGCTGAACATATAGCTCTGGCTCCGCTGCCAATTCTGCCAGTGCAAGGTGAGCATCCTTTGCTGGATATTCCCTTCGTCGTCGGCATCGACGGTCGGCAATTCAAGGGTGAGCGTTTGTCCTTGGTCGCCGCCGAAATCACCGGCCTGATGGACCCTGCGATGGATGGCGCGACCCGCCTGATGCGCTTCATGTTCCCGTTCAAAGGTTTCAGCGTCACGCTGGAAGTGCTGGGCAAGGTGCAATCGTTAGACCGCGACAAGGGTGCCGCCACGGTTAACTTCGTTGACCCAACCGGCGAGCATCTGCCGCAACTGCGTC
Organism: Cypionkella sp.; assembly: GCF_028290025.1. Classification (GTDB taxonomy): domain Bacteria; phylum Pseudomonadota; class Alphaproteobacteria; order Rhodobacterales; family Rhodobacteraceae; genus Cypionkella. Next base: position 92,045 of record NZ_JAQGKQ010000050.1, on the reverse strand, counting down.
ACCTCATCAACTCCTACATCGCCGGTGATCTGGTGGCGCTGGGCGAGGTGATTGGTGTAGCGCCTTCGATCCCATCGCCCGCCAATCGTGCCGCAAGCGTCGCCGTCAAACGCCTCACCTTCAGCCGCATTCTGGGCAGCGCAGGCTTGGCGCTTGCAACTTTGGCACTCGTCGCCGCTGTCGGCACGCTGGCCTATAACCGCATCTTCACTCAGCCTCTGACCGCCCCCGGTTTGGCCGTGCAAGACGGCATGACCCTCGCCGCCGTCAGCGCGGGTCAGGTCGATTACGTCAATCTCGCCGCCGCCAAGGGCGAGGTGGCTTTCACCATCCGCGCCATCTCCGGCGAATTGCTGTCGATCTCAATGCCCTGCGACTGCACCGCGACGGCACTTGCCGCGACCGTCGGTGCCACCGTCAGCGCCGGAGAGCCGATGCTGAACGTCCACACCGCCGATGCACCTGTGTTGCTGACAGCGACCGTCCCGGCCTCGGATGTGCTGACCCTAGCCTTCGCCGATCATGTCAACGCGACCTTCGGCGACGGCACCACCATCAAAGCCAAAGCCGACCCCGCCAGCCTGCGCGCCGAAGCCACAGATGCAGGTCTGCCGGTGCGGCTGATCCCAGAAACCCCGTTGCAGCCGGATCAACTTGGCCAACTCGCCAAGCTGACCATCATCAAGAAACCTTGGTTCTAGATCAATAAGTTAGCCATCCAATTCCCAATTCACCTCGGACAATGAGTTAGCGGAGCGTGCAATGAAAACGTCGATTTACCCCTTGGTTCTGTGCGGTGGCATGGGATCGCGGCTATGGCCGATGTCTCGGGTCGAGCAGCCCAAGCAGTTTCAACCAGTCCAAGGCAAAGGCAGTCTGAGCTATTTCCAGACCACACTGCAGCGCCATCGCGGCGGCGTGTTCAAATCGCCGATCATCGTGACCAGTGCCGGGCAAACTCAACTCGTCGCGCGGCAAATGCGCGATCTGCAACTGACCGGCACGGTGATTGCTGAACCAATGGGGCGCAACACCGGCCCCGCCGTTCTGGCCGCTGCGCTGAGCATCGTCGCCGAGGATCCCGAAGCGCAGCTTTTGGTGCTACCATCCGATCACATCATCACCGGCGATTTGAACGCGACCGTTGTCGCAATGCAGCAGGCGGCGGACGATGGCCGCATCGTGCTGTTCGGTGTGCCGCCCGCATACCCCGAAATCGGTTACGGCTACATCGTCGATGGCGGTGGCTACACCAATTATCCCGGCTTGCACCGCGTTGAAACCTTCATCGAAAAACCCCCATACGAGCGCGCCCAAGCCCTGATCTCCGGCGGCTATTCCTATTGGGCGTCGGGCATCAGCCTATTCCGCGCTGACGTGCTGATCGAAGAGTTCCACCGCTTCGAGCCTGAGACATTCTACGCGGTCTCCGCCGCCGTAAGCGCGGGCAAGATGATCAACGGCGCGCTGCATCTGGAAGAAACCGCTTTCGTCAAAGCCAAGTCCGAACCCACCGAACGCATGGTGTTCGAACGCTCCACCGCCGTTGCCCTAGCCCCGGCCCGCGATATCCAATGGGACGACGTTGGCGCATGGAATGCCGTCCAGAAAATCTCGACCCGCAACGAGCATGGCAACGTCATCAACGGCGATGTCTTTGCGCTGGATACCCAAAACTCGCTGATCCAAAGCGACTCGCGTTTGGTTGCGGTGATCGGTCTGCAAGACATCATCGTGGTTGATACGCCGGATGCTTTGCTGGTGATGAACCGCGATCATGCCCAAAGCGTCAAGCAGGTGGTTGAACATCTCAAAGGCTTGAACCGCCCCGAAGTCGCCAGCCACCTTCTGCGCGATACCAACTGGGGCCAGATCGAAACCATCTCGAAAGATGATGGCTACGACATGCGGATGCTGGTCGTCGCCCCCGGTGCCTCGCTGCGTGTTAACGGCACGGGCCACGGCCCCAGCCTGCTCACCTTCCTAAATGGCGGCGGCGTTTATGAGCGTGAAGGCCAGATGATCGTGGTGGAACGTGGCGACAGTGTCGCAATTCCCGCCGACGTGACCCTGCGGCTAACCAACACGGGGTCGAAAGAACTGCGCGCGATGCAGTTGCTGATGACCTATGGCACCGAAGACTCCGCCCGAACCGCCTCACCAACCATAAAGGCCGTGGCGTCGCTGTTCGCCAAAGCTGATCTGGTGGAGCCTTTGGCAGATTTCGCGCAGTATGGCGTGGTGCAGTAAATGACCCGCGCTTTGGCATATTTAGCGAGCGTCGCGCTGATCGGGGTAAGCATGGTGCAAGCCGCGCCGCAGCTTGTCGCCCCCGCAGCGCTGCAAGCCAATATCGCCGGCCTTCGGCAAGACGCCACCGCGATGAGCGCGCCCGATTTCGGCTATAACGCCGCAGCCCAGATCGGCGCGCTATATGCGGTTCAACCCGCGCCTCAGCCCAAAGCAATGGCGAATGTGATGTTGCCCCCCGGCGATACCGCCAAAGTCGCTGCCGGAGATACCCAAATCGCGCTGACCCAGCTTTCGATTTCGGAAGGCACCAACAACCAACTGCGTGTCCAGCAGGCTCAACACGGCAGCAAAGACGGCATTTTCCTCAGCGCAGGCGTGATCACCTTGCAAGATCTTGCCGCCACCGCACAACAGCAAGGCATCGCCGGCATCACGCTCAATGATGGCGTTGTAACGCTGACCAAGCCGCTGGTGATCTGGCTCGGTGCGGCACTGGTGATCCGCCCCGGCGATGTGCTGGAAATGCACGCAGCCGATGGCGCTTTCCTGCTGAACTTCGGGCAACTCGATCTGCGCGGGGCAACCTTGCGCAGCGATGTGGCCGTCACCGCACCGGAATCCCAATACCGCCCCTTCGTGCTGACCTCTGGCTCTGGCCAAGTCTATGCCGAGTCCAACCAATTCTACGGCCTCGGCATGGCCGGGATGGGCCCATTCGCGGGCTTTGTCGTATCAACTCAAGGTCTGTTCGCCTCGACCACCGTGTCGATGCTGCACGCCAACCGCTTTGAAGACCTCGGCGGCGTTGCGATGATCGGCACCAAAGGCGCGCAGATCACCCAAAACGCCTTTCTCGCCTCGCGTGGCAGCGCGCTGACCTTGTCGCAAGTGGTCGATGGAGCAGCGCTGGGCAACACGATTTACGCCACCAAAGCCGGTCCCGGCTTGCGGGTGACGGCGCGGTCGCAAGATATGCTGGTCGCGGGCAATCTGGTGTTGAGCGGGCAGGGCAATGGCGTGCAACTTGACGGCGGTATCACTGGCATCACCCTGCGCGGCAATGCTGTGCTGGATAACGCGGAAACCGGCCTCGCCGCCAAATCCGCCGAATGCCTGTCGGTGCAAAGCAATGTGATTGCGGCCAACGGTGCTGCGGGCCTGCGACTGTCGAAGACCGGCTATGCGCAGATCATCGGCAACGCGGTGGTGGCTAATGAAGGCTCGGCCATCGCCGTCGGTGGGCAACTCAGCAAAGCGCGGCTCGATCTTAGCGGCAATCTGATGGCGCAAAACCAAATCGGCCTCAGCGGTGCGCAACTGACTCGAGTGACGATGCGCGGCAATGATCTGACCGCACAACTGCCCCGTCTGTTCGATGGTGAGTTCGCCCAACATCAGGCGGCATTTCTGACCTCGGGCCAAAATGGCCAAACGGTCGATTTTCAAATTACCAGCGATCCGGCGAGCGATGCCGATTTCGCTTCGGCATGTAACCAGGAGTAACACTATGGTCTTTTCATCGGAAACCTTCCTGTTCCTGTTCTTGCCGTTATTCCTGTGCATTTACTACCTGACGCCCGCCAAAGGCCGCTCGATGGTGATCTTGCTCGCCTCATATCTGTTCTACGGCTGGTGGCGCTTTGACTTCCTGCTGCTGCTGTTCGGCACAACCGTCTGGACCTTCTGCATCGGCCTGATGATCGCGAAAAACCTCGACACCCCCCGCGCTAAAGTCTGGTGCGGTATTGGCGTTGCGGGCTGTCTTTGCGTGCTCGGCGTGTTCAAATACCTCAACTTTTTCATCGACAGCCTTGCACAACTGGTCGGCACCGATGCCGCTGGGCTAGGAGTCCACTGGCGCCTGATCCTGCCAATCGGCGTGTCGTTCTACGTGTTCCACTCGATCAGCTATCTGGTCGATGTGACCCGCAAAGACGCCGATGCCACGCTGAAGTTCTTCGACTTCGCCGCCTTCATCGCCTTGTTCCCGCAACTGGTCGCAGGCCCGATCCTGCGCTTCAAAGACCTCGCCGATCAGTTCAAACACCGCACCCATTCACTCGTGCTGTTCGCCGATGGCCTCGCCCTGTTCGTCGTCGGCCTCGGTAAAAAGGTTCTGCTCGCCGATACCGTTGCCCCCCTCGCCGATATCGCGTTCACCACCCCCGACCCATCCGCCGCCCTGTCATGGCTAGGCTCTATCGCCTACATGATGCAGCTTTACTTCGACTTCTCAGGCTATTCCGACATGGCTGTTGGCCTCGGCCTGATGATGGGCTTCCGCTTTCGCAAAAACTTCGACATGCCCTATATCAGCCGCTCGATCACCGAGTTTTGGCGGCGCTGGCACATCTCGCTATCGGTCTGGCTGCGCGACTATCTCTATATCCCACTCGGCGGCAACCGCGTCGGCCCCGGCCGCACCTATGTCAACCTGATGACGGTGATGGTGCTCGGCGGATTGTGGCACGGCGCCAACGGCACCTTCCTCGCTTGGGGCATCTGGCACGGCTCTTGGCTGGCGATTGAGCGCGCAACTGGCTGGGCCAACCGCAGCTCCACCATCGGCCTGATCCAAACCCTGCTACTGGTCTTAATCGGTTGGGTCGCCTTCCGCGCCGCCGATATGACGCAAGCCATGGACGTTTACGCTGGCATGATCGGCCTGCATGGCTTTGCCATTCCAATGGATATTGCCTTCCAGATCAGCGGCGAAAGCATGGTGATGCTGTTGATCGCAATAATTTACTGCGCAGCCGAGCCTCGCATCAACCGCATCGGCAAAGACATGTATTTCGCCCCCCAAGGCGGCATTGGCATCAGCGGAGCAGGCACCCTGACCGCCACCACCTCGCTGCTGCCCGTCGCCGTAATCTCGCTGATCGCCATGCTCGCGATCATGAAACTGGCCGAGGCGAGCTTCTCGCCCTTCCTTTACTTCCAGTTCTGAAGGATCACACCATGCAGCGCCTTTATCGGATGTCCCGCTATTTCCTGCCCGTGATGTTCTTCGGCTACGTCCCGTTCGCCAATCTCGCGGTATATGAAGAACCCGGCGGCAAGCTGGCCGCCTTCGACATGGCCGCCCTGCGTGGCAGCGTCACCCATAGCTTTGACACGCTTTACAAAACCGCGATGCCGCACCGTGATGCCTCTATCGGTGTCGTCGGGGCTGCGCGCTATCTGCTGATCGGCGAGGGGCGCAAAGGCGTCGTTGTCGGCAAAGACGGCTGGCTGTTCACCAATGAAGAAACCCGGCCGCTGCCCGTCAGCCTACAGCCCTCGGTCGCGAAAATCGCCGAAATACGCGATCAACTCGCGACCCACGGCACCAAACTGATCGTGCTGCCGCTGCCCGCCAAGGTCGATGTGCAATCAGCCGAGGCCGCATCGCCCGAGCTTTCCGCCGAGATGGCAGGCTTTTACAGCGACCTTCTCGCCAAGCTGAACGCCGCTCACGTTGAAACCGTCGATGCCCGCACCCCTCTGCTCGAACTTGTGAAATCGAAACCGGCGTTCTTCGCCACCGATACCCACTGGACGCTAGACGGAGCCGCAGCCGTCGCCGCTGCCATCGCCAAATCCGGCCTGATCCCGCTTGGCACCGCAGAGATGACGCGCACCGAGGAACCGAAAACCGAATTTGCCGGCGATCTGGTGTCCTACGTCACCACCGAAGGCATCGCGCCAATGCTTGGCCTCATCCGTGAAGACGCCAATCCCTATCTCGTCGCTGGCACTGCCGACACTTCGGATATTTTCGCCGCGCCGCAAGTCGATGTTGTCCTCGTCGGCACCTCTTACAGCGCCAATCCGCATTGGAGCTTTGCCGAAGCCCTGAAACTCGATCTGCACCAAGACGTGCTGAACGCCGCAGAGCAGGGCCAAGGTCCAGTCAAACCGATGGACAGTTACCTTGCCTCCGAAAGTCTCCGCGATACTCCGCCGAAAGTGGTGATTTGGGAAATCCCCCTGCGCTATCTGACCGACCCAAAACTATGGGACGGCCATAAGGTTGGTCAGGAGCTGGCAAGTGCAGATTAAATCCGCCCTCATCGCCGCGTTGATGCTGACCAGCTTTATGGCGACTCCGTTGCCGGTGCAGGCAGAAGATCGCGTGGTGCCCCCGACCGTGGTGTCGAAGGTCCATCTCAGTAAAGAACAAAAAGCCGCCAAATTGGCCGAAAGGTTGGCCCTGCAGAAGGCCGCGCGTTTAGCCGCCAAACCTGCGGTTGACCCAGTGGTGTCACGGCTGAAAACGCTGCACAACCGCATGATTGCAAAGCAAGAGTTGAAAGACCGCGAGCTGCAGGAACTGGCGGATTCCGGCGATGGTCTGGCGGCGTTCTATTACGCCCGCCGCCTTGAAGAAACCGGCAAGACCAGCGCACTTCCCTCCGCCACGCATTACTACGCGATGGCGTCCTATCTGGACCGCGAATTTGCCATTCACCGCCTGATCGCCCTGATGAAGTCGCCCGAGGTTAAACTTTCGGATGCCCAGATCAAAGGCGGCAAGGACGCGCTGGTTAAACTGGCCAATGCTGGCAATACCACTGCCGCGCTTGGGCTTGCCGATCTATATGCCGCAGGCCAGCCTTTCCCCCAAGACGCCGCCGAGTCGCGCTATTGGTTGCTGCGCGCCGCAAAGTCAGGCGACGCCAATGCCGCGCAAAAGCTGGCGCAGTCCGCGATCATGCCGCCAGACGGCAGCCCACCCGATGTGCCTACCGCGCGTGCAGCTTTGGCGCTGATGGTCGCCTCGAATGAACCCGGCAAAGTCGCGATGGCGCAAACCCTGCTCGCCCGGCTTGATGCCACTGACCCAACGGAGGTTTCTCAATGACCGCAGCTTTCAAGCTTGCCGCTGCCCTTGGCCTAAGCCTCGCAGGCAGCCCCGCCCTTGCGCAAACCGCCACCAACTTTGACTGCAACAACTACGAGTTCAACACCATCCTTCCTGCGATTGAGGGCAAAGATGGCGTGTTCTTCCGCACCTTCGCAGATCTGCGGATGCAACATCCACTCGACGAACGCACCGTGCAAATGATGGGCCAACTGGCGAAAGTGTTGAAGGAAAACGGCACCACGCTGGTCTATGTGACAATTCCTTCGAAATCGCAGGTGATGCCGCAATACCTGCCCGCCCACGCCGCTGACTATGGCTTCCAGCCCGAAGTTGCCGATGCGATCTACACCGATTTCATCACCCGTTTGAACCAAGCGGGCGTTGAGGCGACCGATATGATGACCGCCCTGCGCACCAACAAAGGTGGCGAGCGGGCGCTGTTTGGCGCCGACTTTCACTGGACGTCTCAAGGCGCTCGACTGGGTGCGCAAGCGATTGCCGAGACCCTCAAAGCCGATCCAGACTATGCCGATCTGCCGAAGCAAACCTTCGTGACGACCGCGATTGCCCCGGAAGTTGCGTTCTCGGGGATGCGCCGTACGCTGCAAGGCTACTGCGAAAATTCGCTGCCGCCGACCGAGACCATGGCCTACAGAACCGAGGCCACCGCCAGCACTGATGACGCTGCCGCTGGCCTCGACATCTTCGCCACCCCAAGCGATGTGCTGCCTGCGGTTCTGGTCGGCACGTCCTATTCTGACTCGCCAATCAATAATTTCGCGGGCTTTCTGGCTGAATACTCGCAGTTGGAAATCGTCAACTACGCGATTACTGGTGGCAACCAATTCGGCTCAATGACCTCTTATATGACTTCAGACGAGTTTAAGGCGCAGCGCCCGCGCTTTTTAATCTGGGAAAACCCGATCTATAACAATCTCGCCCAATATGGTGCTGCCCCGATGGAAGAGCTAATCGCCGCTGCCGGTAATTCCTGCACCACCAATATGCCTGTGACTAAAATCGACGCCAACACAGTGGAAGCCTCGCTCGAAGGCATCAAACTCGGCGCTGATGATGCAATTTTTGCTGACTTCGGTGCCGAGGGTCCGCGCGTTGCCACTTTTAACATCGAAGCCGCCGATGGTTTAATCCGCCATTCGAAAATAGAGCGCAGCACTCGGTTGCGCGCTACTGGTAACTTCTACCTAGGGTTGTCTGCCTTTACGATGCCGGATATTAAGAAAGTGACGGTGCATTTTGACCGGCCCGTCACAGAGGCAACAACGCTTAGTTTTTGCGCAAATACCAAAGGAGATGCGTCATGATTAAAGATTGTAACTGGAAGATGATTCTTTGCCTCTGCTGGGCAGGCATGTCGGCCTCGGCAGCACTGGCTCAAGATGGCGGTCTTTACGAAGACGTGCCCGATCCAAGCGCCAGCTTTGTGCGTGTTGTCGCAGCCTCGCCAACCAATGCGGTGATCGACAGCAAGACCTTCGATCAGCTGGATGACGGGATATCGGGCTATGTCGTCGTTACCAAACCCGGCGAAATCAATCTGGTGACAGGCGTTGATGATGCCACCGTTACCGTCGCTGCTGGCAAGTACTACTCGTATGTCGTCGGTGCAGATGGCACCAAAACGCTTGTGCCCGAAGATATCACCTCAAATCCAGCGCAAGCGGTGATCAGCTTCTTCAACCTTAGCGATCTGCCGACAGTTGATTTGTATGTTCCCGCCGCCAAGGCCGTCGCCCTAAAGGGTGTCGCGATGAATGGTGCGGCCAACGTGGCGCTGAAAGCCCCGCTCAAGCTGGATTTTGAAGTGCGTGACGGCGACAAGGTGCTCGCCAGCCTGCCAGCCGTTGATCTGCAACGCCGGGGCGGTGTTGCCATCGTGCTGCGCGGGTCTGCGGGCAACTACACCGTGGTCGGCTCCAACTCGGCTCTTGCGAACTAAGCTTGACGGCCCAACCGCCGCGCGGATCATCTCGCGCGGCGGCAAATCGGCAAAAGGATAAACCATGACACGCGCCGCAGCCCTGATCTCTCGTCCGCTAATGTCGCTCTGCCTTGTCGCTGTGACCGGGCTTCCCGGCTTTGCACAATCCAGCGCGCAGACCGTCGCGGTGAACTTTGAGCCGCCCCGGATCGAGGTTGAAAAGATCTGCGCCGCCAGCGCGTCGGATGAAGAACTCGCGGCGAAATGGCTTGGCTGGGATGGCAAGGCGCTGCCCGATACCGACCCCGAACTGATCCAGCGCGAACTTCGCCGTCTGATGGACAGCGACGCGATCCGCTGGTTTGACACCATACAGAAAGCGCACACGCTGATGTCGGCGGTCGATCCGCAATTCACCACCGACAAGGCGCTGCTGGCTCGGGCTGAATTGCTCATCGCTGCGGGCCGCTTGAAAGAGCTTACAAATCAACGCCTTATTGATCAGCTGATGGCAAATGAGAATGGCGGCTCGCCGCGCTTGCAGAACATCCTCGCGGATTTCCTGATGAATGGCACCGGCATCGCCGTTGATAAACAAAAAGGTCTGCAACTTCTGGTCGCCGCAGGCTATGGCGGTAACGCTGATGCGCTGTTGAAGATCGTCGCCTTGCAGGAAAAGGGTACGCAAATCCCCGGTTGGGACGTGCCGCCTGACATTGCGATAACCATGGCTTTCGGCGCTCTGGTCGGCAAGATGGATCCGATGATCTGCGACCGAGTTGCCCGGATTGCGCGCGAGTATATGAACGGCACCATTGTCACACGTGACGTCAGTTTGGCCGAAAAATGGTTCCGCTTCGGTGCTGATATGGGCGACGGCGTTTCGGCTTGGAAAGTCGCCGAGATGCATCTGCGCTCGGAAGATCTGGTGAAGTCCAACGAAACCTTGATCACCTATCTGACCAAAGCCGCCGATGCGGGCCTGCCTTATGCGCAAGTCGCACTGGGTCGCCTTTACGAGCAAGGCGCGCTTGTCGGCACCAAAGACATTGATCACGCCCGCGCGCTTTACAACCAAGCCGCGCAATTTGGCGATCGGGCGGGCCTGCTGCGCAATGCGCTGTTCTTGCAATCCGAAGCCAAGGCCGACCCCGCATATCAAGCCGCCTACCGCGCTGCACTGGAAGAATTCTCCAAGCGCAAAGACGCTCCGGCTTGGATTTTCATCGCTTTGGGCGATTTTGAGATCGCAGACAAAGGCCGCTGGGGCGGCGAGTCTACCGCCATAGCCTATTATGAAAAAGCCGAGGCGATGGGCGAGGCGAGCGCCACCAAGCGTTTGACTCCGATCCGCTTTCGCTACGCCGATACCTCGAAAGCCTTCTATGAGGTGATCGACGAGGTGATCGACACCGTCCATACCGGTGGCGAGATTGATCCGATGAACGGCTTGAAAGACGCCTTCAGTTGCCGCGCCCCGCATGCACCTCAGCGCGAAGAAGCGTTATATTGGGGCGACATCAGCGCGGCCACTGGCACCAAAACCGCCGAATACACTCCTGAGCAACTGCTTGATCTGATCGCCAACCCCAACCCGCAGGACATCGCCCGGCTGCAAAGTCAGGCGCTGTATGGCCGCCCCACCGCCATCGCGCAATACATGGCCGTGATGCAACGCAGCGGCGCTTCAGCCGAGCAAATGGCGTTTTGGGAAAGCTATTCCAAACGCTTCGCAGGCATCACTGCCGCCCGGGGTCGTCTCGAAAATAAGTTTGCCGAAATTGGCCAAAATCTTAGCGATCCTGCAATCTACCTGCGCACCGCTGTTGCCGAAGGCGATACCACTGCCGAGGTTGATCTCGCTGAACTTCTGATGAAACGCGACCCCGCAGCCAACGCCGCCGCAACGCTCGCCGCCATTGAGCCTTTGGCTGAAAATGGCGTAGGTGCTGCCATGCGGATGCTGCCCAGCCTCGACCCCGCCCGCTTCCCCGATATGGCAGCCGTCTATGCAAAATATGCCAAAGTGATTGAGGCTCGTGGTGATTTCACCGCCGTGGTGCTGGCCCTACCGTTCCAAACCGTCGCCACCCGCCGCGAAGATTACCTGCACCGCGCCACCACCGCGACCGATTGCAGCTTTGATGAGGTCCGCACCATTGCTGACGCACTCGGTCAGTTGGGCGATCATCCTGCCTTTACCAAATGGCTCGAAATCGCCGAATTCCTCAGTGAAAACGATGGTTGGCGCTTGGTGCAGCTTGGTGATCTGCTGCGTCAATATGGCAATGAGGCAGACGAACCCGCGCAACTCGCCTTTTATGAACGCGGCTTGGCGGACGGCAACACTACCGCCATTCACCGCCTACTAGACGTGTTCAGCCGTGCCGGAGCGCCGAAGTTCGATGCCGACCGTGCCGCCGATCTCTACGTCGCCTTGGTTGAACGCAGCGCCCCGCAAGACATTCCGCGCGCCTTGGCTCGGCTTTCGGTCGCACAAAAGGATATCCAGGTAAACGCCTTCGCTCGACTTGATGTGCCAGCACTCTATCGTGCGGCTGCCGATGCCGGCAATCCGGCGGGTATGCGGGAGTATGGCAAATTGCTGCAAGCCAGCGCCACATCCGCCGACGAACTCGCAGCCTCAACGCAATGGATCTCCAAAGCTGCTGCGGCAGGCGATGTGCAAGCGATGCTGGTCTATTCGGACTCGCTTGCCTTTGGTCTGGGTGTGCCACCTTCACGCGAAGACGCACTGGCTTGGCTGCAAAAAGCCGCTGACGCAGGCAATGCCGATGCAGCCGTCAAAGTCCGCAGCCTGATGCTGCAACCGGTGGCAAGTCAATGAGCGCCCGCATCCGGAATACGGTCTTGGCGCTCGTCCTGATCGGCTCCGGCCAACAGGCTTTGGCGCAAGCCGAGCCTGCCGCCGACGAGCCCAAGCCCTTCGTATGTTTTGACGCGATCCCGCCAGTCACCGCGCTCGACATCCCCAGCCGCTACAAAGATGACAGCAAAAACCGCTCGGAGTTTGACGCCGCTGCCAACGCGGCTGTCGAGGCTGCACTGAACCCGGTGGATGATTTCATCAATATCTTGGTGAAAAATGCCAACGCAGCACTTCAAATCACCGCCGCGCCCGAGGTTGATCCGAACGCCCCGGTCGATCCACCTGCCGAAGTCAAACCTGAGACCCCACCCGATCTCGCCAAGCAAACTCAAATCGCCGATTGCGTCGTGGATCGCCTGCATGAATGGGCCGCAGCCGATGCGCTGGCCGATATGAAAACCCAAGGCGCGCAGCTTTCGGTGCCAAGCCGTATTGGCGGCCTCGCGATGGCCTATGCCCAAGTGCGCGGCCTTGCCACCCAAGACACCCGCCAGCCCGCTATTGAGGCGTGGCTGACCGCGCGGATGCAGGCGAGCATGGTGTTTTTCGACACCGAAGCCCCGCCCAAATCGCGCCAGAATAACCTGCGCGCTTGGGCCGCTTTGGCTGCAGCGCAGGTCGGTTTGCTGCAAAACGACGTGGTAATGACAACTTGGGCCGCCGATTCCGTCAAACTGGTGCTGTGCACCGCCACCCCTGAAGGCGCTTTGCCGAATGAGATGTGGCGCGGCAAACTTGCGCTGCACTACCAAATCCACGCCGTCGGCCCCTTGGTGACGACCACAGCTTTGCTGCAACCGACGTTCCCCGATCTGCTCGCCACTTGCGACAATGCCCTGCTGCGTGTGGTGCGCTTCACCCTCAAAGCCGTGGAAGACCCGAAACTGGTCGAGGCGATCACCGACAAACCGCAGAAGTTTGACCCCCCCGCCGAGATGAAGCGCGCGTTCCAGTTCGCATGGCTGGCCCCGCTGGCGACTTTGGCGCAAGAGCCGGATTTCACCACCTTCGCGGCGAAGTTTGAACTGCTCAGCAACTCAAAACTGGGTGGCAAACAAAGCCTGCTGTGGCCTGCGCCAAAAGACCCCGCCACACCGTAAACCCCTCGCGCGGGCAAGCATCGCCAAGCCCGCGCCATATGCCGCTCTCGACATTGCCGGGAATTATTAATACTTGAAGAAACCCCAATGCTGGAGCCGCCATGACAGAGGTCTATATCTGCGACTATATCCGCACCCCAATCGGGCGCTTTGGTGGCAGCCTTTCCTTTATTCGCACCGATGATCTTGCGGCAATTCCCCTACGCGCCCTGATCGCCCGAAATCCCGATGTCGATTGGGATGGCGTTGACGATGTGGTGCTAGGTTGCGCCAATCAGGCGGGCGAGGATAACCGCAACGTCGCCCGCATGGCGCTTTTGCTCGCGGGCCTGCCGCAGAGCGTCACCGGCACCACGATCAACCGTCTGTGTGGGTCTGGCATGGACGCGATCCTGCTCGCTGCCCGTCAGATCAAAGCGGGTGAGGCTGATCTGATCATCGCAGGCGGCGTCGAATCCATGTCGCGCGCGCCCTTCGTGATGCCCAAAGCCGAAACCGCGTTCTCTCGCGCCGCTGAAATTCACGACACCACAATCGGCTGGCGTTTTATCAACCCGGCGATGCAGGCGGCTTACGGCACCGACTCCATGCCGGAAACCGCCGAGAACGTCGCCGCGGATTGCAACATTTCCCGCGTCGATCAAGACGCATTCGCCCTGCGCTCTCAGTCCAATGCCAGCGCCGCTCAAGCCAATGGCCGTCTTGCCCAAGAAATCACCCCAGTCAGCATCCCGCAACGCAAGGGTGATCCGCTGCTAGTCACCCAAGACGAACACCCCCGCGCCACCACGCTGGAAGCCCTCGCCAAACTCGGCACCCCGTTCCGCAAAGGCGGCAGCGTCACCGCAGGCAACGCGAGCGGAGTCAATGATGGTGCCGCCGCCCTGATCATCGCCTCCGCCGCAGCTGCCCACAAACACGGCCTCACCCCCATCGCCCGTATCCTCGGTGGCGCAACTGCCGGAGTAGCCCCCCGCGTCATGGGCCTTGGCCCGATCCCCGCCAGCCAAAAACTGATGGCTCGCCTAAACCTGACGCAATCCGACTTCGCCACCATCGAACTCAACGAAGCCTTTGCCTCTCAGGGTCTCGCCACCCTGCGCGCGCTTGGTATTGCCGACGATGACCCCCGCGTGAACCCCAACGGCGGCGCAATCGCTCTCGGCCACCCGCTTGGCATGTCTGGAGCCCGCATCACCGGGACGGCGGCTTTGCAACTGCAACCCGGTCAGCGCGCCTTGGCGACCATGTGCATCGGGGTAGGGCAGGGCATCGCTATTGCGCTAGAGCGGGCATAGAAAAACCCGCCGCTTCCGAAGATGCGGCGGGCCATTTAGATCACGCGGCACATTATTCGGCAGCAGAGAGCCGCTTCTTCCAGAACCACCGCCGACCCTCACGCAGGCTGCGATTGGACCGGCTCACCAGCATCAGCATCGACGGCGTCACGATCAGCGTCAGAATCGTTGCGAACGCCAGCCCGTAGACAATCGCCGACGACAGCGAAATCCACCATTGTGTCGAAGGCGCACCAATCGTCGTCTCGTGGCTGAGCAGTTCAAGGTTCAACCCGAAGGCAATCGGAAACACCCCGAAAATCGCCGTCAGCGCGGTTAGCACCACCGGACGCGCCCGCTCGCGACAGGTTTCCAGCACCGCCTCAATCTTATCCATGCCCTCATCGCGCAACTGGTCATAGGTCGCGATCAACACGATGTTGTTGTTCACCACCACCCCCGCCAAGGCGATCACGCCGATGCCTGTCATCACCACGCCAAACGGCTGACCCATGATCATCAGGCCCAAAAACACCCCAATGGTTGACATGATCACCGCCGACAGCACCAAGCCAACCGAGATGAACTTGTTGAACTGCGCCAACAGCACCACGAAAATCAGGAAGATCGCCGCCCCAAACGCTTTGCCCAGAAACGCCCCAGCTTCGGCCTGCTCTTGATCCTCGCCCGCCATATTCCAGCGTATCCCCGCTTTGGCATAACCAGCCTCGGCAAAGGTTTTTTCGAGCATCGCCTGCACCTGTTGGCGCACCAAATCCGGCTGCACATTCGCGCTGGCGGCAATCCCCGCCTGCACCGTAATCGTTCGCGCGCCACCCAATCGGGTCAGTGTGCCAGTCGTCGCCGCCGCACTGCGCGTCACGAAGTTAGAAATCGGCACCGGGCCATCCGGCGTCTCAATCCGCAACTGATCCAGCGCAGATATCGTGCGCTGTTCGGGCGGCAAACGCAGCACGATATCCACCGGATCATCCGAGCCCGCCGGTCTGAACTCTGACAGCTTCAGCCCAGACGTCACCATCTGAACCACCGCGCCCACCGCCGCAGGCGAAGCGCCATAACGCGCCGCCTCGCCCCGATCTACCATCAGTTCCCAATCCACACCCGGCAGCGGCAGACCGTTCGCCACGTCGATCACGTTCGGGATAGTCTTCAGCTTTTCCGCAATCGCGCGCGCCGCATCGTTCAGCCCCGCCGGATCGTCCGCCCACAGCTCAATCTGAATGGCCTTGCCCGTCGGCGGCCCCGCTGCGGGCACGGACACTTCAATATCCACGCCGGGAATGCCCTGCATCGCCACCCGCAGATCAGCCAGAATGTCATTCGCTGGCTTGCGTTCACGCCAATCGACAAACTCATACTGAATGGTGCCAATCGTATCTGGTGGAGCCTCGCTCGCCCCCTGACCTGGAGCACCCACCCGCGTGTAAACCGTCTTCAGCCCCGGCCAGCCGAGTATCCGCGCCTCGGCCTGCCGGGTCAGCACGTCCATCTCATCAATCGACAGATTGCCGCGCGCCTTCACATACAGCAGCC
This sequence comes from Cypionkella sp., assembly GCF_028290025.1. Lineage (GTDB taxonomy): Bacteria > Pseudomonadota > Alphaproteobacteria > Rhodobacterales > Rhodobacteraceae > Cypionkella. The sequence continues at coordinate 76,177 of NZ_JAQGKQ010000050.1, read as the reverse complement.
CATAATCCGGCTCGACATTCGGAAAAAACTCCACGCCCTTGCCCATATGCGTATAGGTGTAAGGCACCGCCACCAGCGTTGCGATGGCAATGCTCAGCACGACAAACGGATGCCGAATAGCCTTGCCCACCACCCACATATACGCGCCATCCTTATGCTGCGGCGGATGCGGGAACGGTTTGGCGATAATCGCGCCCAAAGTCGGCACGAAGATCAGCGCATAAAGCATTGAAGCCGAAAGCGTCGCGATCAGCGTGATCGGCATGTATTTCATAAACTCGCCGACAATTCCCGGCCAGAACAGCAAGGGTGAGAACGCAGCAATCCGCGTCAGGGTGGAGGCTATCACCGGCCCAGACATCTTATGGCTGGCTTCGGCAAACGCATCGCGCTTGTCCATGCCCTCACCCATCCGGCGCTCGGCATATTCCACCACGATGATGGCATCATCCACCAGCATCCCCACCGCGAGGATCAGACTGAACAGCACCACAAGGTTCACCGTCAGCCCCGCCAAAGACAGCCCCAAAATCCCCATCAGGAACGACGACGGGATAGCCAAGCCGATCAAAATCGACGACCGCACCGACAGCGCATACAAAATCACGATGAACACCAGCACCACCGCCGTCAGCACCGAGTTTTGCAGATCGCTTAACAACTGCCGGATCGTCGTCGATTTATCCTGAGAAAACGACACCACCACCCCCGGCGGCATCTGCTTTTGCAACTCGGCGGTGACAGCCTTCACCGTATCCACCGTATCAATCAAGTTCGAGCCGATCCGCTTTGAAACCTCGATCGCCACCGCAGCCTTGCCGTCCAACCGGGTGATCGTCGTCGGATCTTTCAGCGCCGGCCGGATTTCCGCCAGATCGCTGACCCGCACAATCGCATTGCCCTCAGCTACCACCGGCACTCCGGCCAAATCCTGCACCGTCTCAATCAGCGACGGCACTTTGATGGCGTAACGCCCCTCAGCCCCCTCCAAAGATCCCGCCGCTATCAGCCGATTATTGGCGTAAAAGCCCGCAATCATAGTATCGGGCCGCAGCCCGTAGGATGACAGCTTGGCCGGATCAATCACGATCTCAACCACATCCTCGCGCACACCCTGCAACGCGGCGTCGAGCACACCCGGAATATCCTCAATCCGGTCGCGCAACGCCCGCGCCGTGGCGTTCAGCGTGCGTTCCGGCACATCGCCCGACAAGGTCACCACCAGCACCGGAAACTCCGACAGGTTAACCTCGTTCACCGTCGGCTCATCCACCTCGGCAGGCAGATCGGGCCGCGCATCGTCAACCTTATCTTTCACATCCGACTTCGCTTTGGCGAGGTTCGCCCCGGCCTGAAACTCCAACAACACATTGCCGCCACCCTGATACGCGGTCGCGGTCATCTTCTTGATACCTTGGATCGACTTCAGCGCGGTTTCCATCGGCCGCAGCAACAGCCGTTCACTGTCTTCCGGCGAAATCCCGTCCAGCGTCATCGACACATAGATGATCGGAATTTGCACATCCGGCTCGGCTTCTTTCGGGATGGTGTAATACGCCAGCGCCCCCGACAAAATCAGGAACACCAGCACCGAAATCGTCAGCCGCGCATTGCGGATAGCAAGTTCTACCAGCTTCATTTCATCGCCTCAGCCGCTTGTGCCGGAGTCAATTCCGACACCGTCACCACATCGCCATCCGTCACCAGATCCTGCCCCGCGACGATCACCTTTTTGTCCTTCGGCACGCCCGTCACCACCATGCCCGCCTCGCCATCGTCAATCACCGTCACCGGCGCAAACTCGGCTTTGCTGTCAGCCCCAACCACCCGCAGACCAATCACGCCATCCTCGTTAATGGTAATAATTGACCGAGGCACCAGCACAGCGGGCACCGGAGCCGTGTATAGCCGCACCTCTGCCGTCATGCCCGCAGGGATTGCGTGATCGGCATTGGGCAGCGCCACCTCCACCTCAAACGTCCGCGTCGCGGCGGAAGCTTGCGCCGACACATGCCGCACGGCGCCTTCCAGTTCTGCCCCATCAACCAGCCGCACCTTGGCCTTCGAGCCGATCGACACGAACGCTACGTCGCGCTCGCTCACTTCGGCTTTCACTACAATCGGGTCCAGCGCCAGAATTGTTGCAATCGCCGCGCCTGCCTGTACCCATTCGCCCACTTCCACATCGACCGTATCCACAGTCCCCGCAAACGGCGCTTTCAAAAGCAGACGATCCTCGGCGGCTCTGGCCTCCGACAGCGCAGCCTCCGCCGCAGCCTTCCGCGCCCGGCGTGAGATCAACTCCAACTCGGGTAAGCTGCCCCTGTCATACAGAGTTTGCCCGATCCGCAATTCTTCGGTCGCTTGCTCCAGCGCCGCCTGCGCCGTCTCGACCCCTGCCAAAACTTCCGAGCCTTCCAGCCGCACGACCAGGGCATCGGCCGCAATCTCACCGCCCTGCTTCACACCCAACTCATGCACGATCCCCGCCGCACGCGCCGCCAGCACCGCCTGCTTATCGGCTTCCGTTGCCCCTGAAACGCGGATTTCGCGCGCATAATCAATGAATGTCGGGACCACCGCCGCCACCGTCCGTTGCACTGGCACCGCAGCCTCAGGCGCCTCGGCCGCCTCGGCGCTTTGACCCGCTACGTCAGCGTCGGGTTTTGCTTCTTCGCTACCCACAGCCGAAAACTCGCCCGTTGCCACCCAAGCAGCGGCGGCGACCAGCACAACAATAGCAGTGACGCGATGAGCAGTGAAAAATGACATGAATACGACCCTGACTACACCCGAACGCCGCACCAAGGCGCACATTCCACTTATCTGTTTCGATTGAATAGGATTTATGTCTTTGACGCAAAGGTCAATGCACTCCGCACCTTTAGCGCGCTAATTGGACCCAACAGGCTGTTACATTTCTAGCGGCTAACCGGCTCAATCGCCCTTTCTGGCCGCTTCTTCCATGCTATCAATCTTGAGCAGTCCGAATTGCAAAAGGAGCCCAAATGCCCGCGCCGATAAACCACCTTAGAGCCGCCCTCGCCGCGAAAATCCCGCAATTCGGCATCTGGCTCAACCTTGCCAGCCCGTATTCTGCCGAATTGCTTTCGGGATGCGGCTTTGATTGGCTGCTCATTGATGGCGAGCATGGCCCGAATTCCATCCCCACAATGCTAACCCAAGCCCAGACCATCGCGACCCGTACCAGCACAATCGTGCGTATCCCGGTCGGTGAGACGCATCTGATAAAGCAAGTCCTCGACCTCGGCATCCAAACCGTGATGGTGCCAATGATCGAAAGCGTCGATCACGCCAAACAAATGGCGCTTGCGATGAAATATCCACCCGAAGGCGTGCGTGGTCTTGGCGCTGCCGTGGCGCGGGCCGCTGATTTTGGCCGTGTTAGTGACTATTTATCCACCGCTAACGCCGAAACCTGCCTGATCCTGCAAATCGAAAGCCGCGCTGGCCTCGCGGCGCTGCCCGCGATCCTAACGCTCTCCAATATCGAATGTATTTTCATCGGCCCCTCAGACCTCGCCGCCGATATGGGCTTCCCCGGCAACACCGAAGCGCCCGAAGTACAAGCCGCCATCGACGATGCAATGCGCCAAATCATTGCCAGTGGCAAAGCGGCAGGTATCCTGACCTTCGATCTCGCGCGCGCCAAACATTATCGCGACATGGGCGTGACCTTCCTCGGCATTGGCGGCGACATCCCACTTCTACTGAATGCCGCAAACGCCCTGTTGGCAGAGGCGCGCAGCTAAACCGCGCGATGTCGGGCGCGAAACGCTGCCAACTCTATTGCCGTCGGGGCTATGCCGGTGAAAATCAAAACATAATCCGGGATACTATGCAGCCGATATTCCATCGGCTCCTCTGTCCGCATTGATATATACCCAACTTGCGTCAAATACACTGTTTGCGCCCGCACCCGAGCCTCCAGCGCCGGATAAGAAAACGTCTCGAACATGCCAGTTAGAGCCTTAACGCGCGCCAGATCCGCCGCCCGCAACACTTCGGCCAAGGCCGCATCCGTCAGCGCCCAGGTGCGAATTGCAAACTCCATCCTGCTGTCAAACAGCGCGGGCGTGATCCAACAATCGTTCACGTTCAGCATCGCCTCGGCAATCGTCGCCGCTGGCGCTTGGGTCCGCGCAATCAGATTGGCTGTGTTCTGACTTTGCCACCGCGCGATCAGCCCCGCCAACAGCGCCTCACGATCGGCGAAATGCCAATAGAAACTGGTCCGTGATAGCCCGAGTTTAGCGGCCAGCGGCATCACCTTAACCGCCTCCACCCCGCCTTCAACCAACAGATCATAGGCCGCGTCCAGCCATAATTCCGGCGTGCCACGCCAACCGCGTTCTGATGTTTGACCAGTATCCATCCCGCCAGACTAAGCCGCGCGCCGCATCTTTTCAACCTCAACACAGAAAACTTGACACATATGTCGATTCCTGTTTTCCTGAGCAAAACCCAGCCAGCGCGAGGCCCAAATGTCCAGTGATCCCCTGTTGCAACCCTTTCAACTAAAACACCTCACCCTGCGCAACCGGATCATGACAACCAGTCACGAACCCGCCTATCCTGAAGACGGGATGCCGAAGGATCGCTACCGCCTCTACCACCTCGAACGCGCCAAGGCTGGCGTCGCTTTAACCATGACCGCAGGCTCGGCAGCGGTGTCGAAAGACTCACCGCCCGTGTTCAACAACATCCTCGCCTACAAGGACGAGGTAGTGAAATGGATGAAGCAACTCACCGATGATTGCCACGAGGCTGGGGCCGCCGTGATGATCCAATTAACCCATTTGGGCCGTCGCACCCGCTGGGACAAAGGCGATTGGCTGCCGGTCGTCGCCGCAGGTGCATCCCGTGAACCCAGCCACCGCGCCTTCCCAAAGGTGATCGAAGATTGGGATATCGAACGCATCATCACCGACTACGCCGACGCCGCCGAACGCATGAAAGACGCGGGTCTCGATGGGGTGGAGTTCGAGTGCTACGGCCATTTGATGGACCAGTTCATGTCCCCCTTCACCAACACCCTCGACGCCCCCTACGGCGGCAGCTTGGAAAATCGAGCCCGTTTCGCGATGGATGTGCTGGCCGCTTGCCGTAAACGTGTGGGGGAAAACTTCCTGTTGGGGGTGCGTTATACCGCTGATGAAGTCGAGCAAGGCGGCATTTCCGCCGATGAAGGCGTTGCAATCGGTAAAATGTTCCGCGACTCCGGTCTCGTCGATTTCCTGAACATCATCAAAGGCCGCATTTTCACCGATGCCGCGATGACCGATGTGATCCCGATCCACGGCATGAAATCCGCGCCGTTCCTTGACTTCGCAGGCCGTATCCGCGCCGAAGTCGGTCTGCCCACCTTCCACGCCGCCCGCATCCCCGATGTCGCCACCGCCCGCCACGCCATTGCCACCGGCCAGCTTGATATGGTCGGCATGACCCGCGCCCACATGGCCGATCCGCATATCGTGCAGAAGATCGTCGAGGGCCGCGAGGATGACATTCGCCCCTGCGTCGGCGCCACCTATTGCCTCGACCGGATTTACCAAGGCGGCATGGCTTTGTGCATCCACAACCCCTCGACCGGCCGCGAAGAATCCCAGCCGCACGCCATCACCCCGGCCGCCACCAAGCGCCAAGTCGTTGTGATCGGCGCAGGCCCGGCTGGTCTGGAAGCCGCCCGCGTCGCCGCCGAGCGGGGCCATAAAGTAACCGTGTTTGAAGCCGCCAGCCAACCCGGTGGCCAAGTCCGCCTGACCGCGCAAACCAAACGCCGCGCCGAACTGATCGGCATCATCGACTGGCGCATGTCGCAATGCGCTGCCCTCGGCGTCGAGTTCCGCTTCAACACTTGGGCTGAGGCTGATGAAATTCTAGCCGAAAACCCCGACGTGGTGATCATCGCGACCGGAGGTTTGCCCGAGAAAGACATCCTGAAATTCGGCAACGACCTCACGGTTTCCGCTTGGGATATCCTGTCCGGCGACGTCAAACCCGGCTCGAACGTGCTGCTTTACGACGATGCTGGCGACCATACCGCCCTGCAAGCCGCCCAAACCCTGACCGAAGCCGGTGCCAAGGTAGAGATTATGACCCCCGACCGCAGCTTTGCGCCCGAGGTTATGGCGATGAACCTCGTCCCCTATATGCGCGCGCTGCAAGATAAAAACACCACCTTCACAGTGACTTACCGCCTGACCGGAGTCGAGAAAGACGGCAATCAGATCAAAGCCACCGTCGATTCCGATTACATGACCTTGGGCAAAACCAGCCACTACGACCAGATCGTCGTCAACCACGGCACCCAGCCGCTCGCCGATATCTACTTCGATCTGAAGCCGAAATCCGTCAACCTCGGAGCGGTCGATTACGACGCCCTAATCGCCAGCCAACCGCAAACCTACGGCGGCGGCCCGGCTGGCTTTCAACTGTTCCGCATCGGCGACGCCGTCGAGGCCCGCAACATCCACGCCGCCATCTACGACGCGCTGCGGCTGACGCGGACGATTTAGGGGCGGAGGCGCGGCAGCTTAATCGTGCGATAGGGCGGGGATTTTCTCGGGCCTGACACGCGTGGCCTGTGGACCTTAAAACGGGGGCTGGCAATCCGGCGAGAGAAATGCACGAACGGCTCGTCGCTGAAACTCACCGGCCACCACGCGCGCAGCGGTGGCCTCATCGACGACGTGATAGACGAGATCAGCGACTGTTTCGGCCGGAGTAGGGGCGTTTGCGTTGCATTTTGAATGTGAATTGTTGCGGTAACAGAGTTTGCAAGCGCAGGCGATGAATCGAGTGACATGATTCGCACCGTGTGCCAGAGTGATTCGCAGATACCTTTTTATCGCGGGGTTTTTGTGACTTCAGAAATTTGCCTAATGAACAGGCTTGGTGTGGTCTTGGCAGCTGACAGTGCCACAACTGTTACATACTGGAACGGCAACGCCGACGAAGTAAGATACTTTAAAGGTGCAAACAAAATATTTCAGCTTACGGATCACCACCCCGTGGGCATAATGATTTACAATTCCGTGGACGCTTTGCATGTGCCTTGGGAGGTTGTAATCAAAGAGTTTCGGCGCACGTTGGGCTCAAAATCTTTCAATAGCGTAGCGGGCTATGCAGATGAATTTCTTACTTTTATTAACAACGATCAACGGATATTTCCGGCGGAAGCACGTCGAGCAGAGTTTGAGGATGTTTTAAACAGATCTATTCTTAAAGTGCTGGTGAACTTTCGCGAGGATCATAAGGCGGGAAAGGTTGCCGATCTTCGTGCGTACTTTGACAACCTTCTGCAAAATGGTCTGGTTGACCAAGATAAAGTAAAATTTAATCTCCAAAATATTTCAAGCCTTCGTCAAATATTTGGTGATGCTACTCAGGAGAAATTCAACGAATGGCTCGGCATAATCGAGCTTACGTTTGAGCCTCTTTCGGAGCCAGAAATAGACATTATTCTCGGCATCGCGCTAGAGGACATTAAGAGCATCAGTCCATCGACCGGTTTGGTTATGGCGGGGTTTGGCGATCATTCCGTTTTTCCAGAAGTGGTACATCTTAAGAATTGCCAATTTTGGTATGACCACTTTTGCGAATCCGAACGGGTTCTAGAAGGAACTAGTTATGATGTGCCAGCGATTATTTCGGGCTATGCTCAAACGTCCATGATCGACACGCTACGCATGGGATTTAGCGATGATGTTCTTGGATCCATTGCCCGCGACTCGACAAAGCACTGTGACGCCCTAGTTGACAGCGTGGCTGCATCAGTTGGTGGGGTCGTGTCCGAAGAAGACAAATCCGCGTTTGTAGGCAAAGCTGTGAAGCAGATAATAGATGGGCTATTCGACTACGCACGCGCTCAGCACTATGTACCGTTGCGTCGTGTTGTGGGCGTGTTACCCATCGACGAGATGAGCACGCTGGCAGAAACTCTTATAAATTTGCAGTCTCTAAAGGAAAAAGTCACTAAACCGTCGGAAACTGTAGGTGGGCCTGTGGATGTAGCTGCAATAACTCGTTCAGAAGGGCTAGTATGGGTGAAGCGAAAGCACTACTTCAGCCCAGAAATCAATTCGCGCTTTTTTGAGCGCCGTGGGAGGTGATCGGGATGGATAATGACATGTTGGGCGCAACCGAAAGGCTGGTTGAAGACATGACGGAAGTGGTGCGGCGCGAAAGGGAGAAAGCACGTTCGATTAGTGCCACTCCGGAGGCAGAGAAATTTCGCCAGCAATATCGTAGCGCGCTCAGGTCCATGAATCTCCTTACCGAGCGGGAAGCCGGACAACTTATGCGATCTGCGTCGCCTAAATAAATATTGAACTATCGCATGGCAATGCCACTCAATTATGAGTGGTATAAGCGGCGCTGAGCGGCCGAATCGTTTGATGCGCATCGTTGTAATGCGTTCAAACCTTAACAAATCGTTAAATCCATCACCCCAACACACTGAAATAAAACAACAAAATAACCTCCCAAGTTGGGAGCCTACCCAATCACACCCCGAACCCCACCTGTCTGGCCTCGGTCCAGCAACACATGGTCGGCCAAAACGCAGGCCATCATTGCCTCGCCGACCGGAACCGCTCTGATCCCCACGCAAGGGTCGTGGCGGCCCTTGGTGACAAGATCAATCTCGGCCCCGGTCGCATCAATCGTCGCCCGGGGGGTCAGGATAGACGAGGTCGGCTTCACCGCGAACCGCACCACAACCGGCTGCCCCGAGGATATGCCGCCCAATATCCCCCCCGCATGGTTCGACAAAAACTCCGGCCCCGCAGCCCCCATCCTGATCTCATCGGCATTCTCAACCCCGGTCAAAGTGGCGGTATCGAAACCGTCGCCAATCTCCACCCCCTTCACCGCATTGATCGACATCATCGCCGCCGCCAGATCGGAATCCAGCTTGCCATAAAGCGGCGCGCCCAAGCCCGCAGGCACACCCGAGGCCGTCACCTCAATCACCGCCCCCACCGAATTGTGGCTTAGCCGCAGCCCGTCCAGATACTCCGCCCAGCCCTGCACCGCCCCCGGATCAGGACAGAAGAACGGGTTGCTGCCGATCACGCCCGCATCGAACCGCGCCCTATCAATCCCCATCACCCCCATCCGCACCATATAGCCTGAGATCGCCAGCCCCGGCACCAATGACGCCAGCACCGCCCGCGCCACACCCCCAGCCGCCACCCGAGACGCCGTCTCCCGCGCGCTCGACCGCCCGCCGCCACGATAATCCCGCACGCCGTATTTCTGATGGTAGGTGATATCCGCATGGCCCGGCCGAAACGCCTGCGCGATATCGCCGTAATCCTTGCTGCGCTGGTCGGTGTTCTCAATCATCAACTGAATGGGCGTCCCCGTGGTGACGCCCTGAAACACCCCCGACAAAATCCGCACCTCATCCGCCTCTTTCCGCTGCGTGGTGAACTTGCTTGTCCCCGGTTTGCGCTGATCCAACCAAGGCTGCAAATCCGCCTCAGACAGCGTAATCCCCGGAGGACAGCCATCCACCGTGCAGCCAATCGCAGGCCCGTGGCTTTCGCCCCAAGTGGTGACGCGAAACAGATGACCGAAGGTGTTCAGGCTCATATCAAGGCTCCTCTTTGCCATCCCAATAGGCCAAAGCCGCGCCAGACTGAAGATTTATCGTCACAACTCCAGCAAACCCCGCACCTTATCGCGATCCGCATCCCCACTCGGGTTATAAATCACCAAGGCCAGATCGGGCCGCCCCTCCACCGCAAAGCTTGATGGCTCCAGCCCGATCAGCCCCGCCACCGGATGCCGCACCTGCTTGGTGATCTCGCCATACGACCCCCGCACATCATTCTCGGCCCATATGCGGGCAAATTCCGCGCTTGCCTGCGTCATCTCCGACACCAACGCCGCCACCTGCGCCGAAGCCCCCGCCCGCACCGCTTCCGCCCGGAAGGAGGCCACCACGAAGCGCGCATCATGCTCCCAATTCACCTGCCGCGCCCTGATCGCCGGATTGCAGAACAGCAGCCGCAGGATATTGCGATCCGCCACCGCCATCGCGCCATAATCCCCCAGCACCACCGCCGCCGCGCGGTTCCACGCCACCACATCCCACATCGCATTGCGCAGCATCGCCGGGCTGCTCTCCAACGCATCGAGCACCCGCTGCAACCGGGGCGTGATGCCCTCCACGGTGCGAAACGTCACCTCCGGCGCGCGCCCCAGACCCAAAAGATAGATATGCTCGCGCTCCACCTCGGTCAGCAGCATCGCCCGCGCGATCCGGTCCAGCACATCAGCCGAGGGCGCACCGCCGCGCCCCTGCTCCAGCCACGTATACCAGGTCGCCGAGACATGCGCCCGCGCAGCCACCTCTTCGCGCCGCAAACCCGGAGTGCGCCTGCGCGTTGCCGGAAACCCCAAGGCCACCGGGTCCAGCCGCCCCCGACGATCCCGCAGATACAGACCTAACGCGTTGCTCATCCTGTTACCCTTTATACCGGGATAATCTCCCAACTTTACCCGCATAATAATCGCGCCATATACTCCGCATGACAATCAGAAAGGACATGAATCATGCGTGTTTTTGTAACTGGAGCGACCGGATTTGTAGGCTCGGCGGTGGTGCAAGATTTGCTCGAGGCGGGCCATCAGGTGCTCGGTTTGGCGCGTTCAGACGCTTCCGCCGCCACCCTTGCGGCTACGGGTGCAGAGGTTCATCGCGGCGATCTCGAAGACCTAGACAGTTTGCGCGCGGGGGCCACCCAAGCCGAGGGCGTCATTCATACCGGCTTTGTGCATGACTTCACCCGCTTCGCCGAGATGTGCGCGCTGGATGCCCGCGTGATTGCCGCTTTGGGAAATGCGTTGGCGGGTAGCAATCGCCCCCTAGTCATCACCAGCGGCACGGCTTTGGTCTCCCCCGGCCAGCTTGCCGTTGAGACCACCCGCGTTGGCCCGAATAACCACCACCCGCGCGCGGCGTCCGAGCAAGCCGCCGACGCGGCGCAGGCAATCGGCGTTAATACCCGCGTTGTCCGGCTGTCGCCCTCGGTCCACGGCGCGGGCGATCATGGTTTCGTGCCACTGCTGATCAACCTCGCCCGCGAAAAGGGCTGCGCTGGCTATATCGGCGACGGTCAAAACCAATGGAGCGCCGTCCACCGCTTGGACGCCGCCCGCCTGTATCGCTTGGCCTTGGAACGCGGCGAAACCGGCGCGCGCTATCACGGCGTCGGCGAGCAAGCGATTGCCTTCCGCGACACCGCCACCGCTATCGGCAACGGCCTGAACCTCCCCGTAACCGCACAACCGCCCGAACATTTCGGCTGGTTCGGAGGTTTCGCAGGCTTGGATTGCCCCGCGTCTTCCGAATTGACACAGACGCAGCTTGGCTGGAAACCCGAACATCCGGGTTTGCTGGCCGATCTCGATCCGGCGGGGAGTTATTTCAGCGCCTAGCGGAGTTAGCCGCCAACGGCTCTTACCACAGAGAAAACTCGGCTTTAGAGCAACTGCGCCGGTTATCCACATCCTCTGTGGTTAACCGCGCAAACTGCCTCAAAGCGCCAACGCCCCCTGCGCCGAGCCATCAACTTCCTTCGCCGCCTTCTTGAAGCCATCGTCGCGCCGCGCAGGCAGACGCACCGCCCGGTCGCGCAATGCCATCGCATCCTTGATCGTTACAATCTGCATCCGGGGAACTGAGGCGAAACCGGGCAGTTCAAACAACCCCGCCCCGGCCGCTTCGGTTATCATCGGTTTGGTCGGCTTGGTCAGCGTCAGAAACACCCCGACCCCGGCACGCTCACGCTCAATCACCCCGCGCAGGTCGCGGATATTTCACCGTCATATCAGCTTCAGTTGCCGCGCGCCCGGAATATGCTCGATGACTCTCAACACTTTGATTTCTTTAGTCAAACCAGTAGTCGTTAGCCGCTGCTCTTCCCGAATGCGGCATCTAAGCGTATCATTGGCAGACAGTGACAGCTTCGCTTCCAATACATCGTTCAAAAAATTCGTGTCCTCGATATCAGCAGTAAAAGCCTTTTCGCCGCCGTCCGTAAAACGCCATTTATACCCATCGCGAAAATGCGAGGTCACGATCTTCAACAACACCTCGCGCTCCACGACCTCAACGCGTTCATCATCTTCGCTCGGCGTGGGAACCTGAAACGAAAGACGATCACGAGGGGTCAGAACAAGGCTCGCTTCAACGCCATTGTCACCGAGGCGGAGTGCCTCAATGCCCTCGATGCTTAAAGCTTTCTCGCTGAATTTTTCCAAAGCCTCACGCGTTTGAAAATCTTCCAACAGCGTCACAGTGCGCCGATCCACTATGATTGTGGTATGGTTCACGGTTATTTCAGTGAAGCCATCACTGCGATTTTCAACTTTTTCAGGCTTCTTGCCTTGGAGAAATTTCACCGCATGGAACAAGCCGAACACTGTGCCACCAACGACAGTGCCCGCCTTCAAAAGTAGTTCAAGAAGATCAGTCGCTGCAACTACGCGTTCCGGGTTGTCGACGACCGCATCTAACATATCCTTGATCGCATCCAGCATCGACAAATCGACACTTAGCAATGCCTCAAAGCTGCCCACGTTCGTGGCCCGAAGTTTGAGCCGTGCTTCAGCACGACTGCCATTCAGTGCCTTGTTTGCAGCTTGGACCACCTCACCCAGCGCAAGCAAAGCTGGCGCGAGATCGCTCACAGCAATTTCACCGTTTTCAAACGGCACGCCCTCAAAGGCGATCCGAAAAGATGAACTGCTCATTTTATTATCCTGTTTCGTTTAATGATATGCCGTCAGACGGCATTCAACAAGGACCGCAAACGCAGACTTCGGCTTGGCTAAGTGCTGCCCTACTAATCAACCCGCGCAGAACATTAAGATTGTGACCGTAAGACAAACTGTAAATCCGGCCGACCATATCGGCATATGATCCAACTTGCTTAACTCGTTCTCGCATCCGAAAGTTAAGCCAAGGTTAACCGCGCCGGAGGTTTCGCAAGCCGTAAAGGGTCGCGCACACAACGCAAGGCAAGCGCCCTCAATCTGCGGCAAACCTTAAAAAATTATTAACCACCCCCTCTTAACCCATTGAAATCATTAAAACCAAAGTCCCGCCACACGTGGACACACCCAAAAATCAAACTCCCCCTTGCGCCTACAATCCATTTCCGTATGCTTCGCCATACCTCGGGGAGCCGTCGGTCGTTTCACCAAAAACGAGCCGAAGGCTGAGATGCGAAAGCGAACCCGTCGAACCTGAACCGGATCATACCGGCGGAGGGAAGGTGCATGGATTTCTCCATCCCCGACCGTTTCCGTCGCAACGTTGGAGAGAAAGATGACCACCAAACTCCTCGCTGCGGGCCTCGCTATTTTCGCCTCGCCCGCACTGGCTGACACGCCCGTTTTAACCGTGCTGACCTACGACAGCTTCACCTCCGAGTGGGGCCCCGGCCCCGCAATCGAGAAGGGTTTCGAGGCCACCTGCGGCTGCGACGTGAAATTCATCACCGCAGGCGACGGCGCGGCTCTTTTAGCCCGCGTCAAACTAGAGGGTGCCGACAGTAAAGCCGATCTCGTCGTCGGCCTCGACACCAACCTCACCGCCGACGCCACCGCAACCGGCCTGTTCGCCCCCGTAACCGCCCAGGCCAACACCCTGCCGGTGCCGTTCGAAGACCCGAACTTCATCCCCTTCGACTGGGGCTACTTCGCCTTCGTCTACGATAAAACCAAAGTCACCACACCGCCGACCTCATTCGAGGAACTGGCGGCTTCCAACCTGAAAGTCGTGATCGAAGACCCGCGCTCCTCCACCCCCGGACTCGGGCTGGTTTTGTGGGTGAAGGCCGCTTACGGCGACAAAGCCCCGCAAATCTGGGCCGATCTCGCGGATAACATCATCACCGTCACCCCCGGCTGGTCGGAAGCTTACGGCATGTTCACCGAGGGGCAGGCCGATATGGTGCTGTCCTACACCACCTCGCCCGCCTACCATCTCATCGCCGAAAGTGATGACACCAAGGCCGCGGCGAGCTTCACCGAGGGTCATTACATGCAGGTCGAAGTGGCGGGCAAGCTGGCGACTTCAAAGCAACCCGCGCTGGCGGATGCGTTCCTCGCGTACCTCACAGCGGATGCCGCGCAATCGACGCTGATCACGACAAACTGGATGTATCCGGCGAAGACCCCGGCGGAAGGTTTGCCGAAGGGGTTTGAAACCCTCATTCAACCGGCGAAATCGCTGCTTATGACGGCTGCCGATGCCGAAGCCGCCCGAGCACCTGCGATTGCGGAATGGCAAGCAGCGCTGTCAAAGTAACGCCAGCCCTCGGGCTGAGCATAGCCATCGCCGCGCTGGTTTTAGGCAGTGCTGCGATGGTAGCCGCACGCGCGGACAGCTTCGCTTTGGCCCCCGCCGATCTGCAAGCCCTGCGCTTTACCTTGCTGCAAGCCAGCCTCTCTGCGGCAGTGTCCAGCCTGTTGGCGATCCCGGTGGCGCGGGCGCTGTTCCGTCGTCGCTTCCCTTTGCGCGGTGCGCTGATCAGCCTGCTCGCCGCGCCGTTTGTGCTCCCTGTCGTGGTGGCGGTGATGGGCTTGCTGACGGTGTTTGGCCGGGGCGGGCCGATCAATACCGGGCTGGCATGGTTTGGGCTACCCGAGGTTTCAATCTTTGGCCTCCACGGCATTGTGCTCGCGAATGTTTTCTTCAACCTGCCGCTGGCGACGCGAATGCTGCTACACGGCTGGCAGGCGATCCCCGCGGAGCGGTTCCGGCTGGCGCAATCGCTGGGCCTGCCGCCGAGCGCACAGTTTCGCCATCTCGAAGCGCCGATGTTGCGCGCCCGACTGCCGGGGATTTTCGCGGTGATCCTTCTCATTTGCCTCGCGAGTTTCGCCATCGCTTTGATGCTGGGCGGTGGTCCGAAGGCCAGCACGCTAGAGCTTGCGATCTACCAATCGTTGCGGTTTGAGTTCGATCTGGGTCGCGCGGCACTGCTCGCGGCGGTGCAGTTTGCGCTGTGTGCTGCGATCACTTTGGCTGCGGCGCGACTGACTTTACCGCAAGGCTTTGGCGCGGGGCTAAGCAGGCATTTGCAGATCAGCGCACCAAATGGCTGGCGGCGGGCTTTGGATATTATCGCCGTCATTGTCGCCGCGGTGTTCCTGTTTGCGCCTTTGCTGGCGGTAGTTATCAAGGGTTTGCCCGGTCTCACAACCCTGCCGAACGGGCTTTGGCCTGCAGCGTTACGCTCGGTATCGGTCGCAATAGTGTCGGCGGTGCTGGCGACCAGTGCTGCGCTAATTTTGGCCAATGGCGCGGCGCATAGCAAAAGCCGGATGATAGAATTGGCCGCGATGCTACCGCTTGCGGCGAGTTCATTGGTGCTTGGAACCGGTCTTTTCCTTCTGGTGCGCCCGTTTATCGCCCCCGAAAATCTGGCGCTTGCCATAACAATTCTCGTTAACGCCACGCTAACGCTCCCCTACCTGTTCCGCCTGCTGCTGCCCGAGGCGCGGCAGTTGCAGGCCGATTACGGTCGCCTCACCGAATCCCTTGGCTTGCCACGTCGAACCATACTGCGGTTCGTCACCTTGCCACGGCTGGCGCGTCCGTTGGGTTACGGCGCGGGCTTAGCTGCGGCACTGTCGATGGGCGATCTTGGGGTGATTGCGCTGTTTGCAGGCGATGGCGGCGCGACCTTGCCGCTGTTCGTGCAGCATTTGATCGGGGCGTATCGGTTGCAGCAAGCTGCTGCCGCCGCGCTGATACTCGTGGCGCTTAGCTTCGTGTTGTTCTGGGCCTTTGACCGACTGGGAAGCCACTATGCTGACGCTTGAAAATCTGGTTCTGACACAAGATGAGTTTCGCCTGACCGCCGACTGGAAAGTGCAAGCGGGCGAGCGGGTGGCTCTGATCGGGCCATCCGGTGCGGGCAAGTCAACATTGCTGATGGCGCTGGCAGGGTTTTTTGCCCCCGCAGCGGGCAGCATCCTGTGGCAGGGCGCTGATTTGGCCGAAGTTGCGCCGGGAGATCGGCCTTTGACTATTCTGTTTCAGGATCAAAACCTGTTCCCGCACCTAACACTGGCGCAAAATCTTGGACTCGGCCTGTCACCGACGTTGCGACTGACCCAAGCTCAGACGACACAAATAGAGACGGCCTTGCTACGTGTTGGCCTTGCCGGAATGCAGGCGCGCAAACCGGGGCAGCTTTCGGGCGGTCAGCAGGGCAGGGCGGCATTGGCGCGGGCACTGCTCCGGGCGCGACCTGTGCTGCTATTGGATGAACCCTTCGCGGCGCTTGGTCCGGCGCTAAAAGCGGAAATGCTAGAACTGCTGGATGAAGTGGCGACTGCCACCGGGGCAGCGGTGCTTATGGTCACGCATGACCCGAACGATGCCAAGCACTTCGCGGATAAAACGGTGCTGGTCGCGGACGGGGTGGCGCAAGCCCCGGTGGCTACGGCAGAGTTGTTTGCCGACCCGCCGCCCGCTCTGCACGACTACCTTGGTTAGCCATGAAAAAACCCCGCGCGAGGCGGGGTTTCTTTTACGCGTGTTTTCCAAAAGCCGGCGCGGAAATCAGTGCGCTTTCTTGCCTTTGACGCCCGACCACAGCCGCTTGTTAGTCAGATACAACAGCGAAGTCAGCACGATCAAAAACAGCACAGCCTTAAAGCCAGTGTCCTTACGGGCGTTCAACTTTGGCTCAGCCGTCCACATCAAGAATGCCGCAACATCTTCAGCCATGTGCTTCACGTCATTTGGCGCACCATCAGCGAAGGTGACCTGACCGTCTTCCATCGGCGGCGGCATTGCAATCCAACCGGTTGAGAACGCGTGGTTTTCGTAAAATGTCGTGCCCGCTTCCTCTTTGGTTTCGCCGGTATAACCGTGCAAAATTGCGACGATGTATTCCGGCCCGCCCATCCCTTTGAACAGCTGGTTCATACCCAAGCCATAAGGGCCGTGGAAACCCGCCCGCGCTTTCGCCATCAGCGAAAGATCGGGTGCTCCTGCGCCGGTGTTGGCCGGGAAAAGGTCAACTGGCAGGCCGGGACGATCTTCACCAGTTTCCTTATCGGTCACCGTGAAGGCCGCCGCATAGGCGCGCACTTGGTCTTCTGGCAGATGCGGGCCACCCTCATCCGACAGCGTGCGGATCGGCACGAAATTCAGACCATGGCAGGCAGAGCAAACCTCGGTAAACACCTGAAGCCCACGTTGTAGCTGGTGCTCATCGAAGCTGCCAAACGGGCCTTCAAAGCTGAATGCCACGTCTTCAACATGGCCACCTTCAGCGGCGAAGGCAGCACCCGTCATCAAAGCGCCAGTCGTCAGAGCCCCAGTCGTCAAAGCCAATGCAGAGACAGCGCTGATTGTGATTTTTCGAAACATCTCAGTCAGTTCCTTTCTCTCACTCAGCCGGATTGGCGTAGTGCGACTTGAAGTCATCTTCGATCGTTGCCGGTTGTGGCAGGGGTTTTTCAAGCACCCCCAACAGCGGCAAAATCACGAGGAAGTAGGCAAACCAGTAGGCCGAGGCGATCAGTGAGATCCAAGCGATCAGTTCGTTTGGCACCTGCGCGCCCGCCCACATCAGCACCACGAAGTCTATCACCAGCAACCCGAACCACGCCTTGAACTTCGGGCGGTATTTGCCCGAACGCACCGACGACGTATCCAGCCACGGCACCATAGCCAGCACGGCAATCGCGCCGAACATCGCTACGACGCCGAAGAATTTGGCGTCAACGATGCCGAAGGTAACGAACTCAACCAGTTGCACCAGCCAAACATCGGCGGTGAAGGCGCGCAGGATCGCGTAGAACGGCAAGAAATACCATTCAGGCACGATATGCGCCGGGGTCGAAAGCGGGTTGGCTTGAACGTAGTTGACGGGGTCGCCAAGGTAGTTTGGCATAAAGCTGACGACTGCGAAGAAGATCACCAGCACGACGCCCAGCGCAAACAAATCTTTGATCACGTAATAAGGCCAGAACGGCACGGTATCTTTTTCAGCTTCTTCTTTCGAGCCGCGACGGACTTCAACTCCCGTCGGGTTGTTGTTGCCGGTGTTGTGGAACGACCAGATGTGCAACGCCACCAATGCCGCGATCACGAAGGGCAGCAGATAATGCAAGCTGAAGAAGCGGTTCAACGTGGCGTTATCCACCGAAGGGCCGCCCAGCAGCCATTATTGGATGGTTGGGCCGATGCCGGGGATAGCACCGAACAAGCCGGTGATTACCGTAGCACCCCAGAACGACATCTGGCCCCAAGGCAAAACGTAGCCCATAAAACCAGTCGCCATCATCGCGAGGTAGATCAACATCCCGATGATCCACGTCACCTCACGTGGAGCTTTGTAGCTGCCGTAGTAAAGGCCGCGGAAGATGTGGAGGTAAACTGCAAAAAAGAACAGCGACGCACCGTTGGCATGAATGTAGCGCAGCATATAGCCGCCGTTCACATCGCGCATAATGTGCTCAACCGAGCGGAAAGCCAGATCGACATGCGGCGTGTAGTGCATTGCGAGCACAATGCCGGTGACAATCTGCAAGCCCAGACAGAAAGCAAGCACGATGCCCCAAATCCACATCCAGTTGAGGTTTTTCGGCGTCGGGAGCATCAACACATCATAGCCAATCGCCACGATCGGCAGACGCTTGTGCAGCCAGGTCTGAAAGCCCGGCTTTGGTTCGTAGTGGTCGTGCGGAATTCCGGCCATGTTTTTGTCCCTTATCCCAGCTTGATCGTGGTTTCGGTTTCGAATTTCGCCACCGGTACCGGCAAGTTACGTGGCGCCGGTCCTTTGCGAATACGTCCAGCCATATCGTAGTGCGAGCCGTGGCACGGGCAGAACCAGCCGCCAAAATCGCCCGCGTCTCCCAGAGGCACACAGCCCAAATGGGTGCAAACGCCCATCATCACCAGCCACTCACCGGCTTCATCCAACGTGCGGTTTTTGTCTTCCGCGGTGGTCGAGGCGTCAAGGTTGGCGTTCTCGGCATTGGTATCGACCAGATCGGTCAGTGCCACCGCGCGGCCTTTTTCGATGTCTTCCGGGGTGCGGCGGCGGATGAACACTGGTTTGCCGCGCCACTTTACCGTGATCTGGGTGCCAACTTCGACGCCCGAGATATCGACCATGATCGAGGCCAAAGCCCGGGTATCTGCCGAGGGGTTCATCTGGTTAATCAGCGGCCAAACCGCTGCGCCAGTTGCCACAACGCCCGCCCCGGCGGTTGCGTAATACAGGAAATCCCTGCGGGTGCCTGCGTGATCGTCTGCGTGGGACACGAGAACTTCTCCCTTCAAAGGCCGCATGGCGTGCGGCCCATATATCTATGCGGCCCCGGTTTCCCGAAGCCTTACAGGCCCGGGTTTAGCCACAGAAAGCTGGGACGTCCAGCGGACAAAGGCGCGCAGGGGCGGCGTAAATCAGCTTTTCCTGATGTGCGACCTTGAAGCTACGGAAAAAAAATCCCAACCACCGCAACGTTGCAGAAATTAAAGCATTTCTGTCGGGATTTACGCCGTCAAACTGCCACCGGCCGAGTCGCCAACATCGCCGGACGCTTGGCAAATTCCGCCTCCCACGCCGCCAATTTGGGCCGCCCCTGCCGCCAATTTCGTGCGTCGTGCCGGAAGTCGAGATAGCCCAGCGCGCAAGCCAGCCCGATCGTTGGCATCTCTAGCGGGCCGTTCAGCACCTCCCCCCATTGAGCCTCAATCACATCCAGTGCCCTCGCGGCCTTCGCCCATTGCGCTTCGATCCATTCGGGGAACTGCTTATCCACCGGGCGCAACCTCACCTCGTAAGCCATCGCCAGCGCGGCCTCGAGGACGCCGTCCACCGTCGCCTCACGCACCAAACACGGCCAAATCGCTGGCCCGGTTGGGTAAATCTCAGCTTCCGCCAGATCGTTGAGATAGCGGCAAATCACCCGGCTGTCATAGATCGCCCCATCATCGGTTTGCAGCGCCGGGATCTTTCCGAGCGGATTCTGATCGACTGGCAGCGACCCCGGTGCAAGCGGTGTGCCCATGACATTGACCACTTCAACCCGATCTTTCAGGCCCAATTCCATGATCAGCACCATGACCTTGCGGCCAAAGGGCGTGGCGGGGGATGTATAAAGCCGCATGATTTCTCCGATGCAAAGCCGTGATTCGAGGTTGCGGCAGTTAAGCCGCGCTGCCCCTCGCATGACAACACTTGTCAGTTGCTAGCCTCGTGCATTCGATCAATTCACCAAGGCGCTCAACTGGCGCAGCAACCACTCGCGCTATTCCAAATCCCGCCGCATCAGCGCGGCAATAGCCTGCGATCCCGCGTCACTCTGCTGCGCCAGATGATCCACAGCACCGCGACGCACCTCAGGTGTTTTGTTCTGGTTCAGCTTCCAAGTGCCTTCAACCGAGCCAATTTCAAACCGAAACGGCAATATCATCCGCAACATGCGCGGCATCGCACCTTGCGACATTTTGCTCGACTGCCAAGGCGTCTTCGGCAGCAAACGGTTTTCATGCTCGGCTGACAGCGCATCAACATGCGGATGCAACGCGGCCTCGGGCAGAGCCGACAGCAGGCCACGCAGATGCACGGCGATGTAATTCCATGTCGGCACCTGATCGTCCGAGCCATACCAATCGGGCGAGATATAGGCGTCCGGCCCCGACACCATAATGACCGCCGCAACTGGCCCCTCCAGACACGCCTGCCCTACCGGATTTGAGCGTGCGAGATGCAACTCGGCAAACCCAGCATCCGGCGAGATCAAAAACGGCACATGCGCCGCCAAAGGCCCATCCGCACCATTCACCGACAAAATCCCAAACCCCCGCGCCTGGGCGAAGGCGAGGTTGTCTTGCAACGGCGTCGAACGAAAGGCGGGGTTAGGGTGCATGTGCTGGCTTCCAATATTGGCAGGTCTGGTTGCGCCTAAGCCGCACAGCGCCTCACGACAATCTAATCATTCTTAACCGGCATTAGGCCGACGCAGGCACGCTCTACCCCATGCAACATTGAAAAAGCCGCCAGAGATTGCTCTCGGCGGCCTATTCGAAGCTGCTGTGCGCGATAAACCTGCCAAGTATCAACCTTGGCGAGCCTTGTAGCGCTTTTGCGTCTTGTTGATCACATAGACGCGGCCTTTACGGCGCACGACCTGGCAATCGCGATGACGATTCTTCAGCGAGCGGAGCGAGTTTGCAACTTTCATCGTAGCATCTCCCTTGTTCGCGGCGCGTCTTCGCGCCAGTTTAATAGCGTTGCCCCCGTTGCCGGGAACGGCGAATGCCCCCGAAGGGAACATGTAATGGTGGGCGGTACTGGGATCGAACCAGTGGCCACTACGATGTCAACGTAGTGCTCTACCGCTGAGCTAACCGCCCACAAACCTGACGTTCCCGCCCAATCTATTCGCCGAAGCCATAAAGCCCAAACAAAAGGACGCGGGCGGAACCGCGTCGGATGGCTGGGCTATAAACAGAGTCGCAGCGCGGTTCAAGGGGGTAAAGGGGGGTATCCGCAAAGGATATTTTGCAGTTATATCACAACGTAACAGGAGCATGGCGTGTCGCAGAACTTCCGTATTCATCGACCAGAGCGGCAGGATACCGCAGTGGTGTTTGCCTCGCCGCACAGTGGCCGCGCGTATTCTGAGGCGTTTCTGGCGCAGACAGTCTTGTCCGATCATGCCATCCGTTCCTCGGAAGATGCCTTTGTAGATCAAGTGTTTGGCGCCGCTACGCTGCACGGTGCGCCGCTGTTGGTGGCCGATGTGCCACGCGCTTATCTTGACCTCAACCGTGCGCCGGATGAGTTCGACCCCGCGGTGATCGAAGGCATCGCGCGGGTGCCGCACAATCCGCGCATCTCGTCTGGCCTAGGAGTGATTCCTCGCGTGGTGTCGGGTGGTCGGCTGATCTATCGCGGCAAGCTTGCATTGGCCGAGGCAGAGGCCCGGATTACTGAGGTTTGGCACCCCTACCACCGCGCCCTGCGGCAGTTGTTAGAGGAAACCCATACACAGTTTGGTGAGGCCGTACTGATCGACTGCCACTCCATGCCGCACGAAGCCATCGACGGCCACGGTCGCCCCGGTCAGCCCAAACCCGATGTGGTGCTGGGCGATCGCTTTGGTGCCGCTGCCGGGCGTCACGTCATGGACGAGGTTGAAGCGGCGTTTCAGCGCGCGGGTCTGCGCGTGGCGCGCAATGCTCCCTTTGCGGGCGCGTTCATTGCGCAAAGCTATGGTCGGCCCTCGGCGCGCAGGCATGTGATCCAAGTCGAAATTGATCGCGGGCTTTACATGGATGAAGCCACCATCACGCCGCATGAAAGCTTCGACGATTTCCGCGCGCTGATGGCCGGAGTGATCGCCGATGTGACCGGGATCGGCCGCGCCAGCCTGCCGCTCGCCGCAGAATAACCGCAGATTGCCCTAGTGGCGTCAGCGCAGCGGTGCGAGTCGACCACTAGCGCAAGGCTCGCCCTTTAATAATAGCCTCCCGGCCAAATCTGGCGCGGATTGCATCGGTTGCCCGCTCGGCTGCGGCGCGTTTTCCCGCCGTTGGGTCAAGCAGATCGCCCGACAGATCAGCCACAGCCTCGGGTGCCAGATCGCTGATGCCGACACCGATTAAGCGAAACGGCCCGCGATTGCCCGCCTGATCGAACATCGCGCGGGCGGCGCGATAGATGCGGTCGGTCAGTTGGGTGGGGTCGCTCAAAGCATGGCGGCGGCTGATCAGCTGGAAATCCGCGCGCTTCAGCTTCAGCGCCACGGTCTTGCCTGCCAACCCTTTGGCCTTGGCGCGGTCGGCGACTTGCTCGGCCAGCCGCCACAGATGGCCGTCGAGCAGGTCGGCATCGGTGGTATCCTCAAAGAACGTCGTCTCTTTGCTGATCGACTTCAGCTTTTCATCCCGGTTCACCCGGCGCTGATCAAGCCCGCGTGCGAGATTCCACAGCCGATCGCCCATGCTGCCGAAGCGCGCCGTCAGATCGGTGCGATCCCAGCGCAGCAGGTCGCTGATGGTGCGGATGCCGGCTTTCTCCAACGATGCCTGCGCGGCGGTGCCGACGCCCCAGATGATCCGCACCGATCTGGGGCGCAGGAATGCTTCGGTTTCCGCGCGTCCGATGATTGAGAAGCCGCGCGGTTTGTCGAGGTCTGATGCGATTTTGGCGAGAAACTTGTTGTGCGACAGCCCGACCGAGCCGGACAGTCCCAATTCGTCCTCCATCCGTTTCACCAGCCCTGCCAGCACGACGGCGGGGGGTGCGCCGTGTAGGCGTTCGGTTCCGGTGAGATCGAGGAACGCCTCGTCCAAAGATAGCGGTTCGATGGCCGGAGTCAGCGCCTCCATCATCGCCCTTATGGCGCGCGAGGCGTCCACGTAGACCGACATTCGGGGCTTCACCACCACGGCATCAGGGCACAGTTTCAGCGCCTGAAACATCGGCATCGCGGATCGCACCCCATGGATGCGGGCGATGTAGCAGCAGGTTGAGACGACGCCTCGGGTGCCGCCGCCGACGATCACGGCTTTGTCGCGCAGCTCGGGGTTGTCGCGTTTCTCGACGCTGGCATAAAAGGCGTCGCAATCCATGTGGGCTATGGAAAGCTGATTCATCTCGCCGTGGGCAAGCAGGCGCGGAGAGCGGCACTTTGGACAGCGGGCTCCGGCTTCAAATTGAGTGAGACAGTCGCGGCACAGGCTGGTCATGGCGGAATTATGCCTGATCTTGGGTGGGCTTGTCCACGTGTGGCGCTTTGCTACGCCGCATATAAATCAATGGGTTAAAGAGGGGTCGTTTACGAATTCTTTACTTTTGCGCGCATTGCTTCACGCCCATCCCCAATCGTCAAAGCTTTGAACCCGCGCCCCAGTGACCTAACTTAACCTGACCACCGATTTCGGGGCGAAGCTACCCACGCTCAAATGTCGTCAGGACCGGCCGCATGAGACAATCGCAGATACCGCCGTTTGACCCGCAGCTTGATGCCGTGTCGCTGGCGCGTGCGTTGATCGGCGGCTGTCTGATCGTTCGCGGCGCGGGCGGCACCATCATCGAGACCGAGGCTTATACCCAAGACGACCCGGCCTCCCACAGTCACCGGGGCCAAACCGCGCGCAATGCTGCGATGTTTGGGCCTTCGGGACATCTCTATGTTTATCGATCTTACGGCATCCATCTGTGCCTGAATGTAGTGGCAAGACCGGGGGAGGCCGTGCTTATCCGCGCGATCAAGCCCGAGATCGGTGTTGATCTGATGCGGACCCGCCGCAATTCCGCGCTGCTTTGCGCAGGGCCGGGTCGCGTGTCGCAGGCGCTTGGCATTCAAATGGATGATAATGGTGCTGCGTTTGACGGCATTGAGTTTTCGCTATGGCTGCCGGATATCCCTCCCGCCATCATTCTGTCTGGCCCACGCATCGGCATTTCGCGCGGGATGGAGTCTCCGTGGCGCTTTGGCATGGCAAAAACGCTCGGATTAAGCCGTCCGTTTCGCCAAGCCTAAAAGACCGTCAAGCCAGCGCCAAATAATCACGGAACCGTTATGCCATACGGTGCGTTAGTGTTTTGCCCCAGAACATCGCGATGTAGGCGGCTTCTTTGAGCGTGAATGCTACCTGGTCAGTTGAGACGTCTCGATTGTCGATTTTATTGTTGGGAATAGCCGGAATGAACGAACTAAGCCTTACAGCACATTCTGAAAACTTGCTCGCAGCACTGCTGGTTCCGGCTTATATTACCGACAGCGCAGGAAATATCACCTTCTACAATGAAGCTGCGGCTGAATTTTGGGGTTACCGGCCAAAGCTTGGCACTGCCAAATATTGCGGCGCTTGGCGGTTGTTTTTGCCCGACGGCACGCCGCTTCGACATGAGGAATGCCCCTTGGCGGTCACCCTTCGGCAGGGACACCCGGTGTTAGGGTCGGAAGCCGCGGCAGAGCGTCCTGACGGCACGCGCGTTTCGTTCATATCTTATCCAAGTCTGATCAAAAACGCGGCGGGTGAGATTGTCGGTGCGATCAATCTTGTTGTGGACGTATCTGAACGCAACGCCAGCGATCTGCAGCAAAACAGGCTGGCTGCGATCGTTTCCTCGTCGGAAGATGCGATCATAAGCAAGACCCTAGACGGCTACATTACCTCGTGGAATGCGGCCGCGACGCGGATCATGGGATATGAAGAACGCGAAATGCTCGGCACCCATATCAGCCGAATAATTCCGCCTGAACTTATGCACGAGGAAGACGAAATTCAGCGCAAACTGCGTCAGGGCGAGCGGATTGAGCATTTCGATACCGAGCGTCTGGCCAAAGACGGCAGCCGCGTGAATCTGTCGGTAACAATATCGCCGTTGCGGGATCGTACCGGACGTGTCGTTGGCGCATCAAAAGTTGCGCGCGATATTACCGAACGCAAACGCAGCGAAGATTTGCAGAAGCTGCTGTTTAACGAGCTCAATCATCGGGTGAAAAACACTCTGGCGACGATCCAATCCATCGCCGATCAATCGCTGCGTCACTCGGCAAACCCGAAAGAATTTGTCACGAGCTTTAAGGGCCGTGTGCAGGCATTGGCGCGGGCGCATGATCTGTTGGTGCGCGGCCTGATGAAAGCTGTGAGCGTTGACGATCTGCTGCAAGAACAGGTTGTGCTGGGTCAAAGCGACGCGCGCATCCTGCAGTCAGGCCCAGAGGTGCGGCTGGAACCGCATACCGCTGTGCAACTCGGGTTGGTGTTCCATGAGCTTGCCACGAATGCGCGAAAATATGGCGCGCTTTCACGGACCAGAGGTACGCTCACAATCCGATGGCGTATCGAGTCGTCTCAGTCGCCGGAACTGGTGATTGATTGGAAGGAAACCGGGGTGCAAGACCTGTTGGTGCCTACGAAAGAAGGCTTTGGCTCGACGTTGATACGTCATGCTTTAGAAGGTGCAGGCGGCAAAACCAATCTGGAGCTTACCTCGACTGGTCTTGCGTGCCACATTCGCCTTCCGCTTAGCGTGACAGAAAGGACAAGCCTGATGGACCCGATGATTGATGACAAAACGCTGGATTTCTCGGTAAGCGAGGTTCCGCAAAACAGCTTGAGCGGGCGGCGCGTGCTGATTGTAGAGGATGACGCCATCATCGGTATGGATATCGAGGATATCTTAAACAGCGAAGGCATGGTCGTCGTCGGCCCGGCGCGGACATTAGAGCAGGCGCGCGAAATGGCGACGGATGAGGCGTTTGAAGTGGCGCTGGTCGATGCCAATCTGCACGGGGATCGGGTTGACCAGATCGCAGAGGTGCTGGCAGGGCGTGGCATTCCGTTTGCCTTTGCCACCGGATATGGCCGCGATGCGCTGCCGAAGGATCATGGCGACCGGGCGATATTGTCAAAACCGTTCTCGCCGGAAAATTTGATTGCGACCATCAAAGAGTTGTTCGACGAAGTTTAGGTTGGGGCGCGGCAAATGGTGCCGCGCCCTATCGGGTTACTTAACTTCAGCTTTAACCTTATCGACGTCAGCCGTGGTCATCTCGCCAATCGTGGTGACTTTGCCGTCAACGATCTGCCACAGCCGGAATGGCCCCGAGATATCGCCGTATTGGTCAAAGTTGACCGGGCCGATCACGCCTTCATAACGGATCGCTTTGCCGTCTTTGATCAGCGCCAGCGCCTTGGTGAATTCTTCCTTGCCAGCGTAAATCACCTCGCCCGCCGGATCGACCGCCTTGCGCATCGCGTCGGGCAGTTTCGCCGCATCCGGGCCGCCTGCGATAGCGATCGCCAAGCCGACCAACGCACCCGCATCGTAGGAACGGTCAGCGGCAGGCGCTGCCGGGTCCAGCCCCGAGAACGCGTTGTAGTTGGCGTTAAAATACTCGGTCGAGGCCGAAGCGACACTGCCCGACGAGGTGCCATAAGCCCCGCCCAGATATTCCTTGCCAACTGCGGCCACGAAATCATCCGAGTTCATGCCATCGTTCAACAGGAACTTTTGCACGCCACCTTGGCTGATCCATGTCCGCGCAATCGTCGCCCCATCAACCGGGTCCGAGATCAGGTACAACGCATCCGGTTCACCCGCCAAAGCCGCGGTGACTTCCGAGGCATAGCTGGATTGCTTGGCGTTGTAAGGCGTCACCGAAACCACAGCGCCACCCAATGCGGTGTAGGGAGCGGTGAACTCTTTCACCAGATTGACGCCGAAGTCGTTGTTCTGATGGATGATCACGATTTTCTTCATGCCCTGATCCATCGCGAACTTCGCCGCAGCCACGCCTTGCAGCGCGTCCGAGGTGATGGTGCGGAAGAACACGCCATTGGTTTTGCCGTCTTTGCCAAGCTCGGTCAGCGTAGGCGAGGACGAGGCGGGAGAAACTTGCAGCACCTTGGCAGGCCCGGTCACCGACGTCAGGATCGGGATCGACATGGGCGAGATGATGCCGCCGATGATCGCAGGCACATGCGCCACTTGCACAAGCTGGGTAGCCGCATCCACCGCCAAGTTAGCCTGCGTCTGGCTATCGCGCGTGTCGGTTTTCAGCGTGCAGCCCGCAACGCCGCCCGCATCGTTCAGATCGCGGAACGCCATCTCAACCGATTTCGCCCCGGCCTGACCATAAGCCCCAGCCTCACCGGTCAGCTCTAGCACCAGCCCGACGGTGATGTCACAAGCCTGCGCGCCCATAGGCGTCAGGGTCAAAGCGGCGACGCTCGCCAGAAGTATATTTCTCATCGTATCCTCGTCTGTTGGATTGGCCTTTTGTTATCCGCGCAAATGCAGGCAAATCAGCGCGTTGGCGGGTTTTTAGGACGCCGTATTGAGATTGTATTTGATGATCTGGCCGTGCCGCCCATTGCGGTCACGCTCCAACGTATAGGTGTCGCCTTCGGGCACATGGCCCTGCGCCAGAACGGCGGCGATTTCCGCCCGATCTTGCGCCGTCAAAGCCAAACCCGCCACCTTCAAATTCTGCGCCAAATGGCTGCGATTGCGTGCGCCGACGATCACCGCCGCAACTGCGGGCCGGTCCAGCATCGCGGCACTGGCAATCGTGGCAATATCAGTGTCATGGCGATCCGCGACCCCCCGCAGGCAGCGCAGCAAAGCCTGAAACAACTCCCAGCCGCCGAAATCGTCGATGATCAGCTTGTATTTCGTCAGCGAGCGGTTCTCCAACGGATGCTCTGGCTCGACCAATCCCAGCCAGCGATCGCCCAAGAAACCGCCCGCCACGGTGCCATAGCAGAAAATCCACATATCATTCGCGGTGGCCGCTTTGGCCAGCAATCGCTCCGCCCGCGTGTCCAGCAACGAATACTGCACCTGCATCGACAACAACGGCACCCCGCTTCCGATGATTTCCAACGTCCGCGCGGTGTCGAAATTGGTGCCGCCGATCTGATCGACCTTGCCCTCCAGCCGCATCTCGTTCAGCCAACCGACCGCTTCCAGATAGCGCGGCACTTCGTAATCCCACCAGTGGAACTGCACCAGATCCAGCCGATCCATCCGCAACCGCTGCAACGACGTTTCCACGCTGCGCTGGATGCTGGCACGGTCCACCACGGCCAAAGCCGCCAAATCCGGCACCAGTTTGGTATGCACTTTGATGCGGCCCAAAGCCTCTGCGCCGCGCTGATTGCCATAGGCGGTGCGGAAAGCCCCGATCAATTCTTCAACGCCGGTGTAAATATCGGCGCAGTCAAAGCTGGTGATCCCGGCATCGGCGAAGGCGATCATATCATCGACCTGCTGTGCGGCATCCACAGGACCATGCCCGCCCGCCAACTGCCAACCGCCACGGATCACCCGTGAAGTGGTATAGCCGGGGCGCAGTTGCAGAGTGGGAACGCTCATGGCGTAGGCTCCTTTGGCAAGGGAACGGCGGTGGTGTCGGCGTGGGAAAAGCTGCGTTTGCCGAGCCTTGTGATGCGCAAACGCGATGGGCAATGCGGATCGGGGCAGGCGACTTCGGCATCCGAAGTCATCCAATCATTCGGATGCGTCACGCGCTGCTTGGCGGGCAACAAAGGCAGGATCGACGACAGAGAATAGATCGAGAAACTTTGCCCGGGCGGCATGTGCAACTGCTCACCATGCAGTTCAAACCAATCACCGACCTTGCCGCAGTAAATCTTTGCACCCTCGGGGGCTATGAGTTCAACCCGCAGATCGTAAAGCTCAAACTCATCCATCATGCGACCCTTTCATAGCTGATCTCGCACGCACCTGCACGGCGGATTCTGCCGCAAGCCTCTGCCAGATTGGCGCGATCTTGGGGGCGCACTTGCGCCACAACCGAGCCCGCCAGCCAGCCGATTGGAAACAGCATCCGCGCGCCGGGGCCATAGAACAAGCCAATGTCAAACACCGGATCAGGATTTCCGCCCCACATCTTTGCAGGCACATAGGCCAGCACAATATCACCCGGTTGCGGGTGCAAAGTCGCATTTTCCGGGGGCAAAGCTGCTTCAGCGCCCGCGAAATGCGCCGTTGGGATCGGGCAGGAGATCTCTGGCCCGGTCCACATCGCATGTATCCCCGGCACCACGCGCGGCACTTCCAGATAGCGCCAAAGGAACGCGGCGTTTGCAGGCGCTTTGTCGGGGTTCAACACCGCCAAAACGTCCATGCCAGAAGCTTCGTGACTGATGCGGATACTGTTCATGCGGCGATCTCTTTCGACAAAAGTTTGTTGCGTAAAAATGCGAAGGGGCGGCTGATATCTGCAACCAAAGCCTCCCGCGCGGCTTGTGCTTTGCCTGATGCCAAGGCGTCGATCATGTTGTGGTGGAAGTGCGCAGAGTCAGACTCGCCCGCTTCTGAGAACGCGAAGATCGCCGCACGGGTGCAGGGGCCAGATTGTAGCCAGAGGCTTTCGATCATCGGGATCAGCACCGCCGAACCGCAGGCGCTGTAAATCTCAAAGTGAAACGCCTGATTGAGTGCGGCTTCCTGATCGACCGTCGCCGGGTCGCCACCCAACCGCAACACCTGCCATTGCGTCATGTAACCGCGCAACGTGTCGATATTGGCCGCCGTCATCCGGGGCGCGGCCAAAGCAATCGCTTCACCCTCGATCAAGATGCGGGTGCGCAGCAGATCGTCAATCCGTTCCAGCGAAATCGGCGGCACCCGGATCGAACGGTTCGGCAGCGCCTCTAACGCGCGTTCGCTGATCAGACGGCCCAAAGCCTCACGCACCGGCATGGTCGAGGTCATCAGCGCATCGGCCAGTTGCCGGATCGTCAGCACCTGCCCAGGCGCGAACAGACCGCTGATCAAGGCGCGGCGCAGTTCGGAATAAACCCGATCCTGCACGGTTTCCCGCCCGACCGGAGCCAGCGTCAGACCTGCTTCACCCAACGTCATGCGACCTCACGAATCATCTTGCTCGTTGTGAGTAGACGCGCCTACTGTGATCAAATCAAGTGTGATCACAGATCAAACATCAGAGGCGACATGGTAGTTCTGGAAGCGCGCAATGTCTCAAAGCGGTTCGGCGGGATCGCGGCCGTTGACGGCATGTCGTTCTCGGTAGCCTCGGGTGAGATATTGGGGCTGATCGGGCCAAATGGCGCGGGCAAGACCACTATGTTCGATCTGCTGGCCGGATCGGTCGCGGCGACTTCGGGGCAAATTCATCTGATGGGGCAGGATGTAACCCGTGCGCCTGCGCATCGGCGTTTGGCGGGGGGGATGGGCCGCACCTTCCAGATCCCGCGACCGTTTCCCGAACTGACCTTGCTCGACAACATGCTGCTGGCACGGCAGCATCAAAGCGGTGAACGGCTGTGGGCGAATTTCATCGCACCCCGTCGGATCGCCGCCGAGGAACGCGCCGCGCGTGATAAGGCGCTGGGCCTCTTGGACCTCGTGGCGCTGCGCAGGCTTGCCGATGAACCGGCCCGCGTGCTGTCCGGCGGTCAGCGCAAACTGCTGGAACTCGCCCGTGTGATGATGGCTGACCCCAAAGTGGTGTTGCTCGATGAACCCGCCGCCGGAGTGAACCCGTCGCTGCTGGAAGTGCTGATCGACCGCATCCGCGAAATCAACGGCAGCGGCGTCACCTTCGTTTTGATCGAGCATAACATCGACATGGTGACCCGCCTCTGCCACCGCATCCTCGTGATGGCCTCCGGCTCCATGCTGTGTGAAGGCACCCCCGAAGAAGTCGCCCGCGACCCCCGCGTCATCGAAGCCTATCTCGGAGGAGCGCCAGCATGAGCATCCCAGACGTGCCGATCCTCGACGTGCGCGGCCTTATCGCGGGCTACGAGCCGGGGCTTTCCATCGTCAAAGGCGCCTCAATCCACGCCGATGAGAAAGAAATCGTGGTGATCCTCGGCCCCAATGGCGCGGGTAAATCCAGCCTGATCAAAGCGATAGCGGGGCTGGTCCCCATCACGGGTGGCGAAGTCCTACTGGACGGCCGCGACATAACCCACGGTGCCGCCCATCTGCGCGTCCGCCAGGGTCTCGCCTTCGTGCCGCAAACCGAGAACATCTTCCCGCTGATGACCGTCGAAGAAAACCTCCGCGTCGCAGGCGGCGTTCTGCAGCGTGGTGAGGTGCAAGCCCGCATTGATGAGACCTACACGATGTTCCCCGACCTCGCCCGCCAACGCAAACTCGCGGCAGGCAGCCTGTCGGGTGGTCAGCGCCAGATGCTCGCCGTCGGTCGCGCCCTGATCGTGCATCCCCGCGTGTTGATGCTGGATGAACCCTCGGCGGGCCTGTCGCCGAAGTTTGTCGAGATGGTGTTCGCCCGCCTGAATGAAATCCGCCGCGCTGGCCTCACCATCGTCTTGGTCGAACAAAACGCCCGCGCCGCGCTGGCCATCGGTGACCGCGCCTATGTGCTGGTTGAGGGTCGTGAAGCCCACGAAGGTCGCGCCGCAACGTTGTGGGAAGATCCCGTCGTCGCTGAACTTTACCTTGGCAAGCGGAGGCACGCATGAACCTGCAATTCATCGTGGACGGCCTGATCTCGGGCAGCCTGATCGGCCTCGGCGCCATCGGCATCACGCTCACCTATTCCATCCTGCGCTTTTCGAACTTCGCCCACGGTGATTTCATGGCCTGGGGCGCGTACGGCACCTTATCCGTGGTCGCAGCCATCGGAGCCCTCGTCGGCACCACCGCCCCAATCGGCGCACTCTCCTTCGGCTGGCCCCTCATACTCGCCGCCATCGCAGGCATGATAATGACCGCCTGCCTCGCCCTGTTGCTCGATTGGCTGCTGTTCGCCCGCCTGCGCGACAAGGGCCAGTCGATCATCGTCGTCATGGCCTCGTTTGGCGCATCAATGGCCCTACGCAGCCTGTTGGAGTTCATTTTCACCTCCAGCCCGACCTACTTTTCGCGGGGCATCCAGATGGCGATCCCCATCGGCCTCGGCATACGCATCACCCCCGACCAAATGGTGATGCTCGCCACAACAATCGTCCTCGTCACCGCGATGCACCTGTTCATGTCGCGCAGCCAAACCGGACGTGAGATGCGCGCCTACAGCCAAAACCCCGCGCTCGCCCGCGTCGTCGGCATCAACGTGGACCGCGTCGTGCGCGCCACTTGGATCATCGGCGCGGCGCTCGCCTGTGCTGCCGGTGTCATGGTTGGCATCCTCGTGCAAATCCGCCCGCTCATGGGCCTTGACCTGCTGCTACCGATGTTCGCCGCAGCCATCCTTGGCGGCATCGGATCAGTCCCCGGAGCGGTATTGGGTGGCCTAATCATAGGGTTGTCAGAAGCCGCCGCCGTGCAACTGATCGGTGCAGAATGGCGCGCCGCTATTGCCTTCGCCATCCTGATGGCGGTGTTACTCGTCCGCCCGATGGGCCTGTTCGGAAGGGCTGAACGATGATCGACCTCCTCGGCTACGGCGCGTTCTTCATGTCCAGCGCTTTGATTTTCGGCCTGATCGCGCTGGGCCTCAACCTGCAATGGGGCCAAACCGGGCTGTTCAACGTCGGTATCGCTGGCTTTGTCGCTATCGGAGCCTACACCTCCGCCATCCTGACCACACCCGAGACCGCCGACCGCATCGGCGGCTTCGACTGGCCGATCCTCGCAGGCTGGCTGGCCGCAGCCCTCGTCACAGCCGCCGCCGCCGCGCTGACCGGATTTGCTACCCTCAGACTAAAATCCGATTACCTCGCCATCACCACCTTCGGCGTCGCCGTCGTGGTGCAACTGGTCGCCCTAAACGCCCAAAGCCTAACCGGAGGCCCGTTCGGCGTCGCCTTCATCCCGCGCCCGTTTGCCAGCTTGCAAGACCAACCCGTGCTGTTCAACTTCATCAACCTCGGCGTCATCGCCGCCGTAACCGTGGCGGTTTACCTCGCGCTGGAACACCTCGCGCGCAGCCCATGGGGCAGGGTGCTGAAGGCATTACGCGAAGACGAACGCGCCGCGATTTCCCTCGGCAAATCGGCAAAATCCTACCGCATCCAAGCCTTCGCCGCAGGTGGTGCCGTCATGGGCCTCGCCGGAGCAGTGCAAGCGCATTTCATCGGCTTTATCGCCCCGAATGGCTATCTGCCGACGCTGACATTCCAAGTCTGGGCGATGCTGATGGTAGGCGGATCAGGCTCCAACCGAGGCGCGATCTTGGGCTCGGTCGTGGTCTGGGCCATCTGGGTCGGCGCAGGCGCATTCAGCGCAGCCGTAGTGCCGGGCGATTGGCAAGCCCGCGCGGCCTCGCTGCAAATCGTCGCCATCGGCGTGATGCTGTGCCTGATTTTGCTGTGGCGACCACAGGGCTTCTTCGGCCCGCAAGGTTTCTTCGGAAAACGCCGCTCGTGATGCAACCTGAACCTAAAACCCTCTGGCACGCTACCGCTGCGCCCGCCGCTCTCCGCCCGAAAGCTACCGGCGAAATCACCGCCGATCTGCTGGTGATCGGCGGCGGTTTCGCGGGCCTGTCCACTGCCTTGCACGCCGCCGAGGCCGGGCTGCGGGTGGTTTTGTTGGAAGCTGAACAGATCGCATCGGGAGCCACCGGTCGCAACGCAGGCTTCGTGGTGCCGAACTTCGCCAAGGTCGATCCCGAAGGCGTCCGCGCTGCATTGGGCGAAGCCAAGGGCAACCAACTGGTGCAAATGGCGGCGGGCAGCGCCGAACTGGTGTTCGATCTGATCCAGCGCCACGCCATTTCCTGCGATGCGGCGCGTTCCGGCTGGATACAGCCGTCGCACTCGCCCACCGCCCTTGATCGCGCCAAAGATCGGGTCCGCCAATGGGCCGCCGAGGGTCGCCCGGTGGAGTTCCTAACCGCCGCCGCCGTGCAGAATCTCACCGGAGCGCAAGGCTGGCTCGGTGGTTGGATCGACCATTCCGGCGGCGTGCTGAATCCCGTCGGCTATGCCCGAGGACTCGCCCGAGCCGCCGAAACCGCAGGCGCGCAACTGCATGAAAACTCCCGCGTCACAGCCCTCATCGCCACGCCCGAAGGCTGGCAGGCCCGCACCGCCACCGCCACCATCCAAGCGGCCCGCGTCGTTGTGACCACCAACGCCTATGCCGACGGCCTCATTCCTGGCCTCGCCCACAGCTTTTTCCCGCTGAAAGTGTTCCAGATCGCCACGCAGCCCTTGCCGCAATCGGTCCGAGAACGCCTGCTACCCGGCGGCCAATGCGTCTCCGACAGCCGCCGCAACCTGTTCACCTTCCGCTTCGATGCCACCAACCGCCTGATCACCGGCGGTATGCACATTCTCGGTCTAGGAGCCGACGCGCGGGTGCCCAAAGCCATTCGCCGCCGCATGGCGCAGATGCTAAACCTGCCCGACCTGCCGCCGCTGGACTATGCTTGGTCTGGCATGGCGGCGGTGATGCCGAGTTTCCTGCCGCGCCTGATCGCCCCGGCTCCGAACCTGATCGCAGGTATCGCCTGCAACGGTCGCGGCATCGCAATGACCACCGCGATGGGGCGCGAACTGGCACTTTGGGCCGCTGGCACCCCAGCCGAGGCGCTGGCAATTCCCGTTGGCCCTCCCGCGCCAATCCCGCTGCACGCCCTGATGCGCCACGCCCCGAACGCGCTGCTACCGATCAGTCAGCTGCGAGATCGCATTGAGAGCCCCGCAGATTTGGGGCGTTGAAGCGTTAACAAATGTTTAACGAAAAACCTAAGCCGTTGACAAACAATGTCTTAAAGCCCTGTCCGCGTGTGGACTGCCGCAATTTGCCTCGGCGCGCAGTTTTCTATATCCACAGACCATGACAAGCCTGATCAACCAAACCCTGATAGTGGGCGCAAGCGGGCGCGTTGGCCGATTGCTGACCCAAGCATGGAGCCAAGCCGGGCAAACCCCAACCCTGCAACACCGTGGCAAGCCGCTAAATTGGCCCGCCGCGCAGCTAGAGTGGCCCCCCCTGCGAGCCACCCCGCTGGACCCCAACCGCTTCACCGCAATGATCGTCCTGGCCGGAGCCGTCCGCGGCGACCTAACCCTGAACGCCCAACTCACCGAAGCCTGCTGCGCCGCCGCCGCAAAAGCCGGGATCGCGCAAGTTTTGCTGGCCTCATCCTCCGCAATTTACGGCGTGAACGACGGCTACCCCTGCCGAGAAGACACCCCCACCCAACCCGTCAACGACTACGGCCGCGCTAAACTTGAAGCCGAAGCCGTAGCCGATCAGTGGCGCGAACGGGGGCTTTCTATCACCTCGCTGCGGATCGGCAACGTCGCCGGAGCCGATGCTCTGCTGGCCTACCTTCAGCCCGATCAGCCCACCTTGATCGACCGCTTCCCCAACGGCGCAGGACCGATCCGCAGCTATATCGGCCCGCAAACCCTAGCAGATGTGCTGGCTACCCTGCTGGGTCAGCACCTGCCGCCGATCCTAAACCTAGCCGCGCCGCATCCGGTCGCGATGGCCGATCTGGCGCAGGCTGCCGGTGCGGATTGGTCATATCAGCCCGCGCCAATGACCGCACATCAGCGCATCACACTCGATTGCACGCGGCTCGCACAACATTATAGCTTTACCGAAAGCCAATCCGAGGCCGCCACGATGGTCGCGGAATGGCAGGCAACAAGAGGCGCAGAATGACTCCGATGAAACGCTTTCTCGACGTGCTGGCGGTGCTGGTGCTGGCGATCCCGCTGCTGCCGCTGGGGCTGTTGATGGCGCTGGCGATCTTGATTTTGGACGGCCGCCCGGTGCTGTATTGGGCCGAGCGGATGAAGACGCCGACGCAGGGCTTCAAGCTTGCGAAGTTTCGCAGCATGACGGTGCGGCTCGCAGAGGCCGGCGTTTCGGGCGGCGATAAGACGGGCCGCATTACCCGGACGGGGCGCTTCATGCGGCGCACCCGGCTCGACGAATTGCCGCAACTTTGGAACGTGCTGAAGGGCGACATCAGCTTTGTTGGCCCCCGCCCGCCCCTGCGCGAATATGTCGAGCGTTTCCCCACGATCTACGCGAAGGTTCTGAAATCGCGACCGGGGATCACCGGGCTTGCGACAATCGTGTATCATCGGCATGAAGAAATCTTGTTGTCACGTAGCAAGACCGCAGCGGAAACCGATGCGATTTACGCCCGCGCTTGCGTGCCCCGTAAAGCTCGGTTGGATTTGATCTATCAGCAGCGGCGCAATCTGTGCTTCGACTTTTACTTAATGCTAAAAACGGTGTTCAAGCGCCTGCCACTATAGAGATTGCCCGTTAGTCAGCGCAGTTTTCACCCGGGCCCAAGCCAAATCGGCAAATTCGAGCTTAGCCGGCTCCAACAGGTTCAGCGCCAGAAACCAATAGAGGTATTTCTCGTAATCAAACTCGACTTGGAGCATCGGGACATTACGCAGCGCTTGCACCAACAGGGCGGGGCGTTTGGCCACAACTGTCGCGTGATGATAGTCACATTCGGCGCATGTGATCACCGGCTTTTTCTGCATCAGCGCCTCAAACCCCGCTGCCGAATTCTGCGTTACTACCATCTGAGACGCTGCTGTAAGATCATGGATCGACGCATCCGAAATCACCAGATTTGCAGTCTTGCGCGCCATAGCCTGTATCTGCGCAGTGGTTTCGGTGCGCTGCGCTGGGTGGAGTTTGACGTAGACCCGGGCACCGTCCGCCTCTCGTGCGACCAGTTTCAAGATTTTTAAACTGTCGATGTAATGCACTGGGCTGGCAAAACGCTCGATATCTTGCAGGAATACCGTCGCAAAAGCGGCGGGCAGATTGCTGCGCGGGTTCTGTGGAAATTTTGAGATGTTTCGCCGCAGGTTCCAGCCGGTCACGCCATTAAAGAAAAACCGCGCGGTTTTGGCGTCGATTTGGTCGGGCTGAAAGCTGCGCTGACACAGCGATGATCCCATATTGACGCCCACCGGATCAAGATACCAAAACCCGCGCAGATAGCCGGGATGCGCGTGCAGGATGCCGGGACGGATCGGCAGGCGCGGGCCGATCAGGATGTGAACGTGGCTTTGATCTAAAAAAAGCTTGGCAGAGGTCGGGCTATCAGCCGCCACTAACGCTGTTGCCATGCCTTCTGCGTGCGCCTTAGCACCCAGCTTTTCAAAGAAATCGAAGCGGCCCGAGGCTACATCCTGATACCAGCTTTCCGCAGCATGCACGATCAGACTGCGGGGCGAAGTGTCGCTGAGGGGCGGAAAGCTGGACATCGGGCAGTTTTCGATTTTCGGGAAGAACCTGACAGTCACTTCAACAGAAAAACTGTGCGGCTCGTGCGTCTGAAAGTAAAGCACCGTCTTCAAAAGGCTCAAGTTTGAGCCGGGCCAATCGAATGAAATTTTCTGAGATGCCTAGGTCAATGCCGTTACCGGAGATATCAATCTTCAACTCGTTACGGCCATCATAGCGAACAACGTTTGCGAAAGTATTGCCTTCGCTGTCGATCAGTTCGACCGACATTGAGCCGTCAGAAACACTTCCTGCCGTTTGCAGCAAAATTTTTTCAGCGAAAATTATGGATGGGCTGCAACTGCTCAACCGGCTCGGACAGATGGACATTTCTGCAAGAGAAGCTGCCGCTGGCATCCAATCTCAGAACCAGGCCAAGAGCTCTCGCTTCCGCATCAAAGCGATCATCACCATTGAGGGAACTTCGCTGGGTTATCGACTGCGGCATTTTCACTCCTCAGACGGAACCATTTGGCGCATTTACGAGTTCGACTTCGTTGAATTCGGTTATAAGGAAAAACAACATGTCCTATGCTGATGAAGAACGTGATCGTGCCGCGCCAGCGAACAACTTTGGTGATCGGGCGCAGTCCAAATTCGATCCACCACGGCAAACATATGGCGATGCACATGGCTTCGGATCGGGCATGCTGGTCGTCATTGTTTTCATTGTGGTTGCGATCATGGCAGGCGTTATATTAGACGTGGGCTGATAAAGTTGTAAGATCAGTGCTGCCTGACAGCAGTCGCGACAGGGAGTGCTACGGACCTTTCGCCAAATTCAGCGCGTCAACTTAAACCGGCACAAACTCCCCCTTTGCGGGGTCAAACTGTTCCAGACCGCCCTCTCCGGTATCGGTCCAGAGGCCGTGGAGGGTCAAATGATCACCCTCGACGGCTTCTTTAACGAAGGGGAAGGTCATCAGATTTTCCAGGCTAACCAGCACGGCTTCACGTTCCAATGCGGGTTGTTGCAGTTCGGTGGGCAGGCCGGAAATGCGTTGGTAGCCGGGGCGCAAGATGTCCATCCAGCGGCCGACGAAGCTGGTTTTCTCTAGCAATTCAGGGGCATGGCCGGAGCACATATCAAGGCAGCCTTTGACGCCGCCGCAGTTCGAATGACCTAGGACGACGATATGTGCGACGCCAAGGGAGGCTACTGCATATTCGACGGTGGCCGAGGTGCCGTGATATTCGCCGTCGGGATTGTGCGGTGGCACAAGGCCCGCGATATTGCGGTGGATGAAGAATTCGCCCTCATCCGCCCCGAAGATCGAAGTGACATGCACACGGCTGTCGCAGCAGGAAATCACCATAGCGCGGGGGTGTTGGCCGTTGGCGGCAAGGCGGCGATACCAAGCCTTATTGTCCTGATAGGTCGTGGCTTTCCAGCCGTGAAACCGTTGCACCAGATAATTTGGCAGCGCGCGAACGTGGTTCATGGTGATCCTTTTCGGCTTGGGCTCTTTGCCCGTTGTTATGCTGCAATTGCAGAAAATTCGAGAGATTTCTTTGAGCCGCAGCAACGATTTCTTCAGCACGAAGCTGCCAAGATGATGGTGGGTGTGTTGGATAGGTGTGGATGGAAAACGTGGTGGCTTTGCGGCCAAAGGAACGGGTTCGGCAGGATGCCGAGCCGATTGCGACGATTTATCGGAATTTGGGCACGTCGAGTGCGGAACAGGTTGTGACGCGGGCCTTGGCTGAACTGGCGCTGACGATGGCGGGGCTGGCAAGCCAGGTGCGGGCGCATGAGATGGGCGATCTGATCCGGCAGTTGCGGCGATTGCAGCGGATGTCCGAGAACTTGGGCATGGTATCGTTGGGCGATGTGGCGGGCGATCTGCGGCTATGTCTGGACCGCGCTGATACTACGGCGTTCGCCGCCGTTTGGGCGCGGTTGCTGAGGATTGCCGAGCGATCTTTGGCCTCGGACAAGGCGCTGTTGGAGCAGCTGGATCAGACGCCGTTTTAGGCTTCGGGCGGGGGCTTGCGGCGGCGGATGGAAGCGGTAGGTTCGCTCAAGGCCCAAGGTTTTAACCTCGGGCGGTTTGGAAGGATGCGCCGATGGTTCCCGCTTTTGCTGACGCTGCGACTGCGTCGCGACCGCTTTATGTGGTTGCGTCCGATGATTTGGCCGGGTTTTTCGCCGATCAAACTGAAGCGGTGCGCGGCTGGCTACAGGCTTCGGGTTTTGCAGCGGCTTTGGGCGATCTACAGCTCATCCCCGGAGCGGATGGCGTCGCGGGCGCGGTGATCGGTTTTGGCAATGATAAGGCGCGGGCAAGGGCGCGGTTTGTGTTGGCGAAGGCTGTGACGCTGCCCGGTGGTGCGTGGCATTTGGTCGGCGATCTGACGCCAGCGGCGCGTGACGAGGTGGCGTTGGGCTGGCTGCTGGCGCAGTATCGGTTCGATCGTTATCGCAAGGCGGCGGCGGTGGAGCCTGCGCTGTTGGTGCTGCCCGAAGGCTGTGACGGCCGGCGCTTGCTGGCGATGGCGGCGGGGGAGTACTTTACGCGCGATCTGATCAACACCCCGGCGCAGGATATGGGGCCGGATGAGCTAGAGGCGGCGTTTCTGGCGCTGGCAGAGCGGTTTTGTGCGCGCGCCAAAGTTGTGAAGGGGGATGCACTGCTGGAGCAGAACTTCCCGATGATCCATGCGGTCGGTCGGGCCTCGCCGCGCGAACCGAGGTTATTGGAGATGCATTGGGGTACTGCGGGGCCAAGTCTGACACTGGTGGGTAAGGGTGTGTGCTTTGACACTGGCGGGCTGAACATCAAGACCTCGGGCATGGCGTTGATGAAGAAAGATATGGGCGGGGCGGCGACGGTGATGGGGCTGGCGCAGATGATCATGCAGTTGGCGCTGCCGATCCGGTTGCGGGTGATCGTTGCGGCGGTAGAAAACGTGATCTCGGGAAATGCATTGAAGCCGAAGGATATTCTGACCTCGCGCAAGGGGCTGACGGTTGAGGTAAACGATACCGATGCCGAGGGGCGGTTGGTGCTGGGCGACGCCTTGGCGCTGGCGACCGAGACGCCGACCGATGTGCTGATCTCTATGGCGACGCTCACCGGGGCGGCGCGGACTGCGCTGGGGCCGGATCTCGCGCCGTATTATACCGATGATGCAGTGATGGCGGCGGCGCTAGAACAGGGCGCGATTGACAGCTTCGATCCGGTGTGGCGACTGCCGTTTCACACGCCCTATGAACACATCATTGAACCCGGGATTGCTGATCTGGACAACGCGCCGGGTTGGGGATTTGCGGGGTCAGTGACGGCGGCGCTGTTTCTGCGGCGGTTTGCCGAGCATCCGCGCTATATGCATTTCGACATCTACGGCCACACGCCTGCCGATGCGCCAGCGCGGCCGAAGGGTGGCGTTGGTCAAGGTGCGCGGGCAATTCTTGCGGCGCTGCCCGCCATGTTGGGGCTGTAAAATGGATCGCCGCCTGACACCCGCTACCGCCCGCATCGCCCATATCTCGCTGAAAGGGCTGGTCGATGCGCCGCAATTCACCGAAGGCGAGAAACGCAGGGTCGCGATGCCGCTGGTCGATCTGCTGCGCAGTCCCGGTGGCGCGCGGGATCGGCAACTTTTGCTGGGTGAAAACTTTACGGTGATTGACCATCAAGACGGCTACGCCTTTGGTTTTGCGGCAAAAGACGGCTATTGCGGCTGGCTGCCGGAGGCCGCGCATAGTGAGGGGCCGAAGCCGACGCATTGGGTCGCCACTCCCGGCACGCATCTTTATCCAGAACCTCGGGTGCAGTCGCATGAGGTTGCGGCGCTGAGCATGGGCGCGCAGGTGGAGGTAATTTCGCAAGGCGCGAAGTTCACCGAAACGACGCAGGGCTTTATTCCGACGCCGCATCTGTTGCCTCTGGGCCAGCATCACACAGACCCGATCACCGTCGCGGAAGGTTTTCTTGGCACGCCTTACCTCTGGGGTGGCAATTCTCGGGCGGGGATTGATTGCTCCGGCGTGGCGCAGGCGGCTTTGCTGGCTTGCGGCATCAAAGCGCCGGGCGACTCTGATATGCAGCAAAGCCTCGGCCATGAAATCCCCGAAGGCGAACCGCTACAACGCGGCGATCTTCTGTTTTGGAAAGGCCATGTCGCACTCGTCGTTGATGAATCGCGCCTGATCCATGCCAATGGTCATAGCATGTCGGTGGCATATGAGGGGATTGAGGCGTGCATCGCGCGGGTTATGGCAGCAGACGGCGCGCCTGTTAGTCATCGGCGCAGGCTGTAATTTCTGCTCTTGGTCATCCTCTTTGCATAAATATCACAGCGTCCAGAGCTGCCCCCGGGGCTTGCCAAGCCGACTAACTGAATAAATCTGGCCCACGATTCTTGCGCGAATCTCGCGCGAAAAATCGAGCCCGCGCCAAATCACTCTACCGGTCTGATCAGCTTTTGCTCCAACACCCGCAGGACGCTGGCCAAATCGTGGCCGCGGCGCAATATGAAACCGTCCATTCCGACCACAGCATACATGCCCTGTTTTGCGCGCAGCTTGGGGCGCTTTTCGATGCGATACAGTGGAAATTCGGCGGTACGGCGGAATACCGAGAATACCGCCACCTCGCGCAGGAACGATAGGCCGTAGTCGCGCCACTCACCCGCTGAAACCATCTGACCATAAAGCCGAAGGATCGCCCCCAGCTCGCGACGATCAAAAGTGACCTGATCCGGCACAGGTTCGGGCGGTTGGAAAGGGGTCGTCGTTTGCACCGTCATAGGCCAAAGTTTATTCTGCTTGCGGCGCAAATCAACCCCTGCGCGCAAAGACAATGGCGCGCCGCGATTTTGCCACCACAATGCCCGCAAAACACCGCATCTTGACCCAAAGCACGCCGCGTTCGATCGGTATACCAAAAGGGCTACAGTGAACCGAAACCGGTGGAGCAGGTCTTTGCCCCCGCCCAGCTTGCTTCACCGGCGCTGTCGCAGCGAACGGCCCCTACTGTAAAGTAGGGGTCTTTTTCATAGTAACATGACTTGCAGCGGCTTAGAGAAAACCCGCGCTCAGCCGCAACTCTCCCACCGTCAAACCTCGACAATTCACTTGCGGCGCAGGCAGGCGCTTTTGCGCCATCGGATGCGCTGCATCCAGCACGCCGAGCCGCGCCAGAATAGCCACCAGCGCGACCTCGGAGGCGCGGGTATTGCCATCCTCTATCTTCAGCGCGATGCCGAGCTTCTTTTCTGGGATGATCGCCACGAACACCGCTTCGGCTCCGGTCTTGATGCTGACCCTACCACCCATCGCCCGCATCAACTCGGTGCAAGCGCGGCCTTCGCCTGCGACCAGTTCTGGGTGGGCGGCCATTGATCTGGTCAAGCGGTGCATCGCGCGGTCGCGCACCGATCCGGTTTCATTGGCCGAGGCGAAATTCGCCATGGCTTTCGCCAAGCCCGTCACCGACATCGCAAAGTTTGGTGCCGAACATCCGTCGATCCCGTAACCGGCTGAGTTTTCATCGGTCACATCCTCGGTCGCCGCTTTGATTGCTTTTTGCAGCGGGTGATCGAGTTCGACATATTCCGGCCCGGCTTTCAGATGCCGGGTGGCGGTGAGAAACCCCGAGTGCTTGCCGGAACAGTTGTTGTGCAGCTGGCAGGGCGCATCATGCGCCAAGATCAGCCGGTCACGCTCGGCCC
Organism: Cypionkella sp.; assembly: GCF_028290025.1. Lineage (GTDB taxonomy): Bacteria > Pseudomonadota > Alphaproteobacteria > Rhodobacterales > Rhodobacteraceae > Cypionkella. The sequence continues at coordinate 32,780 of NZ_JAQGKQ010000050.1, read as the reverse complement.
GGTCGTAGGGCTCGTGCGAACCGCAGCGCAGGTCAGGCTCGCCCAAGCCCAGATCAGCCAGCCAGCGGCTTGCCATATTTACATGCAAAGCCGAACCCTGATGGCTGGCGCAGGATAAAGCGATATGGGCATCGGTCAGACCCGCCGCTTCGGCCGCACCGGATTCCAGCAACGGCAGCGCTTGCAGCATTTTGCACGACGAGCGCGGGAAGATCACCCGGCTCGGATCGCCCCAACTTTCGACGATTTGCCCCGCCTCATCGCAGATCACCGCATGGCCGCGATGCGTGCTTTCCAGCAGCCCGCCACGCCAAAGTTCCACCATTTCCGCTGCTGCCATGCCATCCCCCGTCACATATGCGCGATTTTATGCCCGTTTCGTCCCGGCAGGGCTTTCACGGACCTTCGTTTTTCGGTTATGAAGGCTTATCGAGTGAAAATGCGCCGCGCTACCGAAAAACCGCGTCTGAAGCGGCAGTTGGCGGGCAGAGGCAAAGCGGCTTGGAGGCTGTAATCGAAATGACAAGCTGGATGACGCGCGCTATAGGCGTGGCAATGATTTCCATGACGGGGTTTGCGGCGATGGGGACCAGTGCTGTGGCACAGGAATCCAGCAATCGGGTTGCAACGATGACGGACTGGAGCGTTTTTGCCGACAAGAACCCGACCGAATGTTGGGGAGTGTCTAGCCCGAAGGAAACCGTGAACACCAAAGATGGCAAGCCTGTCTCGGTGCGGCGGGGTGATATTTTGCTGTTCGTGACCTTCCGCCCAGGTGCCAGCGGTGAAACTTCATTCTCGGGTGGCTATCCTTTTGCGCCGGGATCGACCGTTAAGCTGGAAGTTGATGGAACCAGCTTTGACTTGTTCTCCGATGGCGAATGGGCGTGGCCAGGAACTACAGAGGATGACGCGGCGATTTTGGCGGCATTGAAAAAGGGCACGACAGCGGTGTTGACGGGACGTTCGGCCAAGGGCACGCAAACTCAAGACAGTTTCAGCCTGCGCGGCTTTACCGCAGCGATGGAAGAAGCCGGCAAGCAGTGCAAATAAGCGCCTGATCCGCTCGGCGCTCGCGCCACTAACACGTTTTCGCAACCGGGGCCCTAAAGCCTCGGTTGCTTGCATTTCGGGGTCTTCGTTCTCATTTGCGTGAGCGCGGTTGATTTTGTTCCCTATATGTTCTATATTCCATCAACAGAACCATCCCGAGGTGACGTTATGGAAGATACCACATTTGCCATTGCTGCGACCGAACGGCAGATTTCTTACGCGCGATCATTGGCGCAGCGCAACGGCGTTAATTTGCCGTGGGAAGTGCAGTTGGATCGCCGCAGCTTAAGCGCCTGGATTGACGCGCAGGCCGAGATGCGCCCGATGGAGCCTGACCCTCGGCCGAGTTCCAAGCAGGTGGCGTTTGCCGAAAAGATCGCGCGGTTTAAACGTCGAGCGGTGCCGGATGAATGTTTTAGGGACCGGCAGTTGCTGTCGCGCTGGATCGACAGCAATCGGTGATCGCCGCCCGTGATCGAGCCCGCAAAATGGGCCAAGTCGGAAATGGCCAAGAAAGCGTGCCTAACCGGCTAGCTGGCTGCGCATTATTGCTGATCTAAGCGGCATTGCCCCTGCTGTGCGAGAAAGCTATGCAACGGGGCAAATCTGCTCTCTTTGCATGGAACCGTTGCCAGATGACCGAAGCCCTGAAGCCCGCCCGTATCGCCTTTATCAAAGCCCGTTGGCACGCCGAGATTGTTGACCAAGCCTATGACGGCTTTGTCGCAGCGGCGGAGACACTGTTGCCCGCAGCAGAGATCGAAGCCTTTGATGCGCCCGGCGCGTTTGAGATGCCACTGTTGGCGAAAAAGCTGGCGCAAACCGGGCGTTATGATGCGATTGTCGCGGCTGCTTTGGTGGTCGATGGCGGGATTTACCGGCATGATTTCGTCGCCGGAGCCGTGGTGACGGGCTTGATGAATGTGGGTCTGGAAACCGGGGTGCCATGCTTTTCGGTGTCATTGACGCCGCATAACTTCCAGCCCGTCGACTCGTTGATCGCCTATTACACCGCGCATTTCGTCAAAAAAGGCGCCGAGGCAGCTGAAGCCGTGCGGCAGGTTTTGGCGCTTGATGCGCAACTGGCGGCTTTGGCATCGACGTAAGGCGGTTTGGCGGCGCGAACATAAGTCTGCATTGCGTGGTTTTGTTTTGGCTCCGAATCCCTTATAGGGGCCGCTTACAGCCAAGGACTCTGCCATGACCGCCCCGACTCTCGCGCCGCCGCTTGCTCCAATCACGCAAGACGTGTTGGCCCTGCCGCGCAAGCTGGCAGAGGGCGCAAAGCCCAATTTGATTGGGATGACCCGCGATCAGATGCGCGATGCGCTGATTGCGGCGGGCACCGATGAAAAAGCCGTGAAGATGCGGCTTGGGCAGGTTTGGCAGTGGATTTACCATTGGGGTGTGCGCGATTTTGAGCTGATGAGCAATCTCGCCAAAGATTACCGCGCGCTGTTGGCCGATAACTTTGTGCTGGAAGTGCCTGAAATCGTGACGAAACAAGTCTCGACCGATGGCACCCGCAAATATCTCGTGCGTATCGCCGGCGGGCATGAAGTTGAGGTGGTCTATATCCCCGAGACCGACCGAGGCACATTGTGCATCTCGTCTCAGGTCGGTTGCACGCTGACCTGCACCTTCTGCCACACCGGCACGCAAAAATTGGTGCGCAATCTGACGGCTGCCGAAATCGTCGGCCAAGTGATGCTGGCGCGGGACGATTTGGGCGAATGGCCCAAGCCGGGGGATCGCAATGTCGAGACTCGGTTGGTCAGCAATATCGTGCTGATGGGCATGGGCGAGCCGCTGTATAATTTTGAGAACGTCCGCGACGGCATGAAAGTGGTGATGGACGGCGGCGGCATTGCTTTGGGTCGCCGGCGGATCACGTTGTCAACGTCGGGGGTGGTGCCGGAAATTGCCCGCGCCGCTAAAGAAATTGGCTGCCTGCTGGCGGTATCGTTCCATGCGACAACCGATGAAGTGCGCGACGTGTTGGTGCCGATTAACAAGAAATGGAACATCGCGACCCTGCTCGAAAGCCTGCGCGATTATCCGAATCTGACCAATTCCGAGCGGATTACCTTTGAATATGTGATGCTGGATCATGTGAATGACAGCAAAGAAGACGCTTACCGCTTGGTTGAATTGCTGCGCGGCATCCCGGCCAAGGTTAACCTGATCCCTTTTAACGAATGGCCGGGCGCACCCTATAAACGCTCTAGCGGCAACAGGATACACGCTTTCGCCGACATTCTTTACAGCGCTGGTTATGCCTCTCCTATCCGCACCCCACGTGGTGAAGATATCATGGCCGCCTGTGGTCAGCTAAAGTCTGCGACCGAAAAGCAGCGCAAATCCGCGTCAAAGGCTGTGCCGAAAGCTACGGCGGCTGAGTAAAATCGTCGCAGTTTTGGGGCATAGTCTGCATTGTGTCCACACAATGGAACTTCACAGCAAATTTACACTTCCCAACACCGATGCCGCGCGGCATGGTGCGATAATCGCTAAGAAAGTGTCAGGTTATCTGTTAAGGTCCGATAAATCTTGGTTTGGCATCATCGCTCGACCCAATCAACACAAGGCGCTTTCAGGCGCTGCGGCCCTCCGGTGGCAGACCGGGTGAGCATAAGGCGCTTTTGATGACAGGTTCCAAATTCGACGTGCCGCCCGCGGTTGCGCAACGATCCGCTAAGGAATGGGTGCAAGTGCTGGCGAAATATCGCGAGCCTTCGACGTTTCGTTCGATCTTTGAACTGGCGGCAACTCTGGTGCCGTTTGTGATGTTGTGGGGGCTCGCTTGGGCCTCGCTAGAGATCAGCTATTGGTTGGCTTTTGGCATCGCGTTGCTAAATGGCGTGTTTCTGGTGCGGATTTTCGTGATCCAGCATGATTGTGGTCATGCCTCATATTTCACCAATCGCACGGCGCAAGATTGGCTGGGACGCTGCCTTGGCGTGCTGACGCTGACGCCTTATGACGTGTGGAAGCGCACGCATTCGATCCACCATTCGCACCACGGCAACCTTGACCAACGCGGCATCGGTGACGTGCTCACGCTCACGGTTGAAGAATATCGCGCTCGCAGCTCGATGGGGCGTTTTCTGTATCGGATGTATCGCAACCCATTGGTGTTGTTCGTGCTTGGGCCAAGCTATCTGTTCATCCTGCAAAACCGTCTGCCGTTCGGTTTGATGAACAAAGGCTGGAAATATTGGACTAGCGCGATGGGCACCAACGCGGTGATCGCGATCGCTCTGGGCCTAATGATCTGGCTGGGCGGCTTCATGCCGGTGCTGCTGATCTACCTGCCAACCTCGGTGATTGCGGCGACGATTGGGGTCTGGCTGTTCTATGTGCAACACCAGTTTGAGGAAACGCATTGGGCAAAAACCGAAGATTGGCAATTGCATGAGGCAGCGCTTGAGGGTTCGTCGCATTACGTGCTGCCGCAACCCTTGCGCTGGTTCACCGCCAATATCGGCATCCACCACGTGCATCACCTTTATAGCCGCATCCCGTTCTACCGCCTGCCCGAGGTGCTGAAGGAAAACAACCATCTGGCAGAAGCGCAAAGGCTGACGATCTGGGAAAGCTTCAAGTCGGTGAAGCTGCATTTGTGGGACGAAAAGCTGCAAAAACTTATGTCGTTCCGAGAGGCGCGGCGACTTTACGGACGGGTGTGACATGACTGAGAACGTGCGACTGACGGCCTCTGATGGCTTTACCTGTGACGCTTATGTGGCCCGCCCGGTGGGTGCGCCGCGGGGTGGCATTGTGGTTATTCAAGAGATTTTTGGGGTGAACGCCCATATCCGCAGCGTGGCTGATCGCTATGCGGCAGAGGGTTATCTCGCCATAGCGCCCGCGCTGTTTGACCGGGCCGAGCCGGGGTTTGAATCTGGCTATCAGCCGGAGGATATGCCGCGCGCCTATGCGATGATTGGCAAGGTTTCCAGCGGTCCCGCTTTGCTGGATATTGCCGCTGCGGTGAAGTTCGCAGCCGAGGCGGGCAAGGTCGGCGTCGTCGGGTTCTGCTGGGGCGGCACTTTGGCGTGGTCGGCAGCGGCAGAGTTGCCGGGGCTTTCGGCAGCGGTTGGCTATTACGGCGGCGGCGTGCTGGGGCTCACCGATTTGCTGCCGAACTGCCCAACGATCCTGCATTTCGGTGCGAAGGATGGCCATATCCCGGTCGAAAAGGTCCGCGAATTCGCAAGCTCGCGCCCCGACGTGCCGGTGTACATCTACGACGCCGACCACGGCTTTAACTGCGACGCGCGCGGCTCTTATGATGCCGCGTCCGCGAAATTGGCGCAGGAACGCACATCCGCACATTTCGCGAAGCATCTGGCGGCGTAGTCCACAGCAACGCGCCACACTCAAACGCCAAGTTTCGTGGCCCAGCCAAAGATATCTTGACGGCTTGCACGGGTCTGTAGATACCCGCAGCAGAACCCGCCACGTTGGCGGGGTCTTTGTGCATTTGCGACCAGCCCGGCGAGAGTAATGATATTTAGTGAACGGCAGATCAGTAAGCCAGTTTGGCCCCAAAGATCGCATCCGCGCGCCTTTGAGCGCGGCGGCCAAGAAAAGAAGACAATTCCAGCTTTAGCGGTTTTGCTGGAACCAAATCAGTCCCGGATGCGGGGCTTTGCACCGGCACGAGCCCGACCCCTCGCAAACCGGGCCGACATTCCTGAAAATCTTGGCCGTTTGACGCTCCCCCTGCTAGCGCGGACCGCTGAAACTTGCCAGATAGCACCAGCCCATCTTGAAGGAAGCCGATAATGACCACCAGCCCGCCCGCCGCGAACGGCCTGAGCGCCAGCACGCTGACGCATTTGCAGCGGCTTGAGGCCGAAAGCATCCACATCATGCGCGAAGTGGTCGCCAACGCCGAGAACCCGGTGATGCTGTATTCGGTCGGCAAAGACTCGGCGACTATGCTGCATCTGGCGAAGAAGGCGTTCTATCCGGCGCCGCCGCCGTTCCCGCTGCTGCATGTCGATACGACGTGGAAATTCCGCGAGATGTATAAGCTGCGCGAGAAAGCCGCCAAAGACGCCGGGATGGAGTTGATCGTTTATCACAACCCCGAGGCGATGGAAAAAGGCATCAACCCGTTCGATCATGGGTCTTTGCACACCGATATGTGGAAGACCGAAGGGCTGAAGCAGGCGCTGACCAAGTATAATTTCGACGTGGCTTTCGGTGGTGCGCGTCGCGATGAGGAGAAATCCCGCGCGAAAGAACGCGTGTTCTCGTTCCGCTCGGCCAACCATCGTTGGGATCCGAAGAACCAGCGGCCCGAGTTGTGGAAGTTGTATAACACCCGCAAATCCAAGGGCGAAAGCATCCGCACCTTCCCGATCTCAAACTGGACCGAGCTGGATATCTGGCAATACATCCATCTGGAGGGCATCGAAATCGTGCCGCTGTATTTCTCTGCCCCGCGCCCGGTGGTGGAGCGCAACGGTATGCTGATCATGGTGGATGATGATCGCTTCCGCCTGAACCCCGGCGAAGTGCCGGAGATGAAGTCGGTGCGTTTCCGGACTTTGGGGTGCTACCCGCTAACGGGTGCCGTGGAGTCCGAGGCGCGGACTTTGCCGGAAGTCATTCAAGAAATGCTGCTGACCACCACGTCAGAACGTCAGGGGCGTGCGATTGACCATGATCAATCCGCCTCGATGGAGAAGAAGAAACAAGAGGGGTATTTCTAAATGACCGCTGATACGAATGCCCTGATGGACCCTATCTACGTCACCGACCAACTGATCGCCGACGACATTGACGCCTATCTGGTGAAACACCAACACAAGACCATGCTGCGCTTTATCACCTGCGGCTCGGTCGATGACGGCAAATCGACGCTGATCGGGCGGCTGCTGTATGACAGCAAGATGATCTTTGAGGATCAGCTTGCGACGCTGGAGCGCGACAGCAAAGCCTCCGGCACTCAAGGCCAAGAGATTGACTTTGCTTTGCTGGTCGATGGTCTGGCCGCCGAGCGTGAGCAAGGCATCACCATCGACGTCGCCTACCGTTTCTTTGCCACCGACAAGCGCAAGTTCATCGTCGCCGATACCCCCGGACATGAGCAATATACCCGCAACATGGTGACAGGCGCTTCGACCGCCGACCTCGCGGTGATCTTGATTGACGCCCGCCAAGGTGTGCTGACGCAGACCCGGCGGCATAGCTATCTGGTGCAGTTGTTGGGCATCAAGAACGTCGTGCTGGCGGTCAACAAGATGGATCTTGTCGGCTATTCGCAGGATCGTTTCGACGAGATCGTCAAAGAATACACGCATTTCGCCAAGCAAATCGGCATGGTGAACTTCCTGCCAATCCCAATCTCGGGGTTGAAGGGTGAAAACATGATCACCCGCTCCACGCAAATGCCGTGGTATACGGGCCAGACTTTGATGGAGCATCTGGAAACAGCGCCCGTCAATGACGCGCGGATGCTGAACGTGCCGTTCCGTATGCCGGTGCAATGGGTCAACCGCCCGAACCTCGATTTCCGCGGCTTTGCTGGGCAGATCGGTGCAGGTGTGGTCAAGCCCGGCGATGCGATCCGGGTCCTGCCCTCGGGCAAGACCACCACGGTCAAATCCATCGTCACCTTTGATGGCGAGTTGGATCAGGCGATTGCCGGCCAATCGGTGACGCTGACGTTCGCCGATGAGGTCGATTGCTCGCGCGGTGATGTGATCGTGAAGGCGGACGAGCCTTGTGAGGTTGCCGATCAGTTTGAGGCAACTTTGGTCTGGATGGACGAGCATGAAATGCTGCCCGGTCGGCCTTATTTGCTGAAGATCGGCACCCAGACCGTGACGGCGACGGTGACCGAGCCGAAATATGAAGTCAATATCAACACATTGGAGCATCTCGCGTCGCGCACCTTGGGCCTAAACGCGATTGGTGTGTGCAACCTGTCGATTGACCGCGCGATCCCGTTTGAGGCTTATGCGACCAACCCCGACTTGGGCGGTTTCATTCTGATCGACCGGATGACCAACGCCACCGTCGCCGCCGGGATGATCCATTTCGCCCTGCGCCGTAGCCAGAATATCCATTGGCAGGCCGTCGATGTAGACCGTGACGCCCATGCGGCGCTGAAAACCCAGAAGCCCGCCGTGGTCTGGTTCACCGGACTTTCGGGCTCGGGCAAATCGACCATCGCTAACTTGGTTGAGAAGAAACTGCATGGCCTAGGCAAGCACACCTTCCTGCTCGACGGCGATAACGTGCGTCACGGTTTGAACCGCGACCTTGGCTTTACCGATGCTGACCGGGTGGAAAACATCCGCCGTGTGGGCGAAGTGGCCAAGCTGATGACCGATGCGGGGCTGATCGTGCTGACGGCGTTTATCTCGCCGTTCCGGTCCGAGCGTCGCATGGTGCGCGATCTGATGGCTGCGGGCGAGTTCATGGAAGTGTATGTTGATACGCCTTTGGCCGTCGCCGAAAGCCGCGATGTGAAGGGGCTATACAAGAAAGCCCGCTCGGGTCAGTTGAAGAACTTCACCGGCATCGACAGCCCGTATGAAGCGCCGGAAGATGCCGAGATTGTGGTGAATACCAGCGACCTGACCGCCGAAGAAGCTGCAAGCCGGATTGTAGAAGCTATCCTCGCGCGTTGATCTTTGGGAAATGAAAACAAAGGCCGGGCATCACGCTCGGCCTTTTGCGTTGTGCTAAACTACGACGCGCCTGCGCGCCAATAGCAGCAGAAAATAACTGCCGCCCAGGATTGCCGCCACCGATCCGGCGGGCAGTTGGTTCGGATACAGCACAATCCGCCCCAGCCAATCGGACAGCACCATCAGCGCCGCCCCAGCAATCGGGGCTACGATCAACTGATCCTGCATCCGCCTTGCGCCTAAAAGCACGGCGAGATGTGGGCCGACGAGGCCGACAAAACTGACCGGCCCCATGAACGCCGTCACCGCCGCCGTCAGAGCCGCCGCCAGCACCATCAACAGCCGCCGCGCCGGGGCCAAAGCCAAACCGCGCCCCGTCGCAATGCCATCGCCCGCGCCAAGCAGGGTCAGCGGGCGCACCGCCATAGCCGCCAGCAGGATGCCTAGCCCCAGACAAACCAGCAACCCCAAAGCCCGCGCGGCGTCGATGCGATAGGTCGATCCGCTCATCCAGCCGAGGATCGCAAACGTCTCCGACGTGCCCGCAGCCATCGACACCCGCACCACGGCATCAAGGCCCGCGCCCAAGGCAATCCCGATCAGCGCCAGTGCGGCGGGGGCGTGGCTGTGCCTGCGCCCAAACCACAGCAGCAGCGCCAAGGCTCCACCGCAACCCGCCAAAGCCACAGGCAGGCGCGCGGCATGGATCGAGCCTCCCGTGAGCAGCGCCACGCCGACCAGTGCAGCCACAGCGCCCGCCGACATGCCGAGAATATCCGGGCTGGCCAACGGGTTACGGATAAGGCGTTGTAGGATGCAGCCCGCCAGCGCCATGCTCGCCCCCGCCGAAGCCGCCGCCAGAACGCGCGGCCAGCGCAAAGACAGGATCATCGGATCGAACGACAGCACCCAGCCGGTTTGCGTCACACCCAAAGCCAAAGCCGCGAACACCAGCATTGCAAATGCCAGCCCCAACAAAACCGCGCGCCTCAAACTAACCCGGGCGGCACCAGCGGGCAGCGAATGCACCGCGTGATCTTCGGCCCCCAGTTTGCGCCGCAGCAGCCAGATCAGCACCACCGCCCCGGTCAGCGCGGCGGTCGCTCCGGTTGGCACGATGCTGGTCATAAACTGCGACACAGCCAGCGCCAGCACATCCGCCGCGATCAGACAAACCGCGCCCAAGATCGCCGAGGCCAGCAGTTCCGACCCCGCCCGTCGCGCTCCCAAAAGCCGCGCCATATTGGGGGAAACCAGCCCGATAAAGCCGATCATCCCCACCGCTGTCACCGAAACCGCAGCCAAGTGCAGCGCCGCCAACGCCACGGCCACGGCCACCGGCCACAAAACCATGCCACGCCCGCCAGCCGCTTGCGCGCCCAAGCGCAGCAGGCTCAACGGTCGCACCAACAGCGCCGCGATCACCATGCCGGGCAGCAATCGCGGCAGCAGCCACAGCACCGGCCCCCAACTGGTTTGCGTCAAATCGCCCGCGCCCCACAGGAACAGATGCTCGGTATAGGGGTTCGCGAGCAGCACCGCGGTGGCCGCCATCGAGCCAAACAGCAGGTTCACCGCCATCCCGGCCAGCGGCGCCTGCATCCCCACCAGCCCGCGCGCGCCCGTCACCGCCAGAACCAGACCCGCCGCCACCGCAGCTCCACCCAGCGCCACCCATTCCGAATGCACCCCACCCGGCGCGATAATCGACACCAAAACCAGTGCCAGCCAAGCGCCCGACGACACCCCCATCGTCATCGGCGACACCAGCGCGTTCTGCGTCAACTGCTGCATCAGGCTACCCGCAAGACCCAAAGCCGCACCGACCAACGCCGCCATAACCAAGCGCGGCAGTTCACCCTGCACGAACACCGCATCAGCGAAGTCTTGCGGCTCGGCCCCGGTCAAAAGCTGCGCCATCCGGGCCAGTGGCAGATCGACCGCGAGCATCACATGCGCCGCACAATGCCCCAGCACCAGCAGTGCGAGGCCGGCTAATTTCAGCGGATTGCTCACCGGATGAGAGCCTCAGGCGGTATCGTCATCAACGCCGCCTCAAACCCGCGCGCAAGACGCCCAATCGACAAAGCACCGCCATAGCTCCAGACCGGGCGGACATCGGCGAGGCGTTTGGCCTTCACGAACGGCAAAAACGCCCAGATCGGCGTCTGCCGCAAAGCCGTGCCACCCATATCGGGCCCGATAGCCAGAACGATGCCAGTCTTCGCCGCCGCCAAATCTTCGGCCTTCAACAGCGCAATGCCCCAGCGGGTTTTCGTCTGTGGCAATTCGTTTTCAAACCCAAGACGTTGCAAAACATACTCCGGCATCGAGTTCGCGCCATTGACATAGGCCGAAGTCGCATCGTTCAGCCGCACCGACGTCACCTTGGGCAGCGGCGTGCCGAAATGGTCGGCCAACCGCTTGGCAATCGCATCAAGTTCAACCTCTTGCGCAGCCAGCTTTTGTTCCGCCAAAGCCCGCGTTCCGGTCAAGGTGCCGAGGCTTAGAAAAATCTCTTTCGCCACGCTCGGGTTGTCTTGGTTGATGTCGAATGCCTGAAAGACCACCACCGGGGCGATCTGCTCCAGCACCGGCACCAGCGCGGGGTCAATGTCGGCGGTCACGATTACATCGGGGTGCAGCGCCGCCAAAGCCTCAAGGTTCGGCTCGGCGCGCAGACCGAGATCAACGGCACCAGCGGGCAGGGCTGGATCAACCACCCAATCGGCATAAGCCGCGGGTTCGGCGACGCCTGCGGGGGTGATGCCAAGATCAAGCAGCGCCTCGGTCACCGACCAATCGAGCGCCGCGATCTTCTGCGGTGGGGTGGCGAAGGTTTGCGCGCCACGGCGGTCGGTGATGGTTACAGGGTCCGCGAAAGCGGGCAACGCGAGCAGACAAAAGGCGGCGAACAAAGCGCGCATCGGATTTCCTTAGGACACAACGGCCAGCGGCAACTGGCCAGCCAGACCGGGCACTACCTGCATCGGCACCGCGTAAAGCATTGACAAAATCGCGGGGTCAAGCAGGCCCACGGGCGCGCCATCAAACGCGATTTGACCTTCGCGCAACGCCACCACACGGTCGGCAAAACGCGCGGCCAAGTTGACGTCATGCAGCACCACGATCACCCGGCGCCCCGTGGTATCGACCAGCTTGCGCAGCAGCCGCATCACCTCGTAAGCATGGCCGGGATCAAGCGCCGAGGTCGGCTCGTCGAGCAGCAAGATCGGCGCGTCTTGCGCCAGCAGCATGGCGATATAGCCGCGCTGACGCTCTCCGCCCGACATGGTTTCGACCAAAGCTTCGGCGCGAGCCTCACCGGAGGTTGCGATCAAAGCCGCCTTAACCGCCGCGTGATCTGTCGGCTGCCACCGCCCCAAAGCGCCGCGCCACGGGTAGCGGCCAAGCCGCACCAACTCCCGCAAAGTCAGCCCCGGCACGGCAGGCAAGCGCTGCGGCAGATAGGCGATTTGCTGCGCCAATTTGCGTTGACCGATTGCGGCCAGCGGCGTGTCATTCAAGCTGATCCGCCCCGTTGTCGGCACATCTGTGCGCGCGAGCAGCCCCAACAGCGTCGATTTGCCCGAGCCATTGTGGCCCAGCACCACCGTCAGCCCCTCAGCCCCCAGCTCCAGCCGATCCAGCGCCAACACTTTGCGTGCACCATGCAGCCGCGAGATGGCCTCAAGCCTGAACATCGCCCGCCGTCCAATAGCCCGCGATTGTGGTGTCAGATTTCGCCCAACCGCTCGCAACATTGAACTGCCCGCGCAGGCGTTGGCATTCCGAACGCTCGCCAGCGATCCACAACTGACGACCCCCGGCCAATCCGGCTCGAGGCATAGCAACCGTCGTCAGACCACTTTCCAACGTATCGCCCGCCGTGCGGAACAGCCAGATCACCTGCACTTCGGGCGGAGCGATCAACGGCTGCATCGCCGCCGCATTCGGGACCAAGATTATCGCATCGCCAAGCGTATCCGGGGCAGCAGTCTCTAGTATCCGTGCAATCGCGGGCAATGCCGTCTCATCGCCAGCCAGCACCAGATGCCGCGCCATGGGCAGATAACCGCCACCCGGCCCGATCAGCCCAACCACCGCTCCGCGCTGCACATTTTCCGCCCAACGGCAGGTGCGACCCTTGCCGTGCAGGAAAATATCGACCTCAAGCCAGCCCGCCGCCGGATCAATCGCGCGGATAGTGTAGACCGGATCGTGCAGCTTATCCGCACCTGTGGGCCAAACCGTGCGGCCCGCCTCCGACACTGACGGCCAAACCACCGCGCGACCTTCGGGCGGCAGCAGCAGCCGCAGATGCAGTCCGCTGACAGCGAACGCCCCCAGATGATCCGCCGCAATGCGCAGCCGCACATACCCCACGCCGGGATGCGAGATTGCCACCACACGCCCCTGCCGGAAGTTCGGCGGCACCTGTAGCTTCGCCAGTGGACGATCCCAGATCAGCCGTGCCGCCAACGTCGCATCGAAGCCATCGACGAGCCCAGCCACCGCCTCACGCAGCACAAATAGGTCGGTCGCGGATACCGCGGTCACCGCAATAACCATCGCCTGCTCACCCGGCGCAAAGCTGATCGAACCGCTGGTGAAACTGACCCGTACCCCGCCGTCCGGCAAATCGACCACGTCAAACGAGCTGTAAATCTGCCCGACATGCGCTGCGAACGCGCCCGGTGCATCCAGCAAACTACCCGTTAAGGCAAGGTTATCAGCGCGGATCATGCGGCGTGCAGATCGGCATAGCGACCCCCCTTCAGGCTCAGATCGCCATGCGTTCCGGTCTCCACCACTTGCCCCTGATCCATCACCACGATCTTATCGGCGTGGCGAATGGTGCCCAAGCGATGCGCGATGATAAAGGTGGTGCGCCCCGCCGAAAGCCTGTCGAGCGCGGCCTGAATCTCGCGTTCGGTCTGAGTGTCCAGCGCCGAAGTCGCCTCATCCAAGATCAACAGCGGTGGGTTTTTCAGGAACACCCGCGCGATTGCCACCCGCTGTTTTTGCCCGCCTGACAGCATCACGCCACGCTCGCCCACCACGGTATCGAGGCCCTGCGGCAAGGCGGCAATCGTCGCCTCTAGCTGCGCGGAAGCTGCGGCGGCAAGGATTTCGGCATCCGTCGCGCCTAAGCGCCCATAGCCGATATTATCGCGCAGAGTGCCGCTGAACAGGAACACGTCCTGCGACACAATCCCGACCTGCGCCCGCAGGCTCGCCAGAGTCATCGACTCCAACGGCATCCCGTCAATGCTGATCTGCCCGGAAGTCGGCTCGTAAAACCGCGGCAACAGCGCCAGCAGAGTGGTCTTGCCCGCCCCCGAAGCGCCGACAAATGCCACGGTTTGCCCCGGATTTACCGAGAAGCTCACATCGCGCAGCACCGGGCGCGCGGCCTCGTAGCCGAAACTCACATGCTCGAACTTCACCGCGCCGCGCAAGGCGGGGGCCGCCACCGCATCGGGGCTGTCCACAACATCCGGCTTGGTCGCCATCAAATCAAGGTAACGCCGAAAGCCCGCGATGCCTTTCGGATAGGTCTCAATCACCGAGGCAATCTTCTCCAACGGCCGGAAATACACGCCAACCAGCAGCAGGAACGCGACGAACCCCCCCGCCGTCAACGACCCGTTCAGCACAAACCCCGCGCCGGCAACCATCACCATCACCTGCACCGCGCGCATCCCGACATAGTTCAGCGTCGAGGAAATCGACATCACCTTGTAAGCCTCAAGCTTGGTGCGGCGATAGCTGGCGTTATCCTTCGCGAACAGCGCCCGCTCGTGATCCTCGTTGCCAAACGCCTGCACCACCCGGATGCCGCCGACGTTTTCCTCAATCCGCACGTTGAAATTCGCCACACGGTCATAGATCGCCCGCCACGTCGCGGTCATTCGGCCGCCGAAATACATCACCAGCACGGCGGCCATCGGCACGATCACCACCGTCATCCATGCCAAGGGCGCGTGAACGGTTAACATCAGGATAAATGCGCCGACAAAGGTCATCACCGCGACGATCAGATCTTCGGGGCCGTGGTGCGCGACTTCACCAATATCCTCCAGATCGCGGGTCACCCGGGCAATCAGATGGCCGGAGTGTTGACGGTCAAAATAGCCCCAAGACAGCCGCTGCAAATGGTCAAAAGCCCGCCGCCGCATCTCGGTTTCGATATTGATGCCCAGCATATGACCCCAATAGATCACAATCGCCATCAGCCCGGCGTTCACCACATAAATCGCGCACAGAGCCACCGCGAACACCACCGTGAGCGTCCAGTTGCCCTGCGGCAGCAGCCAGTCGATATAACCGCGCACCGCCAGCGGAAAGGCGAGCTCCAACAGCCCCGACAGCACCGCACAGCCGAAGTCGAGCCAGAACAATCCCATCCACGGGCGGTAGTAGACAGCGAATTGGCGAAGCATGTGGGGAACTCGGGTTAGGAAAACTGCGGGCGAAGTGGCGTGGGTGAAGCACGGGCAACTTGGCTGGCAGGATGGGCGAGGTCAACCCGCCCATCCTGATCATATTAGTCCCGTAGGCTTAGAACGACTTGCTGATGCTGATGCTCGCCGTGCGGCCGTCACCATAGTAGCAATAGTTGGTGCCTGCGCAGCTAGAGACATACTTTTTGTCGGCGACATTAGTGATCGCGAGATTAGCCTGCCAATCATTTTGCATCGCATAGCTTGCACCAATATCAAACAACGTGCGCGACGGCACCCAAGCGGTGTTGGCGTCATCCGCCCAGCTTCCGCCTGTGTAACGCGCAGCCCCGGTCAGTGTCAGCTCCGGCATCGACGACGGTGTCCAACCCATTTGCAACGACGCGAACTCCTCTGGCTCTTCGCGCAAGGAATTACCGATCAAAGCCGTGTTCTGGTCGTCAAGAACCTCAAGTTCCATCTTGGTATAAGCTGCCGAGATCGTCAGACCTTCCGCGATTTTTCCCTGAGCCTCAAACTCGAAGCCCTTGGATTCGACTTCGCCAACTTGCGAGAAGATTGACCCAAACACACCGGGAGAGATTTCGCCAAACGTCGATTGCGAGACGTTCTTCCGCTTCAGATCAAACGCCGACGCAGTCAGCAGAAAGTTGTTGCTAACCGCCCATTTCACACCCAACTCGGCCTGACGCGCAGTTTCCGGCTTGATGTCATTACCAGCTGTGCTTGGCTCGATGGTCGGGTTGAACGAAGTTGAAGTGGTGGCGTAAACCGTCACGCCCTCGGTCACTTCTTTCGCCAGACCCAAACGCCATGTCAGCTCACCGTCATTGCGCTTGCTGCCTTCAGCGTCGGTGGCGCGATCGGCGCTCGCCTCGGTTTCGACCCAATCGTAACGCAGGTTGCCAGTGCCGATCCAGCCATTGCCCCAGCGGATTTGGTCTTGCAGATAAACCCCCGCCTGACGCTGGGTGATATCAACATCCTTGTAAGCCGCTGCTGCGGGTTGGCTCGCGCCGTAGATCGGATCAACCACTGTCAAAGGCGTCGCGGGATATGCGCTTTTCTCGAGGATATCCATTTTGAAGTTTTTCAGGTCAACACCGACCATCACCTTATGCTCCAAAGCGCCGGTCGCAAAAGTATTCTCAAGCCGGGTATCGGTGCCAAAGCTGGTTTGCGAGGTGTCATGGTCGAACACGCCGCGCACCAAGGTGCCCACTGCATCCGGCGCCCCGAAGGTGGCATAGCCATAAGCCACCACCGAACGCTCAGAGATATCAGCCCACGACAGACGCGTGTTGTTGGTCAGCTTCCAGCCGCCGCCAAGCTCTTGCGTGAAGCCAAAGCGCAGCGATGCCTGATCGCGCTTGTAGCTGTCATGGTCCGGCTCGCCGACGTTGAAATCGCGCGGGATGTAACCGAACGAGGCTTCTTCCACGGTGCCAACATAGGGCAACCAAGCGTTGCCGACATGCGCTTCGTCGGTTTTCAACAGGTCCAGCCCGTAAGTTAGCACCGCCCCATTGTCGAGTTTCTGTTCAACCGAACCCGAAAGCAGCGTGTGCAGGCCGGGATCAAACGCACCGTGGCCATCGAGACGCTCAATCTTGCCCAGCAAACGATAGCTGAGCGAATCCGAAACCACACGGTTCTGATCGACCGAGGCCCAAACGCGGCCATGCTCGTCCAGACCAAACTCCAGCGTGGTTTTATCTTCGCCCGTTGGGGCTTTGGTCACATAGTTGACCAGACCACCCGGATTCGAGCCGCCATAAAGCACCGACGACGCGCCTTTCAGCACTTCAATCCGCTCCACCAAGAACGGGTCGATGAAGAAGCTGCCGAAGCCATAAGCGTTGTTCGCCAAGCCATCTTGATACGCGCCATGCTGTGAGGCATTGAAACCACGGATGAAAATCCAGTTGGTGTCACTGTCATAGCCGTAGGGCTGACCCGTCACACCCGCGACATAGGACAAAGCCCCGTCCAGCTTGGATACGTTGGTGGTCTTCAAAGTCTCCGCCGAAATCACGCTCACCGACTGCGGCACCTCTGTGATCGGCGTGGCGGTCTTCGACCCGGTCAGCGTTGCCGGATTGGTGCCGGTGACTGGACCAGTCGCGGTGCCTTCGCCTTCGCCCGTCACCACAATCGGCTCTAGCTCGGTGGTGGTTTGGGCGATAGCCAACTGCGGCAACGTGCAGGCGATCAGGGCGGTTTGGCCCAGCAGCACGGCCAGACGGGAGCGGGAGCGGAGCGGGGTCATCAGCATTTCCTGAATTATGAAGGACGGAACGCGCGCAACGAGGAGGAAGCACGTATTCCTGACTGTTTAAGTAGAAATATCGGTGCTGTCTTGCAGCATCCCGCTTTGAATTGCACGAATGCCGCTTCAATCAGCAGGAGTGACCGCGCCGCCATGCCGCTGGAGTGGTGCCCGTCACCAACCGAAACGCCCGCGTCATATGGGCTTGGTCGGCAAAACCGGTGGCCGCCGCGATCTCTACCAAAGCCGAGCCATCGCGTCCCAACATCGCCTTGGCAGCACTGATCCGCAGCTGTTGTTGCCAAGCGTGCGGCGTCTCGCCGTTGGTCTGTTTGAACGCCCGCGCGAACCAGCTTTCCGACAGCCCGATCTGCGCCGCAAGCTCGCTAACCGGCACGCGGCGATGCAAATTGGCCTGCATGAAATCGGTCAAGCGGCGCATTTGATGTGGAGTCAAACCGCCGCGCAAAGGCTCCGCATTTGCCGTGCAATCGGCCGCCGAAAGCACCCGGCCCAATATCGCCTGCACCAGCCCCTCGCCAAACAAATCGTGCTGGCCGTCGCCTTGCATCTCATCCGCCAGCAGATGCGCAATCCGGTCAATCTCGGGGCTTTGGCCTAGCATGATCGGCTTGGCCAGCGCTGCCACGGCCCAAGCCAT
Source organism: Cypionkella sp. (assembly GCF_028290025.1). Lineage (GTDB taxonomy): Bacteria > Pseudomonadota > Alphaproteobacteria > Rhodobacterales > Rhodobacteraceae > Cypionkella. The sequence goes on along the minus strand of NZ_JAQGKQ010000050.1, from coordinate 14,678 downwards.
GCCATAGCGCTCACCCAATCTTTGCGTCAGCGCCACGCCATCGAAATGCAGATCGAGATGGCGGAACTCTCCGGTTTCAACGATCTGCGACCACAGCGGCATCCCCGCCGGAATATAGCTGATCTGTCCAGCAGGGCGCGAGGCCACATCATTCGGCGTATCAGAAAGCCGGATGCTCTTGCCGCCATCCTTCAGGAAAATCACGATCCGCGGGTCAGGCGAGACATAATGCCCGCCGCCGCCCAAAGTGCCCTCAGCGTGCCAAAGATCGGCGACCACACCTTCCCAAGCCCGCCAACGCAGCGCACCAAGGGCACGAATGCCATCGGTGAATGCCGTCATATTGGGGCGAAACGACATAAGGGACACCATCAGCGCCAAGGGAAAACGGGAAGCTGGCCTTGATCTGACGACCGGTAGAATCGGCGGCAGACAAGGCTGGCGTGACACCTTAATTCTTGCAGTCTAATGTCCGAGTCAATTACTCGGCAATCTATCATCGGGATTGTGACAAATAGGCGACTGAAAGCCTAAGAAATTTTCTTGACTCACCCCGGCAACGAAATTAACTGCCTGCACGGTAAGCAGATCAGAATGTGTTGGCCGCTTGTCGGCTGCTTTTTGCAATCTGAAACGCCCGTCAGACCGCAAACAATCGACGCTGCAGACCTCACCTGTGCAGCGAAATGAACGGACCCAGCCATGTTGACAGCGCCTTTCCCGATCCCTCGCAGCATCGGTTTGGCCGTGGCTTTTGGCCTCGTTACGGCGTTGGCAACTCCGCTTTTTGCGCAAGAGGCTCCGCAACCACCTGTCGTGCAATCCGAAATGCCGGAGCCAAGCGCGCCCGCTGTGTCAACCGAGGCAGCGCCCACATTACCCGCCGAAACGATGCCCTCGGAAACGCCGTCCGCAGAAAACATAGCACCTGCGCAAGCCAAACCCGCCGCAACTGCGCCGCTTGCCACTCCGCAACCACCTGCCGCGCAACAGCCCGCCTCCGCTGAAACCGTATCCGAACCTCCACACACGCAGACCGATTACTCGCCTTGGGGCATGTATCTAGCCGCGCATTGGGTGGTGAAGCTGGTGATGGTGTCGCTGGCCTTCGCCTCGTTCGTGACTTGGACGGTGCTGGTGTTCAAGATGATCGAGCTTGCCATCGCCCGCGCCCGCGCCCGCCGTTCGGTCAAAACCATCCACGCCGCGCAATCGCTGGAATCCGCCTCGGCGCAGCTTTCCAAACAAACCGACCCCGCCGCCTTCATGGCGCAAGCCGCCCTGATCGAATACCGCCGCTCTGACCCAGCTATCGCCGCCGCTGGCCCGGATGGCGTCAAAGAGCGCACCCGTTCGGTGCTTGACCGCGTCGAAATCCAAGCCGGCAGCCGCATCCGTCGCGGCACTGGCTTGCTCGCCACTATCGGCGCAACCGCTCCGTTTGTGGGGCTGTTTGGCACGGTCTGGGGCATTATGAATTCGTTCATCGGCATCGCTGAAACCAAGACCACCAACCTCGCCGTCGTCGCCCCCGGTATCGCCGAAGCCTTGCTCGCCACCGCCATCGGTCTGGTCGCGGCCATCCCCGCCGTGGTGATCTACAACCACTTCACCCGCGAAATTGCTGCATATCGTCAAAGCCTTGGCGACGCCGCTGCCGGGGTGGAACGCCTGCTCAGCCGCGATCTCGATTTCCGCCACCTGCCGAAAGAGGCTTAAGCCATGGGCAAGTCGATGCGCGACAAAACTGGCGACGATCTGGAGGAAAACCACGAGATCAACGTCACGCCGTTTATTGACGTGATGTTGGTGCTGCTGATCATTTTCATGGTGGCGGCGCCGCTTTCGACGGTGGATATCCCCGTCGATCTGCCCGGATCGAACGCCGCCCCGGTAGATCGCGCGCCCGAGCCGATCTATGTCACCGTGCAAAAAGACCTGACTCTTTCGCTCGCGTCTGAGGCCATCAACCGCGAAAATCTCGGTGCAAAACTTGACACCTTGACCAACGGCGACCGCACCCAACGCATCTATCTGCGCGCCGATGAGACGGTGGCTTACGGCAAACTGATGGCCGTGATGAACCTGCTGCGCGCTTCCGGCTATCTCCATGTCGCGCTGGTCGGCATCGAAGGCGCGCCTGCTACGCCATGACGACGCGCGCCGCCCCTATGGCTTCGGTCGATTGGCTGACGTCCCGCGCAGGCCATCACCCCGTAGGTTATGCCGCGAAATGGTCGGCGGCGGCGGTGTCGGTGGCGGGCGTAATGGCGGCGGCTGTCTGGCTGACGCTGTGGATCAACAACACCGTCGGCAGCAACACCGACATCGAAAACGCCGTGCTGATCGACATGGCCCCGCTGCCCGCAGCGCCCCCAGCCATCGCCACGCTGGAACCCGCGCCGGAGGTGCCAATGGCCGAACTGCCCGACAGTTTGGAACCTATCGTGCAGAACGAACCCCTCCCTGATCTGGCCGAGCCTGACATAGCGCCCGATATGCCCGAGCCTGAACCACTCGCGCTAGAACCACCGCAAGCGGACCTGCCACCCGACGCCGAAGCCCCACCGGAAAAGCCAAAACCCGAGCCGGTGCCGGAAGAAAAACCAAAGCCTAAAAAGCCCAAGGTTGAAAAGGTTAAAGAGAAACCCAAGGCTCCGCAGAAACCCTCCGCCGAGACGAAATCAGCTACCGCCGCTTCAAAAGGCCAAGTCAAATCGCTGACCTCACGCTGGGGTGCCGCGATCCGCAAGAAAGTTAACGGTCGCAAATCCTATCCAAGTGCCGCGAAGGGCGCAGAAGGCACCGCCACCGTGCGCCTGTCAGTCTCCCGCAGCGGCGCATTGGCAGGCGTCTCGCTGGTCGCATCGTCCGGCAACGCCGCGCTGGACAAAGCCGCCCTAAGCGCCGTCAGCCGCGCCGGCAGCTTTCCGAAAGCGCCCGAAGGATTAACTGACGCCAGCTATAATTTCACCCTGCCGATCAGCTTCACGCGGTAGCCGCAAACTTTTCCAAATAATCCGCCCGCCCATGTCACACTGGGCCAAGCTGCCTCGTCTTATCCTTGTAAGCAAATCAAGGAACCACAATGATCCCCCGCATGACCGACTATTTCAAACCCACCCACCCCGGCGTTAAGGCGATGTTTGCGCTGGAGACAGCCATCCGCGACAGCGGCTTGGATGCCAAACTCCTGCATCTAGTCAAACTGCGCGCCTCGCAGATCAACGGCTGCGCCTTCTGCCTGCACCTTCACGCGACCGAGGCGTTGAAGGATGGCGAAGATCCGATGCGGCTGCATCTTCTCTCCGCATGGCGCGAAGCTCCGCTGTATTCCGCTCGCGAACGTGCGGCTTTGGCGTGGACGGAAAGCTTGACTAACCTCGCCCAACACTGGCGCTCCTGATGAGGATTACACGCTGGTCGAGGCTGCGTTTACCGAGGACGAACGGCTGAACCTGACGCTTGCGATCGGCTCGATCAACGTTTGGAACCGCATCCAAGTCGGCTTCCGCGCCGCCCCCGCCTTAGCCAAACATGCAGCCTAACGCTGAAACCTTTGAGGCGCAGCGGCCCCGGTTGCTGCGCCTCGCTTACCGAATGCTCGGTTCGCGCGCCGAGGCAGAAGACGTTGTGCAAGACGCCTATCTACGCTGGCACAAGCTGGATGCGGCCAAAATCGACAGCCCCGCCGCGTATCTGTCGCGCATCGTCACCCGTCTGTGCCTTGACGCGATGAAATCCGCCCACGCCCAGCGCGAGACCTATTTCGGCCGTTGGTTGCCCGAACCGATCACCGAACCCAAAGACGATGCCCTGCGCGCTGATAATCTCACCCTCACCCTGATGGTCGCGCTGGAACGCCTGTCACCGCTGGAGCGCGCCGCCTTCCTGCTACACGACGTTTTTGAAACCTCCGTTTCCGAAATCGCCCACACCCTGAACCGCGACCCCGAGGCAGTGCGGCAACTCGCCTCGCGCGCGCGCAAGCATGTGCAGGCGGAACGTCCGCGCTATGTGGTCGGCCGCGACGAAGGCAACCGCATCACCCACGCTTTCCTTGCGGCTACCCGCAGCGGTGACATTGCGGCGCTGCAATCCCTGTTGGCGCAAGGTGTGATGATGCATTCGGACGGTGGCGGCAAAGTCAGCGCGTTCCCGAATGTGATCAGCGGAGCAGCAAATCTGCTGAGGCTGTTCGCAGGGCTCTGGCGCAAGCATGGCACGAATGAGAGTCTGATCAAGCTGATCTGGAATGACGGTCTGCCCGGCTATGTCAGTACCCTAAACGGCGTGCTGCAAACAACGACGCTCGAGATTGAGCACGGCCAGATCAGCGCAATTTACCGCACCCGCAATCCAGACAAACTGGCACGCCTGCCGCTGTCTCATTGGGCGAGCACGACTTTAGCGCGGCCCCAATAGGCTCCGCGCGATCCTAGTTCACGCTATCTGTGATTCATTTGGGCGATTGGCGACGGAAACCTTTCCGGGCGGCGTAAAAGGCTTATCTTGGGCGCAGCGATGCTCTGCTTGCGATACGCTATCTTGGCCTGCCATTGCTTCCAGAATAATCAAAAAACGGAATCCAAATGCTCCCTTACCCGGCCCCCCAGATTTTGCGGCGCACGCTCCGCCATATCGGCAGCTTTTCCTTGATTTCGTTTATGTTTCTGGCCAGCCAAAGTGTTGCCCAAACGCCTCCCGGCGGTGCGCCTAAGGGTCCGGTCGATGTGGGAACCGTCGTCGTGGAAACCCGCGATGTGCCTTATGTCCGCACCCTGCCGGGTCGTGCCGTGGCGTATGAAACCGGGGAAATTCGGGCTCGGGTCAGTGGGGTGGTCGAAGAAATCTTATATGCCGCAGGCGACGCGCTGCAACCCGGCGATCCAATGTTCAAGATTGAAGATACCACTTATGTTGCGGCACTCGCCTCGGCCAATGCGGCTTTGGCGGGCGCTATGGTGCAGCGTGACACAGCACAAGCCACGGTAGATCGCTATAAAACCCTGCAAGGCAGCGCCGTCAGCAAAGCCGATCTGCAAAATGCCGAAGCCACAGCGGCAGCTGCCGCCGCGAGCTATGCCGCCGCCAAGACCGCGCTTGATGTGGCGCAACTTGACCTAGACCGCACCATCGTCCGCAGTCCGATTGCAGGGATTGCTGGCATATCCAACGTCTCTATCGGCGCTTTAGTGACGGCGAACCAAGCCGATGCTTTGGCGACCGTCACGCGGCTTGACCCGATCTATATTGATGTCAGCGATTCCAGTGCCGGAATGTTGCGCGTCCGCGCGCAGATTGAGGATGGCAGCTTGCAGCTGGGCTCTAAGGTCGGCGTGGCGCTGGTGCTGGAAAGCGGTGACATTTATGACGGCGAAGGCACCGTGGTTGTGCTGGGAAATGTGGTTTCCGCCACCACGGGTACCTTCGATCTGCGCGTGCAGTTCGACAACCCCAAGCGGCTGATCCTGCCCGGCCAATTCCTGCGGGTTAAGCTGACGCTGGGCAGCACCAGCGGCAAACTGGTGCCGCAACGCGCCACGGGCCGCAATTCCGATGGCACGTTGACGGTGTTTGTCGCCAAGGATGGCGTGGCGCGCAAGGTCGCGCTGACCACTTCGGGCAGTCAAGACAACGCGTGGATTGTTACCTCGGGCGTTGAGGATGGCGATCTGGTGATCGTCGATGGCCTGACCAACCTGCGCGATGGGGCCGAGATCAATCCGGTTCCCGTCACCATTGATGCTGATGGCGTGGTGCATGATGCCACTTCTGCCGCAGCGGACGCCCCTGCCGCCACCACCGGGAATAATTGAGATATGCCGCGTTTTTTCATCCACCGCCCGGTGTTTGCTTGGGTTTTGGCGATTGTTGTGATGTTGGCGGGCGCGTATTCGCTGCTGCAACTGCCGGTCTCGCAATATCCTGACATTGCCCCTACCACGATCCGCGTCTCGGCGAGCTATCCCGGTGCCACCGCCGAAGCCGTGCAAACTTCCGTCACCGAAACCATCGAAGATGGCCTGACCGGGTTAGAAGGCTTGCTATACACCGTCGGTTCATCGTCAACCGGGCGTTCCAGCCTGACGCTGACCTTCGACGACTCAGTTGACCCCGATGATGCGCAAACCAACGTGCAGGCCAAGGTCGACCAGATCAACCGCCGCTTGCCCGATGCGGTGCAGGATTCTGGCGTCAACGTCAGCCGCTCGTCGTCGTCGATCCTGCTGGTCGGCTCGCTGGTGTCCGAGGATGGCCGCTACAGCACGGTGCAACTCGGCGATATCCTCTCCTCCACCATCGAAGGCGCGGTTCTGCGCACTGATGGCGTAGGCTCGATCAACTCGTTCGGCTCGGGTTATGCGATGCGCATTTGGCTCGACCCGATGAAGCTGGCCGAGTTTGCCATGACCCCCGGTGATGTGGTCAGCGCGGTGCAGGCGCAAAATACCACGGTTTCCATCGGCTCGCTTGGCGCACAGCCCGTTACCCGCGGCCAGCAGTTTACCGCCACGATCACTGCGCAAAGCCAACTGACCACGGTGGAGCAGTTTGAGCAGATCCGCCTGACCACCACCGCTGCAGGCAATACCGTGCGGCTCGGCGATGTCGCCACGGTTGAGATTGGCAAAGCAACCTACGGCGGCGACTCGCGCTTTAACGGCGCCAATGCCTCGGGTTTTGGCGTTAACTTGGCCAGCGGAGCCAATGCCGTTGATACCGCAGCCGCCGTCCGCGCCACGCTTTCCGGCTTGGAAGCAGCGCTACCCGATGGTGTCAAAGTCCAATACGCCTATGACACCTCACCCTTCGTCGAACTTTCCATCGAAAAGGTCGAACACACCCTGATGGAAGCCATTGCCTTGGTTTTCCTTGTTATTCTGGTGTTCCTACAAAACTGGCGCGCCACGCTGATCCCGATCATTGCTGTGCCGATTGTGCTGCTCGGCACCTTCGCTATCCTCGGAATCTTAGGCTATTCGATCAACACGCTGACGATGTTCGCGATGGTGCTCGCCATCGGCTTGCTGGTCGATGACGCCATCGTTGTGGTCGAAAACGTCGAGCGGGTGATTGCAGAAGAGGGATTAGACCCGGTCGCCGCGACGGAGAAAAGCATGGCGCAAATCACCGGCGCGTTGATCGGTATCGCGCTGGTGCTGTCGGCGGTATTCTTGCCAATGGCGTTCTCGTCAGGCTCCACCGGGGTGATCTACCGACAATTTTCGGTCACGATCATCTCGGCGATGCTGCTTTCGGCCGCCGTTGCGCTGATCCTGACGCCCGCGATGTGCGCCACTATCCTGAAACCGCACACAGCCCACAGCACGGGCTGGCTGAGCGCCCCGGGTCGCGCCTTTAACCGTGGCTTTGGTGCTGCGACCCAAGGCTATGCCAACCTGTTGATCCGTATCCTGAAATGGCCCGCGACCATGCTCTTGGTGCTGGCCATCGTTTGCGGTGGCGCTTGGGCGATCTACAGCCGCATCACCGCATCCTTCCTGCCGTCAGAAGATCAGGGCGTGCTGATGACGCGCATTTCGCTGACCCAGGGCTCCACCACAGCCGCAACTTTAGACGTGGTGCGGCAGGTTGAGGAATATCTGAACGCCGAAGAATCCGCCGCCGTCGAATCCACATTCGTCGCGATGGGCTTCGGCTTTAGCGGCACCGGGCAAAATCAGGCGATGGTGTTCGTCAAACTGCGCAGCTTTGATGAGCGTAGCAGCAGCGATCTGTCGGCATCGGCAGTCGCCGCCCGCGCCAATGCCCACTTCAAAACCCTGCGCGCGGGCACCGTGCAGTTCAACCAACCGCCCGCTATTCAAGGGCTTGGCAACTCTGCCGGGTTCTCGATGTATTTGGTCGATCAGTCCGGCGCCGGCAATGAGGCGTTGTTTGCCGCCGCCACCGATCTGATCGCCCGCGCGACCGCCGATGGCCGCATCACCAACCTGCGCAATGGTGCCTCCGAGGATGAAGCCGCCTTGAAACTGGTGATTGACCAAGAAAAAGCCGCCGCCTTGGGTGTGTCTTTGACCGAAGTGAACTCTATGCTGTCGATCGTGTTTGCCGGTGATGAGGTCAACGATTTCCAACTTGGCACCTCGCTGCGCCCGGTGATCGTGCAAGGCATTGCCGGATCGCGGATGCAGCCCGAGGATGTGCTGGCATGGTTCGCCCGCAATTCCAGTGGTGAGATGGTGCCGTTCTCGGCGTTCTCGAAAACCGAATGGGCTCCGGTCGCTCCCAGCCTGTCGCGGATTGATGCGCTGCCTGCGGTGCAGATCAACGGCTCGCAAGCCGATGGCACTTCGTCGGGCGAAGCGATGGAGATTATGGAGGAGTTGGTTCAGGCGATGCCGGGCGGCTATGGCGTGTCGTGGACCGACCTGTCCTATCAAGAACGCCAATCCGGCAACCAAGCGCCCTATCTTTACGCGCTGTCTGCGCTGGTGGTGTTCCTGTGTCTGGCGGCTTTGTATGAAAGCTGGGCGATCCCGTTCTCGGTGATGCTGGCGGTTCCGGTTGGCATCTTGGGCGCACTCGCGGCAGCTTGGCTGTTTGGTCAGTCGAACGATGTATATTTCAAGGTTGGCTTGCTGACGACCATTGGCCTCGCCGCCAAAAACGCCATTCTAATTATCGAGTTCGCCCGAGAGTTGGAAACCCAAGGCCGCACTCCGGTAGAGGCCGCTTTGGAGGCCGCGCGCACAAGGCTGCGCCCGATCCTGATGACCTCGCTGGCGTTTATCCTGGGCGTGACACCGCTTGCCATAGCAACAGGTGCCGGCGCAGGTGCGCAAAACGCCATCGGTGTCGGCGTGCTTGGCGGGATGCTTTCCGCGACCGTCCTCGGCATTTTCATGGTGCCATCGTTCTATGTGGTGGTGCGCAAGTTCTCGATGCGAATGTCACGCAAGCCCGCGCCTGCCGCCACTCGCACATAAAATGCCCTGCGTTGGACCAATCCAACGCAGGGCATTTTGTCAGCTCAGCACGCCATTGGCTTTCGCAGTAAACGTCGCGATGTAATCCATCAGACCCGGCGACAGCGCATCATAGGGCGGCAGCCCCAACTCGTTCAGCCGCGCCCGGATAGCGTCCATCTTCGCCGGATCAGTACCGCCCTCAATCACCGAAGACACAAACGCCGCGAAGGTTGGTGCTGCAAACCCTTCAACATCCGCCAACTCGGTATGAATAAAGGTAAGCCCGGTGAACGGATGGTTTGGCCGCGTCACAGGCCCGTGCATATGCACACCGCAGCTGGTGCAAGCGTGGCGCTGGATCAAAGCCGTGCCATCGACCACCTTCAATTTATGCACGTTTTTGGTGACTTCGACGTCGCTTGAACTCGCCACCGCCACCATAGAGAACGTCGCGCCCGCTGGTTTCCAGCATTTCGTGCAGCCGCAAACATGGTTGTGCAGACAATCCGAACTGATCTTCACTTCGACCGGATCGGTGGTGCAATTGCAGCGCAACGTCGCGCCGGCAAACCCGGGCTTACCCGGCTTTACGCCATTATCAACGGCTGGATGAATGGAAACTGATGCCATGAAAATTCTCCCTGAAATCGACCCTGCTACGGGGCCTCAGGGCGGAGCCTAGACCTGCCCGCAGAGTCGGGCAAGTCGCGTGGCAGTCGCCTACGCCGGATCAGGCGTCGGTTTTGCCGCATAGCGATCTGCGAGATGAAACAGCAGTGGATTGACCAGAATAGACACCAGCGCCGCTGCCACCACCAGATCACGCGCGCCCACCGGCACGATCTTCAGGCTGACGCCCATGCCGATCAGGATGAACGAAAACTCCCCCACCTGCGCGAGACTTGCCGCCAACACCAACCCTGCCGAGCGATCATGGCCAAACCAGCGCATCAGCACATAGGCCGCGACCGATTTGATGCCGAGCACAATCGCCACCGTCCCGAGCAATGCCAAAGGCTGCGTCCAGATCACCGATGGATTGAACAACATTCCGACCGAGACGAAGAACAGCACCGCAAACGCATCGCGCAACGGCAGCGTATCTTTCATTGCCTGATTGGAAAGCGTGGAGCTTGCCATGACCATGCCCGCAAAAAACGCCCCCAGCGCAAAGCTGACTCCGAAGAACACCGCCGAGCCATAAGCCACGCCCAAAGCAATCGCGAGCACTGCCAGCCGAAACAACTCGCGCTGTCCAGTGTGCATCGAGTAATGCAGCACCATCGGGATTAAGCGCGCGCCGACAATGAGCATCAGCCCCAGAAACCCGGCGACCTTCACCCCAGTCAGCAGCAAGGTCGCACCCAGTGGGCCAAAACCCCAACTCGCAACCTCAGCCGTTTCGCTATCGACTGCCACTTCAACGCCGCCCATCACCCCGGCCAGTGGCGGGATCAGCACCAGCACCACTACCATCACCAGATCTTCAACGATCAGCCAGCCAACCGCCAGCTTGCCCGTTTCATCCTTCAATATCCCACGCGATTGCAACGCCCGCAGCAGCACCACCGTCGATGCCACCGACAGCGACAGCCCAAATATCACGCCCGCGCCAATGCCCCAGCCAAGCCCGTAAGCCAGCGCCACCCCGGCAATCGTCGCCACCGCGATCTGACCCAACGCCCCCGGCACCGCCGCCGCCTTCACTGCCAGCAAATCGCGCGCCGAGAAATGCAAGCCCACCCCGAACATCAGCAAGATCACCCCGATTTCCGCCAATTCGCTGGCGAGATCCTGATCCGCGACAAAACCCGGCGTGAACGGCCCGATAATCACCCCCGCCATCAAATAACCCGCAATCAACGGCAATCGAAACCGATGCGCCACAAGTCCCAAAACAAACGCCATGGATAAACCTATGGCAATAATAGCAATCAGCGGCGTGTCATGCGTCATCCAAAACTCCTTGGGGTATAACCTAAATTGGGGCCTGACCGCGCCGCGAGCAACCTTATAAATCAAGCGTTTTGGTCACAATTTTCACGCGAATATGTCAGTATGTTACGACATGCCGCTGTTGGCCAAGAAAACGTCGCTGTTGACCGCCGCCACAGCCCTGCTACCCATAGCGCCATGTTGCCCTTGCTGACCAACCCCGCCGCCCGCCGCTTGTTTCTGCACCGTCACGCGTTGGCCGAGGCTCCTACTGGTGCTGCCTCCGGGCAGGCGCTGGCCGATCTGATCCACCGCATCGGTTTCGTGCAGGTCGATAGCATCAACACCGTCGCGCGCGCACATCACATGATCCTGTTCTCGCGCCGCCATTCCTACAAACCCGCCGCGCTGAAAACCCTGCTGGAACGCGACCGCGCCCTGTTTGAACATTGGACGCACGACGCCTCTATCCTGCCGGTCCACCTGCACGGCCACTGGCAGCACCGCTTTGCCCGCAGCGCCGAGACCATGCGCCAGAACCACCACAAATGGTTCCCCGATGGCGACGCTTCGCAACTCGACACCATCCTTCGCCACATCGAAGATCACGGCCCCGTCACCACCTCGGATGTTGGTCAAAACGAGACCCGCAGCAAAGGCGGCTGGTGGGAGTGGCGTCCGTCGAAGACCGCCCTCGAATGGCTTTGGCGTACCGGGCAACTGGCGATCTCCGGCCGCGACGGTTTCCAGAAAATCTACGACCTGACCGAGCGCGTCATCCCCGCCCCCCATCGCACCACCGCCTATGATCTGGCACAGATGACCGACTGGGCCTGCACCTCGGCGCTCGACAACTTAGGTTTCGCCGATGCCACCGAGCTGCGCGCCTACTGGAACGCCCTCAAACCCGATGAGGCGAAGGCTTGGGTGAAAACCGCCCTCGCGAGCGGTGAGATTATTGAGATCGAAGTCGAAGGCGCCAAAGGCCAACGCCGCCGCAGTTACGCCCGCCCCGATGTGCTGACCCAAGCCGCAAATGCCCCCGAGCCCACCACCCGCCTGCGCATCTTATCCCCCTTCGACCCCGCCCTACGCGACCGCAACCGCACCGAGTTCCTGTTCGGCTTCTACTACCGCATCGAAGTTTTCGTCCCCGAAGCCAAACGCCAATACGGCTACTACGTCTTCCCCGTGCTCGAAGCCGACCGCCTGATCGGCCGCATCGACATGAAATCCTACCGCGACGACCGCACCCTGCGCGTCAAAGCCTTCTGGCCCGAAGCCGGAGTGAGGTTCGGCCTAGGCCGCATCGCAAAACTAGAAGCCGAGCTAAGCCGCTGGGCCAGCTTCACCGATTGTGATCGCGTGGCGCTTCAGGACGGTTGGTTGCGAGAGCCGTTGCGCTGAAAAATCTCGGGCGACAGCCTCACACAGCTACGCGAGCGGCAGGCGCGATCTCACCAAGCCCGCGTAGATAAAATGGTAAACACTCCTGGTGTCGCGAGCGGATCAAATCGAATCAATGGAATCGAACGATTCCGGTCCAGCTTGAAAGTCAGGATATTGCGGCCTTGCTTCACATCAAGGCTCAGACTGTCTTGGTTTAAAAACGGATACCCTTTCTCATTGATACCTGGATAAAAAAGCTGACACTTGCCATCGACACTGCTCTCAATTTCGAAAGAAATTGTTTTCTCCGAACGAAGCGCCAAACCAGCCCGCGGGAATATTAATTGAGGATCACGACCTATGGACGAAAACGAGCGCTCAAGTTCATTTACCGGCACCAGCATTGCATTGCCGAAAGCTGGTCCAAGCACGGGATCTACATAAAGTGGTTTCGGGATATTTTTATTGCGCCACGAAGTATAGTAACTGTGGTGGTGCCCCCAAGACGCTTGAGCGCGCAGCGCATCGGAAAACTCGTCAGAGGGTCTGTAATCCTCGGCACCGTAATTCGCAAGAACAACGCTATGAGAGCTGGTATCGCTTTTAACCGCAGATAAATATCGCTCGCTGTTCGCAGAAACAATGATATCCGGGGAAAATAAAGAAACAGCGTCTTTTTGAAAAAACGGTGAACGGATATATATGATGTCCTTGAAGAATGCCGAAAGAATACTAAGGCATCCGGCGATAAAGCTGTCACCGAAAACAAGCAATCTCTTATCAAAAACCGCCAGATCATTTGATACGATGACAATATTGTTCGAGTTTCCCTTGAGATAAGTTATATTGTTGAATGTTTTTGCGGTCGGGATAATGTGATCCAGCCATGTTTCGTCGGATGTCTCGCTTGACTGCAGCATCTTGCCAAGATCACCACTATGTTTCAAATCTCTCTCGATGAAATATAGCACGGGATCGCACGGAAGACCCAATTTGGCCAAGATTATTGATACGATATGCAGTCGTCCAATCGCTGACAAATGCGTGTCAAACTTGAAGAAAGCCGATTTTTTCGAGTGTAGGTCAATCAGTTCATCAAGTGGGTAGACGAGATACTCAGGCAAATGATCGCCAAATACGCCTCGATAGCATCTGTCAAATAAGCTTGACTGCTCTGCTGCATATGACGTTGGCAACATCTCCCGTGTTACCAGATCTTTTGTCGGGAATACGACATGAAGATAGTCCATACCGTGAGAGCGACAAAATTCGAATCTCGAGGTGATGTTCTGGCGGAAATTTTCAACATCGATCGCAGTCGGTGACAACGTTCCGTTCAGATGCTCGCGCTGTTTCTGGGCGCCTGAATTGAGAAATAACCAGCCATCGTGTCCGATGATCACGTTATTTTTTATCATGTCGGTTACCTGCTTCCCCGAAGACCATTAGGCTCAACGACACCTCTCAGCGTTACTATTCGTCAATTTCCGTTATGGCAATGAACTCGTGGTAAGCCCCTAAACTGTAAGGGAAGTCCTCATCCTGTTGTTGATGGCCGACGAAACCGTGTGAGTTGCGCTGCGAGATAGTGCCGCTGCCAGACCCGCACTATACGAGCGGCCGACTCTGGGCTTCTATTGCCTACCTTTCTTAGACCGAAAGCTGTCCTTTTGCGCCGCACCGATCATGCCGGACAAAGTCGCGTTTCAGACATCAAATCTGCAATCGCGATATTCTGAGCCTTGACGTGGCCGCGAACTGCTGCACCTGACCTAAGCGCGTGCAGCTCGCGTCAAGGTTGCGGACACCACGCAAAGCTGCTAGCCACGTGAAACTCTGACATCATTTCGCTTCGGCTGCCTAAAACAGCAATCTACTGGGCGTTTCTTTGGAAGCGAGCCATTATAACCTTCCTCCTCCCTCCTCCTCTTTCATCTTCGGGTTAGTACATGACGAGTTACGCAATAGTTATTCCTGCGCGATTAGGTTCAACGAGATTGTCTCGCAAGCCACTTTTGGAGATCGGTGGTAAGCCGATGGTGATCCACACTTGGGAGCGCGGGGTCGAAGCGGCCCCTTCGGAAAATGTTTTTGTTGCAACTGATAGCGACGAAATTATGGATGTATGCGCAAAATATGGCGCCCAGGCTGTGATGACCGATGCGGGCGTCTCAAGCGAGATGGCCGAGCGCATGAAGGCATTGGAACGCGAGAACCGCGAGCTGCGCCAAGCAAACGAGATCCTTCGCAAGGCATCAGCGTATTTTGCGATGGCGGAGCTCGACCGCCGGTCGAAGTGATGGTGGGTTTCATCGACGCGCATCGGAATGCGCACGGGGTCGAGCCGATCTGCAAAGTGCTGCCGATCGCCCCGTCCACCTATTATGATCATCTGGCCAAGCGGATCGATCCGGGCCG
>NZ_JAQGKQ010000063.1 GCF_028290025.1 Cypionkella sp. | reverse complement strand
CGTCTGCACAGCGGACCACAACTGCTCGTCGATGATGGCTTCATGCTGGCCGAGATGGATCAGGGTCTTGTGGCGGATCAAGCCGCGATAGACCGGGTTGGTCAGCAGATAATGCAGTTGGCCGTTTGAGAACGGCGCGATGGGTGATCCAAGCCCGATTGCCGCCCCTACCATATGGTCGGACTTGCGCGGGCTGAGGCCCTGCTCGACCGCAGCGATCCTCGTTGCTCCCAGACTGCCCGCGCGCAAATAGAGGGCAAACAATCTACGCACCGTAATGGCCTCGGCTGGATTGATCTCCAGCACACGGGCTTTGAGAGGGTCACTGGGTGGATCATATCCCAGTGGCAGCGTGCCGCCCATCCAAAGCCCTTTGCGCTTAGAGGCAGCGATCTTGTCGCGAATGCGCTCTGCGGTGACCTCACGTTCGAATTGCGCAAACGACAGCAGTACATTGAGCGTCAAACGACCCATAGAGGTTGAGGTATTGAACGCCTGCGTGACCGAGACGAACGAGCAGCTGCGACGATCCAACTGTTCGACCAGACGCGCGAAGTCGGCAAGCGAGCGGGTGAGCCGGTCAATCTTATAGACGACGATCATACCGATGCGCCCCGCGTCGACCTCGGCCAGCAGGCGCTGCACGGCCGGGCGCTCCATGGTACCGCCAGATAAACCGCCGTCATCAAACCGCTCAGGAAGTAATTTCCAGCCCTCATGGCGCTGACTGGCGACATAGGCGGCGCATGCTTCATATTGCGCATCAAGCGAGTTGAAGCCCTGCTCCAAGCCCTCCTCAGTCGATTTGCGGGTGTAGATCGCGCAGCGCACGGTAAGGCTTCGGCTGAGGGGAGCAGCGGTGTTCATGCTTTTGCTCCCAAGCTGCGTTGCGCAGCGGGGGATTTACATATCTCAGTCCGTTTATTCACATTATTCACGCCAAAGAACCTTGGCCCCGACCAGTGCGCGCCCGTGATTTCCTTGGCAATGGCGGAGAGTGAGGCAAAGGATTTGCCGTTCCACAAATAGCCCGCAGCGATGCGTTCAACAACATGGGTGACGCCGTTCCATTCCCGCAAGAACCGCGCCCCGGCAACCATTTTCGGAGCTACCACACGCACTTTGCCCGTGCCGATCCTCTCCAACCGGTCCATATCCGCCTTGGTCAAGCCACCACCTGATCGCTGCTGCACTTCAAAAGCCAAGAACGCGTGCAGCAATGCTTGACTCATGCCGCGAGGTGCCGGGCTGCCCATGATAGCGGACCACAAGGTAACAAGCCCATCCCGGTCCAGTTGTGCGACCGTGGCCGCGGTGTGCACGGCCAGTTTCGCTAAGTCCCTGTTTTGACGCTCCGTACTCAACCGCATTGTGAAACTTTCTCCCGCTGGATGACACCACAAGCAAATGTGGCTTGCGAGATCAGCACCGCTTGCTTCAAAGCGGAAGTCGACGGGAAAAGCCGTGATGCTCGGAGTGTTCGGGCGCTATTCGCAGAGGGTGCGGGACGTGGCGCAAAGGACTGCGCGTTACGTGTGCGAATTGGTCGGGAGTTTGGCAAATGCGTCGATCTAGACGGGCATTTAACGGTCCATTGAAAGGGTGCCACAACGCTCGCCGCTCCTATCTTTGTGCCGATGAATCGTTTGGCGGTGTTCCGCCACCTCTGGGAGTTGAGTGCCCACCCGACCGCCCTGTAATATTGGCGTTGCAAAAAACGCCCTTGCAGACGCGACCAACAGCCACCAAGCGGGGACGCGCGAAAGTATGAAGATCGTATGCTGATCCCCGCGGAGCAGGTTGCAGACTGTTTGGGAAATGTCGGCTATCAGTGCTAGCATCTGCCAGAAGCTGACTTTTGAGAGGGCCAAGATCCAATGGAACGGAAACTTGCAGCAATTCTTGTGGCGGATATTGTCGGCTATTCTGCTCAAATGGAGCAAGACGAGACAGGCACCTTCACCCGTGTTACGGCGCGGCGTAAAAAGATTTTCGAACCCGAGATCTCCCGTCATCAGGGTCGGATTTTCAAGTTGGTAGGTGACGGGCTATTGGCCGAGTTTTCGAGTGCGGTGCAAGCTGTCGAATGCGCAATCGCCTTGCAAAATGGTTTACGAGAACTCAATAGGAACGTGCCCTCAGACAAGATCATTGTTGCTCGCATTGGGATAAACCTGGGTGAGGTCATTATCGATGGTGACGATCGGCTGGGAGACAGGGTGAATATTGCCGCGCGGTTGGAACAGCTTGCTGAACCTGGCGGTATCTGCGTATCGGAAAAGGTTGCTCGCGAGGTGGAGCGCAAGCTGGCTTTCGGTTTTGAATCGATGGGCGAACGGCGGATCAAGAATATTGCCGAACCGATTCATGTGTACCGGGTCAGTGCCGATGCGACGAAAGGCCCACGACACAGGATCGTGCCGAGCAAAACGCGACGTCGCATAAACTGGCTTTTCGTGAGTCTGTCGGTGGTAGCCCTGTTCGCCGCAGGCACATATATCCAGTTGACCGGGCAACATCCGCGATCAGGCCCACCAGTGCTGGCAGTTCTGCCGTTTGACAACATGAGCGGCGATGCCTCGCAAGACTATCTCGGTCCGGGAGTGTCTGAGGATATATGACCATGCTTTCCACTTCACCGCTGTTGCGGGTCATGTCCAAATCATCCAGTTTTTCCGTTTCGCCCAATTCAGACCCAAGACGAGTCGCACAAACCTTGAATGCAGATTATGTCTTAGAAGGAAGCCTCAGGCGGCAGGGCGATACATTCATCATCTCAGCACAGTTGGTGGGCGGGCGCGACGGGAGAAATGTCTGGCAACGCGCATGGAACAGAGCGGTTCAGACCTGGTCACTATGCAAGAGGCGATAGCGCACAAAACATACGCCTCGTTGGCCGGGATCCGCGGCGAAGTTGCAAACATGGAGCAAGATTTGACGTGGAGCAAATCGTCTCCATCGCTGGGGGAATATGATTACCATCTGCGCGGCGCGTCAGAATTCTTAAAATGGACAGACGATTCGAAATACAACGCCCGAAAAATCTGGACGGAGGGGTCTGAAAAGTTTCCCGACTCAGCGTTGCTGAAAATCGAACTTGCAGCCTTGTATAACAATCGTGCTGTAGAAGGTTTGACGAACGACCCATGGCAAGACATCCAGTTGGCAATGACTCTCTTGCAAAAAGCCGAAGCAATACCCACCAGGTCTCGTATGGAAGAGTGGCTCTGGCACTATATCAAGGCGCTGGTACTGGTGTCGGCGACGGGCGACTTCTCAGCATCGGTGCGTGAAGCAGAGCAGGCTCATGCTCTCGTTCCCTATGATCCGCTGTCCAGCGTTGATCTTGCATTGGTGACGGCGAACGCGGGTAGAACCGAAACCGCCGTCGAATGGGCTGAATATGCGGTCACAAATGAAGCAGTGGTGCCAGATTGGTATCGGGGCAATCTGGCCTGGGCATATCTGATGGCTGGCCGATCACAAGATGCCGTACGCACCTACGATGGCCTAGAGTATTACTGCGTGCCCTGCAAAGCCGTGGCACTCGTGCGGACGGGCAAGCTCGACGAGGCGCAGGCAGAAATCGCTCACCACAAAGTAATCTATCGAAACTGGAGTATTGATGATGTCAGACTCTTCCCATCTGGCCGCCACGAGTTTCTTCTTGATCGACTGATGGGGCCCTATCTTGAAGACCTTCGAACGGCAGGATTAGATTAATTATCGCTGCTGTTTCCCGTCTGTTTATGAGTCGTGACACGATGCCGCGTCCGAGTTTTGTTGCAAATTTAGGCACCTAGGCGCTCCTAACCGTAGCTGCCACGGGTCTCCCAAGAGTGATGGTAACCGTTCTGACTTTGCTGCCAAATACCAAACGACATGACAGCTTTCTGAAGCCGCCGGATCTCAGCTGTGCAACCGAAATGTGCGGTAAGCTGCCTGGCCGCAGTGCAGCGTGGCGGCCGCGGTAACTTTGCCGGAGCAGCCGTTCAGACAGACCGCAGCGAGATCACAGTCGGTTCAGCTTGGTGGGCGGAGAGAAGCCGATGCTGGTGCGGCGCGGCAAATGCAGCAATTCCGAAAGAACCGACAGCTTGCGTCGGTCGGGACTAGGTGTTTGCCTCATCGGCCAAGAAGGCGGAAAGCCGACTGAAGGGATTTGCTTGCGGAGCATCCCTATAAACCCGCGGGGCAGCTCGCTACATCCTGAAAGCACTAAAAGTGGACCTAGTCCGTGCCATGCGTCCAAACCGCTCGCAACCTGACCCCTCATTTGGCTCGCACCACATGGAAACGGGCAACTCCGTCATTAGCCAGTTGCGCAACCAGCTTCAGTTCCCACGCAATATAGCCTTCCATCTTTTCGCGCGCGTTGTCTGTCCCCTCATAGGGGCGCTTGTAGGCGTCGAACGGCTGGGAAAGGTGGCGGCTTTCAATCTCCACTGGCAAACCCGCCGCGCGCCAGGCGTCGGTGCCCCCCTGCAACAGCAGGACGGGTCTGGTTGTTGCCCGTTGCGCGACGGCAAGGTTTGCCGCAGCGACAGCCCCGTCGGGCGAGGTGAGAACGATTGGACCATCGCCTGCCGTATCCCGCACATCGCGGGCCAGTTCGGGACCAGAGGCGAACCATGCCCCCGGCACATGGCCACGGCCATAGGTCGCAGCACGGGCAAGGTCGATCACGGTCGCATCGGGCAGCTCCGCCAGTTCCGCAGGCGTGACGAAAGGGCCTTGTGGCAAGGCCACTTGCGCAGCTTTTGGGTGCAAGAAATCACTGGGCAGGTCGGCACTTTGCTCCAGCACATGCACATCCCAACCCATCTGTAGCAACCAGCTTGCGGCCATCCGAGCCCTTACCGCATCATCGTCATAAAGGACGACGCGCGCGCCGCGCACGCCCAGCCATTCATCGGTTGCCTGCACTAGCTGCCCGCCGGGTGCCGAGACAAAGCCCGCCGGATGGCCCGCCGCATATTCTGCGGGGTCACGCACATCCAGCGTATAAAGCGTCCGATGATCTTCTGCGTCGGCGCGGAAGCGAGCCAGAGTTTCGCCGTTGATCACCGGGACACCCACATGGCTCGCCCAAGCGGCGGCGTTGGCACGGGCGCGGACCAGATCGTCGTTTTCCTCGGCAAATTTGCGCTGCGTCACAAGGGACGAATAGTCGATCAGGAAATCCAGATCGGTGCCTTCAAAAAAGATATCCTTGGCGTCGAACTGCTGACGGGCGATGTCTACCCCCGGTGACCACATGGACCATGCGTCTACCTTGCCCTGCCCAAATGCGGGGGCGGCGTCCGGCGGGTTCAGATAGACGAATTCAACGGCATCGCGCGGCACACCGTTCTTTTCCAGCGCGGCCACCACGAGGAATTCGCCCAGACCCGAACGGTTCACGGCGACCCGTTTGCCCACCAGATCCTTGACGCTGTTGATGCCGCTGTCCTTCTTGACGATGATCGCGGTAGAACGCGGCGCGTAGATCAGAAATTGGGTGAACACCAAGGGCGACCCGGCCAAGATCGCGGCAAGCGCCGGGGTGGTCGATCCCCAGAACCCGAAATCGGCGCTACCGCCCACCACGGCCTGCAACGACGGCGCGTGGTTTGGGAACGGGCCGACCCATTCCACCTTGATGTCCTGCGCGGCCAGATTCTTTTCAAACTCGCCGCGTTGCTTGGCAATCTGGGTGATGCTGCCCTTGCCCCAACCCAACGCGAACGGTGTCGGTAGTGCGGCCAAGGGCGACGCCGGGCAACAGGCTGGCCGCGCCAAGGGCGGCACCAGATTGCAGCAGGCGGCGGCGATTCAGTTATTCGGTTCGGTTCAAGCGGCGCGGCTGTCGCTTTCGACGCCGAGTTCCCTCAGCAATTTTCCTCTCAACGCGGTGGCATTAATGCCGTCGGTCAGATAGCTGGCCGCGATCTCGCCCCCGCGCATCACCAGAATGCGGTCGGCGATGGCCACGGCTTCGTCCACGTCATGTGTCACCAGCAGAACGCCGGGGCGGTGACGGGCCACCAGTTCGCGGATCAGGGCCTGCATCTTGATGCGGGTCAGCGCATCCAGTGCGGCAAAGGGTTCATCCAACAGCAACAGCCGTGGTTCACGCACGAGCGCACGAGCCAGCGCCACCCTCTGTGCCTGTCCGCCCGACAGGTTGCGAGGCCAGTCCTCCTCGCGTCCCGCAAGCCCCACCTCTTGCAGTGCCGCCTCGGCCTTGGCCCGGCCCACGGCGGTTTCCATGCCCAAGGCCACGTTCCGCCACAGCGGCGCCCAAGGCAGCAGGCGATGTTCCTGAAACACCACGGCAGGCTGGGTCGGGCCGTCGATATGCCCGCCGTCCACAGGATCAAGGCCCGCCAACGCGCGCAGCAGTGTGGTCTTGCCACAACCGCTTTCGCCCAATAGGGCCACGAACTCGCCCTTGCGAATAGTCAGATCCAGCCCGTCGATCACCACCCGTTCGCCATAGCGGCGGCGCAGATTGCTAACGGTCACGGCAACGTCAGGCGCACTCATTTGCGGCCCCCTTTCGCGTAATTTGGATGCCAGGCCAACAGACTGCGTTCCAGATACCGGGCAAGACTGTCGGCCCCACACCGATCGCGGCATATATCAGGATGGTCAAAATGATTACGTTAGTCTGCAGAAACTCGCGTGCGTCCATGGCCAGAAACCCGATGCCGCGCGTGGTCGCAATGGTTTCGGCAATCACAGGCGCCAGCCAGGCCGTTGCCAGCGAATAGCGAACCCCAGTCAGGATGGATGGCATCGCCCCCGGCAGAATGATCCGCCGAACCGTTTCCAGCCGCGACAGGCCGGTAACACGCGCCAGTTCCAGCAATTTCGGATCGACTTGCCGGATGCTAAGCACGGTATTGATGTAGATTGGGAACAGCACGGCCAGCGACACTAGAAAAATCTTGCCGCTTTCATCGACGCCGAACCATACGATTACCAAGGGTAACAGCGCTAGAGACGGGATCGCCCGGATCATCTGAATGGACCGGTCCAGCAGCGCCTCGGCCACACGGGAGAAACCGACAAGGACTCCAAGTATGAACCCGATGGTTCCGCCGATGGCAAATCCAGCCACCGCACGAAGAAGGCTTGCGCCAAGGTGCTTGGGCAATTCGCCCGATGAGATCAGGTTCCACGCCGTACGGGCGACCGAGCTGGGCGCGGGCAGAACCTGCGCTGTGATCAGGCCAGCGCGGCTCGCCGCCTCCCAGATCAACAAGATGCCGACCGGAGCAAGCCATGACAGCGCCAAAAGCTGCAGCTCGCGGTTTGCGACGCGACGTGGTGCGGGATCTGCGGGTTCACGAAGCAACCGCCGATCCGTCAAATCCATTGTCATCAAGCCCCTATTCCGCCGTTCATCCCGGCTTTCAGGGGTTGAGTGGCTATATCACGATTAACGTGGTCCATTCCAAAGAACAGCAATCGAAGGGAAGATTTTTCTGCGTTGATCGGCACAAACAGATTGAAGCGTGCTTCGCAGTCCCTGTCGCGAGCCAAGTCGAACGTGGTCTGTGATCAAGGGGGCCACCCGAAGCTGCAGATTGCCGCCAGATTTTCGCGGCGACGCCAGTCGGGCGGCGACTATTGCGAACGCCGCCCCGCAGCATGGGTGAGTGCAGATCGACCGCTAAGAGCGGGTCGGCAGGGAACCCGCATAGCGAACCTTTAAGCTGTTCACCAGCACGATAATGGCTGCGCAAACCTTTGCCATATGTCCTGTTACCCTTCTTTCCTTGTTATTTCGGTATGGCGGATCCGCCGATGGATGGATCACTGAAAACCAAGAAGTCGTTGCCGCGCTACGCGGCAAGCAAAGTCGCACAGCAGCGTATGAAGTTATGGAGGGGGAGCCCGGGTCCGCTTCCTGTGCTGAAGCAAAACGCATAGGAACGGTCCGATCGGCCTGCATTGCCTGCGAAAGAGGCTTGGATTTGCTGCACGCGCCGTCGAATGACCGCTTTTGGGTATGCCGTCGGACAGCATCCGCGCGGCGCGATCGGCAGCTATGGGCCGATCGCGTCTGACCAGTCACAGTCGGCGCATCGGGCGGAGGTAGATGTTCGCTGCTGCAAGGATGACCGGTCGGCTTATAGCCGATCCCGGACTGAGAGCTTCTGGATCAACTTTGAGCACATGTTGAGCGTCGGCCGCGCGCCTAGGGATCGGTGGCAAACCCTACTCCATAACATGCGCTCATCGCCAACATGGCGCGGTGATGAAGATAAAGCAGCCACCAGAGTGCGGACAGCGCCATTCATTCTCGGCTTATGACGTTCAATGGCGGCCGGAAACTCCCCCACTTTTGGTTACAACAGATGGCGCAAGCAATAAGCCGCAAGGCTTGGCAGCCCTGTTGGATGCCGCACTTTGCGCACTAGGCATTACTGCTTCGTCGCACCCGTTGAAACAGCGAGCTAGTTTGTTGTTGTCACATGGCATACTGGTCGAGTGAGTGCGGTTCATGCGATAAGTGTCGCTTGGTTCAGAGAGCAATCATTTATGGTCATACAATACTGGTTGCAGGCCATTTTAGCCGCGACGATTGTGCTTGTCATGCTTGCCGCCGTCCCAAGACGCTGGACTGTTTGGGTGATGGTTCTGGTGGTGGTTTCGCCCGTCGGTATTTATGTCGCGGTAGTTGTGTGGGAGGCCATCACGCAGCCGGGTGCAGAAAATGTGCTTGCAAATGCGATGTTGGGATTTTCGCTGTTAAGTGCGATATTGATCATCCCTTGGGCCATTGCCTGTGTTGTTTTGTTCGCGGTTGGGCTGGGGCTTCGTCGGTTGTTC
Source organism: Cypionkella sp. (assembly GCF_028290025.1). Taxonomy (GTDB): domain Bacteria; phylum Pseudomonadota; class Alphaproteobacteria; order Rhodobacterales; family Rhodobacteraceae; genus Cypionkella. The sequence goes on along the minus strand of NZ_JAQGKQ010000063.1, from coordinate 2,003 downwards.
CGGGGGCGAGAGGTCGAGCCTGCCGAGCCGGTGGTTTTGCGCCAAGCGAGCGTTGCGCCGCCGCAAGTGGCCACCCTGCCTGTCGCAACCAAGTTTTCGACCCTGGCGGACGACGGATCGCGCGATGCGATTGAATGGCGGCACGCCCACATCGGTTTTGCAAACGACGGTCTGAAGATCGGCGGGCAAGACGTCTGGGGGCAAAAGTGGCGAGAGGTCGGTGCCGCGCCGTTGCGGCTTCCGCATCCTTCATATCCTTTGCAGATGCACCTTCATTCGATCTACGAAATCGGCTCCGGCCCGTCTGCCACCCGATTTGCTGCCAGCGAAGTGTCGAATGGCGTCTGGAGCTTCTATGTCTCGACCCGCTATGTAACTGAAACTTGGGCACTTTCTGCCGATGGATCGCTGCGCTTTGAACAGCGCGCGGGCGAGATGGTCAACGGACGTCTGGACGCGTTGGGAACTTGCGCCGTGTTGGTGGATGCTGTGACGAATAAAGTGTTGCTCGATTGCGGTGCGTGGTTGGCGAGCGAGATCACCAACACCGCCGACGGGAGCCTGTTGCTGCGGCTGCGTGATAAAGACGGTGAGACTTTGCTGCGCATCTTTCCAACAAGCCGGACATTTCGTGATCAGGGGATGAACGGACCAGCTCTGCCGCTGGCCGATCTTGCGGCGACGGTCGAGCGTGCGCGCTACGCGGCCGCGCATCAGACCGAACCGACCTATCGCCGCTTGTCGCCCGATGGGTCGATCAGGATTGATCTTGTGGCTACTGAATGGGGCAATTCCCAGTGGGTTTATTCCCCCGTGTGACGGACATTACCAGTGGCCGGGTGGTGCTTGATCTGTGGAACACGGACTGGGATGTGACGGTCAACTATCCTGCGAACCGTCGCCTTAGCCTCGATTTTCGCCGCTACCATTTCAGCGGCAATCTGACGATCGAGCTTGATCTGGACACTGACCGATACCGCATTATCCGGGAGCCGGGTGGTGACAACCTGCCCTCCGGTCCGCTGCAAGAGGCTGCTGCAGCGATGGAGGAATCTGGTCGGCGCACCGCCAAATTCGCGGTGGCCCGTCCGGTGTTCAACGACAGGCCCAATCCCTTTGCCGCATGGCGGCCGGCGCTGGTGATCCTGCTCGGTGCGCTGGCGCTGATTGCTGCGGCGACCTTTTTGTCGTTGCACTTTTCAGACGATCACGCCAACAAACCGCAACTGTTGCGACAGATACCCAAGCTTGATCTGTCAACACTGCGGCAGTAATTTGTTGGGGGATAAGGGCTTCGCCATAAAGCGAAAGTGCAAATAAAAACGGCGCAGGCCCTATAGAGTGACCTGCGCCGCGCTTGGTTGATGCAGAGGCTACCGGTAATGGCAGCATAGCTTCATAAAAGGATCGCTAAAAGTCTCGGTCGTAAAAAGGTCTTACGCAATATGTCTGGCACCGGGCAGTAAAACCTGCCCGGCATAATTCTTAGGACGCGCTGGCTTGGCGTACCGGCTCGCTGTGTGCGGCGGCGGCAGCCATCATCACGTCCGCGACTGTGCCGTAGGCCATGGTCCAGACCCGGCGATGTTCCAGCGTGAACCGATGGGCGAAGAACAGCGACAGGGTTTCAATCAGCGCTTTGCCGACCGTGGCATAATGCTCGTCGCGCACACCGTAGCCGACATGCTTTACAGCCAGCGTTTGCAAGGCAGGCACGACGGTATCCAGGCGACGAAGTGATGTCACGACGAAGGAGAGTGCCGCCATCAGCTTGCGGCCCTGATCCTTCATGTCTGCGCTGGCAAACATGACGCGCAGCGACGGGTCGTTCACAAACAGACGCTCGTAAAACAACTCGGCGGCGTCGTCGCGGACAGCGGCAACTTCGCGGAAGCTTTCTTCCAGCATGACGATTTCGGCTTCCTGCATTTCATCTCTCCAGCTTGTGTGTCTGGAGCCTTTATTAGATGCCCAATGTTTCTGGACTAGTTCGTTGACCCCGG
>NZ_JAQGKQ010000043.1 GCF_028290025.1 Cypionkella sp. | reverse complement strand
GATGGTCGAGGCCGAAAAGACGCCGACCTTAGAAAAATATATGGAGCAAATTGGTGGCGTTGTAAGCTACGTCAACCAAACCTTCGGGCTGTTCAAAGCGGCTGAAGCTTTGCGTCCGAAGAAGCTGCTGACCCCAAAGGTTCGTGATTAAGCATTGGCACGGCGAAGTGGCTCTGCCGTGCTGACCACCACCTCGCAAAGGCATTCCCAATGCGCAGCTTTCTAGAGATTTACGATCTTGCCAGCGCAACCCCGCGCGTTGTGTTGGCAACTGATCGGCATATAGAAGCACCGAATTGGGATCCCTCGGGTGAGACGCTTCTGGTGAATGGCGAGGGCCGACTTTTCCGCGTTCCGCTGTCGGACCCATCGCTAATTCCGGTAGAAACCGGCGTGGCGATCAAACTGAACAACGATCATGGCATCAGTCCCGATGGCCACCAAATCGTAATATCCTCGCATCACGAAGGGCAGGGGTCACAGATTTATTTGCTGCCCGCTGCTGGGGGAGAGCCTGTCAAGATATCGCCGGAAGCGCCAAGTTGGTGGCATGGCTGGTCGCCGGACGGTCGCACGATTGCCTATGTTGCAGCGCGTGGGGAAAAGAAGGTGATCGACGTGTATACCCTGCCGCTGGGTGGCGCGGAAACTCGGCTGACGATGGGGGAAGGTCATTGCGATGGGCCGGATTACTCTGCGGATGGGCGGCACATTTATTACAACTGCGACCGCGACGGCCATGCACAGATTTGGACGATGGGCGCTAATGGCACAAATCAGCGTAAATTGTTCGCGGATAATTACGTCAACTGGTTCCCGCATCCTTCGCCTGATGGGCAACATTTGCTATATCTGGCCTACCCGCCCGGCACGTTTGGCCACCCAGCCAATCTGCCCGTGGCATTGTGCCTGTGCAGTCCCAAAGGCGAAAATCGCCGCCGCGTTTTGGAGTTCACCGGCGGCCAAGGCACGATGAACGTGCCAAATTGGGCCCCAGATTCCAGCGCTTTTGCCTATGTGCGTTACGAACTCTGATTTGGGTCAATGAAAACCGGGGTTTTGGGCCGAACTGCCATCATTCGGTGGGTGTTGCTCCAAACCGAGATATAAACCTCAGCTGCTCCACTGGGTGAAAGATGCTCGGGCGTCAGGCCGACAATCCGCACACGAAGATGGTCGCGGTGGCGCAAAGGTTCGGTCATGACGGCGGTCGCGGCAGGGCCAAGCTGGCCCAGATGTCGCAGTGCACGTCGCGTCAACAGCCCCAAAAACGGCCGCTTTGCCTGCGCATAAATCGCAATTTTGCCGTCTGTTTGCAGCTGCAACTCTGCCGCATCGCCAATGCACAAGCCGCTCTTACCGATATGCAGCTGCAATTCCTGCACCGGGGCCTTGTGGATTAAAACCTGTAAAATGTCCTGCATCCCGCGTCGCCTTTATTTGGTCAGACTATCGCTTGGGCTGCAAATCCGCCTCGGGCAAGGGTGCAGATCAACCAAAGCGGTATCGTGCCGACAATTGGTTCGGGTTTCGGCGGTCTGCCGCCCGCATATCGGTAAAAATATGGGTTGGCACGTCGTGGCTGCCCATTGCAAAGCTTGAACTGCCGCCCCAATTATCCGTCAAGGCCACCGACGATGTGCTGGTTTCCGGGCATCGCTGGGGCGCTTCATAGAAGGAGTGTTACCGATGAATTTAGAGAAATTCACGGAGCGGTCGCGCGGTTTCATCCAAGCGGCGCAAACGATTGCGATGCGGGAAAGCCATCAACGGCTGGCCCCGGAACACCTGCTAAAAGCCATCATGGACGATGATCAGGGGCTTGCGAGTAACCTGATCCGCCGCGCTGGTGGCGAACCGGCGCGCGTAGCGGAATCCTTGGCTTTAGCAATGGGCAAGTTGCCTAAAGTCTCTGGCGATGCGCAGCCTTTCATGGACCCAAACCTCGTTAAGGTGTTGGACGAAGCTGAAAAGGTTGCCAAGAAAGCCGGGGATTCATTTGTGCCCGTCGAGCGCCTTCTGATGGCTTTGGGTATGGTAAAGTCGCCAGCCAAAGAAGCATTGGACGCAGGAGCGGTCAGCCCGCAAAAGCTAAACTCTGCGATCAATGATATCCGCAAAGGCCGCACGGCAGACTCCGCATCGGCTGAAGAAGGTTACGACGCGCTGAAAAAGTATGCCCGCGACCTCACCGAGGCAGCTGAGCAAGGCAAGATCGACCCGATCATCGGCCGCGACGAAGAAATTCGCCGTGCGATGCAAGTTTTGTCCCGCCGCACCAAAAACAACCCAGTGCTGATAGGCGAACCCGGCGTCGGTAAGACCGCGATTGCCGAGGGACTGGCTCTGCGCATCATCAACGGTGACGTGCCGGAAAGCCTGCGCAACAAGAAACTGATGGCGCTGGATATGGGCGCTTTGATCGCTGGTGCAAAGTATCGCGGTGAGTTCGAAGAGCGTCTGAAAGCCGTCCTGAACGAAGTTACCGCCGCGAGTGGCGAGATCATTCTTTTCATCGACGAGATGCACACGCTGGTTGGCGCGGGCAAATCCGATGGCGCAATGGACGCCGCGAACCTCATTAAACCGGCGCTGGCGCGGGGTGAGTTGCATTGCGTTGGCGCGACTACGCTCGATGAATATCGCAAGTATGTCGAGAAAGATGCAGCTTTGGCACGGCGTTTTCAGCCGGTTATGGTCTCTGAGCCGACGGTTGAAGATACCATCTCTATTCTGCGCGGCATAAAAGAGAAGTACGAGTTGCACCACGGTGTTCGGATCTCTGACTCGGCCTTGGTGGCAGCGGCAACGCTTTCGCATCGCTACATTACCGATCGCTTCCTGCCGGATAAGGCCATCGACTTGATGGACGAAGCGGCGTCGCGTTTGCGGATGGAGGTGGACTCGAAGCCCGAGGAGCTCGATCAGCTGGATCGCCAGATCTTGCAACTGCAAATCGAGGCGGAGGCTTTGAAGAAGGAAGACGACGCAGCGTCGAAAGATCGGCTTGAGAAGCTGGAGAAAGAGCTGTCCAATCTTCTGGAGCAGTCCGATGCGATGACCGCCAAATGGCAGGATGAGCGCGACAAGCTGGAAGTTGCCCGCGACCTGAAAGAGCAACTCGACCGTTCTCGCGCCGAGCTGGATCAGGTCAAACGCGATGGCAATTTAGGCCGCGCCGGTGAGTTGTCTTACGGCATCATTCCGGGGCTTGAGAAAAAGCTGGCCGAGGCAGAAGCGCGCGAGGGCGATCTGCTGGTATCCGAAGCTGTCCGGCCTGAGCAAATCGCCGAAGTCGTTGAGCGTTGGACCGGGATTCCCGTCGCCAAGATGCTGGAAGGCGAGCGTGAAAAGCTGCTGAAGATGGAGGACGAGCTTGGCAAACGGGTGATCGGCCAACAAGCCGCCGTCACCGCCGTGTCCAATGCTGTCCGCCGCGCGCGGGCTGGGCTGAATGATGAGGGGCGGCCTTTGGGCAGCTTCCTGTTCCTCGGGCCAACTGGCGTGGGGAAGACCGAACTGACCAAAGCAGTCGCTGAATATCTGTTCGACGACGACGCGGCGATGGTGCGGATCGATATGTCGGAGTTCATGGAGAAACATTCGGTTTCCCGCCTGATCGGCGCGCCTCCGGGTTATGTTGGCTATGACGAAGGCGGCGTGTTGACTGAGGCTGTCCGGCGCAGGCCGTATCAGGTGGTGTTGTTTGACGAGGTGGAAAAGGCTCACCCCGATGTGTTCAACGTGCTGCTGCAGGTATTGGACGATGGGATGCTGACCGATGGTCAGGGTCGCACCGTCAGCTTCAAGCAAACGCTGATCGTTCTGACCAGCAACTTGGGTGCGCGCGCTTTGTCGGAACTGCCCGAGGGTGTCGATCAAAGTTTGGCGCGGGCTCAGGTGATGGAGGCGGTGCGGCAGCACTTCCGGCCGGAGTTTTTGAACCGTCTGGATGAGCAGATCATCTTTGATCGTCTGAACCGCGTCGATATGGCTGGCATCGTTGAGATTCAGCTTCGCAAGCTTGAGGCGCGCTTGGCTGGGCGCAAGATCATGCTGGATCTGGATCCGCAAGCGAAGGCTTGGCTCGCTGATGAGGGTTACGATCCGGTGTTCGGCGCGCGGCCGTTGAAACGGGTGATCCAGAATCACCTGCAAAACCCGCTGGCTGAGATGATCCTGTCGGGCGATGTGCTGGACGGGGCGACGATAAAAGTGAGCGCGGGGGCTGATGGGTTGATCATCGGCGACCGTATCTCGGCTTCGCGGCGGGAACGGCCTTTGCAGGCTGTGGTTCACTAAAGCGAGGCTTGTGAGAACAGTGACCCCGCCTTGTTTACAGGGCGGGTTCACACGTGGACGGATTTAATATCGTTATTTATCAACGGGTCACTCAAGAAATCTTAACCGAACATTCACAATTCGGGATTTTGCCAAATATTACAACAACCCGTCCGAGCCGAAATGCCTTGGGAAAAACGCCATTGCGGCGGCGTGGACGGTTTGTAAGCCTTCGGCTGGGCTGTAGGGTTCACGGGTCGAGATCATGTCCACCCAGACGCCTTCGGTGGTGACGCGCAGCACGCGTGAGATCAGGGTCGGGTCGCCGGGGTAGTTGCCTTCCCGCAGCAGGGCGGTGCAGATTTCCTCCAGCTTGGTGATGTAGAGGCTGTCGTTTTCACCGCATTTGTCTTGGTATAGCGGGCGCGATTGCGCCTCACCCCAGAAAGACAGCCATGCCGATAGGCGGGCAGGGGTGCAAATGCTGGGCTCAAAATCAGCTTCGATTAGCGCGGCGAGTTGCGCTGCGGGCGAGGCGCTGGCCTTGGCGAGGGCTGCGTCCCAGTTTTGGCGGTATTCTTCAGACAAATAGCCAAGGGTTTCGGCCAAAAGCGCGTCTTTGGTCTGGAAGTGGAAGTTCACCAAGCCATGCGAAATGCCTGCCTTGCGCGCCACATCGGTCAGGGTGGTGCGCGCGTAGCCTTGTTCGGCGAGCACTTCTATTGTCGCCTCAATCACTTGAGTGCGGCGGATTTCACGCGAGAGTTTGCGCGGCGGCGGAATGGTTGGGGCTGAATGGCTCATGGCGCTTTCTTAGCTGATATATAGGTTTTGGAAAGCTTAACAGTTTCTGATTGACAGACCAGTCAGAATCCTGCGACCATCGGAGTACAGCCACATCGCGCTGAATGGCCTGCCATGAATGAACTGTCACCCATAGTTTCACCTCGTCTCGATCACTGCCCGGCGACATTGCCCGCGACGGTTTATGCCGATGCGGAGTGGTATGCGCGTGAGATGGCAACCGTATTCGCGCGGAACTGGATTTGTGTCGGTCGGCTGGCGGATTTTGCGCTGGGCACGATGCGGCGCGTGCAAGAGGGTGCGGCGGATGTGATTGTGTGCCGGACGGCGGAGGGCGGCATTTCGGCCTTTCACAACACCTGTCGGCATCGTGGATCGGAACTGTGCCGGGACGCGGTGGAGCCTTTGGGCAAGCTGATCCGCTGCCCGTATCACGCTTTTGCCTATGCAGCGAATGATGGGCGGCTGGTGGCGACTGGCCATGCGGTACCGACGGCGGATTTCGATCGGGCGGAGCATGGGCTGCTGTCGGTAGCGTTGCGAATTTGGGCGGGGTTTGTGTTTCTGAATACGGATGAGTCCCCGCGCAATCTGGTGGCGGATGTTGGTCTGTATGTGCTGGATCATTGGCCGATGGACGCTTTGGTGACGGGCCATGTCTGGCAGACCGAGATTGCCTGTAATTGGAAGGTGTTCTGGGAAAATTACTCAGAATGTCTGCATTGCCCTGGTATTCATCCCGAATTGTGCGACCGGGTGCCGATCTACGGGCAAGGGATTATGGCGGCGTCGGAGGCTTTGCATTGGGACGGTGCGCTGCCTGCTGGCAATCTGAAACCGGGGGCGGAAAGCTGGACTCCGACGGGGGCGGCTTGTGGGCCGAGTTTCGCGCTGTTGACCGAGGACGAGCGGGCGGCGGGCTATCAGTTCGTGACGTTCTGGCCGACTGCCTATGTGGTGGCGCATGTCGATCATGTGCGCTCGGTGCGGGTCGTGCCGGTTTCACCGACCCGGACGGCGTTAGGAGTCGAATGGCATTTCGCGCCCGAAACCTTGGCGCAGCCGGGGTTTGATGCGGCAGAGGTGGCCGAATTTGCCAAGATCGTGCTGCGGCAGGATGGCGAAGCTGCCGAAATGAACCAGCGGGGGATGATGTCACCCGCCTATCGCGGTGGCACGTTGATGCCGGAAGAATATGAGATTCACCGCCTTCACCAATGGCTTATACACGAAATGGAGGTCGCGCGATGACCCAGCATGATGCAGCCAGCCTAACCATCCCGAACGATTGGGATCGGCGCGGGCTTCCAGCTTGGACTTATCATTCTGAGGCGATGTTTGCGTTGGAGCGTGACAAGTTGTTCCTGACGCATTGGCAGGTTGTCGGGCATGTCAATGACGTGGCCGAGCCGGGGAATTGGGTTGGGTTCGATTTGCTGGGTGAGCGCGCGGTGATCATGCGCGGCCAAGACGGTGTGGTGCGGGCGTTTCATAACCTGTGTCGGCATCGTGGCGCGCGGGTGGTGAATGGGGAAAAGGGCCATTGCAAAGGCGCGCTGGTCTGCCCGTTTCATGGCTGGGTTTATAACTTGGACGGGTCTTTGCGGGGGGCCGCGCAGCCTTCTAGCTTTGGCGGTTTGGATCGGGCGCAGTTTGGGCTGAAGCCGATTGAGTTGGAGATTTTCCACGGCTTTATCTTCATCCGGTTCTTTGCAGGCCCACAGCCTGCGGTGGCGGAAATGCTGGCACCCTATGCCGCCGATTTCGCGGGCTATCGCAGTGAGGCCGCCTTGCCGCTGGACATGCCGCACTGGTCAACCGAACTACCGGTGAACTGGAAATCGGTGCGTGACGTGGATAACGAGGGCTATCATGTGCCGATGGCGCATCCGGCGTTGCAGGATTTGTATGGCCGGACCTACCGCGATCTGCATTTGCCGGGCGGTCTGAGCGTGTCGATTGGCAGTTTTGGCGATGCTCCAGCGCGGCGGTGGTCGGTGAAGATGTATCTGGCGATCACCGAGCGGCAAGAGTGGCTGCCCGAGCACTTGCAGACAGCGTGGACCTATTACGGGCTGTTCCCCAATGCGGTGTTCGCCTTCACGCCAGAGACGGTGCAGTTCTATCAGGAGATCCCGCTCTCACCCGGCAAGACGCGCGTGACCGGGCGGATTTATCGGCATCCGATTGAGTCTCGGCGGATGCGGGCGGCGCGGTATCTGGCGTACCGGATTGACCGCGATACCTCGGCTGAGGATCAACAACTTTCGATCTGGTCCAATGAGTCGATGCTATCGACGGCGTTTGAGGGGTTTCATCTGTCCGACCTCGAATATGGACTGAAGCGGCACCATGACAGTCTGCGCGCATTGATACCGGTGATGAATTTGGCAAAGGCTCCGCCAGAGGCTGAAATAGCCACCCGCAATGATGATTTGATTTGCCAGACTAAGGCGCAGGCGTAACCTGCATGGAAACCATATTTGGGAGACGGCCATGAAACTGACAAGGCGGAGCGCGCTTGGACTGCTTGGCGGCACCTTGGCAGCGCCCTATGCAAGGCCGTCGTGGGCGCAGGCGAGCACCGTGAACATCTACAACTGGTCGGATTATATTGGCGAGACGACGCTGGCGGATTTTGAGAAAGAAACCGGGATCGGCGCGGTTTACGACCTTTATGCCTCCGCCGAGGAGATGCAGGCCAAGATGCTGGCGGGATCGACCGGGTATGATGTGGTGCTGATGACCAGCATTAAATTGCCGGGGTTTATAAAGGCCGGGGTGTATCAAAAGCCTGATCGCGCCAAGCTGACAAATTGGAAAAGCCTCGACCCGGCGATATTGAAGATCGTTGAGGGGTTTGATCCGGGTAACCAATATGGCGTGCCGTATATGTGGGGTTCGGTTGGGTTCACGTTCAATATGGACATGGTGAAGGAACGGCTGCCGGGGGTGGATTTGTCGGATATGGGCGTGCTGCTGAAGCCCGAGAATGCGGCGAAGCTGGCGGATTGTGGGATATCGTTGCTGGATAGCCCAACCGATTTCGGCTTTATGGTGCTGAGCTATCTGGGGTTGGATGCCAGCACTGCGCGTGAGCCGGAGTATCGCAAGATGGCGGATGCGGTGGCGCCGATCCGGCAATATGTCAGCACTTTTGACAATGCGAATTACCTGAACACGTTGCCGAATGGCGAGATTTGCATGGCAAACACGTGGTCGGGTGATTACGCGGTGGCGAAAACGCGGGCGGCTGAGGCTGGAATTGATATTAACCTCGCGTATTTTGTGCCGAAAACGGGCGCTCCGGCTTGGTTTGATAACTGGTGCATCCCGGCGGACGCAGGCAATGTCGAAGGCGCGCATGCGTTTATGAATTATATGCTGCGGCCGGATGTGATCGCGGCTTGCACCAACTTCACCGGTTATGCCAATGCCAACAAAGAGGCGACGGCTTTGGTGGACCCTGCGATTGCAGCCGATCCGGCGGTTTATCCTGACGCGGAAATCTTGAGCCGACTTTACACGCCTGCACCGCAATCCGAGGAGCAGGATCGCGAGATCACTCGGATTTGGGCTGAAATCAAGGCGGGTTAAGGTGGCTGACCCGTTCATTCGCATCGAGGGCGTGTCGAAAAAGTTTGGTACGTTTCAGGCGGTGCAAGACGTATCGCTGACCATCGCGCAGGGGGAGATTTTCTCGCTGCTGGGTGGCTCGGGGTGTGGCAAGACCACGTTGCTGCGGATGCTGGCGGGGTTTGAGGAGCCGAGCGCGGGTAGCATTTTCATCGACGGTCAGGATATGGTGGGGGTGCCGCCGTGGCTGCGCCCGGTGCATATGATGTTTCAAAGCTACGCGCTGTTTCCGCATATGAGCGTAGAGAAAAACGTCGGTTATGGGCTGAAGCATGAGGATATGACGGCGGCGCAGCGTAAAGCTCGCGTGGCCGAAATGCTGGAACTGGTGCAGCTGACGCCGTTCGGGCATCGCAAACCGCATCAAATCTCGGGCGGGCAGCGGCAGAGGGTGGCTTTGGCGCGGGCGCTGGCACGGCAACCGAAGCTGTTGTTGCTGGATGAACCCCTCGCGGCGTTGGATAAAAAGCTGCGCGAGCATACTCAGTTTGAACTGATGTCCATTCAGGAACGCACGGGCGTGACGTTCATCGTGGTGACGCATGATCAAGAGGAGGCGATGACGCTTTCGGACCGGATCGCGGTGATGGACAAGGGGCGGGTCAAGCAGGTTGGTGCGCCGACGGAGGTGTATGAATACCCGAACTCGCGGTTCGTAGCGGGATTTATCGGCTCTATTACGGCGTTTCCGGCGAAAGTGAGCGCCGTTGCGGGTGATCTGGCAACTGTGCAGGTTGCAGCGTTTCAAGGTGCCGTGCATGCGCGTGCGGTGCCGGGGTTGGTTGTCGGCCAAGAGGTGACTTTGGCGGTGCGGCCTGAGAAATTGGTGATCAGTCAGGTTCGACCCGAAGGCGAAAATGTTATCGCGGGGCAGGTCAAGGATTTGGCCTATTTTGGCAAGGATAGTCTCTATCGCATCACCTTGCCGTCCGGCGAATTGATCTCGGTTCATTCGGTCAATGCGGGGCGTTCTGCGGGTGGCAGGCCAGATTGGGATGACCAAGTTTTCCTTAGCTTCGCGCCGAGCGCCGCGATTTTGCTGGTGGAATGATGCGCAACCGGATCGCCCATTGGTTACAGGGTCGCGGCTATCGCGGCGTGATCATCGGGCTGCCGTATATCTGGCTGCTGCTTTTTTTCTTAATCCCGTTCTGTCTGGTGCTGGCGATTTCCTTTGGCACTCGCACCCCGACGGCACCGCCTTTCGGCTATGGCGGTGACAACCCGTGGATCAGCTTTGTCGGCTATGCGCGGCTGTTCCACGACGATCTGTATATCCGGGCGTTTCTGGTATCTTTGCGCAATGCGGCGACCGCGACCGTGCTGTGTTTGCTGTTGGGCTATCCAATGTCACTGGCGTTGACGCGGGTTTCGGCAAGTTGGCGTAACATTTTGCTAATGCTGGTGATTTTGCCATTCTGGACCTCATTCCTGCTGCGGGTTTATGCGTGGATGGGGCTGATGGGCAAGAACAGCTGGTTCAACTCCCTGCTGACCGATGCCTATAACCTGCTGACTCCGGCTGCGTGGCATCTCAACAGTATCCCGATGATGCACAGCAATTTCGCGGTGGTTTTGGTGATGGTCTACACCTACCTGCCGTTTATGATCTTGCCGCTTTATGCCAACCTAGAGCGGCTGGATATGACGCTGGACGAAGCCGCGATGGATTTAGGCTCGCGACCGTTCCGGGTGTTTCTGGATGTGACTTTGCCGCAGAGTATTCCAGGGATTATTGCCGGGGCGATGCTGGTGTTCATCCCGGCGGCGGGCGAGTTGGTTATTCCGACATTGGTGGGCGATGCGTCTAGCCCGATGATCGGGCGGGTGATTGCGGATGAATTTTCCTCGGCCTCGGATTGGCCGATGGCGGCATCGGTGGCGGTGGTTTTGCTGCTGCTGATGGTCGGGCCGATGATGCTTTATACGCATTATCAGGGACGCGCCGAAGCTGGCGAGGACGTTCCATGAGGCGTCGCCCGGTCTTTCTGATCACCGTGATGTGCGTTGGTTTTGCGTTCTTCTACATCCCGATCCTGTCGATGATGGTTTATTCGTTCAACGGATCGCGGCTGGCAACGGTTTGGGGCGGGTTCTCGACCAAATGGTATGTCTCGCTGTTGTCGAACAAGCAGGTCGGCGCGGCATTGCTGTTGTCGCTGAAGATCGCGGTAACCTCTGCGACGGCGGCGACGATTTTGGGCACGATGGCGGGGATAACGCTGGCACGGTTTCGGCGGTTTAAGGGGCGGACGTTGTTCTCGGGGCTGGTGACGGCTCCACTGATCATGCCCGAGGTGATTACTGGTATTTCCTCGCTGATGCTGTTCATTCTGATGGCGAAGTTCTTGGGCTGGCCGTCGTCGCGCGGGTTCACCACGGTAACGCTGGCGCATATCACGTTCTCGATGGTGTTTGTGACAACGATCATCCAGTCGCGGATGCTGCAAGCCGATCTGGCGATTGAGGAAGCCGCGATGGATTTGGGCTCGAAGCCGTGGGCGGTGCTGTTTGATGTGACGCTGCCGGTGATCTTTCCGGCGATCTTGTCGGGGTGGCTGTTGGCGTTTACCATCTCGCTGGACGATGTGGTTATCACCTCGTTTACAACGGGGCCGGGGAATACGACCTTGCCGCTGTTGATCTGGTCGAAGGTCAAGTTGGGGGTGACGCCGGATATCAATGCATTGGCGACGTTGACGGTGTTGGTTGTAGGCGTAGGCGTGGCTTTGGCGGGGTATATGTTGAACCGCAGCGAGAAGCGCCGTGATGCGGATGCGCGGTTGGCGTATCGTGACAATGACTGACGGAGGGGCTGCGATGGGCGCGCTGCACACGCCTTTGGGGCTGTCGGGGTCGGGGCGGCAACGCTATGCGGCGGCGATGACGCTGTATCAGGCGGGGGTTATTTCGGAGGCCGCGCTAGAGGTGTATCGCATCTGCTCGCCTTTGGATGCGCAAGACCCGGCTTCGCTGCTGATAGAACGACGCTTGCCGTTGCCGCCGGGGGTGGTTGCGCCATGACGGCTACGTTGATTTATAATGCGCGCATTCACACGATGGACCCGGGGCGGCCGCAGTCACATGCGGTGCTGATGCGCGATGGTGTTGTGGTGGCGCTGGGCGACGCGGCATTGAGCGCGGGGGCGTGGGCGCGGAAAATTGATGCGGGCGGGCGGTTGGTGCTGCCGGGATTTCAAGACGCGCATATCCATTTGCTGAACGGCGGCACCGATTTGGTCGAGACGGCGCAGCTATATGATTGCGTGAGTTTGGCGGGGATTCAGACGGTGATGGCAGCCCATGCGGCGGAGCAGAGCGGCCCGATGATCTGGGGCGCGGGGTGGCAGTGTGGGTTTTTCGGCGATGCGAACCTGACGCGCGAGGTGTTGGATGCGGTGGTGCCGGATCGGCCTTGCCTGATCTACGATGGCAATTTTCACAACGCCTGTCTGAACTCGGTGGCTTTGGCGATGACCGGGGTGGGGGCGGATACGCCTGATCCGTTGAACGGGCATATCGTGCGGGATGCGGAAGGCGTGGCTACTGGGATGCTGCATGAGGAGGCGATCAACTGGGCAACGGCTCGGCTGCCGCAGACGGGGGATGAGGTGCGGCGGCAGGGGTTGCTGGCTGGGATGGCTTTGGCGAATAGGCATGGCATCACCGGGGTGATTGATCCGTGGATTTTGGACCATCACGCGCGGATTTATGGTGGCGCGGTGGAGCAGTTGACGCTGCGGGTGGCGGGGGCCTGTCTGGTGACGGCGGCGGATACGGTCGAGACGATGATGACGCGACTGCGCAGCTTGCGAGCGGCGCACGGCGGGCGGGATTTTCATCTGAACGCGGCGAAGTTTTTTCTTGATGGTGGGCTGGAAAACCGGACGGCGGCGTTGCTGGCTGCATATGCCGACGCGGCGGGAGGCAATGCTGCACTAATGTTTCCGCAAGATCAGATTGACGCTTTGTTCACCGCGTTGGATGCGGAGCGATTTCAAATCCATGTGCATTGCATCGGTGATGCGGCGACCCAGGCGGCGCTGAATGGGTTTGAGGCGGCACGGGTTGCGAACGCGGCTTGGCCCTCGCTGCACCAGATTGCGCATTGTCAGGTGGTAGACCCGGCCGATTTCGCGCGATTTGCGGCGCTGGGTGTCATGGCGAATGTGCAGCCGCTTTGGGCCTGCAACGATCCGATCATACCGGATGAGACGATGGCGATGATTGGGCCTGCGCGGGCGGCGCAGGTCTATGCTTTTCGCTCGTTGATCGACGCGGGCGCGCCCTATTGCATCAGCTCGGATTGGGCGGTGACGTCGTTAAACCCGTTTGAGATCATCGGCACGGCGGTGACGCGAGAGCCGCCCCGGGCGCGCGGTGTGGCTGAACCGTTCTTCGCTGAACAACGCCTAACTGTGGCCGAGGCGGTTTTGGGATATACCACCCATGCGGCCGCCGCCTGTTGGCGCGGGCATTATACGGGTGCGCTCAGGCCCGGATACTCTGCCGATATGATCGTGCTCGACCGCGACATTTTCAGCGTGCATCCCTATGCGATAGCCGAGACGCGGGTGCTGCTGACGCTGTTCAAAGGCCGCGAAGTGTATCGCGCCGAAACCTTCCCAAACTGAAAGGCCCTGCCATGACCCCGAATATGAAACCGATTGAGGCTGGTGATCGCCGGATTGCCAATATCCACACCGCTAAGTTTGAGGAATTTGTCTATCCTGATGGCTTAGCACTCGGCGATGCAATCTTGCAGCATGACACCGATCAGCCCTTGGGCACCGGCTTCCATGTCTACCGGATGCCTGCGGGCATGAAAACGCGCAGTCATCGCCACAACGGGCACGAGCAGTTCCTGATCCTTGAGGGCGAGTTGATTGAAAGCGACGGCACAGTGTTCCGTGCCGGCGATCTGGTGTTTTACCGCGACGGCACCGAGCATAATTCTTACACACCAAACGGCTGCCTGCTGGCGGTGCATATCGTTGGGCCGGAACAGCCGCTGGAATAACCGACGCTCAAAGCGCCAACGCCCGTAGGGCATTGGCGCGGTTGGCTTACGCCACGTCGCGCCAGCTTTCAGCATTCGACGAAGCCTGAATCGTCTCTACCAGCGTCTGAATCCGCAGGCCCTTACGAAAGTTAAACGGCTCGGGCGATTTGCCTGCGATGGCGTTGATGTAACCTGCGACTTCAATGGCTTTCAGATCGTTGAAGCCCAACTGATGGCCAGCCGCGACGCAGAACAGGCCGTAGGGCGCGTGATCCGGCCCTGCCTCTATCCGCCGGAAACCTTGGCGGCCTTTTGCGGCGGCGGTGTCGAAATAGTGCAGTTCGTTGAAGTGTTCTTGGCTGAACGAGAGCGCGCCCTTGGTGCCATAAACCTCAAAATCATGCTGCATTTTGCGACCGGTGGCGATCCAGTTGCCTTCTATGCTGCCCGTCGCACCATTTTCAAAGCGCAGGAAGGCGCGGCCAATGTCGTCGACGGTCACAGCTTTGCGGCCACCTTTACCATCTGGACGCTCGGCAATCATCGTCACAGTGTCGCCCATCACGCGGGTGATCGGACCGCACAGAAACTCTGCTGTAGCAAGGGCATGGCTGCCGATATCTGCCAAAGCACCGCCGCCTGCGGGATCGTGGCGGAAGGTGTAGGGGCCATTGGTATCGGCCATGTAATCTTCGGCATGCAGGCCGCGATAACCACGGATTTCACCAAGCTCCCCCGCCTTGATCATCTCACGCGCAAGCGTCAACATCGGGTTGCACAGATAGTTGAAGCCGACTTGGGTTTTCACGCCACGCGCCTCGGCGGCAAGCGTCATTTCCAGCGCATCACTGGCAAGCGGGGCCAGTGGTTTCTCACAATAGACGTGTTTGCCTGCTGCAATCGCCGCCAAGGCCATCTCTTTGTGCAAAGCGTTTGGCGCGGTGATTGAGACCAGATCAATTTCGGGGTCGGCCATGATGCTGCGCCAATCGGCCGTGGCATTGGCGAAACCCAGCGTTTGCGCCGCGCGCGCCGCAGCCTCATCAGTGATGTCGGCGACGGTGTGCAGTTCCGGATCAAACGGCAGCTCGAACACCCGAGGAGCCGAGGTGAAGCCAAACACATGCGCCTTGCCCATAAAGCCGGTGCCAATCAGGCCAATGCGAAGTTTTGGTTTGCTCATGCTTGGTATCCTTGTGGATGATCAGCGCAACGTCGTTCGGTGCGTATCAACATCGGGTTGCAGATAAATTCCGCCATAAAGTCGCTAAATAGCTGGGTCAAGCAAGCGATTTGTGGCATCGCCGCAGTATCGTCAAAAGCCATCAAGCGAGCTTTGCGAGTCTCATGCGAAAGCTCAGTTGCGTGCGGTTTCGATGCGTTGTTCCGCGACAAAATCTACGAAAGCGCGGAGTGGGGCGGGCATGAAACGGCTGGAGAAATACAGCCGCGGGCCTTCGAACTCTGGCCACCAGTCCCGTAGCACTGGCAGCAAAGCACCGGTGTCAATCTGCGGTTGCAGCCAGTTTTGAAAGGTGAAGAACAGGCCATGCCCAGCGACTGCAAGATCAATTGCCGCCGCCGCCGCCGCCGTACTGATGATCAGCCGCGCCGGGGGATCGACCATCACAACTTCTGCATCTTTCTCAAACTCCCACGCGGTCTGCGCGCCGCTAGAAAAGCGGGTACGGATGCAAGAATGCTTCATAAGATCGCGCGGATGAGTCGGCGCACCCTTCGCAAGCAGATAGGAGGGCGCGGCAACCAAGGCAAACCGTTGCATTGGCGGGCCAATTGGCACGGCGATCATGTCTTGCGCAAGATGCTCGCCGTAGCGGATGCCCGCGTCGCAATCAGCGGCGGTGACATCGACCAACCGATCATCCACGACCACCTCAACCCAGACTTCGGGGTGGCGGATCAGGAAAAGGTTCAGCAGGTGCGGCAGGATATCGAGCATCACTGCGCCGGGCACGTTCAGCTTCAAGCGTCCGCGCACCTTGGTTTGTGAGCTTGACGCATCGGTGACAGCGGCGCGGGCCTCTGTCAGCAGCGGGGTCAGCCGGTTTGCCAGGATGCGACCGACCTCGGTCGGCATCACGCTGCGGGTCGTGCGGGTCAGCAGTGGCGCGCCGATTTTACTTTCAAGCCGGGTGATGGTTTCACTGACGGTAGACGCAGACAGGCCAAGCCGCCGTGCAGCCGTGCGAAAGCCGCATGCCTCTGTCACGGCAAGGAAGATCGATAGATCGTCAAAGGATGGGGCTTCGCTGCTGTTCGAAATGCCGAACAACCCATTCGGATTTTGCCGGATTATCAATTTCTCACGAACGAGTATTTAGGGCCAGCAAATGGAGATTTGAGATGACACAACAAGATTTACCTGCCGCAGCCGCCGGGCGCTTTAACTTTCCTGGCACGAAACTGTCGGTCAATCGGATGGGCTATGGCGCGATGCAGCTGGCAGCGCCGCAGGTGTTTGGGCCGCCCGCCGATCCCGAAGAAGCCCGCGCGGTTCTGCGTGAGGCGCTGGTTTTGGGCGTGGATCATATTGATACCAGCGATTTTTACGGCCCGCATGTCACTAACGATCTGATCCGCGAGGCGCTGTTCCCCTATGCCGACAATCTGGTGCTTGTCACCAAAATCGGTGCGTGGCGGGATGATAAAGCCAACTGGATTCTAGATCGCAGCCCAGATTTTCTGCGCAAATCGGTTGAGGATAACCTCGCTCGGCTTGGGCTTGATCAGATGGCCATCGTCAATCTGCGGATGGGCGGGCCGGATGATGATATCGTGGCTCCAATGCGTGCCATGCGGCAGATGCAGGACGAGGGGCTGATCGCGCATATTGGTGTCAGCACGGTAGATGCGGCACAGTTGCAAACGGCTCGGGATATTGCGCCCGTTGTTTGTGTGCAGAACCATTACAATCTGGTGCATCGGGTTGATGACGCGATGATTGATGCGCTCGCGGCGGACGGTATCGCTTATGTGCCCTATTTCCCGTTGGGCGGGTTCACGCCGCTGCAAAGTGACGTATTGAAGCAAGTTGCCGATGATATGGGACAGTCATCGCAGGCGGTTGCGCTGGCGTGGCTGTTGCAACGCAGCCCGAACATGCTGCTGATCCCCGGCACCTCGCGTCGGGGGCATTTGCGCAGCAATATCGCGGCGGCAGGATTGAAGCTGGAGGCGCAGGAGTTGGCGCGACTGAACGCGATTGCGGGTATGGTCTGATCGGAGCGCGCGCGGTTAATTCTGCGCGCGGGACTTCGCGAGGGCGAGCAGGATTTCTGCACTGCGCGCCGCACCGTTTATGGCGATTTGCAGCGAACGGATCGGCAGCGGGCGGGCGATTTCTTGCTTTATCGCAGTGGCTAAACTTGCAGCAGTCAGGTCGGATTCGCGCAGCGTGCGGGTGCGACCGATGTTTTCCAGCAGCGCGGCGCGGTCGGTTTGTTCGGTTTCACCATCCACCGCATAAGGCACAAGCAGGGCGTGGCAACCGGCGATCAGGATATCCGCGACGGTGTTATATCCAGCTTGCGAGACTGACAGCCTAGCGCCACGCATCAGGCTGGCAAGGTCGCTGCGAAAGCGGGTCAGGGTGACGTTGCGGGGCAGGTTTTGGCTAAGCACGTCATAGTCAGTTTGGGGCAGATTGGGGCCAGTGATGATGCACCATTTTGCCAAATCGGGCAAAAGACGAGCAGCGCCAACAGCGGCCGTGATCAGGTGTTTGCCTGCGCCACCACCACCTGCGGACACCAGCACGTCGAACTGATCTGATGGTTGCGGCGGGGCAGGCGGGCAAACCAGCCCAGTATAGGTGGTTTTGTCAGCGATTTGATCAGCCAGCGCAAAGCTGTCTGCAAGTGCCGCGAAACTTGGGTCGCCATGCACCAATACCAGATCGAACGCTCGGCGGATCAGGGCGACGGTTTCTTCATCACGGCCCGGTTTGCTGCGGCGTTGCAAAATGTCGCGCAACGAGGTGACCAACGCTGGTCGAGGTTGGGTCGCCTCGATGGCATCAATCAAGGGCATCAGCTCAAAGCGAACTTGGCGGCGACCGAAGGGGAAAGCCTCAATCAGCACGATGTCAGGTTTGGCGGTATGGTAGGCCGTCAGCAGTTGGTTCTTGCGCGCTTCCAGATAGGCGGTGTCGGCAGGTTGCCCGTTGGCGTCGACAAGGCCCGCGAATGCGCCATCGGCGACGGCTATCGGAGGCAAAGCGATGTGATGAATGCCGGGGCCGGGGAAGCCTTGAACTGGCAGACCGCCAGTGACGAGAGTGACGTTCATTCCGCTATCAATCATCGCGCGCGCAATGCGGCTGGCGCGGGCGAGGTGGCCGATGCCTAGTAGATGCTGCACATAAAAGAAAACCGAGACGGTCACGGGCGCAATCCTTCGGCGGCGAACAAACCAACCAGTTGCTTTACGCTTTGGTGGTAGTCGAGCGTGGCGCGCACTTGCGCTTCGGCAGCCTGACCATATTCGCTGCGCAGATTGGGTGAAGTGATCGCGGTTTTCAAGGCGTTGGCAAGCGCGGCAGGATCGTCGGGCGGCACCAGCCAGCCGTTCTGACCGTCGCGAAACAGCTCGGGGATGCCCGAAATCGTCGTGGAGATACAGGCAAGACCTTGGCTCGCGGCCTCAACCAGCACGTTGGGCAATCCATCGCGATCCCCGTCAGCAGTGATCCGGCAAGCCAGCGCGAACAGGTCAGAGGCGCGATAGGCGGCAAGAACCTCTGACTGATTGACCGAGCCTTGCCAGTGGATGCGGTCGGCAATGCCCAGCGTTTCAGCGAGGGATTGCAGCATTTCACGCTCTACGCCACCGCCAAGATGATTGAAGCGCCAGTGTAGGCCAGCAGGCAACAGCGCCAAGGCGTGCAGCAAGGTATCGTAGCCCTTTTTCGGCACGGCGCGCCCGACGCTGACGATCTGGACTGGGTTGGCCGGGTCCGAGCCATCGCGATTTGGCCGAGGCACCGTGAAAACAGGAAAGCGATCCAAATTCAGACCATGATAGCTAAGATGCACGCGGGATGGGTCTTTTGCCAAAGATTGCAAATGCTTGTGGCCCGTCTCGGTACAAGTCACAGCCCATTTCGCTCGGTTCAGCTTGGCCGAAAGCTCCCCATCGGTTGAGGTCCAAATGTCTTTGGCGTGAGCAGACACCGTCCAGCCGATTTGCATGATCCGCGCAGCGTAATCGGCAACTGAAGCCGGGGTATGAATGAAATGCGCATGTAACCAAGCACCATCTTGGGGCCATTCAGCGACGAGAACGGCAGCTTGACCCAAGCGGCGTACACGGTTGAGGGTGGGGTCTCGCCGCAGGTCGGACAGCCAGCCGCGCAAAGTCTGACCGAAACCGGGATGGCGCAGCGCCGCCCACAGTCCGCGCAGCACCCGCAAAGGCTCTTGGTGTAGATATTCCGGCAAATAGAGCACATCGGCTTCGATCTCATCATGGACGGCGTGGCGTTTTTTGTCGGTGGGACGGCGCAGAGAGACGATGATCAGCTTGAGGCCCGCCAATTCCAGCCCGCGCAATTCTTGTGCGATGAATGTCTCGGATAGCCGCGGATAACCCTTCACCACCACCACCAGACGCTTTTGAGACCGCGAAACCGGGCCGTTGCCGTCTGTCGTCACGTCGCGAACCGCAAACTTTCGGGACGTTCCGCCCGCGCCCGCAGATCATCGCCCACCAGACGTGCGATGTTCGTTAAGCCTTCCAAGTGCAGGTTGGGCACCGCTTGCGATGGATGCTTGCGCGTGGGCAATGCGCGCAAAGCCGCGGCCATGCGAACAGGGTCAGCGGCTTCCTCGGGTAGTAGCATCTCAATCATGCCAAGCTCGGCGGCACGCGTGGCGCGCAGGAGTTGCTCTTCGCGCGGCGTGGTGCGCGGCACGATCAGTGCGGGTTTGTCGAAGGACAGAATCTCGCAATAGGTATTGTACCCGCCCATAGCGACAACGCCCACCGAGCCTGCAATTAATTCCTCCATGCGGGTGTCAAACTCGATGACTTCGACCTGCGGAATGGCCTGACCCTTGCGCAAAAACTCAGTGCGCTGATCGGCGGGCATGTAGGGGCCAAGTACGACGAGCGCCTTTTGTGTCAAGTTGGGGTCGTGCAGATAAGCGTTCAGCACGTTGTCGATCAGATCAGCGCCATCACCGCCACCGCCTGTCGTCACCAGCAGATAATCACTCTCGCGGCGTTTTTCTGACAGCTTTTCCTGTGCCGAGCGGCGTTGCAGAAAGCCTACAAACTCCATCCGCTTGCGCACCGATTGCGGCACGTCGAGACCCGTCAGCGGGTCGTAGAAATCCGGCGGGCCGTAGACCCAGATATGATCATAGGTGCGGTCGATCTTGCCCATCACATCATTGCGCTTCCATTCAGCATCGAGCAGACGCGGGGCGTCCATGACTTCGCGCAACCCGAGGATCAGCGTGGTGCCTTTGGATTTCAGATAAGCGAGGGTTTCTTCAATCTCTCCCCGCAACCCCATTGGTTCTTTATCGACGATGAAGATGTCCGGGGCAAAGGTTTCGGCGGTGTGACGGATGATCGAGCGGCGCATCTTGATGGTGTCATGCACGTCGATATGCTCGGACAGTGAGGAATACTCACCATTGCGCAGCTTGATCACCGAGGGGATTTTCACAAAGTCCACCCGAGCGCGGTAATCAAACGCCCCGGCGATCTGCGAACCTGACACGATCAGCACCATAAGGCCGCTGTATTCCTGCACCAGCGCATGAGCGATGGTCCGGCAGCGCCGCAGATGGCCCAGCCCGAACGTGTCATGGCTGTACATCAAAATCCGCGCATTTTCCAACGGATGCTGCATTCACTATACCTCGGTCGCGAGCGGTTGAAGATCGGCTGGCTTGAGCGTGGTCACGCGGCGATCCCGATTATGTATAAGGGTCGGCGGCATCGCGTAGCCCGTCGCCAAGAAAATTGAAAGCAAGGATCACCAAGATCACCGGAATAACCGGGAACATCAACCATGGGTAAAGCGCAATGATGTTGACGCTGCGCGCTTCGGTCAAGAGGATACCCCAACTGGAGATCGGCGCGCGCAATCCGATGCCAAGGAAGCTGAGGGCGGTTTCGCCAAGGATCATGCCGGGGATGGTGAGCGTCGCTGAAGCGATCAGATGCGACATGAAGCCGGGGATCATGTGGCGGCCAATGATGCGGCCGCTGCCAGCCCCCATCAGGCGGGCGGCCAGCACATAATCTTCCTCGCGCAGGGCCAAGAGTTTTGATCGGACACCTCGGGCGAGTCCGGTCCAATCCAGCAGGCCAAGGATGACTGTGATGCCGATATAAACGAGGATCGGGCTCCACGTTACCGGGATGATCGCGGCAAGGGCCATCCAGAGCGGGATTGAGGGGATGGATTGCAGCACCTCGATCACCCGTTGGGTGACGGCGTCAAACCATCCGCCATGATAGCCCGCAAGGCCACCGATAACGATGCCCAGAATAAAGCTCATGGTGACGCCAAGGATGCCGATGGTGAGCGAAATCCGCGCGCCGTAGATGATGCGGGACAGTACATCGCGGCCGAGTCGATCAGTGCCGAGCAGGAAAAATTGGCCGTCTTTAGCGGGGCAGACGAGGTGTGTATTGCCGGGGATAAGGCCCCAGAACATATAATCGTCGCCTTCGCAGAAAAATCTCAGTTGCTGCACGTCGGTCGGATCATCGGTATAAATCCGCTGAAGTGTATCCATATCAAGCACTTGCGTTCGGCCGTAGACAAACGGGCCGACCAGTTTGCCATCGTGAAACAGATGCACGGCTTGCGGCGGGGCGTAGATGAAATCGGTGTTACGAGCGCCTTGGCTGTAGGGGGCGAGAAACTCGCTGATGATGATCGAGCCATACATGATCAACAGAAAGACGCCGCAATAGAGCGCCATCTTATGCTTGCGGAACTTCCACCACATCAGCTGCAACTGCGAGGCTTGGGCATACTTCGACTGCGCCGAGGCGGCGTTTTCGGCCTCATACGGATCAAACGGCGCGTCTGAAACATAATGCTGCATATCAGCGCCGGGCGCGGGCAGTGAGTTGGCTTGATCGGGCGGGTTGCTCATTTGCTGCTTCCTTTGCCCAGTCGGATGCGCGGATCAAGAAAGGTTAGCGCAATATCGGAAATCAGCACGCCGATCACCGTAAGGAAGGCGAGGAACATCAGGAACGACCCCGCCAGATACATATCCTGACTTTGCAGCGCGCGGATCAGCATCGGCCCGGTGGTCTCCAACGACAGCACGATGGCAGTCACCTCAGCCCCGGAAATCATCGCGGGCAGGATGGAGCCGATGTCAGAGATGAAAAAGTTAAGCGCCATCCGCAGCGGATATTTCAACAGCACTTTGGTCGGATGCAGGCCCTTGGCGCGCGCGGTGACGACATATTGTTTGTGCAGCTCATCCAGCAGGTTAGCCCGCAAACGGCGCACCATTGCGGCGGTGCCAGAGGTGCCGATAATCACCACGGGTATCCAGATATGCGACAGGATGGACGAGAACTTCGGCCAACTCATCGGTTCGTTCATAAACTGCTGATCCATCATGTTGCCGATGGAGACACCAAACCAGATGTTTGCGGAATACATCATCACCAACGCCAGCATAAAATTGGGTACCGCGATGCCGATCAGGCCAAGCAAGGTCAGCCCGTAATCGCCCCAACTGTATTTGTGGGTGGCCGAATAGATGCCGATGGGGAAGGCTATTACCCAAGTGAACAGGATGGTGACGGTGGATAATAACACGGTCAACCAAAGCCGGTCGCCGACGACTTCATTGACTGGCAGGCGGTATTCGAATGAATAGCCAAAGTCGCCGTGCAACATGCCGCCGACCCACCACAGATAGCGGATAACCTGTGGTTGATCGAAGCCGTAGCGTTCACGCAGCACCTCAATCTCGGCCAGATCGGCAGATTCGCCCAAAGCGCGCAGTTCCGAGACATAGCTTTCAAAGTAGTCGCCCGGCGGCAGTTCGATGATGAAAAACACCAGAACTGAGATCAAAAACAGCGTCGGGATCATCGCAAGGGTGCGCTTTACGACATAGAAAATCATGTCCTACTCCCTCGCGTTATAGAATGTGTCGGGCATATACGCGCCCAGAAAGCTGGTGGGCGTAAAGCCATACAGCGCATCTTCGGGCACGTTGCGCATCCTGGCGGCCCGAACGATCGGCTGCGGCGCAGAGTTGACGGTGCCGATGGAGAACACCTGATCCGCCCAAAGCGTCAGCATTTGCGCCCAAATCTCGGTGCGCTGTTCGGTGGTGGTGCTTTTGCGCCATTGTTGCAGCAAATCAATCAGTTGCACGGCTTCCGGCAAGTCTGGGGCTTTGCCAGCGGTCTCGCCCGACATATACCAAGTGCCCCAAACCGGCCATTGCAACTGATCGCTGCTGGTTGGCGCCAGCCCATCCGGTGACATGTCGGCAGTGGGCACGGCGTTGTCCAAGCCCTGCCACACTGCCATTTGCACTTCGCCACCCATCGCGCGGCTACGAAAAACGTCACGCTGGGTCGAGCGGATGTAAATGGCGATGCCAACGTCGCGCATGTGATCGGCGATCAGCTCCAGCACATCGACCTCTAGATTGCTTTCGCCCGAGGTTTCCACGACGATGCCCGCCTGCCTGCCATCGGGAAGAATGCGGATGTTACCGCCGCCGCGTTCGGCCAAACCCAACTCATCAAGCAAAGCGTTTGCCAAGTCAGGGTCATACTGCGCCCAAGCGCTTGCATATTCAGGGCGATAAAGCTGGCTTTCCGGCAGCACAGTATCGGCGCTTTCGCGACCAAGCCCGAAGAAGTTCACCTTATTCAACTCTTTGCGGTTGATCGCCACCGATAGCGCGCGCCGCATCCGCACGTCTTGGAACAGCTTGCGCCAGACCTCGTCATTGCAATTCAGGTTCGGCAGCAGCGAAACGCTTGACCCTTGCGTGCGCCGCCACAGCGAAACCTTCAACGGGTGCTGCTTTTCGGCCTGTTTCATCAGCGTGTAGTCAGGAAAGCTGATGCCGTTGGCCTGCAGATCGCTTTCACCCGTGGCAGTCTTGGCGGGAATGATCTCGGCCGAGGCCACCGAAAGCACGATGCGGTCAAAATACGGTAGTTGCTGGCCGATCTGATCGACGCGGTGGAAATAGGGGTTACGCTCAAACACAAACTGCTCCGCGGGCGGAGCCGTGCGCGGACGCCAAGCTTCCAACGTTGGCAGATCGGGGTTTTCCGGGCGGATAGAGCGCACCATTTTGGCGTGTAGGCTTTGCCAGTCGTCGACTCGATTGACCTCGACCAGTTCGGCCAGCTTTTCCGGCGTCTGATAGCTGGCGTGAAACTGCTTCATGTAGGCTTGCGGCACGAACAAGATCAGCGGCAGGGGGGCCGCCAGTTTGGGCAGGAAATCAGGCATCGGGCTGGCGAAAGTGTAGCGCACGGTCAGAGGGTCGATCACGCTGAACTCAACCACTTTGCCATCGGCAATCAGATCCACCGGCGGGCCGCCGCGATACAGCTCGGCGTTGTTCATCATGTCATCCCAGCAATAGCGGAAATCTTCCGCCGTAAACGGGCTGCCATCCGACCAGCGATGACCTTCTCGCAGACGCAGGGTGTAAATGCGGTCATCCACTGCCTCAAAGCTGGCGAGCAGATCGGTGACAAGTTTCAGGTCGGCGTCGTAGCCAACCAGCCGCGCATAGCTGTAAATCGGGATCAGCCGGATATCGCGCTGGCCGCTGATCAGCATCCGCATACTGCCACTGTAGCGCCCGGTTGTGCGCCCCAAAGCGGGCATGTCGATGACGCGCGGGTTGCGTGGCAGGCGTTCGGGCAGGGGCGGCAGGTTGCCCAGCCGCACATCGGTTGCAAAATATGGCGCTTCGGCGAAGGTGATGCTTGGCAGCGCGACCGAGGCGAGCAGCGTGAGGGCGGTGCGGCGGGTGATCATGATTTCAACTCTGCCAGATCGGCGGTTTTGCGCGCCAGCACGAAGT
The DNA here is from genome assembly GCF_028290025.1 of Cypionkella sp. Classification (GTDB taxonomy): domain Bacteria; phylum Pseudomonadota; class Alphaproteobacteria; order Rhodobacterales; family Rhodobacteraceae; genus Cypionkella. Next base: position 39,726 of record NZ_JAQGKQ010000043.1, on the reverse strand, counting down.
GACCGTCGCCCAGATCAAGCGGAGCAAGATCGGCGGGCGTTTCGGCATCGGCGCGGAAAGCAGCGGCCCAGTTGGCACTCGTCAGGGCAGAACTGCCGGCAAAGGCGCCAAATTCCAGACGGCGGTCCAGATCGGGGTAGGGCACGGCGGCGAGCAGCGCCTTGGTGTAGGGATGCACGGGGGCGGTCATAATCGTTTCGCGCGGCGCTATTTCGACAATGCGACCCGCCCACATCACTGCCACGCGGTCGGCCATATAATCGACTACAGCAAGGTTATGCGAGATGAACAGATAGGTCAGGCCAAGGTCTTTCTGCAAATCTTTCAACAGATTAAGGATTTGCGCCTGCACCGAGACGTCAAGCGCAGAGACCGGCTCGTCACAGACCACCAAGCCCGGAGCAAGCGCCAACGCTCGTGCGATACCGATGCGCTGGCGTTGCCCACCCGAAAAGCTGTGCGGATAACGTTGCCGCGCAGCTTGGCCAAGACCGATGGCACCGAGCAGCGCATCCACCGTATCGCGGCGTTGCGTGGCCGTGCCGCGACGGTGGATATCCAGCGGTTCGGATAGGATATTGCCCACAGTCATACGCGGCGACAGCGACGATACCGGGTCTTGAAACACCATCTGGATTTGGGTGCGCAGCCGTTGCAGATCGTCGCCCTTGGCATCGAGCACATCGACCGGGCCGCTGCCGTCGTCATAGATCACCGATCCTGCATCTGGAGTAACGGCGCGCATCAATATCTTGCTGACCGTGGTTTTGCCGCAACCGCTTTCACCGACCAGACCAAGACACTCACCGCGTTTGATGTCAAAGCTTACACCATCCACCGCAGGTGCCGGCTTGGTGGCGGATTTGCGCAGCAGCCAAGCCTCATCGCGGGTCTGATAGGTTTTCGACAGGTTGCGCACCGAAAGCAGCACGTCGGGCAGGTGCTTTTTGGCCGTTGGCGTTTGGAGAGCCTCCGCCGCAGCCTTTGCACCGCCAATGGCAGTCATCAACTTATCGCGGTCAACTTGGATATCGCGTAACGGGCGCAGACGCTCGCCCTGCGCCATGCCGAAATGCGGAATCGCGGCCATTAGCCCCTTGAGATAAGGGTGCTGCGGGCGGCGGAAAATGTCATCGACTGGCCCGGATTCCATAATGCGGCCCTGATACAGCACGACCACTTCGTCGGTGACATTTGCCACCACGCCGAGATCATGGGTGATCAGCAAGATTGCCATGCCGAGCCGCTGCTGAAGATCGCGCAGCAACGTCAGAATCTGCGCCTGAATGGTCACATCCAGCGCAGTTGTCGGCTCATCCGCGATCAACAGTTGAGGGCTGCAAATCAGCGCCATCGCGATCATCGCGCGCTGCCGCATCCCGCCCGAAAGCTCGAACGGATACATGTCAAAGACTTTGCCGGGCTTGGTGAAACCGACCAGCGACAGCATATCTTCCGACCGCTCGCGCTGCTCTTTCGCCGAAACCGGCTCATGTATGCGCAACGCCTCGGACACCTGATTGCCGATGGTGTGCAGCGCGGAAAACGATGTCATCGGCTCTTGAAAGATCATTCCGATCCGCTTGCCGCGTATTGCGCGGATCTGGCGACCATCGCGCGGCAGGCCCAGCAACTCAACCGTGCCACCCGGCGCGTCTGGATCGGACAGCAAAACTTTACCGCTGACCCGTGCAAACTCGGGCTGTAGCCCCATGATAGTTTGGCCCAGCACAGATTTTCCCGAGCCAGATTCGCCAACCAAAGCGGTGATCTTACCCGGCAACACCCGCAAGCCGACGCCTTTGAGCGCATCCAACTGGCCAGTAGCCAGAGGAAAAGACACCCGCATATCTTCGACGCGCAGCAAATCGGTGCTCATACCAAGTCTTTCTACTGTCATCCGGTCTGACCCATTTTATTCCGTCTTATGGACCATGGCAGATACCTGCGCTTGGCGAAGCCTATTGCAGGCTAGAAACTTGGGCTATTTGCAATCGAAAAGTAACGCGGCGCGGCGATTTAAGATCCTTGAGGCTCAGAATAGTCTGACTGTGCCAGCTTTGCGGCTGCTTTACCGCGCTACGATGACAGCCCGAGGAGTTTTGCAACGGCGCACATAAAATCTGCGCCCACGGCACCTGTATTGCGCAAATTCCATGTTATGTTGCTGCTATGAGTGCAAATAATACATCCGCCTTTCTCGCAGACTTGCCGATCTTTGCTGAATTTGAAGATGTGGCCAATCTGACACGCTACCGACCGCTGCCCGATGGCTGGGCGCTGGCGGTGGCTGATGTCGTGTCGTCCAGCGATGCCATTGCGCGCGGTAAGTATAAATCGGTCAACATGGCAGGTGCGTCGGTGATTACCGCAGTGCTTAACGTGCCTAAAGGGAGTGGTTTCCCGTTCGTGTTCGGTGGAGACGGCGCGGTGATTGCAGTGCCGCCTGAGGGGATTGCAGCCGTAACCACCGCCCTTGCAGCCGTGGCGCGTTGGATCGAAGAAGACTTAGGTTTGAACATGCGCACCGCCATGGTGCCACTGGCCGAAGTGCGCGCAGCAGGGCATGATGTGCGGATCGCACGATTTCAGGCTAACCCCGACATGACCTTCGCGATGTTTGCTGGTGGCGGATCGGCTTGGGCCGAGGCGCAGATGAAGCAGGGACGTTTCACCGTGCAAATCGCCCCGCCCGGCAGTCGCGCTGATCTGACCGGATTGTCATGCCGCTGGAACCCGATCCAGTCGCGCAATGGGCAGATCGTCTCGATTATTGCCGTTCCCACTGCACAGCCGCGCCTTGATGCCTTTCGCACTTTGGTTGCAGAAGTTGTGGCGGTTGCCAACAAAGCGGGCGGCTTCGGCAATCCGTTGCCGGTGGAGGGGCCGACGCCGCATCTTACTTTCGGTGGCGTTGCGACAGAGGCCAGTGCTCTTGCACCCCCGGGTAAGCGCCTGAAAGCCAAGATCAAGGTGGTTGTGGCAATCGTTATGACGGTTCTGTTATATCGCACAAAACTGACGCTTGGCAGCTTCAACGCACGGGAATACGCGAAGCAACTGACTCGCAACACCGATTTTCGCAAATACGACGACGGCTTAAAGATGACGATTGATGTCGATGCCGAAGGGCTTGCGGCCATCGAAGCGCTTTTGGAAAACGCCTCGACTGCGGGAATTTGTCGGTTTGGCTTGCACAAGCAAGATTCGGCTTTGGTGACTTGCATCGTGCCCTCACTGCGGGCAAATGATCACATGCACTTCATTGATGGCGCATCCGGCGGCTATGCGCAGGCGGCCACCCATATGAAAGCCAAGCCAGTTTTCCTGCGGGCTGAACCGCAATGACAATCGCCTTGCCTGAACCGGGCGCTTAAGATTGAGTAGTATAGCGATGGCATTAATAGACATAACCCGCGTTATGTTGGCGATCTGTGACGTTTTACGCATCCGTTATTTCATCACGCCGCCGACCGATCTGTGGAGGGTATCAAAGTTATGTTAGACCCCAATATCTCGCGTTACATCTGGACCCACACCAAGCGGCAACAGCTTTGGGTTCTTGCGGTGGTGGCGGCGTCGATGATCCCGTATTTCCTGTCGCTCAATCTGCCGAAGCAAATCGTGAACGGGCCGATACAAGGCGATGGCTTTGCCGATCCAACCGCGACGCAGACCTTCATGCAGATCGCCTTCGACCTGCCGTACTTCGGCAACGTCACGCTGTTTAATGGCGTTGAGCTTGACCGTCTGAATATGCTTTTCGCGTTGAGCGGCGTGTTTTTGCTGCTGGTTATCGTCAACGGTCTGTTCAAATATTATATCAACACCTACAAGGGTCGGCTGGGCGAGCGGCTGCTGCGCCGTATCCGGTTCACCTTGGTTGATCATATTCTGCGGTTTCCGCCTGCGACGTTCAAACGTCTGAAAGGCGCCGAAATTTCCAGCATGGTCAAGGATGAGGTCGAGCCGCTGGGCGGCTTTACCGGCGATGCCTTTGTCGCTCCGGCGCTGCTTGGCGGGCAAGCGATCATGGCGCTGGCATTCATCTTTGTGCAAAGCATTCCTCTGGGTCTGATCACTGCGGCATTGGTCGCGGTGCAAGCCTTGGTGATCCCTCGGATGCGCCGGCGCTTGCTGGTGCTGGGGCGTGAGCGGCAACTGACCGCACGAGAATTGGCGGGGCGCGTCAGTGAAATCGTTGACGGCATCAACACCATCCATTCCTACGACACCTCGAATTTTGAGCGCGCTGATATCTCGTCTAGGCTGGGTCGGATCTATAAAATCCGGTTCGATATCTATCAGTGGAAGTTCATGGTGAAGTTCATCAACAACTTCCTCGCCTCGGTCACGCCGTTTTTGTTCTACAGCGTTGGCGGCTATCTCGCGCTGCAAGGACGGCTGGATATCGGCCAGTTGGTCGCGGTGATCGGGGCTTACAAAGACCTTCCCGGTCCGTTGAAAGAGCTGATTGATTGGGATCAAAATCGCCAAGACGTGCAGATCAAATACAGTCAGGTGATCACGCAGTTCGCCGTGGATGGTCTGATCGAGCCTGAGATTCAGGCGGTATCAGCCGAACGCGCTGACGGTAAATTCGAAGGGCCACTCGCGGCAATCAATCTTGGTGTGATGGACGATACCGGATCCGTCGGGCTGGACCGCGTCAACTTTTCGCTGACACCGGGTGAAACGGTTGCCATCATCGGCAATGCGGGGTCAGGCGCGGATATCATGGCCGAGGTGCTGGCGCGCATCGTCTGGCCGACGCAAGGACAGATCGTTATCGGGGATGCTGATCTTCACAGCCTGCCCGAATCGCTCAGCGGTCGCACCATCACCTACGCAGGAACCGACGCCTACTTCTTCTTCGGAACCGTGCGCGATAACCTGCTTTACGGGCTGAAACATGCTCCGATTACCGACCTTGTGTTTGAAGGTGCTGACCTGACGCAACGTCAGTGGGAAAAGCGCGAAGCGGCGTGGGCGGGCAATCCAGAGTTCGATATCAACTCCAGCTGGATCGACTTTGAACACCATGGTGCGGCCGATCTGGCTGCGCTGATGCCTTCGGTTTACGCAGCATTGGATGCAGTGTCGCTTACCCGTGACATGTTCGACTTTGCCCTGCGATCTAACGTCAACCTTGCCGAACACGTCGAGCTGAAGGCCAAAACCGTCGAGATGCGCCGCGTGCTGCGCGATGCGCTGACGCAAGCCGATCTGAATGGGCTGATCGAGCCCTTTGAACCCGGCACCTACAACGTTGAGGCGACGGTGATTGAAAACCTGTTGTTCGGTAACGCCCGCACACCGGAACTGATGGCGGGTGCGATCATCAGCAACCCATACTTCCGCACCTTGTTGGAAAAGCGCGGTCTGGCCGACACGCTGTTTGCGGTGGGCACCGAAGTCGCCCGCAACGCCATCGAACTTTTCAGCGATCTGCCGCCCGATCATCCGTTCTTCCAGCAACTGACGTTTATGAAGCCCGATGATATTCCGCTTTACAGCATGATCTTGAATAAGCTGGACAAAAGCGCTGCCAACGTCAGCGAAAGTGATCGTGCCATGATGATCCGCCTCAGCTTTGATTATATAGAGCCGCGCCATCGTTTTGGTTTGCTGTCGCCCGAACTGATGACCCAGATTGTCGATTTCCGCACAGCTTTCCATGAAGGCTTGCCAGCCAATCTGAAAGACGCCATCGAACTTTATGACCCCGAGCAATACATGGTTTCGGGCACCCTGCTGGATAACATGCTGTTCGGCCGCATCAGCCAAAAGTATCGCGATGCCGTTGAGCGCATCTATACGGTCGCAGGCGGGGTGCTGCGCGAACTTGGGATTTACGACACTTTGCTGTCCATCGGACTCGATTTTCACGTCGGCGCAGGCGGCAAGCGTTTGACCTCTGTGCAACGGCAGAAACTGGCGCTGGCTCGGGCGTTGATCCGCAGGTCTGACTTTTATCTTTTCAACCGTCCGCTGTCGGCACTAGACACGCGCACTCAAGAAAAGGTGCTGATTGCTTCGTTGAAGTATCTGCACAAAGATGGCCGCAAGCCAGCGGTGGCTTGGGTGATCTCCAACCCAAAATTTGCGCTATTCTTTGATCGTGTGGCTATTTTCGAGCGTGGTCGCGTGGTTGAAGATGGCTCGCATACAGAACTTTCACAAAAGAATGGTATCTTCAAAGAACTGATGTCGGCATAGTCAAAGGGCTTGGCCTGTCCGGCAATGGAAATTGGCAAGCAATGGGAAGCGGGTCAACAACGGAAATGGGATGGTGACGACGTGCTACTGAATGACGAAGTCAAAATGCTGAAGCAGGTTCCGCTGTTCGCTGGGGTCTCCCCTGCCAAGCTCAAATTGCTGGCCTTCACGTCCGAGCGGGTTTCTTACCGTGCGGGCGAAGCTCTGTTTCACCAAGGTGACACGGGAGATGCGGCTTTTGTCCTTCTTGCAGGTCGGGCGGATGTGATTGTCGATGGGCCAACCGGGCCGATCAAGGTCGCAGAACTTGACGAGAACGCCATCGTTGGTGAAATTGCGATCCTTTGCGATGTGGCGCGCACCGCAACCATCAAGGCAACGACGGCGGTCGAAGCCTTGCGGATCAGCAAAGAAAACTTTTTCAAGTTGATGAGCGACTTTCCCGAAATGACCATCGAAGTCGTACGCGTGTTGGCCGACCGTTTGGGCCAGACCACGCTCGAACTAAGCGAGGCACGCAGCCGGGTTGCCGAACTGTCAAAGCGTTGAATCGGCTGGGTGGGGCGATGTTGCCATATTATTAGACAAGCCTGCACATTTTGGCCCCGACAGACCAATCTTTTAGGAAGTTGTCACATAGGCTCTCGCAACTTGCGGCGATGCTTCCTATCCTTCAATGTATCAGCGATCTGGAGAAGTCTGATCTTGGCGATGCGCAGTGATAAGATAGCTTTTGACCTTTGCCCTAGGCGCGGCAAAAGGCTGCCCTCTGGCTGGTCTTGCGCATGACCCAAGCTGCAAAATTTCAGCTTAAACTATGGGGCACCCGAGGCGGTCTTTCGGTCAGTGGGCCGGAGTTTGCGCGTTTTGGCGGCAATACCATCTGTATAGAGATGCGTTGCGGTGAACATGTCATAATGTTCGATTTGGGCAGTGGCGCTTTGCCTGCCGGTGCGGCTCTGGTGGCTGAGGGCTGCACCGATCTGACGGTTTACTTCACCCATACCCACTATGATCACATTTGCGGCCTGCCGTTCTTCAAGCCGCTGTATCGGCGCGAGTGTTCGCTCCGGCTGTTGTCGGGGCATCTGGGGACAGAGATGACCACCAAGCAGATGTTGTCGGAATACATGCGCAAACCCTTCTTCCCGATTGGGCCGGATTGCTGCACCGCGGGCATTGATGCACGTGATTTTAGCGTAGGCGATATTCTAACGCCGCATCCGGGCGTGACCATCCGCACCGGAATGCTCAACCATCCGGGAAATGCGGTGGGCTACCGCGTGGAATATGGCGGCCGTTCGATCGCTATCATTACAGACACCGAACATGAGACGGGCATCTTGGACCCTGCCGTTCTTAATCTCATCAAGGATGTAGACTTGTTTTTGTATGATACGACATTTCTGGACGAAGAAATGGTGACATACAAGGGCTTTGGCCATTCGACTTGGCAGCAGGCAGTGCGCTTGGCGCAAGCGGCCAATGCGAAACAAGTGGGGTTCATTCACCACGCCTTCACGCGGACCGACACAGCCCTGGCCGAGATAGAACGCGAGGCGAAGCTTCAATTCCCGGGCGCCTTTTGCGGATACGATCTTCAGGTGATTGACATTTAGCCGCAGGCATTTGCCGCACCGGTTCCAGTCTTTGCACCAGATACGCGCGGCTTCTGGAATTGTCGCTTTTTTGTGACGCCAAAACCCGTTAGAGCAGCGTCTTTCCCAGATCAGTTGATGCCTGCGGACAAAAGGATAGTCGATTGCCTTCCAGTTTTTCTTCCTTGTCCTCTTTCCGGGACTTTCTTGTCTATCTGTGGACAGGCGGCCCTCATGCAGACTCTGTTCCTGCACGTGTCATCGCCGAGATTGACCGGCGCGAGACGGCAGCCGAGCAGACAATCAGTTGGGCACAGCTTGGTATCGTTGGGTTTTTTGCTGGGCTCTATTGGATTGTGCCACACGCAGAAGGGGCTCCGGGCGACAACTATGTGCCGATGGCCTTGGTGGTTTATCTGGCGTTTACGCTGTCTCGGGTGTTTCTGTCTTATCGCATCGTGCTGCCAAGCTGGTATCTGATGTTGTCGATGGTGGTCGATGTCGGCTTGCTGTGTGGGATGATCTTTTCGCTTCACCTTCAGTATGAACAGCCACCGGCGTTTTATCTGAAATCACCAGCGATGATGTACCTGTTCTTTTTCATCGCCTTGCGGGCTTTGCGGTTCGATCCGCGCTATGTCTTGATGTCAGGGCTGATTGCGGCGTCAGGCTGGTCGCTGATGGTGCTTTACGCGCTGACTTATGACATGAATGACATGCACATCAGCCGCAATTATGTCGATTACCTGACCTCGAACACCATTCTGCTCTCCGCCGAGATTGATAAGATCCTGACGTTGCTTGGGGTCACGCTGATCCTGACATTCGCGTTGTTTCAAGCGCGCACGGTGCTGTTCGACGCCATCCAAAGCCACGCCGCTGCCGACGATCTTAGCCAATTCTTCGCGCCCGAAGTCGCTGATCTGATCACACAAGCGGCCGAAATGCCGGGTCAGGGGCAAGGTGAAATCCGCTCAGCTGCGATTTTGTTTGTCGATGTGCGCGGCTTTACGAAAACCGCGCTGACGTTGCCACCAGAAACCGTGATGCGGGCGTTGGCGTGTTATCAGCAGATCGCCTTGTCCGCCATTGAGCAACATAACGGCCAGATCGACAAATTCATCGGCGATGGTATCCTTGCGACCTTCGGGGCAGTCCAGTCCGCCGAAACCTATGCTGCCGATGCCCTTCGTGCGGCGGCGGCTGTTATCGCGGCGTTGGATGCCGGGCAAGAAGACTTCACCGCACTGGGCTGGCCCGGTCGTTTTGCCACCGGCGCGGCCGTCGCGGCAGGAGATGTGACAGTGGGAATTGTAGGTTCGCAGGGTCGCTACGAGTTCACGGTGATCGGTCCCGCCGTTAATCTTGCGTCAAAGCTGGAAAGCGCCAACAAGGTTCAGCGCACCCGCGTTCTGACGGACCGCTCCACCCACAGCAGCGCCGAGGCGCAGGGCTATAACGCCGATATTCTGCGCCGCGATGGTGAAATCGTGTCAGGATTGCCGCAGCCTGTCGATCTGGTCGTAGTGGCTTGAAATGAGCAGGCGCGCAGCAGCTATCGGCTTGGACTGCCCCGCCACAAACTGCGGGGGATCGCTATGATGAGCGCAACTCAGGCGTGGCGCAGGGTGGCGCGTCGTTGGTGGCGACGCTTGCGCCCCAGTCTCACACAGCTTCGGCTATGGTCCGGTCTTGTGTTGTTCGCGTTCGCAACCGCGCATTTGTGTAACCATGCGCTTGGTCTCATCTCGCTTGAGGCGATGCAGGCCGCACAAGACATGCGGCTGGCGCTGACCCGCAGTCTGCTCGGCACTGTCGTGCTTTGCACGGCGGCTTTGCTGCATTTCTGCCTTGGTCTGTGGCAATTCGTCAAGCTGCGGATGTGGCGGCTTGGCATACGAGGAGCGGTGCAACTGCTTTTTGGCCTGCTGATCCCAGTCCTTCTGATCCGACATGTACTTGGCACACGCGGCGCGCATGAGCTTTACGGCGTCACCGACAGTTACGCCTACGCGCTTTGGGCGATGTGGCCGAATGAAGCCGTGCGGCTGGCGTTGCTGGTGGCTCTGGTCTGGATACATGGCTGTCTGGGTCTGCATATGTGGTTGTCGCCCAAGCCGTGGTATCGCCGCCATCTGTGGGCGTTTTATGGGTTGGCGGTTCTGATCCCGTCGATGGGGTACGCCGGTTATGTAGCGGCGGGTCGCTTGCAAAGACAGCTAGGGGGTATTTCCAGCCCGTTCACGCCAGACCAATACGAAGGGTTGCAGCAGCAACTCGGGTTTTGGGCCGACGCCTATTATGCCATCCTTGCAGCGGCTGTGGCGGTGTGGTTGCTGCTGTTGCTTGGCAACAAGTTCGGTGCGCGCATTACTGTGCGCTACTACAACGGCCCTACAGTGACGGCGCCGCGTGGGCTTTCCATCCTTGAGGTCAGCCTGCAAAACCGCATTCCCCATGCTGCAGTCTGTGGCGGGCGGGCGCGTTGTTCGACCTGCCGCGTGCGGGTGATTGAGGGCTTGGATCAATTGCCGCCGCCGTCATTGGCTGAACTCCAAGTATTGCGACGGGTTGGCGCTCCGGCGAACGTACGGTTGGGGTGCCAACTGCGCCCGACTGCCAACCTCACGATCTCTACTTTGCTTCCTGCCAATCTGGAACCAAACCAAGCAGCCACTTTTGACAAATACCATTGGGGGGTGGAGCGTGAAATTACCCTGCTGTTTTGCGACCTGCGCGGCTTCACCAAGATGTCCGAAGGGCGGCTCTCGTTCGACGTGGTGTTTGTGCTGAACCAGTTTCTCGGGCGCATGGCCGAAGCGATCGAAGACAGCGGTGGTTTTGTCGATAAATTCATGGGCGACGGCATTATGGCCATCTTCGGGATGGAGGGCACGCCCGAGGACGGTGCGCGTCGTGCTATCGCTGCCGCCCGCGCGATGAGCGGCGTGCTGGATAGTTTGAACCAAAGCCTGCACGAAGAACTGCGCATACCGTTGGCGATGGGCATCGGCATCCATTCAGGGCACGCCATTTTGGGTCGGATCGGCTCGGCACAGCGCAGCGAATCGGTCGCGCATCTGACCGCATTGGGCGAGACGGTGAACATCGCCAGCCGATTGGAGAATGCCACCAAAGATCTTGGCGTGCAGGTCGCTGTCTCGGCTTATGCGTTGAAGATTTCGGGGCTTCTCGCCAACGACAAGACTATGCCGCGCACAGTTGAAATTCGCGGACTTAGTCAGCCGCTGGATATCGTCGTGGCTTTGCGGGCGACGAGCCTGCCGCAGCCTGAATAGCACCGGCTGGAACAATAACCACATCGTCGGCATCCATCCGGTTCAACGCAGATTTCAGTACCGCTAAGAACCGCCGCAAGAAGGCGCTTGGTCCTTGAGTTGGGTCGGCGCAGGCATCTGCGAACGCAGCCGCGAGCGCCCGACACAGCGCAAGCCTGTCAGGCGCAATCCAGTTTATTGCCAAAGGTCCGGCGGTTTTGATCATGTAAGCATCAGCGATCAATTCGATCGCAGTGCAGCCAGCAATCGGCTCGGGCGCAAGACCGTGCTGACGCGTAAACGCCTCGATATCTCCTCCAGCCAGATCCACCAGAAAGCTGGCATCCCTGTCGTTCAGCAGAGCAATGACCTCGTGCGGCCATTCATTGATAAGCCGGCGTTCCAGCAAATGTGTTCGACGTTGGGTGTCCAGAAACGCACCAAGTGGAAGGATGTCACCCAGCCGCCCCTCGGCCCGATACACGGCAGCAATGCGTGGATCAGCTGCTACGTCGCGCAACTCGATTGTTTGCGCAGACACTTCTTTCGCGCTTGCAGTGATGAGCTTGAAGGCAGACGGAAATGCCACCAAAGACGGCAGCGACAAGTCGGTTAATCTGCCGTCAACCGTTGTCATGCTGGTCGTGGAATTTACATGCATATGACCGCCCAAATGCCAGCGCAGCCCAGCTTTGATAAGCACTTGCGCTACTTCGTTCGAAGGCGTGCGGCGCACGATTGAAGTCTCGCCAAACAGCGCAAGCTCCGATCCGTCAACATCCTGAAACGGGTCTAAAACCGGGTAATGCGAGACCGTTATCAGCGTTTTGCCGAGCGCCGCCGCCCTCGCAGTAACATCAGCAATCCATGTCAGCAAAAACGGCTTCACCCGCAGCAGCGCGTTCCACCCGGCATCCGACGACCCAAGAAAAGCCTTCTTCCGGCTGGCATCGTGCCGTCCAGATCGCGGCTCAAAGACATTAGCGTCGATCATTAGCAGCCAAAGCCCAGCTTCGGGCTCTACCAAATAGGACGCATCCATAAGCCGATGTGTCACCGACCCATCCGCCGCCACCGCGTCATACATCCGCGCGGCCGGCTGATCGTCAGCGCCAAACGGTGATTCCCAGTGCAGATAGCTTTGCTGGTAAAACAAACCAAACCGCGCCATCGGCATCAGGCCAGCAGGCTGCCCGGCACAACGCATCGCGGCTGTATGAATGGCCGAAGCTTCCCTGCTTGCCTGCTTCGGGTCGCTGGTAACCATAACCGTCTCACCCACAGCATTGACGAACCGCGTCGTCACGTCTTTGCCATGCGGGCCGAAAATGTCGTGATTGCCGGGGATGGCGTAGAACTGCAATCCGTGGCTTTCCTCGAACCGCTGCAACAACTCGACCAAACGTCGGGTGTTTTCGGCCTGCCCGTCATCGGTGTAATCGCCCGCCAGAATCACATGTCGCACACCCAAAGCGGCGATTTTTTGCAAGGCAGCCATCAGCGCATCAGCGGTTTCGTTGAACGCGCGCGCGGCGGTGCGGGTGTCGCTCCAACTGCGCAGAGCAAGACGCGCGCCATCCACCACAACCCCGGCCCCGCCGAAATCACCAGTCGGATCGTGGAAATGCGCATCGGCCAGCACGGCCACGGAATAGGAGGCGGCAGGCAGCATTAAACCTGCTTACGGTAGGCGAAATAAATCTCGCGCCCAATCCCCGCAGGCATATCCAGCGGCACAAGCTTCGAGTGATCCAACCGCAGGCCACTCACCGCAATGCCGTCGGGCATCAGCAAATCGACCGCAAGTTGCGGCACCAAGCTTGAATTTTCGCGTCCTTTTCAGGATAGCCGGTGCCGATATCAGCATGCACCATCGCCGCATCGCCTTTGGCATAAGCGGCGCCGGTCTCAGAAATCTCACCCAGAATCAAATCCGCCTCGGGCGGGGTTGAGGTGCCATGCGAGGCCACGGCGCGATCAAACACCACGATCCGCCGTCCGGCAAAGCTATCGACCAAATGGCTATAGGTGCGGCCGTTGCCCAAGCCGACTTCAAGGATCGCGCCCGTTTCGGGCAACAAACGACGCGCCGCGATAAGGTTAAGAATGTCGCGCTGTGCGGTGATGCGGTTGACGAACAGATCAAGACGGGACATCGGCTTTCCTACTTTAGGCTTTGACAACGTGATCGGCCAAGATGTTATTGCGCGCAAAAACGTTGCGCGTGTCGACAATCAGCGGCGACCATTGCGCCAGTCCCGCATAATCCAGCCCGTCGTGATCGGTGGCAATCAGCACCGCATCAAAACTGCGGACAGTCGCCTCGTCAAGCGACACCGATTTGCGGCCCATCAGCGCGCCATAGGCTCGGGTCTTGGGAATTTCCGCTACGAACGGGTCATGATAGCTCGCCTGCCCACCGCGTTCTTCGATCAACTCGATCAGCTTCAAGGACGGGCTTTCGCGAATATCCGGCACGTTTTTCTTGTAAGCCAACCCGATGACCAAAACTTTTGAGCGACTAAGGGCAAGTCCCAACCGCTGATCCAACGCTTCGGCGAGACGCGAAACCACATGGCGCGGCATGGCAGCGTTGATCTCTCCGGCCAATTCAATGAACCGTGTGGGAATGTCGTATTCCCGCGCTTTCCACGTCAGATAAAACGGATCAATCGGGATGCAATGGCCGCCCAGACCGGGGCCAGGGTAGAATGGCATGTAACCGAACGGCTTGGTTTTCGCCGCCTCGATCACTTCCCAAATATCGACGCCCATCGCCTCGTAGATCACCTTCAGCTCGTTCACCAAGGCGATGTTGACGGCGCGAAAAACGTTTTCGGTCAACTTGACCGCTTCGGCAGTGGCGGTAGACGAGACCGGCACCACGGTTTTCACCACGGCAGCGTAGAACGCTTCCACCAGCCGCCCCGCATCGGCCCCATCGCCCGCGACCACTTTGGGAATCGTCGATGTGTCAAACGCGCGGTTGCCGGGGTCTTCGCGCTCTGGCGAGAACCCAAGGTAGAAGTCCTTGCCCGAAACCAAGCCCGTTGACTCAAGGATACGCTTGACCGGACCATCGGTGGTGCCGGGATAGGTGGTCGATTCCAACACGATCACTTGGCCCGCGCGCAGAGTTTTGGCGATGTCGTCACAGGTGCGGGTGATGAAAGACAGGTCAGGCTCGCGGTGCTTGGTCAGCGGTGTCGGCACGCAAATCAGGATCACATCGCACAAGGCAAGCGCCGCGAAATCAGCCGTCGCGGTGAAGCGGTCAGCCGCAACCTGATCCGCCAAAACTGCATCCGGCACAGCCTCGATATAACTTTTGCGCGCGTCAATCGCGGTGATCTTGCCGGGGTCGGTGTCAAACCCCGTCACCGTAAATCCAGCCCGCGCTGCGGTAATCGCCAGTGGCAAGCCGACATAACCCAGACCGATCACCCCAACACGGGCGGCGCGGCTGGTGATATTCGCAAGAAGCGAGGATAGGGGCACGGTCACTCCGCCATAGCTGAGGGTCATCTGGAAATGGGCCAGTTTGGTAAGGCTGTCAAGGATGCGACGGCTCGCGGGCACAGGCTGTCGATTCCGGTCGCCCCGCGCCGCCTTTGCGCTTAACTTACAGGTATCGCTTGTAAACATCGGGATCATCCCACCTTGACGCCCCACCAACGCCGCCTGCGGATCGCCTTTTACGCGCCCTTGAAGTCTCCGACGCATCCGGTGCCGTCGGGTGATCGGCTGATGGCACAGTTGCTGATGAAATGTCTGGAGCAGGCGGGGCATCAGGTAACACTTATCTCGGCCTTGCGCGCTTATCTGGGCAATCCGCAGGATCAGGCGGGATGGGCGAAGCTGCGCATAGACGCAGAGCAAGAGGCCAACAGGATTAGCACCCTTAGGACCAAGCACGGCCCGCCGGATCTGTGGCTGTGCTATCACCCCTACTACAAAGCCCCGGATTTGCTGGGGCCGGATCTCGCCCGCCGTTTCGCGCTGCCCTATGTCACGGTCGAAGCCTCACTGTCAGCGCGCCGCAATATCGGCATTTGGACCGAGATGCAGGCCGAGGTGATGGCCGCCGTGCAGCAAGCAAAGCTCAATCTCTGCCTGACCGCGCGAGATGCCGCAGGTCTGCAAGACGCGGCTTCGATGGCGCGGCTGGCCCGGTTTCCGCCCTTCATCGAAACGGAAGCGTTTTCCGCGCCGCCCATTCCGCAATCCGGTCATCTGGTGACGGTGGCGATGATGCGGGCGGGTGACAAAGCTGACAGCTACCTGCGCCTTGCCGCAACGCTGGCCTTGCTGCCTGCCCATCTCGACTGGCATGTTTCGATCATTGGCAACGGCCCGCTAATGGCTCAGGTGCAAGCGATGTTCGCGGCACTGCCACAAGATCGCATTTCATGGCTGGGGGAACAGTCTCGTCCTCAGATTGCGGCTGTTTTGGCGCGGGCCTCAGTTTATGTCTGGCCCGGCTGTGGTGAGGCGTATGGTCTGGCGTATCTGGAGGCGCAGGCCGCTGGCGTTCCGGTCGTAGCGCAGCGCGTTGCTGGGGTGCCCGAAGTGGTCGCCGACGGCGTCACAGGCTTTCTGACTGAACCGGGCGACGATGCAGCGGCAGCGGCAGCCATTACGCGGCTTTTGGATAGCCCAGAGATGCAGCGCGAAATGGGGCGGGCGGCACGGTTGCGCGTGCTAACGGATCACTCGATTGAGGGTGCTGCGCGGCGACTAAACGATCTACTTCAAACGGTGTTGGAGAGTGAAACGTGACAGATGCCCTGATGCGCGCGCTTGATCTTCGGGCCGCTAGCGCAAACCCTGCGCGCCTCTGGTTGCGCGATGATGATGCGATAGCCCCCAGTCAGAACCTGGATACTTTGCTTGGTCTGACAGAGGCCGCAGATGTGCCGGTTACGCTCGCCGTCATTCCTGCTTGTTCTGGGCAGCCATTGGCGGCCCGTCTGGCAATGGCCGCGCATGTTTCTGTCGCAGTGCATGGCTGGGCTCATACCAACCACGCCCCAGCGTCCGAGAAGAAGCAAGAGTTGGGCGCGCATCGCTCAGTCCCGCAGGTTCTAGATGAGCTATCGCGCGGCTTTGCTCATCTCTCACGGTTGCATCAGCACCAATTCACTCCGGTGCTTGTGCCACCATGGAACCGCATTAGCCCGCTGGTCGTGGCGGAGCTACCCGCACTGGGCGTCCGCGCGCTTTCGGTTTTTGGCCCGGAAACTCAAGCGCCTCTGCCCCTCATCAATACCCATGTTGATGTGATTGACTGGCGCGGCACGCGGTCTGGGCGGCCCGATGCGGTGCTATTGGATGAACTTGCAGCGGCGATGGCGAGGGGCAATGCGCCGATTGGTCTGCTTACCCATCACCTCGTGCATGATGCGCAGGTCTGGGGCTTTTTGGCGCGGCTGTTTGCCTTAACTGCAGATCATCCGGGTTGCCGATGGGTGGGCTTGCCCGAACTTATCTGATTACCAAGCTTTCCAAGCGATCAGCAAACCGCCGTCATTCGCCAAGATCCGCGCCTGCAACGCTTCCACCTCGGTTATGGCAGCACCGTCGGGCAGCGACCCAGCCACCAACGATTGCGGCGCAAGGCTCACCGAACCTCCGCGTGCCGCCAGCGTAAAGACCAACGGCCCGGTTGACCACCAAGCCGGAGCCTCGGGCATCAGATCAAGCACTGCTGGCAATCGCGCATTCAGCCGATGCAGCGCCGGATGATTTGGCGGAGTGGCAATGAATGAATTCGCCAACAGCAGCCCGCCCAAGCCAGTATGACGTGGCACCGTTTCTGCCCAAGCGGTCAAGCCGGTCAGCGGCAGCAGATGATGAAAGCCAATATCATCGCGGGCCGGAAACCAGTCGCAATCAAGGTAAATCCCGCCCTCGGCCGCAAGAATGGCATAGCGCGCCACGTCCACCGCCCCCGGGTAATCCTGCCGTGCGAGCATTGCAGAATATACAGGCTGATTTTCCAAACCAATGCGCTTGAGATCGGGCTCTTGCCAGAGCCGATGCTCATAGCCCTGCATCGCGGCGTGACGGCGCCATGCCGCCACGGTTGAGGGCACAGGCAAGCTGCCGATCCAAATCTGATGAATGACACGCGGCACCGACGCATGATTGGCGGTGGCGATCGCCAATTGTTCGGCGGTTGAAAACTGGAACAACGGCGCAAGCACTTCAGGCCGCGGCACCAGATGAAACTGATAGCCCGCCCGCGCCACTGCATCGCCTTTGGCCTTCGCCAGATGCAACAGCGCTGAATGCAGACGGCGCGGCAGTGCTAAAGCCGTCTGCGCTGGCAAAGTGCTCGTCTCGGGGTCCTGCACCAGCGTATCCAACACCGCTGCGGCCTCGGTCAACTTACCCTGCGCAACCAACGACCTAGCGACAGCGATGCCTGCATCCATGCGTTGCTTGGCTCTCACAATTTAGCGCCTTCGCCTAGAACCATTGTCCCGGCTCCATCAACCCCAGATCCATCAACTGTTGGCTGTGCCAAGTGAACGGGGTCGAGTTGTGCCATTTGAAATCTTGAATATCAAACCGCGAGCCTGCGTTGGAGCGCAGCGCCTTGGCCGTGCGGAAACTGACGATGGCGGTGGTGATGTTATGGTGCCACGGGCAGGCATAAGTGTTGTATTCTTCATCCGACAAGGTGAAATCTGGCCGCAACACCAGCCCCGGCTTGGTGCGGAACAACGCGATCCGGTCAATCTTGCGGCGCGGCACCGGGATATGTTCCTCAAAACGCCAGCGCAGACCGCCAAAGAAATCCAACTGACGATCTTTTGGATAACCGTTGTTGGAGAGATCGGGGCGACCCAAGGCGTAATAGCCCGACTTGTCCAAATGCGCCCTCTCCAGTGAAACGGCGTTGGGGAAATCATTCAAATCGTCGGCATAAAGATCGACGACATAAGACAATAATGCGTCACGACGTTCCTCGGTCTGGAAAGCCAACATTTCGCGGATGTTGCGGGTCTCGCAGAATGGGTGGAACAGGTATTCGGCGTTATAGCAGTAATACAGCCAAATCCCCGGCGCGGCGGCGATCACTTTATTTACCGCTTCTACCAAAGCCTCAACCGTATCCACATCATAGGGTATTCGGTGGATTTTTGCCTCAAGCTCGGCGGGCAAAACGAACGCATCGGGGGCGAACAGCGCCAATTGCGGAAAGCCTGCGTCAAGATGGTGGCGGATGGTGGTATCCAACTCAACCGGGTCTTCGGCAAACACCAAAGCCAGCGGACCTTTGGCCAATGCGGTTTTACCTTCGGACAAGAACTGATCAAGCGACGCGAATTTCATACAATGTCCATTTGCCATTGGCTTTTGTTGCCAACAGAATCCGTTAACAATTCAAGCAACGCAACCCCCGGCGTTGCGAAGGTCGGCACTTTGGCATAGACGGCAGGCCAGACAGAGGTGCGTTATGGCTGATCCCAAGAAGCTTTTCATCAAGACTTACGGCTGTCAGATGAACGTCTATGACAGCGAGCGTATGGCCGAGGCCATGGGCGCGGACGGCTACGTGACGACCGAAAGCGCCGATGACGCCGATATGGTGTTGCTGAACACCTGCCACATCCGCGAGAAAGCGGGCGAAAAGCTGTATTCCGATCTGGGGCGGCTGAAAAAGCTGAAGAACCTGCGGCCCAATCTGAAAATAGGCGTGGCGGGCTGTGTGGCGCAGGCCGAGGGTGCCGAGATCATGCGGCGTATGCCGATTGTTGATCTGGTGGTCGGGCCGCAATCCTATCACCGCCTGCCCGAAATGGCGCGGGCGGGCACGCCGCAGGTCGATACCGATTTCCCGCTGGAAAACAAATTTGATCTTTTGCCCGTGCGTAAAGCCATCCGTGGCCCGATGGCATTTTTGACCGTGCAGGAAGGCTGCGATAAGTTTTGTGCTTTCTGCGTCGTGCCTTACACGCGCGGCTCTGAGGTTTCCCGCAGCGCGCAGCGTATCTTGGATGAGGCCCGCGGCTTGGTCGATAAAGGCGTACGCGACATCACTTTGCTGGGGCAAAACGTCAACGCTTATCATGGCGACGGCTGGACTTTGGCGCGGCTGATCCGCGAACTTGCCCGCATCGACGGCTTGCAACGCATCCGCTACACCACCAGCCACCCCAATGACATGGAAGACGATCTGATCGCAGCACACGGCGACGAGCCAAAACTGATGCCGTATTTGCATCTGCCAGTGCAGTCAGGTTCGGACCGCATCCTGAAGGCGATGAACCGCAAACATACTGCTGAAGCGTATCTGCGCCTGATCGAACGCATCCGCGCGGCGCGCCCCGATATTT
Source organism: Cypionkella sp. (assembly GCF_028290025.1). GTDB lineage: Bacteria > Pseudomonadota > Alphaproteobacteria > Rhodobacterales > Rhodobacteraceae > Cypionkella. Next base: position 20,286 of record NZ_JAQGKQ010000043.1, on the reverse strand, counting down.
TGCTTTCGTCAGATTTTATCGTCGGCTTTCCCGGTGAGACCGACCGCGACTTTGAGGATACGCTCGATTTGATCCGGTCGGTGAATTATGGCGCGGCCTACAGCTTCAAATACTCCGCGCGCCCCGGCACCCCCGCAGCCGAAAAGCCAGAAATTGATTCGGCGGTGGCGGACGCGCGGTTGCAAACACTGCAAGCCCTGATCACCGAACAGCAACGCGGCCTGCAAAATGCAATGGTTGGCCGCGAGGTGGGCGTGCTTTATGAAAAGCCGGGGCGCGAGGCGGGCCAGATGATAGGCAAATCTGACCATCTGCATGCGGTCTTCGTGAATGACACCCAAGGCAGCGTCGGCGAAATGGTCAGAGTGAAGATTATCGCATCGTCGTCGAACTCGTTGGCGGGTGAACGCCTCTCTTAGCCAAGAAGCGCGTCGTTTCGCAACTCTAGCCAATAGGCACCCCCAGCCCACTTTAGCGCGTATGACGCAACAGCTAGCCTTGAAAAAGCCACAAACCCCTAGATTTTGCTTTACTTCGATTGGCGCGCTCGGCAAACCTTCGCCTATATTTAGATGATTTCAAGATATCGAAGGGGAGCTGCCGCAGTGGAGCGTTTTTCCAGAGCAGTGCGAATAGCAATCGGTGGCGCGGCAATGGCTGCGGGCCTGCTGATGGCAAGCGGGGCTGTCGCACAAACTGCGCCGCAGATCGCCGGTAAGATCGAATGGGGCGTCTGGGTTGATGACGACGGCTGTATGCACTGGTGGGCGGATGGCGGAGTGGAGGGCTATATGCTCGACCGCGTCAATCCCAAGACCGGTAAGCCCGTCTGTCTGAAGCGCAACACTTGTCTGGTGCAAAACACCGACACGCTGTTCGCCACCGATAGCGCCAAACTGACCGCTTATGGTCGCCGATACCTGACGGAGTTCTTCCAAAAATCTGGCGCGTTTGGCTATGCCGTTTACGGTCACACAGACAGCCGCGCTTCGGATGAGTACAACATCAAACTGTCGCAGCGTCGCGCCGCTTCGGTGGCGACAGTCGCGCGTTCCGTCGGTGCAATGGTGGATCGTGAAATCGGCTACGGCGAGCGTCAGCCGCGTGCAAGCAACTCAACAGCGGCGGGGATGCAGCAAAATCGCCGCGTTGAAGTCGTCTGCTACAAGTGGTGATGAACATGCCCAAAATGACAGTCTTCCCGCTTTTGGCTTTTGCAGCGCTCGGCCTCAGCGCCTGCGTCGATGGCTTAACCCCTTACGCACAGGGGCCAGACACCGTAATCGCAACGGCGCGTGATTCAGGGCGTGACCATGTCGGCCTAATCGAGGGTGAGGCCGCGATCGCCTACGATCCCGATGGCTGCCAAGGCTGGATCATTGACGATGGCGCCGAGGGGTATTCGGGCCGTCGCTACGATCCGGTGTCGGGCCTGCCAGTGTGCAACAACAAATATCCGCCGGGCACTGTGATCGGCAACTATCAATCCGCGTCATCACCAGTCAACGACTATGTGCCCATTGTTCGGTAAATGCTTTGCTAACAAACTGCTTTAAGACCTCGGAATTTCCGGGGTCTTTTTTTATTGCCCAGTTCTTGCGCAAAGATGCCGCTGTCATCACTTTGATATCATCAAGACGCAGGTTGCACTTGCCAGACCATTTGGCGGGTCTACACTCCAACCAGACGTCACCTGAACCGTTAAGGAGATCCCTTTGGGCATCAGCGCGCTAACGCCCCCGACCCGTTCCGAGGATATTGTCGAGACCGTCCTCGAATTTCCCGATAACCGGCTTTTGATCAGCCTCTGCGGCGAGTTTGACCGCAATCTGGCACAGATCGAGCACCAGATGGGGGTGCATGTGCTACGACGCGGCAATCGCCTTTCCGTCATTGGCGACATAGCCGCACGCGAACAGGCGTCAGCCGTGCTTCGCTCATTATATGCAAGACTAGAGCAGGGACGTAGTGTGGTGGCAGGCGATATTGATGGCGCAATGCGGATGGGTCGGCCAATGCCGGATACCAAGCTGGAATCGTCCGAGCAGGTCGAAATGTTTAGCGGCGGCGGAGGCGTCGAATTGCGCACCCGCAAGAAGCCGATTGAACCGCGGACTGATGCGCAGAAGGAATACGTGAAAAACCTGTTCTCGCATGAGATGGGCTTTGGGATTGGTCCGGCAGGCACGGGTAAGACTTATCTGGCAGTCGCTGTCGGCGTCACCATGCTGATTTCAGGCGCGGTTGAGAAAATCATCCTGTCACGTCCGGCAGTGGAGGCGGGCGAACGTTTGGGCTTCCTTCCCGGCGACATGAAGGAAAAAATCGACCCCTACATGCAGCCGCTTTACGACGCTTTGAACGACTTTCTGCCCGCCAAGCAGATTCAAAAACTGCTGGAAGACAAACGCATCGAAATCGCCCCACTTGCCTTTATGCGCGGTCGGACCTTGTCGAACGCCTTTGTCGTGTTGGATGAGGCGCAGAATGCGACAACCATGCAGATGAAGATGTTCCTGACCCGTCTGGGCGAAGGCAGCCGCATGGTGATCACTGGCGACCGCACGCAGGTCGATCTGCCGCGCGGCACGGCTTCGGGTCTGCAAGATGCCGAACGTATCCTGAAAGGGGTGAAGGGCGTGACCTTCAACTATTTCACCTCGAAAGACGTGGTGCGGCATCCGTTGGTCGCTCGCGTGATTGAGGCTTACGAGCGCGACGAAACGCAACCAGTTTAACAACTTGCGGCACATGATCTAACAGAGCGCGTGCCGCGCAAGTTTTCTTTAGCGCTTACGCGCGTGAGGGGGCTAGCCCCCGCTGCGCTCCCCCAGGATATTTCCACCAATGTGAAAGCTTGAGAGGCGGGCTGGCTTACGCTAAGGGGCGGCATGGAACCACTTGTTGATATCGTCATCGAAGACGCGCGTTGGGAGGCTTTTGGGCTGGAAGCCACCGCCGAACCGGCTGTGCGCATGGCTTTTGCCGAACTCGGACTGGCCGAGGCGGGCTTTACCCTGTGCGTGATGGGTTGCAGTGATGCCCGAATTCTGGAACTGAACGGCGATTTTCGTGGCAAAGCAAAGCCGACCAATGTGCTGAGCTGGCCTTCGGCGGAACGTGGTGCGGATGAGGGTGCAGTGCCTGACCTACCCGAACCGGGCGATGCGGATGACCCCGAATCCCTTGGCGATATCGCAATCTCCTATGACACTTGCGGGGCTGAGGCTGCTGAAGCTGGCAAGCCGATGGCCGATCACGTCGCGCATCTTATCGTGCATGGGCTGTTACATCTGCTCGGCTATGATCACATTCGTGCCGCCGACGGTGATCTGATGGAGGCTACCGAGGTGCGGATACTTGCGCGGCTGGGGCTTTCTGACCCATATTAAGCGCGACACTAAGCGTCTGCCCTTCGGGGCGTTTTGGAACAAGGACCAATGGGCAGTAGTAACGACGGGTTATCCGCAGCGCCAAAAGGGCGTGAGGATGATGAGGCCGAGGTTGCACCTCGCGGATTTTTCGGGCGGCTTCTATCCGCCTTCAATTCCTCTGACAGCAGTGAGGGCGACGAGGAAGGCGCAAGCTTGTCGCAACCCAAAGGCTCGCCACTGCTCGGCTTAAGCAACCTGCGCAGGCTGCGCGTTGATGATGTCGCCATCCCAAAGGTCGAGATCGCCGCCGTGCCTTTGGACATCGGCAAAGATGATCTGGTTGAGGCGTTCCGTCAGCACGGCTTTAGCCGTTTGCCGGTTTACAAAGGCACGCTCGACCATCCGCAGGGGCTTGTGCTGCTGAAAGACCTCGCCTTGCAGCACGGATTTGGCGCCTCTGGTCGCTTCTCGCTGAAGAAACTGCTGCGTCCGGTGCTGTTTGCTCCGCCTTCGATGCCCGCGGCCACCCTGTTGCAGAAGATGCAGCGCGACCGGGTGCACATGGCCTTGGTGATCGACGAATACGGCGGCGTTGACGGCTTGGTGACCATCGAAGACCTGATCGAGACGGTGATTGGTGAGATTGAAGACGAGCATGACGAAGTCGAAGGTGCTTTGTGGAAAGAGGAATCTCCCGGCGTGTTTGTGGCCCAATCCACCGTGCCGCTGGATGAGTTTGAGGCCGCCATTGGCCTGACCCTGCGCAACGGTGAAGACGACGAAGATATCGACACCCTGGGTGGTCTCGTTTTCCTGCGCACAGGTCGCGTCCCGGTGCGGGGTGAGATCGTGCCGCATGAGTCTGGTGCCGAGTTTGAGGTGCTAGACGCCGATCCCCGCCGCATCAAGCGTTTGCGTGTGCGGTTGCCGGGGTCGGTCGCTATGCCAGAGCCACTGCCCGTGCCAGAGGTCGAAGGCTAACATGGCATCGAACTGGTCCGGCCTGCGCCCCTTCGGCGTGGCGGCTTTGCTGGGTGTGCTGGTCGCAACCGGGCAAGCACCGCTCGGCGCGTGGTATATAGCGCTGCCAGCACTGGCGGGCTTGTGCTGGTTAATCGCGCGCAGCACAGCACCGATCTGGCTCGCATGGTTCGCGGGCGCTGGCTATTTTGCCGCCGCGTTGAACTGGATCGTGCAACCGTTCATGGTGGACGTCGCCAAAGATGGCTGGATGGCCCCCTTTGCGCTGGTGTTCTTGGCCTTTGGCATGGCTTTATTTTGGGCGCTGGCAGGCTGGCTTAGCCGCTTCGCCCGCAGCCCGGCTATTGGCTTCGCCATAGCCCTCGCTGCTACCGATCTTTTGCGCGGCTATGTGCTGACCGGATTCCCGTGGGCGCTGATCGGCCATATCTGGATTGATACCCCGGTGGCGCAACTGGCGGCTCACGTCGGCCCGAGTGGCCTGTCGCTGCTAACCGCGTTGCTTGCCGCTGGCCTTGCCTCGCGCCGTGCGCTGCCTACGGGCCTCGCTCTAGTCAGCCTCGCTGCCGCATGGACTTTTGGGATGTGGACGCTCGCCCAACCGATGCCCAATGATCGCCCAGTCACCTTGCGCCTCGTGCAACCCAATGCCGAACAGCAGGCGAAATGGGATCCGGACCTTGCCAACCAATTCTTCAATCGGCTGCTTGCCTTCACCGAAGCCAAACCGACGCCCGATCTGGTGATCTGGCCGGAAACCTCGCTGCCCTACCTGCTTGATCTGCATCCGGAAATTGGCGGCATGATCGCAAGCGCAGGCAATGGCGCGTCGGTGGCTATCGGTATGCAGCGCGTTGAAGGCGACAAGGCTTGGAACTCGCTGGCGATTATCGCCCCCGATGGCACCCGAGGCCAAACCTACGACAAACATCATCTGGTGCCGTTTGGCGAATATATTCCGTTCGGCGATACGTTGCTATCTTGGGCTAATATCGCGGCCTTCGCCTCGCAGGCGGGCAACGGCTATATGGCAGGTCCAGGGCCACAATTGTTGGACTTCGGTCCCAAACTCGGCCGTGCATTGCCGCTGATTTGCTACGAGGCAGTCTTCCCGCAAGACCTGCGCGGCACAGAGCGCCCCGATTGGCTGCTCCAAATCACCAATGACGCGTGGTTTGGCCATTGGACGGGCCCGTTCCAACACGCCGCCCAGGCCCGCCTGCGCGCCATTGAACAAGGTCTCCCTCTGGTGCGCGTTGCCAACACAGGCGTGACGGCCGTTTACGATGCGCGAGGCAGGATCACCGCCAGCCTGCCTTTTGAAACCGCAAGCTACCTTGACGCAGCTTTGCCTGCTGCTTTGCCAGCAACGATTTATGCCGTTTTCGGTGAATATCCGGTGTTGTTGCTACTACTAGGATTGTTCTTGCGACAGTTCGCGCCACACAAACGGCGCGGCGCTTGACCTTGTGACGCGCTTGTGACTAAGCCAGATTAACTAAACCTCCGCACAACGGCTTCCTGGCGTGCGGCAATAACCCAACGGAGCACTTCCCATGAGCCGCAAGAACTATATTTTTACCTCGGAATCCGTTTCCGAAGGTCATCCAGACAAGTTGTGTGACCGCGTGTCAGACGCCATCCTCGATGCGTTCCTGACCGAAGAGGCCAACGCACGCGTGGCTTGTGAGACCTTCGCCACTACGGGTCGGGTCGTCGTCGGCGGTGAGGTTGGGCTGTCTGACCCAAACGCCCTGAAAAGCATGATGGAGCGCGTTGAAGCCATTGTGCGGGCTTCGGTCAAAGACATCGGCTACGAGCAGGATGAGTTCCACTGGAACACCCTGCAAGTGCAGAACTATCTGCACAAGCAATCGGCGCATATCGCGCAAGGCGTCGATAATGACGGCGCTGGTGATCAGGGCATCATGTTCGGTTACGCCTGCCGCGAAACTCCGGAACTGATGCCGGCTCCGATCCAATATTCCCATGCCATCCTGCGCCGTCTGGCCGAAGTGCGCAAATCGGGTGCCGAGCCAACGCTGCGCCCCGATGCGAAATCGCAGCTTTCCCTGCGCTATGTAGACGGCGTTCCGGTTGAGGTTACCTCGATCGTGCTGTCGCATCAGCATTCGTTGGAAAGCCAGAATTCGGCGGACATTCGCGCGATTGTTGAGCCTTATATCCGCGAAGTGCTGCCCTCCGGCTGGATCACCGAGAACACCGAATGGTGGGTAAACCCGACCGGAACTTTCGTGATCGGCGGCCCTGATGGCGACGCTGGCCTGACCGGGCGCAAGATCATCGTCGATACCTACGGCGGTGCGGCCCCCCACGGCGGCGGCGCGTTCTCGGGCAAAGATCCAACCAAGGTTGACCGCTCGGCCGCTTATGCTGCGCGATATTTGGCGAAGAACGTGGTGGCGGCTGGTCTGGCGGATCGCTGCACGTTGCAAGTGTCGTATGCGATTGGTGTCGCGAAGCCTTTGTCGATCTATGTCGATACGCATGGCACCGGCCAAGTTGAGGCCGAGCAGATCGAAAAGGCTGTCGCCGCTTGCATGGATCTGACGCCGCGCGGCATCCGCGAGCACCTGCAACTGACCCGGCCAATTTACGCCCGCACCTCGGCCTACGGTCACTTTGGTCGCGCGCCAGAAGCGGATGGCGGTTTCTCATGGGAGAAAACCGACCTGATCGACGCCCTGAAAGCGGCGGTGTGATCTCAAACGCGCGCGGCCTCGGGTGGCATCGAGCCACCACTCGGTCGCGTTGCCACGGATAGATAACGGCGGCGCTTCAAGTGCCGCCGTTTCCATTATTGTGTGTGTTCGCGTTGCCTGTCGGAGTTAAGCGTTCCGATATAGTAAACGGGTTCTGCGTCGGGACGACAAAGAGTATAATCCCGCCGAGGTTCTTACGAAAGGTAACGATGACAATGCCCACCGAAACCCTGCGCTATGCCCTTTGGATGCTTCTGGCGGGCATCGGTATCCCAATCCTTGCCGCGCTAAACAGCCAACTCGGCGCACGCCTAGGCGCTCCAGTGGCTGCGGGATTTGTGCTGTTTTCGGTCGGATTTATAACCGCCGCCGTGCTGCTATTGCTGTCCGGTGAAGCCCCCGCGCTCGCCACCCTCTCCGCCCAACCCAAACACCTGTTGCTCGCCGGGTTGTTCATGGCGTTCTACGCCTTTTCTATCACATGGGTCGCCCCGCGCTTTGGCGTCGGCAATGCAGTGTTCTGCGTGCTGCTCGGCCAGATGATCGCCGCCACCGTAATCGATCAGTTCGGCCTGTTCGGCGCAGCAATCCACACCGTCTCACTCACCCGCGCCGCCGGAATTGCCGCGATGGTCGCTGGCCTGGCGATGATCCAACGCGGCTAACCGCCCTTGACCAAGGCGGTAAGGCAAGGCTAGAGCGCCCGAACAATCACAAGGCTACACCGATGTATGATCCCGTTGAGCGGCGCAATTTCTACGGACGCGTGCATGGTAAAACCCTGCGCGCCAGCCAGAAAACTTATCTGGAGGAAGACCTCGAACGCCTCAGCCTGCCCGATGTGGCGCGAGACGATAACCCCGAGCGTGTCCCGATAGACCTGACGCAATTCGCGGGCAAACCGCTGTGGTTGGAAATCGGCTTCGGGGGTGGCGAGCATCTGGTTCACATGGCCGCAACCTATCCCGAAGTCGGTATCATCGGCTGCGAGCCCTTCGTGAATGGTATCGCCATGCTGCTGGGCAAAATCCGCGCGGCAGAAGTCACCAACCTCGCCATCCATCCCGGCGATGTGCGCGAGCTGTTTGACGTGCTACCCGCCGCCTCAATCGCCAAAGCTTTCCTGAATTACCCCGACCCGTGGCCAAAAGCCCGCCACCACCGTCGCCGTTTCGTCACCCCAGACTACCTCGCCGGCCTCGCCCGCATCCTGCAACCGGGTGCAGAATTTCGGGTTGCGACCGACATTCCCGATTACGTCCGTCAAACGCTTGAAGAAGTCCCACTGGCTGGCTTCACCCTACTCGATCAAGGCGACGAGCCATGGTCGGACTGGCTTTCCACCCGCTACGAGCAAAAAGCCCTGCGCGAGGGCCGCCCACCGCATTACCTGACCTTCCAACGTAACGCCTGAACCAAAGATGATACGGCTCCGCGACGACTATCCAAACCAAGCTGATCATTTCACCTGCTTAAAAATATCCCCGCCGGAGGCTCCCGCCCAACAACCGCCACTGCCGTAATAATTCCACCCCGCGACAGCCGCGCGCGCGTGCCGCCTCGATGGCGGCCAAGCGCGCAACCCTGTCAGGTCAACCGTGGACCCGGCCCGCCGCTTACGGTATCAGGCTTGCAAATTCGCTTGCAGGAGATCCCGTATGTCGTCCCATGCCACAGCCCAACCGATGACCGCCTCCAAATCCGGGCCGCTGAAAGGCACAGCCTCGGTTCCCGGCGATAAATCCATCAGCCACCGCGCGCTGATTTTCGGCGCGATGGCGGTGGGTGAGACTAAGATCACCGGGCTTCTCGAAGGCCAAGACGTGCTTGACACCGCCAAAGCGATGCGGGCGTTTGGGGCGACGGTCATTCAACACGCGCCGGGGGCGTGGTCGGTGCATGGTGTTGGCGTCGGCGGCTTTCAGGAACCTGCCGATGTGATTGATTGCGGCAACTCTGGCACCGGTGTGCGGCTGATCATGGGAACGATGGCGACCACGCCGATGACTGTAACCTTTACGGGGGATGCGAGCTTGCGCAAGCGGCCGATGGGGCGGGTGACCGATCCGCTCAGCCTGTTTGGTGCGCAGGCTTATGGTCGCAAAGGCGGCCGCTTGCCGATGACGGTGGTGGGTGCCGCCAATCCGGTTCCGGTCCGCTATGCGCTGCCTGTCGCTTCGGCGCAGGTGAAATCGGCGGTGCTGCTGGCGGGCTTGAACGCGCCGGGGCAGACCGTGGTGATTGAACGCGAGCCGACGCGGGATCATTCGGAACGGATGCTGCTGGGTTTCGGGGCGCAGTTGACTGTCGAGAAGACCAGCGAAGGCAACGTGATCACCCTGACAGGCCAGCCGGAACTGCGCCCGCAGACGGTGGCGGTGCCGCGCGATCCGTCTTCGGCGGCGTTTCCGGTCTGTGCGGCGCTGATCGTGGAAGGCTCGGATATCTTCGTGCCGGGGGTTTCGCAGAACCTGACTCGTAACGGCCTCTATCTGACGCTGGTGGAAATGGGCGCGCAGATTGAGTTTCAAAACCCGCGCACCGAGGGCGGCGAACCTGTCGCTGACCTGCGGGTGCGGTTCTCGGATACTATGAAGGGTGTCGAGGTTCCTCCCGAACGTGCGCCTTCGATGATTGATGAATATCCGATCCTGTCGGTGGTTGCGGCTTGCTCGACGGGTAAGACGATCATGCGGGGCGTGAAAGAACTGCGGGTCAAGGAATCCGATCGGATCGACGCGATGGCGCGCGGGCTGGAGGCTTGCGGTGTGACGATTGAGGAGGATGAGGATACCCTTATCGTTCACGGCATGGGCGCGGGCGGCGTTCCCGGGGGGGCGACTTGTGCCACCCATATTGACCACAGGATTGCGATGTCTTTCCTTGTTTTGGGCATGGCGGCGAAGCACCCGGTTTCGGTCGATGATGCCTCGCCCATCGTGACCTCGTTCCCGATTTTTGAGGGCTTGATGACCGGTCTTGGCGCTAGTTTGCGGCAGGGTGGGCAGTAAGATTCGGGCTTGTCCACGCGTGGCAGCTTTTAAAACCTAGCAAAAGTAACGACCTACATCAGACGTTAAGGCTTTGTTAAGCTTTTCGCACATGCCTCGCAGTGCGGTGCCTGATAAATCAGTGGCCCGGTGGCACTTGCGGCCTCACCGGACTATATAGCCTCAAAGGCTCGGAGCAGAGCCAAACTTACGCCAAGGAAGGGCACCAGATGGGAACTTTTTACGCAGCCGTCGAGGTCTTTGATCCTGAAGGCCAAAACGCGATGCCCGACGCAGCCGAATATGGCGGTGAGGCGCGGTTCTTTGTGTTGACCGCCGAAGATTTGTCAGAGGCGCTGGCGACTTTGGCAAACTCAATTTCGGTCAATGGCTTGCGGCTAGACCGTGTCTTGCACGCAGGCGCGGTCGAAGCGTTTGACGATGAGATATTGCCGTTTGAGGTTGATATCGACGGCATGGCCGAAACCGCGCAAGGCTCGGGTGAAATTTGTGCCTCCGAAGCGCATCCGTTCGAGCCTGACGAGTCGGACGGCATAGCTTCCGGGGTTTATGCGGTTTGCGTTGACGCCTTCGATATGGAATGGGCCGACGAGGACGAAGGCGAGTATGGCGGGCATTACCAACTCGCGGTGATCAAGGCCGAAACCGCCGCCGCCGCTTTGCAGCAGTTGGTCGAAGATTTTGCCTCCGAAGGCATCGTGATCATCTCGCTTGAGGGGTTGGTCGATGCCAAAGCCTTCCCATTCGACGCCTACGAGTTCCAGTTTGAGGAAGACGATGCGGTCTCCGAAGTGTTGGAACAGGGCGGCATGATCGTCTCAAACGCCTACGCCTATCCACCGGAAGCGCCGCGCAAGTTGGACAGTTGATTTAGGGGCTAGCCCCTAACACCCCAGGATATTTGCGCAGAGAGGATGACCCGTGCAGTTTACAGTGGCCATTGATGGGCCTGCGGCGGCTGGTAAGGGTACGATTGGGCGGGCACTGGCTGCACGGTTTGGTTTTGCGCATCTCGATACCGGGCTGTTGTATCGGGCTGTTGGTGCGCTGGGCGGTGATCCGGTAGCGGCCGCGCGTGGGCTTACGGCGGCGGATTTGGCGCGGGATGATTTGCGGTCAATGGCTGCCGGACAGGCGGCGAGTGTCGTGGCGGTGATCCCGGAAGTGCGGGCGGCTTTGGTCGATTTTCAGCGCCGTTTTGCGCGGGCCGAGGGTGGTGCGGTGCTGGATGGTCGTGACATTGGCACGGTGATTTGCCCGCAAGCCGAGGTGAAACTGTACGTGACGGCGAGCGCGGAAGTCCGGGCGCATCGGCGTTGGCTGGAGCTTGGTGGCGATGCAACACGGGTGCTGGCCGAAGTGATCGAGCGGGATGCCCGCGATATGGGTCGGGCGGAAGCTCCGCTGCGGGCGGCTTCGGATGCGGTGGTGATTGATACCTCCGCCCTGCCGATTGAAGCCGCGATTGCTGCGGCCGTGGCGTTGGTTCAGGCGAAACTGTGACAGCCCGCGTCGTGCTGCACCTTCCGGCGTATATGAATGCGCGTTTGGCGGCGGGTAAACCGCTGCTTTACAGCCGCATCCGTGACAGCATTCTGGCGCGGGGTGGTGCCGTTGACTTGGTCGAAGGCTTCAACGGCGCGGGGTATCGCGAAGATGGCAACCTGCATATCGTCGAGAACGGCCACCACCAGCGCGTCGGAGTTTTGAACGCGGCGACGGCTTATTTTGAGGGGTTTTTTCACGTCGATCCGGTGGGGATTCAAGCCGCAAGCCGGATTGGCGCGTTGCTCTATGATCCGACAACGGTTGATGGCGGAGCCGCCCAGACTTATCACGCCAACTTGCAGCAACGGTTCGCGGTGCCTCGGCTTTCTCGCTACAAACAGCCGAAAACGCTCAGAAATTTGCCCCAGGGCGCGCTGGCGGTGTTCCTGCAAGGCCCGGCGCCTCAACGTAATGGTCAGGCGTATTGCAGCTTTGAAGCCATGGTTGAGGCCGTTTGTGCCGGGGCCGGTGGGCGTGATGTGCTGGTCAAACCGCATCCGCTGAAACCTGAGCTCGGCGCAGAGATTATCGCGGCGGTGCGGGCGAAGGGGTATCGGCTCACGCAAACCGACGCCAATGTGCATGACATTTTGGCGGTGTGCAGCGCCACGGTGTCGATCAATTCCGCGACCGCGCTGGAGGGCTTTTTGCATCGCAAACCGGCGGTGCTGTTTGGCCGCTCGGATTTCCACGCCGTTGTCGAAACCGTGCAGGACCCCGCCGCGTTTGGGGCAGCTTTGGCGCGCGCGTTAACCAATCCGCCAGACTACGCGCGCGCGCTGTATTGGTATTTTGGCCAGCACTGTCTGGATATTCAGGCCGATAATTTCGACGCCCGCTTGCTTGCGATTTTTGCTGAGGCTGGCTTTGATGCCAACCGGCTCGGCCTGACTTAACGCCTCGGTGGTGGCCCCACCGAATTACGCACCACCAGATCGGGACGCAATAGTATCTCTGTCTCCGCCGGTTCGGTATCCGACAAAAGCTGCAACAGCAGCGTCATCGCGTGTTTGCCGATCAGACCGCGCGGTTGCCTGATCGTCGTCAGCGAAGGCTGCATGAACGAAGCCTGCGGCACATCGTCAAACCCGGTCACCGAGAAATCGCGCGGAACGATGTAGCCACGCGCAGTCAGCCCCAGCATCACGCCAATCGCGGTTTGATCGTTGACGCACATAAACGCGGTCGGCAGCGTGTCGCGCAGGAACAACTGATCGACCGCGAGGCGCCCGCTTTCAATGGTGCCATCGCCGTCAATCACCATCCTTGACGCTACCGGAATACCTGCGGCGTCCAGCCCCGCCTCACATCCGAGACGACGGCGTACATAGGCCAGCCGATTGCGCGCATCGCCGACGAAAGCGATTTTGCGGTGGCCTTCCGAGATCAGCAGTTCCACCGCCTTGCGCGCACCCTCCAGGTCATCGACGCCGACGTAAGGAATACCGCCGTTGAAAACCGGCTCAAACACCCCAACGGTGGGGGGCAGGCGGGCGGTCATTGACTGGTGACCAAATGGCAGAATACCGGTGAACAGGATCATGCCGGCGGCTTGGTTCGATGAGAAAAACTTCAGATATTCCAAGCCGCGTTGCGCGTCGTTCTGGGTATGGCCGATCAGCACGCCGTAACCATGCGCGCGGGCCTCATTCTCTAATCCGACAAGAATGCTAGAGAAATTGGGGTCGCCAATGTCGGGGGCTACCACAAGGATCATGTTGGATTTGCCCAAGCGCAAAGAGCGGGCCGCAGCATTCGGGGTATAACCGGTCAGCGCAATCGCTTGATTGACCTTCAGCCGGGTGGATACCGCAACCTTTTCCGGCAGATGAATGGCACGCGACACCGTGGCAATCGACACTTCGGCAATGCGGGCGACGTCTTCGATGGTGGCGGGAGAATTCGACAAGGGTGCGGGCCTATGGTTGCTGCGGCGAAGCCTATAGAGGCGGGCGGTCAGGTGCAAAGCCGATGAATGATTGCTGCAATGTAAACCTTTACATGAAAAAATCAAAGCACTACACATATGGGGCGGAGAGGAGCCGCGAGGGGGGTAATCATGGCGTCAGGGCCCGTGGGCGGTGACAACATTGCGTCAGTGCGTGGCAAAACTACGGCGATGACGCGCGACGAAACTATGCGGTCTGCAGGCGATGAAAGCGTTGCCAAGGCGCATGGCGATATCGTTCTTTCAGCCCAACGGATCAGCAAATCCTTTAGCGGGGTTCAGGTGCTGTTCAGCGTCGATTTCGACCTGCGGCGCGGTGAGATTCACGCGTTGATGGGCGAGAATGGTGCGGGCAAATCTACGCTGGTGAAGATTTTGTCCGGTTTTGAACAGCCCACCTCGGGTGAGATTTATTTGGATGGCAAGTCGGTTAAGCTGCCGCCGAATGGCGCGGCAGAGGCTTTGGGCATCGTTGTGATCCATCAGGAGTTTAATCTGGCGGAGCATCTGACCGTCACCGAAAGCCTGTTTCTGGGGCGTGAGGTTGCGCATTTCGGATTGCTGGACCGCAAACACATGCGGCGCGAGACTCGGCGTGTCTTGGATATGCTGGGGTCTAGAATAAGCGAGACGGCGGTGATTTCTTCGCTGACGGTCGCTGATAAACAGATGGTTGAGATTGCCAAGGCTATCAGCCGTGATGCGCGGATTGTCTTTATGGATGAGCCGACCGCCGTGCTGTCGCGCGAGGAAACCGACGCCTTGTTCAAACAGGTGCGCAAGCTGCGCGATCTGGGGACGAGTTTTGTGTTCGTCTCGCACAAGCTGGATGAAGTGACCGAACTTTCCGACCGTGTGACAGTGTTGCGCGATGGGCAATGGGTGAAAACTGCGCCGACCTCAATGCTCGACGGCGAGTCTATTGCGCAACTGATGGTGGGGCGCGAACTTTCCAGCCTGTATCCACAGAAGTCTGAACCGAATGTCGATGAGGCGCGGGTTTTGTCGGTGGTGGGGCTGAACACCGCCCACGTCCGCGACGCGCATTTCGATCTGCGCAAGGGCGAGATTCTGGGGTTCTCCGGCATGATCGGTTCGGGTCGCACCGAGTTGATGGAGGCGATTGCCGGGCTTTATCCGCGCATCTCGGGTGAGGTGCGGATCGGTGATCAACTGATGCCGTCGGGCGATATTCACGCGACCACGTCGGCAGGTTTGGCCTATATGACCAAGGACCGCAAATCGAAGGGCCTGCTGCTCGGCTCTGATATGACCAGCAATCTGACGCTGCAATCGCTCGATCAGCATGGCCGCTGGGGCTATCTCAGCCCTGCAAGTGAGCGCACGGCTTTGGCCCGAGCACGCCGCCGTTTCGACATTCGGGTGCGCGACGCGGGCGTCGTTGCGGGTCGCATGTCAGGCGGCAATCAGCAAAAACTGCTGCTTGCCAAGGTGATGGAGATTACGCCGAAAATCCTGATCATCGACGAGCCGACGCGGGGCATCGACGTTGGCACCAAGCAACAGATTTACCACTTCATCGCCGCTTTGGCGCGCGAGGGTTGTTCGGTGATCATGGTGTCGTCCGAGATGCCCGAAGTGATCGGGCTTTGCAGTCGCGTGGTGGTGATGCGCGCGGGGCGGATCGTTGGCGTGTTGGAAGGCGATGAGATCAACGAGCAAAAAATCATGCGCTATTCGGCGGGCTTGAAGCAAAAGGCTGTCGCGTAATATGGGGGCAAATGTGACGACACAAGACGATCAGGCGGAACCAAAACGGCGCTGGCAAGACGTGGACTTACGCGCGGTGGCACCTTTTGTGGCGCTGGCTTTGCTGCTGCTGCTGGGCGCGCTGGTTAACCCCAATTTCATCAGCATAAACAATCTCGCCAACGTCGCTACCCGCAGTGCCTTTATCGCGCTGATCGCGGTCGGCGCGACATTCGTAATCTCCTCGGGCGACCTGGATTTGTCTGTCGGCTCAATGGTGGCGTTCGTCGCCAGCCTTATGATTTTGTTCATGAACTCCGGTGCGATCGCCGACCCCGGCATGATGATTGCCGCCGCGATCGTGCTGGCCTTGGTGGTGGGGGCGCTCTGCGGACTGGCAAACGGTTTGATTACGACCGTCGGCAAGATCGAACCCTTCATCGCCACGCTTGGCACCATGGGCATCTATCGCGGCCTGACCACTTGGCTAAGCCAAGGCGGTGCTATCACCCTGCAATCAGCCGAGCAGCAAGACCTGTATCGCCCGGCCTATTTCGGTGTGGTGCTTGGCGTTCCCGTGCCGATTGTTGTCGTGCTGGCGGTGACCTCGGTGGCTGCCTTCGTGTTGTATCGGATGCGCTATGGACGTCATGTTGTGGCAGTCGGATCAAACCCCAACGTCGCGCGCTATTCCGGCATCAACGTCGATCGCGTGCGCACCACGGCTTTCGTGATCCAAGGGGTCTGCGTCGCCATCGCGGTGATGCTCTATGTGCCGCGTTTGGGGTCAACCTCGGCGACAACCGGCATCCTGTGGGAGCTGCAAGCGATCACCGCCGTGGTGATCGGCGGCACCGCCCTTAAAGGCGGTGCAAGCCGGGCTTGGGGCACGATCTGCGGCGCGTTCATCCTCGAACTCGTTGGCAACATCATGCTGCTATCTAATTTCATTTCCGAATACCTGATCGGCGCAATCCAAGGCGCCATCATCATCATCGCTATGTTGGTGCAACGATCACTGGTGCGGAAATCGTGAAACATCGGCCGGGGATAGGGTCGCCCGGCTGCATTCTGCCAGACCCGACCAAAGGGAGGAATAAAATGCGTAAAGGTTTACTAAGCCTTGTCACTGTCGCCGCGATGGCGATGGGCAGCACGGCGAGCTTTGCTCAAGACAAAGCCTACACTGTCGGCGTGTCGATCCCGGCAGCAGATCACGGCTGGACGTCCGGTGTGGTGTTCCATGCCAACCGCGTGGCAGAGCAATTGATGGCACAGCATCCAGGGCTCAACATCATTGTCAAAACCTCGCCAGATGCGGCAAGCCAAGCCAACGCGCTGCAAGACCTTGAAACTCAAGGCATTGACGCGCTGGTGATCCTGCCAAGCGATCCCGATCCACTGGTAAACTCGATCAAAGAGATCAAATCCAAGGGCACTTTCGTCGCCATTGTCGACCGTGCGCCTACAGTTAATGATGACTCGGTGCGCGACCTCTACATCGCCGGGAACAACTTTGCTTTGGGCGAGACCGCTGGCAACTATATCAAAGCCACCACCCCGGACGCCGAAGTTGTGGTGATCCGTGGCCTGCCAATTCCGATTGACCAGACCCGTCAGGACGGTTTTGACAAGGCCATCGAAGGCTCCAACGTCAAAGTGCTGGACCGTCAGTTTGGTAACTGGAACCGCGATGACGCCTTCAAAGTCATGCAGGATTATCTGACCAAATTCCCGAAAATCGACGTGGTTTGGTGCCAAGACGATGACATGGCCGTTGGCGTACTGCAGGCGATTGAACAAGCAGGCCGCTCCGACATTCAGTATGTCGTGGCGGGCGCAGGCTCTAAAGACATGATCAAGAAAGTCATGGACGGCGACAAGATGATCCCGGTTGACGTTTTGTATCCGCCAGCGATGGTCGGCACGGCGTTAGAGATGACCGTGGCGGGGCTTTACGCCCAAGTGCCGATGCGCGGCACATTCACCGTCGATGCGACGCTGATCACCAAAGAGAACGCGGCGCAATACTACTTCCCCGACTCGCCGTTCTAACAGCGAGGAACTGATCTTCAGTTGCGCCTGCCCATTCATTTGGGCAGGCGTTTTTCAATGGTCGAGACTTGCTTGCAACAGGCGCGCCCACCGCCCGGAATCAAGGCGCTTGCGCCGCCGGGCAGCGCCTCATTGCCCCATCGGGCAGGCGCTTTTGCAGCGTCCCGCGTCGAATATCCAGGGAGGACGCTGAACCATAAATCGCGCAGAACATTTGTTGCAGCGCCAACCCGGCATTCAGCCGCTGCCCTGTTTTGAATGTGTGAAGACGCAATGAGAAAAGCCGAAATACTGCCTGCCCTCAAAACCGCGATAACCTGCGCCACGTCAAAACCCCACGCGCGGTTTGGCCGGCGATCGTTGGGTGCGCCATCACCGGAGTCATGATCGAGAGAATATCACCCTCAAGCGCAAGGGTGCGCGCCTGTTCGCCACCGACCCAAGCCGGATGCCACGCCATTTCAACCGTGGTCACAAGCTGATCCGGGGCTTCCAGCCGAAACGGGCCTGAATAGACCAACATGCTTTTGTAAAGCGCAGCGGTGGAGGCATCATCTACAGCCGGCTTGCGGTCATTCGCGGTAATGAAGGCGATCATTCGATGATCTGGGGTAAGCACCAATGTGCCAAGCGGGTCAGCGCCAAACATCTCGCGCCGCTCATCGGTTTCAAGGGTAACAAACTGATGTGATATAAGTGTCCAAGTGCCGAACAAGTCTTCTGGCGTCATTATCTATCTCCACCCTATAACGGTTGGGCCATTCAGATTTGCTGGCCTAAAGGCGTCTGTTGTCGATACTGTCACTGAGACTGCGGCCAGTTGCCTTGCATCGTCAACGACAATCTTGCGGCTGACTTAACGTCTAAAGCTGGTCGCCAACGAAGCTGAAACATTCCGTGGCCAGCCCCAACAAAAAACCGGCAGGCAACTGTGTGGCGGCCTTGGACGGCATAGGCCCGGTGCGATCCTAACCAAAAGTATCGCCCAGAGTTTGGCCATTAACAAAGTCTTAACACCCACCCCATAACCCATTGAAATCATGTAATCCGCAGCCTTGGCCACGCGTGAGCACTTCTCAGCCGATATATTTCAAAGCCCTATCACAGATGTGAGATCAGATGATTTTGTCTTTTGCTCAATCTGCGCCATCTTAGACCTCAGACCCCACGAGGAACCACGCCATGACCTATCAGCCAGAATTCTCCCGCGCCGACGTCACCCCGCAGCACCTGTTCCTGAACCGCCGCGCCCTGATTGCCGGAGCCGCCGCCCTTTCCATCGCAAGCCCAGCCCTCGCGCAGAGCAGCCCCTATTCCACCGATGAAGCCCCGAACTCCTTCGAGGACATCACAACCTACAACAACTACTACGAATTCGGCTACGACAAGGACGACCCTGCCGCCTATGCAGGCAAGCTGACAACCGACCCGTGGAGCGTCACCGTAGACGGCCTCGTCAACAACCCCGGCACCTACGCGCTCGCCGACCTGATTGCAGGCCAACCCATCGAAGAACGCATCTACCGTTTCCGCTGCGTCGAAGCCTGGTCGATGATCGTGCCGTGGCAGGGGTTCCAACTGTCCGGCCTGCTGCAAAAGCTCGGCGTGAAGCCGGAAGCGAAATATGTGGCGTTTGAAACCGTAGTCCGCCCGGATGAGATGCCGGGGATTTCGGGCGGTATGATCGACTGGCCGTATCGTGAGGGGTTGCGGCTGGATGAAGCGATGCACCCGCTGACGATCATGGCGACGGGATTGTATGGCAAACTGATGCCAAACCAGAACGGCGCGCCGATCCGCCTGATCGTGCCGTGGAAATATGGCTTCAAGTCGGTGAAGTCGATCGTGCGGATTTCTTTGGTGGCCGAGCAGCCGGTGACAACCTGGAACACCTTGGCTGCCAACGAATACGGCTTCTATGCCAACGTGAACCCCGAGGTGGATCACCCGCGCTGGAGCCAAGCCTCAGAGCGTCGCATCGGTGGGGGCCTGTTCGCGGGCCGGATAGATACCGTGAAGTTCAACGGCTACGGTGATCAGGTCGCCAGCCTCTATGCGGGTCAAGATTTGACGCAGGATTACTGATGCTCAACGCCATCAACCAAACCGCCCGGCGCATCCCGGCTTATACTATATATATAGCTGGCGTGGCGCTGGCGGTTTGGGTGATCTATTCATCGCTCTCCACCCCCGACCCCGCCAAGGTTTTAGAACGGACCTTGGGTACGCGGGGACTGCAAATCCTGATCGCCACGCTCTGCATCACTCCGCTGCGTTGGTATGGGGTGAACCTGTTGAAGTTCCGCCGCGCGCTGGGGCTGATGGGCTTCATGTTCATCGCGCTGCATCTGATGACATGGGTGGTGCTGGACCTCGCGCTGCGCTGGTCAGAGATTCTGACCGAGCTGACCAAGCGACCATTTATCATCGTGGGGATGCTGGCGTTCGTGGCGCTGATTCCTCTGGCGGTGACTTCCAACAACGCGATGGTCAAACGACTCGGCGCTTTGCGCTGGAAACGGCTGCATTGGCTGGCTTATCCAGCAACTTTGGCGGGGGCGGTGCATTTTGTGATGATCGGGAAGGTCTATACGCTGGAATCAGCACTTTATTTTGCAACCGTGCTGGGACTTTTGATCGCCCGCCGACTCAAAGCCCGGAAAAAGGCGCTGCAAACTGCCTGACTCGCGCCGTGATGTGGCAATCTCCGATAAGAATGTTGCGCGAAAGGGGGGTGCTCGCGGTCGATGCTTCCGCCAACCCTGCCAATTGATGGATAAATTCACAAAACTGTAAAAAAGTGAGTTTGGATGTGTTTTTTGCTATTGCGGGTTCCGGCGGCTTTCCCTAAACAGCGCCTTACCGAAGCGAAACAGTGACGGTGACGAAACGAAACGAAGCGTAAGCGGTTGTTAAGGTTCGGAAAATCTGAAGAT